>JABARV010000015.1 GCA_019186965.1 Turneriella sp.
AATAAATCGGCAAAGTTAAGCGTTACCATTTGATATTGCTCTGTTACGGGTTCTTTATAGCGTGCCATAATATTACCAATACATAGATTCAAAAAAAAGTCAAGTCGGGTTTTTCAACAGGCTCATGTCGTCCTTGCGTCGCAGCCATGGATGGCCAACTGGAAACCATGGTGCGGGGCGCACCTCGGTGAGCACGTAAGGAGTGTTCGTTCAAATCGGCTTAGCCGATTTGAACCGTGCTCACCATGGTGCGAGGGCGCACCTCGGTGGCCACCCAAAGAGTGTTAGTCCAAATTGCTATGCAATTTGGACGGTGGCGACCAAAGCGCACGGATGCGTGAGGTTTCGGCCAATGCACACGGATGTGCAGGGGCGACGCCGGCACGGATGCCGTCCTTGCGTCGCAGCCATGGATGGCGCGTTCAGCTTGGCTTAGCCAAGCTGAACTGTCGAAACCATGTTCCCGTGCGGGTGTTTGTTTTCGTACATCATTTGGTGTACGTCGCCGATTTCGTCGAAGGAGACCGACTTGGAAAGGCAGGGGTCGATGCGTTTGTCGAGCACCAGTTGGTTGAACGCCGCCGATTGTTCGTCGTTCGCGAAGTGCGAACCTTGCAGGCGCTTCTGGTGCATCCAGTGGTAGCGTAAATCGACAGTGGCGGTATAACCCGACGTGCCCGCGCAGATGACCACCATGCCGCCACGCTCGACGACATACGTTGAGGTGGGGATGGTCGCTTCGCCTGGGTGTTCAAAGACGATGCGGGGATTCACGCCTTTGCCGGCTATATCCCAAATTGCTTTGCCGAACGCGCGTACGCCTTTGACCCATTCGTTGTATTTATCGGTGTCTTTCCAGTGCGGTATCATACCCCAGTGCTTAAAATCTTTGCGGTTGATGACGCCGATCGCGCCCAATTTTTTGCAGTAGTCGACTTTGCTTGTGTCGCTAATGACTGCGATGGGACGCCCCCCCATTTCGCGCACGATTTGAATCGCCATGGAACCCAAGCCGCCCGCGCCGCCCCAAACGAGCACCACGTCGTCTTTGCGCACGGTGTGCTCTTTGAAGCCCATGAGCATGCGGTACGCAGTTGCACCCACCAGCATGTACGCCGCCGATTCTTCCCAGCTCATGTGCTTGGGGCGGGGGAGTAACTGGTGCGCCTGTACTTTGGTGAACTGTGCGAAACTGCCGTAGTTGACTTCGTAGCCCCAAATCGCGTTCGATGGATGCACGATGGGATCGACTTTGCCCGCTTTGATGTCGGGATTATTGACGTCCCATGTACCACAGTGGACAACCACTTCGTCGCCAATTTTCACGTTCTTGACGTTTGCACCCACTTTATACACAATACCCGACGCATCCGAGCCGCCGATATGAAAGCCCGATTGGTCGTTTTGTACCTTACGATGGACTTCGACCATGTTGAGTGGAATACCTAAGGCTGCCCAAATGTTATTGTAGTTAATGCCGGCTGCTTTCACAAGCACCAACGCTTCGTCGGCGTTGATGTCAGGCACATCGACCACTTCGCGCTTGAACGCTTTCTTGGGTTCACCAAAGCGGTCTTCACGGATGACCTGTGCGTGCATTTTTTTAGGTATTTCACCTAATGGGATTGCTTCATTGAGTTCGTAGAGTTCTTTTGCCATGCGCGGGAGAAATTATTTGAGATACAGAGCGTCAAATATCTTACCTTTCGCGAGTTCTCGTAGATTTAAAGGTAAATAATCGTATACTGGATGTCTCAATCTTTTTTATAGCCCCGCATGCTGCGGGGGGACACTGTTGTAGCACCAAAAACAGTGAACACTTGTGCCCACTGCGGTGCAGGGCGTGTTCGTGTTCGGGTTGGTAGCAATTTTTTTTGTTGCGATGGGTGTAGCCGTGTCTACACAATGCTTGCCGAACAAAACCTTTTAGGCTATTATGAAATGCTCGACGCCGCGCCACAAACGCTCAGTGGCAAACCGCGTGAAGATTTTGCGTACACCGATACCCTTTGGTTTCGCAAAACATTTACCACACCGCTTTCGAATGACCGCTACCAAATGCGGTTAAAGCTTCCCGCCATACACTGCGCGGCGTGTGTATGGCTTCTTGAAAAATTGCCCGAAATGCTACATGGAGTTTTAAGCGCACGGATTAACTACCTACGCAAAGAACTTACCGTGAACGCATCTAACGCTCTTCCGGTCGCAGGCCTTGTGGGCTTTATAGCAGATTTAGGATATCCTCCTGATTTTAAACCCGAAGGTGCGCGGACGAAAGCGCTTACCCAGTATGACAAAGGGCTAATTAAGCGTATGGCTGTGGCTGCGTTTGGTTTCGGGAATGCAATGTTTTTTAGTTTGCCAGAATATCTTTCGCACAACCTCGAACGAGGTTTCCAGGTTTTATTTTTATCTTTAAATGTATCCCTCGCACTTCTTGTACTTTTTTACTCTGCGGGTGAGTTCTTTGTAAATGCATACCGTGCTCTTAAAAAAAAGAAAATTATTTTAGATTTTCCCATAGCGTTGGGTATCGTTGCAATGTTTGCGCGTAGCGTTTCAGAAATTTTAGGCGGAGTAAGTTCGGGGTATTTCGATACCTTTGCGGGTTTAATTTTTTTTCTCCTCATAGGTCGATACGTACAAAGCCGTTCGCACGCACACCTTTCGTTCGAGCGCGACAATCTTCTTTTTTTGCCTTTGGCTGTGCGCGTTCAAGGCAAAGGCGGGAAAGAAAAAATAACTCCAGTACAAGAAATTCGGCCTAAAGAGACAATCCGACTTTTACACGGAGAAATTGTTCCTACACGGGCACGGGTTTTGTCCGAAAAAATGTCGGTAGATTATTCTTTTATAACGGGCGAGTCGATGCCTGTTATTTTAACAAGAGGGAGCGTCGTTGAAACAGGCGCAAAGGTTGTTGGCCACTCTGCACTTTTAGAAGTAATTGAAGGCGTTGACCAAGCGCGTGTTAACCGCATTTGGGAAAATGCGAGTGGAGAAAGTACATCCACGCCGTTTAACGAAGAGGCTTCTTTTGCTGACAAAGTTCTTCCTTATTTTACTTTTATTATTTTAGCTCTCGCATTTTTAGGCGCTGTATACTATTTGCCAACCGATGCCGCACGCAGCTGGAATGCTTTTACAGCTGTCCTTGTAATCGCGTGCCCTTGTGCGCTCGCGATGGCAAAACCATTTTCTTTTTATACGGCGTTAAGCGTATTAGGCCGCGCTGGGCTTTATCTAAAAAGCGCCGCAAGCATCGAAAAATTTTTTGGGGTGCGCCGTATTGTGTTTGATAAAACGGGAACAATTACAAGCGCAGAAGCGTACGATGTGGAGTACAACGGGAAAAAATTAAGCGACGCGGATATCCAAAGCATCCAATCGATAGCGCACGAATCGACACACCCACTTAGCCGCGCAATCGATACACACTGGGGAGAAAATTCTCTCGGCATTGTTAATAACTATAAAGAAGAAACAGGTATGGGGATTTCTGGAGTTGTCGACGGTGTGCCGTATTTTTTGGGTTCTTTAGCGCATCTTTCGCAGCAAGGTGTTGTTACTGGTAGTATACCGTCTTTCGATGCGCAAAGCATAGTGCATGTAGCGCGAGGAAAAAAATATTTGGGAGCGTTCCATATTTTAAACCGTACACGCAAAGATTTGAAAGAGACGCTTTGTGCGCTTTCTTCACGGTTTGCGCTAACTTTACTTTCGGGAGATGGCGAACGGGAGAAAGCGCGGTTCATGGAGATTTTTCCAAAAAATACAGATTTTTATTTTAATGCTTCACCCTCACAAAAAGAAGAAATTATCCGTGGGTACGAAAAAACGGCACGTACGCTCATGCTGGGGGATGGATTAAACGACGCCAAAGCGCTGCGCGCCGCAACAGTGGGGATTGCGCTTAGCGAAAAGCAAGCGAACTTTTCTCCTGCAAGCGACGCGATTTTAGACGCGAACGCATTTTCTAAATTACCGCGCCTTTTATCCGAAGCCAAGCAAGCAAAAAAGACTGTTATCTTTGCGTATGCTATTTCGTTTGCGTACAATATTTTTGGAATAGGCGTTGCACTTACCGGAAATTTAACTCCTCTTTTTTGCGCAATTTTAATGCCGATAAGTTCTTTGAGCGTTATCGGCTTTACTTACTTTACGACACGTTTGACAGCCCGTTTACGGAGGCTTTACTAAATGGAAGCACTTTATGTACTTCTTATTTTTAGTCTTCTTTTAGGGGTAAGTTTTTTAGTGGCGTTTTTTTGGGCACAAAAAAATGGCCAGTTTGAAGATACTAAAACGCCTGCAATACGCGTTCTTTTTGACGACATCGATGCAAAACGTGCGGCAGATAAACGGAATAATAATCCAGAGAAAAAAATGAAAGTCACAGGAGAATATCATGGCAGTTGAAACCGGGGTTTTAGAAACCTTCGAATACGACAACCGTATCGTTCGCAAATTTGCTCTCGCAACGATTGTATGGGGTGTCATTGGAATGTTGGTGGGGGTACTCATCGCTATCCTGCTTTATGCGCCCAATTATTTGGGTAACCACTCGATTTTATCGTTTGGCCGCATTCGCCCTTTGCATACAAACGCGGTCGTTTTTGCGTTTGTAGGTAATGCAATTTTTTTAGGCGTCTACTACTCACTGCCTCGCCTCTTAAAAACAAGTATGTATTCGAACCTTCTTTCGAATATCCACTTTTGGGGGTGGCAGCTTATTATCGTTGCGGCGGTGATAACGCTGCCTTTGGGGTATACATCGAGCAAAGAATACGCCGAGCTCGAATGGCCGATTGATATTGCCATTACTGCCGTTTGGGTCGTGTTTGGTCTCAATATGCTTATGACAATTCTCAACCGCCGCGAGAAACACCTCTACGTGGGTATTTGGTTTTATATCGCGACGTTCGTGACCGTGGCAATGCTGCATATCGGCAATTCGCTCGCGGTACCGGTTTCGTTCCTCAAAAGTTATTCGGTTTATGCAGGCGTTCAAGACGCGTTAGTGCAGTGGTGGTATGGCCACAACGCGGTGGCATTTTTTTTGACAACGCCTTTTTTGGGCATCATGTACTATTTTGTACCAAAAGCGGCTAACCGGCCCATCTATTCGTACAAACTTTCGATCATCCACTTTTGGGGCTTGGTATTTATTTATATTTGGGCAGGCCCCCACCACCTTCTTTATACGTCGCTACCCAATTGGGCGCAATCTTTAGGCACCGTGTTTTCGCTCATGCTACTCATCCCCTCTTGGGGCGGGGTATTGAACGGACTTTTGACGTTACGCGGCGCGTGGGATAGGGTGCGCCAAGACCCTATCTTGAAATTCCTCATTGTGGGAGTTACCGCGTACGGTATGTCGGTCGTCGAAGGGCCGATGATGTCTCTTAAAAGCGTCAACGCACTTACGCATTACACCGACTACGTGGTAAGCCACGTCCACTTGGGTGCTCTTGCGTGGAACGGAGGACTTACTGCGGCGATGCTTTATTACATCGTGCCGCGCCTTTACGGTAGGCCACTTTATAGCGTTCGTTTAGCAAACTTCCACTTTTGGATTGCGACCATCGGTATGATTTTCTATGTTGTGCCGCTTTATGTTGGCGGTATTACGCAATCACTCATGTGGAAACAATTTACCGCACAGGGGTTGTTGCAGTATCCCAACTTTTTAGACACGGTAACACAAATTGTGCCAATGTACATCCTTCGTTCTATTGGGGGAACTCTTTACCTTACAGGTTTCTTGGTACTTGCATATAATCTTTGCCGCACTATCCTTGCTGGAAAATTTGTTGAAAAAGAAACCGCGAGCGCACCACCTTTAAAAGTGGCGATGGCGCATGTTGAAAAAACGACTTACAAGCACCGTATTTTAGAGCGTAAACCTCTTGTTTTTACCGCGCTTACTCTTATTGCAGTGATGGTGGGTGGTATCGTTGAATTTGTTCCCGTGGCGATGGTGCGCTCGAACATCCCCACAATTTCCAGCGTGAAACCCTACACACCGCTTGAACTCGAAGGCCGCGATATTTACATCCGCGAAGGGTGCAGCAATTGCCATTCGCAAATGATCCGTCCTTTCCGTGCAGAAACCGAGCGCTACGGTGAATACTCGAAAGCGGGTGAGTTTGTGTACGATCATCCTTTCTTGTGGGGTTCTAAACGTACGGGGCCAGACCTCCACCGCGTGGGTGGAAAATATAACGACGCATGGCACTACCAACATATGTTAAACCCACGTAAAACATCGCCGGGTTCTATTATGCCTGCGTACCCTTGGCTTTTTGACCACTCGTTGGATACTTCGCTCACCGCCAAAAAAGTGAAAGCGTTGCAATCGATCGGTGTCGATTATCCTGCGGGCTACGATAAACAAGCTTTGGCTGATCTCCAAGCACAATCACAAAAAATTGCCGATGACCTTACGCAAAATGGAATGAAAGTCACCGCCGATAAAGAAATTATTTCTGTGATTGCATACTTGCAACGCTTGGGTACCGACATTAAAGCGAAGTAGCCGACGATGATTGGCAAAGCATTAAACGATTTAAACGGAGTCGCTATTTATCCAATAGTGACTCTGCTGTTATTTTTTTCAGTGTTTAGTTTTACGTTGGTAAAAGTTTTGAAACGTAAGAAATCCGATGATATGGAGATGGCAAACTTGCCACTCGACGATGGTATAAAAGAGGAAGGGAAGGCAAACCATGGATAAAAGAACCGAAGAAGAAAAATTAATGGAGCACGAATACGATGGTATTCGTGAACTTGATAACTACATGCCGCGGTGGTATGTGTTGGCGCTTTATGCCAGTTTTATATTTTGTGTGGGCTATTTAATTTACTACCACGTAATGGGCGGCCCAACGCAGGAGCAAGAATACGAAATGGAAATAGCAGCTGCACCTAAAGCGGTTAAGCAAGACATTGTCACCGATACAGCGCTTAAACCCCTAACCGATGCAGCCTCTATCGATGCGGGAGGTAAGCTTTTTGTTGCGCATACGTGCTCAGCGTGCCACAGCGCAAATTTGGGAGGGCTTGTAGGGCCAAACCTTACCGATGAATTTTGGATACACGGGTGTGACTATAAGGCAGTGATGACAAACGTATCTACGGGGTTTCCTCAAAAGGGGATGATGCCTTACGGAAACTCCAAGCCCATGAACCAAATCGAATTGCAACAACTGGTAAGTTTTATCTTCTCGAAGAAAGGCTCTAACCCAACGCCTGCAAAGGCGATTGATAAAGTACGGGAAGTCAAATGCGTGGCTAAGTAATGAATATATCGACCGACCCACTAGCGAAAATCGAAGCCGATACCGAGACATTTCGTGACCATATTGGCACAATTACCGCGCAAGGCAAACGCGCTTGGGTGTACGCAAAAAAACCCAAAGGGCGTTTTTATAAGTGGCGCTCGTTGGTTGGTTATTTGTTACTTACCCTTATGTTTGTTGGTCCTTTTATACGTATCCATGGACAGCCAATACTTCTTTTAAATGTACTGGAGAATAAATATATTATTTTCGGTTTTGTTTTTTGGCCGCAGGATTTTTATCTTGCAGTCTTGGGTATCCTCTCTTTAGTCCTCACGATCACTCTCTTCACGTCGGTCTTTGGGCGAATATGGTGCGGCTGGACTTGCCCACAAACGGTATTTCTCGAGATGCTTTTCCGCAAAATTGAATACGCCATCGAAGGCGATTTCCAACAACAAAAAGCGCTCGCCGCTTCGCCGTGGAACGCCAATAAAATTTTGCGTAAAGGTACAAAATTTGCCGTTTTCTACGCTCTCTCGTTTGCCATCGCGAATACCTTCTTGGCGTACATTATAGGTTCCGATGGTTTGTGGCAAATTATCCGTGAACCGGTTTCTCAGCACATAGTGGGATTTCTTTCCATCAACGCTTTTACCATCGTGTTCTTTTTAGTCTTCGCGCGTTTCCGTGAGCAGGTGTGCCAGTTCGCGTGCCCTTATGGACGCTTGCAGTCGGCGCTTGTTGATAACGACACAATTAGCGTCACATACGACTTCGTGCGTGGAGAAAATCGTGGCACGTTGGGCACGCGCAAAAAAGCAGCGAAAGCCGAAGCAGAAAAAAATGCGAACCTCGGAACATCCAGTTCTTCGGTTCGCACACAGATGGACATCGTGTCCAGTGCGAACCTCGGAGCATCCGGCTCCTTTGTTTCCGCACCGACGGACATCGTGTCCGGCGGAAACCTCGGAACATCCAGTTCCTTCGGGGATTGCATCGACTGCGGTGCGTGCGTTGTCGTTTGTCCGGCCGCTATCGATATTCGTAACGGTATTCAACTCGAGTGTATTCAATGCACCGCTTGCATCGATGCGTGCGATAAAATGATGGATGCCGTCGGTAAGCCGCGCGGGCTCATCCGTTACACGTCGTACAACAACGTTCTTGCCAGCAAAGATAAAACAAGTAAAACTAAGCGCAAGTTCCCGATTAAAATGAGAATCGTGGGCTACATGGCTCTCTGGTTTCTTTTGGTTTCTGTTTTCTCATACCTCATTTTAACGCGTGAAAATATTGAAACGGTGCTCCTGCGCCAACCCGGAATGCTCGCGCATAAAATGCCCGATGGCTCTGTCGCGAATCTTTACAACCTCAAATTTTTTAATAAGACATTCGATGCTCAAAACGCCGAACTCAAATTGGCAAATGGAGTAGGGGAAATCCGACTTATCGATCCTTTAGGTAAAATCGAAGCACAAAAAGTTGTCGAGGTGCGACTTTTTATTATTCTAAAAAAAGAAGATATAAAAAGTGAAAGTATACCATTAGCGCTTGAAGTGTGGTCGAATGGACAAAAAGTAAACACACGCTCGACGACGTTTATTGCTACGGGCACTTTTTAATGAAAAAAGAAAAACAAAATCTTTCGTTTTGGGATAAAAACGTATGGCCACTTGGTCTTGTTGTTGCGCTTTTACTTTTTTTTTCTATGACAGGTTATTTTGTTTCTGTCGCGTTTGGAGAGCGCGTCGACTTAGTCGCGGAAGATTACTATTACCGCGACAAAGAATTTTCTGTGCGCTTAGAAAGAGAGAAAAATCTTCTTGCATTGGGTGGAGGTATAATTAAACGAGTGGAAAATGGAGTAATGATTGAGCTGCCGACTTTTTTTAAAAATAAAAAAAGTATAGGTACGCTTTTTGTCTACTCGCCGCTCAACCCCGCAGACGATTTTTCTATGCCGGTGTCTTTTGAGGGAAGAAGTGCAACGCTCAAACTGCCGCTCGATGTAAAACACCGCTGGCGGCTTTCGTTAAATTTCACTGCAAACAAAAAAGGGTACTACCTCACCTCGACCCTCAACGCGCCGCTATGAGCTTTTATCTCTCGGCGTTGATGCTGGGTGTCTTTTCACAAGGGCATTGTTTGGGTATGTGCGGGCCGTTGGTGTTGGCGCTGCCAGTAAACGAGAAGAGCCGCACTCTCTCTATTTTTTACCGCGTGCTCTATAATATAGGACGCATCACCACGTACGCTACCTTGGGCTTGCTTGTCGGTCTTTTAGGTGTGTTGGTTTCGCTCGCGGGCGTGCAAGCGTATATTTCCTATATAGTGGGATCCACGCTGATACTCGTTGCACTCTTGCAGTTGATGCCATTTTTGCGTGTGCATCTTTTTTTTTCACTGCATACACGCATTTCACAATCGCTCAGGAGTTTTTGGGAGCGCACCGGTGCATCTAAATTTTTTCTAATGGGCGCGGTCAACGGCCTTTTGCCTTGCGGCATGGTGAGCTCTGCGCTTATCGCGAGTCTTGCTGCCGCGAGTGCGCTCCAAAGTATGCTGTTTATGTTGTTGTTCGGTTTAGGTACCGTGCCCATGATGCTCGCCGCATCGCTTTTTGGTGTGTACCTAAGTCCGCGTACACGTAAAGTCCTGGCTATCATGGGTCCGCTTTTTTCAATCGCGTTAGGTGTGTACCTTTTATTACGCCCTTCGCTTTTTGGAACCTACGCACATACACATATAGCCAGGCTGGAACTTACCGGTTTGGCGGCGCGTTCCTCCCCAGTGGCTTGCAGCCGGAACATTTCTCGCCTTTGTTGGCTACACGGTGGCCGCAAGGCCAATGGCCGAAGCCGGTGACTTCGCGATAATTGGCATAATTACCGCTCAGTTTATGATCCTTATTTTTCGTCGGTAGCGGCTGTTGCTTTACCAGTGAATCAATTATCTTTTTCAGGAGTTCCGGGTTCTTGCCGCGCTTAAGTGTTCTTTTGACATCCTTCTTGAACTGATTACTGCGTTCAATTTCTAGCATCAAATACCCAAGTCCGCATATAATTCGTGAGTCGATTTGAATTTCTTGATGTTCTTTCTCATATTCGATTCTTTGAGTGTTTTTCGAGTCTGCCTATTTGGCACCTTTACTTCAAAGGGTAAGCCGTTGTTTAATTCAACCTGCTTATAAAATAGCGTTATTGCTTCCGTTGGAGAAAGCCCCAAAACACCAAAAATATGGTCTACTTTGGTCTTTAGCTTACTCTCCACTCTGGCATTAATTATTGCATCCTTTCTCATAATCATTGTGTATTTCAAACGAAACACAGTGTCAAGAGCTTAGAGAATTCGCCGGCCATCCATGGCCGCCGAATGCAGATTCTTCACACAACAAGACACCATGTTTTGCTTCGTAAGGTCAGTCACAAATATTCTCTGGCCGTCATGAGGCCAGAGGCTGGCGGCAGGTAGTTGTAAATTTGGAGATAAAACTCCGTCAACAAGAATGACCTAAGCCAGCCGCCGCAGAATCGGCGACGATCTACGCTTCGCTTAAAAAAACAGACAGAGAGGATTCGCTGAAACTGGCGCGACTCGTTCAACGAATCCCTGCATCTGAATTGCCCGTCGTCACGATTCCGAGTGAAATCGAAATAGAGAGACGAGCTCTGGTGACAGAACACGAACTCTATACGCGGACGAAAACGAAACTCGTCAATCGTTTCCATTCTCTGCTGCATAATTACGGAATTGTCGACGTCAAACGATCCGAACTCGAGAGAGAATCGGTACGTACTGCATATCTAAATCGTCTTTCAGGCGGCGGCCGCGCGGCGATCATACCCAACCCTGGAGCCAGGGTATGCTGGGAATAGCCACAGAGCGTGGGCGCCGATAGCTCGTTGCGTAGCCTCTTCATGCGCGAGACCTGTGAGTCTGTGCCGAAATTGATCAGGAAATTATTGTGCATGATCTCGCCGATAAGCTGGCGCACACCTCTGGTGTCGTGGTTGCCCGGAATGAGATATGTGGGCTTAGTCAGCGCATTAAGTAAGGGTATCAACTTAAACATGCTGTCAGGGTTTTTTGAGGAAAGATCACCGACCATCAGGATTGCGTTATAATCCGATTGGTCAAAGAAATGCACATCGTTCTCGTCAAACTGCATGTGCATGTCACCGATGACCGCGAGGTATATCGACCGTGAATTAGTGGCATGCGCTTTAAAAATAACCACGCACCACGGCGTTCGTCTTCACAGCCACGCCGCTGTGCTCAGCCAGCGACTTAGCAACGCGTTCTATAAAATCTTTTTGCTCTTCGCGCGAAACTTCGTCGAGCGTAAAGCACAGCGAGTATTCGCCCTCAGGCCCGCCGCCGCCCGAACCAAACCGAACGCGCCTGGGATAATCGCGGATAAAGGCATTGAGCTTTGCGCGGGCGATAGAATCGGGACCTGCGCCAAAACTCGTGAAAGCAACCACCAGCCGGTATTTCTTCCCGAGTTCACAGGTGAATTCGGATGCTATTTCTTTGAAAGGTTCAGTGCCCGCATCCTTGCCGGTTTTGGCCCCTATGCCCGCCAGGTATTCTACCAGCTGCGGCTTCTTGAGATAAATTGCCGTATCGAGCGCGGTGCTCCCGTCGCTGCTCCGCAGATTAAGGTCCGCTCCCTTTTCGACGAGCAATTTCACCATATCCAGGTTGCCCGACCAGACTGAACTGATGAGGGGGGTTAGCCCGCTGTCATCGCGGACATTGATATCCGCACCACGCCCGAGCAAAAGTTTCACAAGCTCCACCTGCTTTTCCCGTATTGCATAATCCAGCAATGTTTTGCCGTACTCGCCGAACGCATTAATGCCAGCACCTTTGCTGAGTAAGAGTAAGATCATGTCATTTTTCTTTTTGTACATAAGCGTTCTGACGATCAGGCTTTCTCCACTGGCAGAATTGTTCAGATTGGCGCCCCTTTCAATAAGCAGCTCGACCGTGTCGCGGTGGCCTTTTTCGGCCGCTATGTGCAAAGCCGATTGATACCCGTCCCTGGGCTCAAGCCGGGCTCCCCGGGAAAGTAACAATTCGACAATTTTTGTGTGGCCCGATTGCGCCGCGTAAGTCAGGGGCGAACTGCCGGCGTAGGCTTCCGGATCGATTTCTGCGCCCGCGTCGAGCATAGTTTGTACGATTTCGATATTGCCTTTTCGGCATGCCTCCATGAAGAGCGTTGCACCATATTGCTTTCTATTGACGTCGGCACCGGCTGCGATTGCTGTTTTGGCCTTCTCCGCCTCGCCTTTTCGTATCGCGTCTTTAAGTGCGCGGTTAGCCGCATCATTGCCGGCGGCATACAAATTCAGGTAAAATGCGGAAAGAACCAGGAAGCTCAGAAATTTCATACTGCTATGCCGGAACTTCTTCAAGTATATAGGAAATTACTCCCCATTAGGGCCTGCTGCCCCCATGATCTCTCACGTGTAAAGCCTTTTTTACAGGGTGACGTAGAGCCTGTGCGCCAACTCGCGCACCAAGACCTTCTTCCCCCCTAAAAATCAAAATTTCGTGAAACTTGGTGGGTTATGCGATTGCGAGGCGGACTAATTTGCCGAAGTTCGTTGCTGTAGCGGTGATTTTGACTTCTGTGAGAACCTTTTTTCGCCCTCGCAGGAGAAAAAACCAAAAATTTCGTATAGATTTCCAATTTCCGAAAAGAGGTTCAATCTCTGCTCCACGGCGCTTGGAGTTTTTTTTCGCTTCGCCCGATTTCATTTTTAAAATCATCGCATGCTTGAGCGCGTGTTCTTCACCTAACTCTGCGTCATCGCGCTTGTCGTCTTCGATGCCTCCGTTAAGGTAGTCCACGATTTTTTCTTTAACTCAGCTTTACGCGCCTCTAATTCTTGACGCGTATATGTTTGATCGTTCGCGAATGTAAAACCATTTGATCTCTGTCGGCACGTAGAAGACGATTCGTGTGACATAATTAAAAGCGCCTCTATTTGTGCACGAAAATAGCGAGTTGGCGCATGAGGCTCCTTATCACTCCATATTCATTTTCACGCCGCAAACTGCCGAAGATAGACTATGCGTAGGGTGTTAGCGCACAAGATTATTTTGGTAGTCCTTGTTGCTTGCAGCGTTTTACCATTGTTGGCGTTTGAAAATAGGCCTGATTTTAGCGATTTTCGCCGTATGGGTTCTGTTGTGGGGACATTTTCTACGCAACGAGGAAATCCACGGTATGGCGTAACGCTCAAACTACGGAACAACTCGATTCTTGCTTTAGCCGACGGGCGTGTTGTTAGTTCTGGCCACATGCGTGGTTATGGCCTTTACATTATTGTCGATCACGGCGCAGGTTGGCATTCGTTATATTCACACCTTGCGCGTATCAATATGCCAAGTGGAAGTCCTGTGAAGCGTGGGGCGGCGCTTGGGGTAGCCCGAAACAAAAAGCTTTTTTTAGTTGTATCCTACAGAGGAAATCCAATAAACCCCTCGGAAGTACTTTAATGGCTTGGGAACTTGTAAACGGAACAATCGTCACTCCACGTGACGTAATAGAGCGTGGCTCGATAACGGTAGATAAAACGCACATTACACAGATAGCAAAATCTTCGCGCAAAAGCGCAGACACAATGCAAATTGACGTTAACGGTATGCTTGTCTTTCCTGGGCTTATCAATTGCCACGACCATTTGTTGGGAACGTATGTTCCGCGTGTGGGCGATCGCCGTCCATACCTTAATTGGCTTGAGTGGGATAACGATCTTAAAAGTTCGCCCGCATACGCAGAAAGGCAGCAAATTGAATCTTCGGATTTATACCTTATGGGTGGTTTTCGCCACTTGCTTTGTGGAATAACCCGTGTGCAAGACCATATTCCACACTTTGTACGCGAGCTTTTTGCAAAGAATATGCCGATACGTATTGTGTCCGATTTTGCGATGGCACACTCGGTAACTTCGTTTGCGCTCCCGTGGGGAGATGGTATCGAGGCGGAGCATGCAAAGGCGAAAGAAAAAAATATCCCTTTTATTACACACTGCTCTGAAGGGTACGACGAAGAAACTTTAAAAAGCGTCGAGACGCTTGCAAAAAAGGGAGCGCTCAGCAAACAGACTGTTTTAATCCACGGTATTGCTTTTTCCGATAAAGACATCGAACTTTTAGCAGAGAAGCAATGCAACGTCGTGTGGTGCCCTGTATCGAACCTTTATATGTTTGAACAAACCGCACGTGTAAAAGAATTAATGGACGCAGGAATCAACGTATGCCTTGGTACCGATTCGCCCATGTCGGGTAGTTTTAGTATCTTTGAAGAGTTTCGTGCAGCACGCGAATTTTATAAATTTGCGTACGGAAAACAAATCGACGACAGGGTTCTTGTCGACATGCTTACGGTGAATGCAGCGAAGGCAATGTGTTTACCCGACGCAGGTGCAATTGCCGAAGGTAAAGCGGCAGATTTACTGCTTATCGACGGCAACTCTACAAATCCATGGGCTTCGCTTACGCACGCAGACTACGCAGACGTAATGCTTGTGATTCTTGACGGTGCGCCGCGCTATGGAGACATAGCGTTTCAACCCGTGTTCGACGCAATGAAAATTCCGTACCAAACAATTTTAGTAAAAGGCGTACGCAAAATAATTTCGGGTGATATTATAGGGTTACAAAATCGTATACGCCACGCAGTGAAGTTTAAAAAAGAACTCGACTTTTTGCCCATCGAGGCTGCATAATGCCTATAACGCGAAATTATTCCGCAGGATCCATTGTATACTTTGCTGGCGATGTCGGTGAAGACGTATACGTTATGCAAAAAGGACGTATTTCACTCATTTCAACTTCGCTCGACCAAAAAGACGACATTAAAGAAGATGTACACAAAGGTGAATTTTTTGGCGTAAAATCTGCGCTTGGCCGTTACCCCCGCGAAGAGACTGCGCAAGTTTTGGCGGATTCACAGGTTTTAGTTTTTAAGCTTGCCGAGTTTGAACAATTTGGACAAAAAAATACACGCATTGTTTTACAGATGCTCAAAGTCTTTTCGTCGCAATTGCGGCGCGTACACAAAGCAGTGCGTGAGTTTTTAGGTGAACACGGCGCAGTCGAATCTTCTATGGAGCTTGTCGGGGTGGGGGAATACTATTACAAAAGCGGCAAAACCGATTACGCACTCTATGTTTTTGACGCGTACCTTAAACACTACCCCAGTGGTTCGTTGGTCGATCGTGTAAGAAAATTAGCGCAACTAATTAAGGAAGGTTCACCTTTCCCAATCGACTTACCCGATCTTGCAGAAGAGATGCAGCGGAACGAGGTCGCTTCGCGTACATCGCAAATGATGGGGCGCATTGATCAAGACCCTGTCGATAACTACGATACGCATGTAGATACTCCTATGCCCAGCGACGATTTGCCGTCGATAGACATGCCTTCAGGAGATTTGGGGGATTTACCTCCAATGGGTGATTTTGATTTACCCATGCCAGATGATTTTGGTGCACCAAGCACAAAAAGCGCTTCAGAGTATTTTAACGACGGTTTAAGCGCGTTTGCTTCGCAAAGGTTCGACGATGCACTTACCGCGTACCAAGAGGCATTAAATACTGTAGGCACTTCTGATCCATCTTTGCACGAAAAAACTCTTTTTGAATTGGGGCGTACGTTTTCTAAAAAAGGAAACGGAAAAAGCGCTGTAGAAAAATTTTCTGAAATACTGCGTACATATCCTTCGGGTGTGTTCGCGAAAAAAACCATGATACAACTTGCAGAAATTTACGAACGCGCTCGCGACACGCAGCGTGCAATCCAGTTTTACGAAAAAGCGGCCAAAATTCCACCCCAAGACAAAGAAGCAAATATCGCGCAGCAAAAAGCAAACCAGCTTAGGGGAGCAAAATGAGCGGCGGGCTTTTTAACAAATTTGGTAAGCAGTTTAATACGGGAGAGATTATCTTCTGTGAATTTGAACCGGGGAATAGTTTTTATTTAATCCAAACAGGCCGCGTAAAAATATCTAAGGTTGTTAAAGATAAAGAAAAAACAATGGATATTTTGGGCGTTGGCGATATTTTCGGCGAGATGGCGATTTTAGAGATGCAGCCACGTTCAGCAACTGCAACCGCAATTGAGCCTGTAACTGTTTTGCACTTCGACCGCGATAATTTTGTCTCTATGATGATGAGCCAACCACAGCTTGCCTTTAAACTACTTGTCGTTTTTTCTAAGCGTATTTACGACGCAAAACGGCGCTTAATGATTTTACTACTCGACGACATCCAATCGAAGTTAGCTGACGTTTTTTTAATGCTCGCGGAAAAAGAGCCTACGTTTGCGACAATGCGCGAAGTTTCTTTTCCGGTAACGATCGACGATGTTGCAAATTGGGCGGGCGCAAGCCACGACCAAGTTTCTGACCAGTTGAACCATTGGGCAAAAATTGGAAAAATTGAACTTTATAGCGACCGTATTTTTGTGCGTAATATGGTCGATTTTAAACGCATTGTCGCACAAAAACGAAAAACGGAAAAAAGATAAACAATTGCCCGCCAATTGCCGATACGCAAATAGGGGAAACTATGTTACGTAAACTTATTCTTGCCGCGCTCTTTAGCGCACCGCTTCTATTTGCACAATCGAATGAGAAAAAAGGCGGTACACAACCGAATGCAACGCCAGAATCGGGAAAACCAAGCGGTTTAATCCGCGACGAACGGGTTTCCATAGAAAATCTTTCTTTTTGGAAAAAATACGGCGCCGACGGCAAAGGGGATTATCTCGAATTCACATTCGATATCGTTAATAAAACAGAAGATGAAATTCCGCTCAAAATGTTTATTCTCGCCTTTGACGAGCGCGATCTCGTTAATTCAGAGTACCGCCGTTATATCGAATATCCCTCTTGGCGTACTGTAGACCAAGATAAAACAGCGCATAAGCTTGTTTTGTATAACAGTATTCCTGCAACAAAACAAGAGGATGTTGCCGCATTTGCGCGTAAAAACGAAGAAGCGGCTGCTAAAAGCGGCGGATTTAAACCGCGCGAAGAAGAACCACAGCCCGCTGGAGCAAAAAAGAAGCAAACGTTAAGCCAATTTTTAGACTATGTACGGTACATCCACGAAAACCCTACAACGGGGGTTGATGTACTTTTACAGGGATTTGAAGACGCTAAATTTGTACGCAAGGTTGAACCAACATACCGCATCGAAGAAAAGGCCCTTAAAGTAAATGTGTGGGGTAAGCTACTTGCAAGGTATCGTGTTAGCCGGCCTTTTTTTAACCATTTTGGTATCGTACTCTACGACACCGATATGAAAAAAATCGTCTATAGGCAGTTTTATTCGATAAACGGAAGATTTAAGATTTTTTAATTTTTCTTTCGCCTTGCCGTCGTACTGCAATTCTATAGTTATACGGCATGTTTATTGAACGTGTAGCGACAGTTCTTGCCCGTAGCCGCGAACACTGGTTGTTTGTTCCATTTTTTATTTTGCTTATTTTAACGGTTAGTTATGTTTTTTTTATTGGCGAGAAAGGTTACCTTGCGTACCGTGTAAAACTCCAAGAACGCGAAGAGTTGAAGTTGCAAATCGAGAGTTTTGTACGGCAAAAAAAGGAACTCCAAGATAAATTAGCGCTCCTAAGCGATAAAGAACAAGCAGTAAGTAAGTTCACAAAAGATTTTTACCTGTTTCAAGAAAAGGTTCGAATTCTCAAATTTCGAGAAGAAGCGGAAGATAAGCCTATGGAAGAAAATGTTGCAGCAAACCTTGCCGCTACGCAAAAATTTTTTGTTATTTTCTCAACAATCCTTATCGCTTTAGTAACGCTATTTTTTTACCGACGCAATAACGCCCGAATGAATATGGATAAGGTACGCCCTTTCGATTTACAAGATAATCCCAAATTTTAATGGATTGGTTTATTTAATGTTTAAAAAAAATCGCCACAAATTTTTGTTTAGCAAGACCTATAAAGCAATAGTTTTTAAACTTTTTGCACAAAGTCTTTTCTTTTTTATTACAACTTTTGCGCTTTTTTCCGCTGACAACCTTGAAAAGTATTACCGAGGGATTGAAAAATTTAAAAAGCACGAGTATACATCCGCACGTAAAGAATTTGAAGAATTTGTTAAAGAACATCCGTACGAAATAGAGGTGAAAAAATCGTGGTACTACATGGTGCGTACTTTGGTTGCCGAAAAAAAATGGCACGATGCCATCACGCGGATAAACATAACCCTCGAAAGATATCCCCTGCACGAAGATAGGGTGGAGCTTAAAGTTCTTTTGGGGAGATGCCTTTATAAAGTGAACGCGCATGCACGCGCAGAAAAAATTTTGCGTGGCACCGCATCTACAGTAAAAGACGACGCGTTACGCTACCTTTTAGATAAAACACTAGGGCTGATTTACTACGACGCGCGAAAATTTGGCGAAGCGCAAAAATATTTAGAAAGCGCTGTACGGCTCTCCAAAAAGTTGAACGAAAAAGATAAAGAGCTTTTCGATATTTATGTCGCGCTTGCAAAAGTGGCCTCTCTTGATACTTCTAAAACAGCGGATGCGATACGTTATTACGCAGAAGCAATCAGTATAGGAGAAAAAGATTCTAAAAAAGATGTCAACGTTTTGAAGCTTGAGATGCGAAAACTCGCCATTCGCCGCGTCGATAGCAAAAATGGCCTTAAAGACGACAACATTGCAGATATACGTGTCGACGGCGACGATGTGTATATTGCGACATGGGGGGCTGGTCTTTTCCGGTTTGTGCGTTCGAGCGAAAAAATCGAACGTATAAACGTGCCTTCTGCCCAATTGCGCGGGCTTTACGTGGACTTCGACGATATTTACGTTGCGTCTTTCGATGGCGTCTTTCGTGTCTCAAAAAAAAGTGGGGAAGTGGCAGTTCTTAAAGACGAAGCTGGCGAATTAAAACTGGGGCAAAAGACGCTCAAAGACGATCGCTATATTTATTTTACGACTCTTACGCGTGGGCTTATCCAGTACGATACAGTAAAAAAGAAAGTGGTCGCTTTCGGTAAAGATTCATGGGTGGGCTCAAACCAAGTTTATGCGTTAGATGTAGATCTTTCTTATATTGTCGTGGGAACCTTAGACCACGGGGTTATTATCTACAATAAAGAAACAAAAGAAACAGTCTCCATTGGCCCAAGCGAAACCGGACTTAAATCGGCAAATATAAAAGCAGTGCTTTTAGACGGCCGCTATGTGTATATTGGCGCACACAACGATGGGGTGTACGTGTACGACATACACGCAAAAAAATTAACAAAACTGTCTATGGAAATTCCTTTTCCCTCGGCATTTGCCAAACGCGAAAATGAAATTTTTATCGGAACTTCAGGGCAGGGGATTCGCGTGCTCAACCGCAACAACAACAGCGTGACAAAATTACGCGCAATCGAAGGACTTTCTTCTGACGAGATACAAATTATCCGTGTCGAAGGTGACTTTCTGTGGATTGGGTTTTTGGAGAAGGGAATTGACGTTTTATATTTACCAGAGGCTTTATAAAGTTTATATACCTTTATCCTTTACGTTCCTAACTCAATTCCTGTTTCTTTTTTCGCTTCGAGTAAAAATGTCCGCCAAATTCTATCAATCATCACTGCGCCTTGGCCGGTGGGCGCCATAAACTGCAAATGTAAAACAATACGTCCGTCTTGCATTTCCGTAAGAACCCGAGGTTCACGGTAGCCCGAAACGGTGTGCCTACGTTCTGTATTTTCTTCTAAGCGATTTTTTTCTTCAACGGCAAATTTATAGTGTTCGTGCGTCGCGTGGATTAATATTTTTTCCGCTTTTTCCCAGTTAGAATTTACGTTTAGCTGTACGTGTATTTCTTGGTATGTGTGTGCAATTTCTTTACTTGTCGTTGCGATGGTTTCAGTAAAAACTTTAGCGTTTGGAAAATAAAGAATACGCCCTGTCGTAAGGCGGCCTTCAGAATTTGAAACTTCCATTACGCTCGTTTCCATAAGGCGAATATCGATAACATCTCCCGCGATGTCTCCCACTTCGATACGATCTCCAATGCTATAGGGACGCCGAACTATAATATATGCCCAACCACCGACGCAAATCCATAAGTCTTTAGTGATAATTAAAAAGCCTGCACCAAAAATTCCCAAGAATGTCGCGATGTTACGTATCGACGGTAGCCACACGGGAAGTAACAAAAAAACTCCAGTAAAAAAAATAACGTACGATACGCCTCGTCGGTATCGTATTTTTGTAAAATTATCTGTAATGTTGCGGTTTGCAATTCGTAATGCAATCGCACGGATAAGAATAAGGAGAACAATGACAATTGCTGTCGCAGCAAGGGTGTGTCCTGTTGTAAGGGTAACCCAAAAATTTTTGAGATTTGCGGGAGAGAATATCTCGGGCATTTTTACGCGCTACGTTTTCTCAGTGAGGGGTTCAATACTTTTTTACGTAAGCGTAATTGTGTAGGCGTTACCTCGAGCGCTTCGTCGTCTTCTAGAAAATCAAGGCATTGTTCCAATGAAAGTTTGCGCGGTGGTACAAGGCGCAGCGCTTCGTCTGTACCTGATGCACGTACGTTTGTAAGTTTTTTTTCGCGGATGGGATTTACGTCGAGATCGTTATCTTTTGCGTGTAGGCCAATAATCATGCCGACATAAACAGGGGTTTGGGCGCCTACGAAAAGCTCTCCCCTGTCTTGTATTTGGAAAAGCCCGTATGCGTTGGTTGCGCCATTTTCCATTGAAACAATTGCACCGCGTGTACGGCCAGAAAAATCGCCTGCGTATGGCTTGTACCCTAGGAAAATTCCTGAAAGTGAGCCTTCGCCGCGTGTTTCGGTTAAAAAGAAACTACGGAAACCAATAAGCCCACGCGTAGGAATCTCGTACCGTACGCGCACAAATCCGGTGGAAAGGGTCTCCATAAGGTGCATAATTCCTTTGCGGCGGTTGAGTTCTTGGATAACGCCTCCCGAATACTCCTCGGGCATATCCATAACAATTTGTTCGTACGGTTCGTGCTTTTCTCCGCCTTCGGTTTTAAAAATAACCTGTGGTTTTGAAACCATAAGCTCGAAACCTTCGCGGCGCATATTTTCAATAAGGATTGCGAGCTGCAATTCGCCGCGCCCTGCGACTTTGAAGGAGTCGCCTAGGTCTTCGACTTTGAGCGCAAGGTTCGTTTTAAGTTCGCGCTCTAAACGTTCGCGTATATTGCGCGAAGTGACCCATTTACCTTCTTTGCCCGCAAACGGCGAGTCGTTTACAGAAAACTGCATCGACACTGTCGGTGGTTCAATTTTGATACGGGGGAGCGCTTCTTTCACCGCTTCGTTGCACAGCGTGTCGCCAATAGTCATCTCTTCAATACCGGCAATCGCGATAATGTTAGGGCAACTCGCTTCATTCACTTCAATGCGCTTTAAACCTAAAAAATCAAAGAGCTTTGTAATTTTGTGTTTAGAGATAGTCGATTCGCCTTTTTCGTTTTCTCCGCGCAAGACAACTTGGTCGCCTACTTTTATTGTACCAGAAAAAACACGGCCGATGCAAATGCGCCCCAAGTAATCGTTGTAATCAAGGTTTGTCACTTGAAACGCGAAAGGAGCCTGTGGATCGCCCGCGCCGTCGCGTGCATATTTCATAATCGTATCGAGTAGTGGTTTAAAAGAAGTTTTCGCTTCGGGTTTGTTGGCGTCGGCCCAGTCAAGAAAAGCATAGTTGTTTTTTGCGCTAGCGTAAACCACAGGGAAATCGGTTTGTTCGTCGGATGCATTGAGTTCGACGAATAAATCAAAAACTTGGTTAATAACTTCTTGCGGGTTGCAGTTGGGTTTATCAACTTTATTAATGACAAGGATAATTTTATGGCCAAGCTCAAGGGCTTTGTTGAGCACAAAGCGTGTTTGTGGCATGGGGCCTTCCATCGCATCGACCAAGAGGAGGCAGGTATCGACCATTCTTAAAACGCGTTCGACCTCGCCGCCAAAATCGGAGTGGCCGGGAGTGTCTACAATGTTGATACGCGTGCCTTCGTAATCGACAGCGGTATTTTTAGCAAGGATGGTTATACCGCGCTCGCGTTCAAGATCGTTTGAATCCATTACGCGTTCGGTGCTTTCTTTTGCTTCCAGAGTGGAGCAGAAGCCCAAAAGTTTGTCGACGAGAGTTGTTTTGCCGTGGTCGACGTGGGCAATAATGGCGATGTTTTTCATGGGGTTCTTTTTAACTTGCGCTGCCAAAAACGGGAAATTTGATAAGGTGTAAAGCAGAAGGTGATAGGGCATTTTGTTTTTCATTTGCCGTGGTACATACGGTATCTACTGAGGGACTGCGCTATGAATTCTGACATAACGCGATTTATTAGTACAGCGACCGAAAACGAGTTGCGTGAAGAGTTGGTGCGCTATGCTTCGCTCTTTGAAATCAACGAGGTGCTTTCGTCTACCTTGGACTACGAAGAAGTTTTGAAGCTTGTGCTGCAAGAAATGCGTTCGCTTTCTGGAGCAGAGATTGCATCTATCTTTCTTATCAATAAGAAAGAAAAAGTCCTCGAGTTTGCCGCGACAACTGACCCCCAGGCAGAGCTTCTTAAAGATATCCGCATTCCTTTGGGAAAAGGTATATCGGGCTACGTTGCCGAAACGGGGAAGTACGTAAACCAAGGGGACATACAAAGCGACTCGCGTTTTTATAAAGAAGTAGATATTACGCGTGGTGGCAAAACACACTCGTACCTTTGCGTTCCTTTAAAGTTACGCGGAGAAATTAAAGGCACTGTGCAGTTAATGAATAAAGAAGGTAGCATGCCTTTTAGCGAAGCTGATGTACGGCTTATGCTAAATTTTTCGTCGCAGGCAGCGATGGCGATTGAAACGGCGTTACTCCACAAGGCGGCGATTTTAAAAAAAGAATTTGAGCGTGATGTACACCTTGCTGCGGATATACAAAAGCAAGCGCTACCCTGTGAAATGCCGACAATTGCAGGGTATTCTATTTACGGGCATACAGAACCTGCGCAAGATGTGGGTGGCGATTATTTCCAGTTTATCACGCACGTCGACAGGGCAGGAGAAAATAAAATCGATATTATTGTCGCCGATGTCGCAGGCAAGGGGATTCCTGCATCACTTATTGTGTCTAATTTCCATGCGGCATTACAGCTTCTTTCGCCGCTTTATGCAACGCTGGGAGAACTTGCATTCCAACTTAATAATTTTATGCGCAAGAATTTAATTTTAGGAACTTTTGTGACCGCGTTTATCGCACGGTTAGACGCAAGTTCGGGACGAATGCACTATGTTGGTTGTGGACACAACCCTCCGTTTTTGTTTCGTAAAAAAGACCAAAAAATAGAAGCGGAACAATTACAACAAAGCGGCACAGCGTTTGGCTTTCGCTACGATATTGAATACAGGGTGCACAGGATAGATTTAAATGCGGGAGACACGTTGGTTATCTATTCAGACGGAGTTACAGAAGCGATGGATCCATCGAATATACAATACGAAAGCGAGCGTCTTGTCAGGTTGATTTCACGTGCAATTACAGAGTATAAAGGAGAAAACCCAACTGCCGAATACATCCGCAGGCTTCGCGAAGATGTAGAGCATTTTCGTAAAGGCGCGGATGTGAACGACGATTTAACCGTTGTGTGCTTGCAGCGCAATTAAATAAAAAATTTACATTTTACTTGTCAGCATGTTTTGAAAACATAAATCTCCCGTCACAAACAAGGCGACTTAAGTGGGTTGGCTTATTCTCTCTTTTGCGGCTGGCGTGCTTTTGTCGGTGCTATCAGCTTGGGCGGTGCATAAGTTTATGCGCTCCCAAGATGGCCAAGGGTGGTTGTTTTTCGGAACAATTCCTTTGCGGGTGTTGGCTTTTTTAGGGGGCGGATTGCTCCTTTCACTGCTTACGCCTCCCAATAGAGCAGGGCTCATTGTGGCTTATGCACTGGGGCTTTTGACGGCAGGTGCCCTACACTTGGTGGTCGCTTTGGTGAAGCTAAAAGAATGAAGAAAAAAAGTGTACTGCTTTCTTTAATCTGCGTAGGCATTTTTTCTGCCTTGCCAGCTTTTGCGGTAGATGCGCCTGCGCCTGTTGTGAAAACAGGAATTTCTCCCGCAGGTAACGCTCCAGTAACTCCTAACGCTACCGTTGGGCCTGCGATTACAGCGGAACATCCCGCATCCAGTTCGCACAACGCGGAAGAGTTTAATGTTGCAGAGACCATTGCGCACCATCTGTCCGATGCACCTTTGTGGAAATTAGAACTTTCAGGTTACGATATTTCCATCACGAAACGTGTGGTGATGCTTTTTATTGCCGCGCTCTTACTTTGTTTAATCCTTATTCCTTTTGCCCGTCGTATTGCAAAAGATCCTTATAAAAAGCCTTCGCGCTTCACGGGTTTTTTAGAGGTCCTTGTTAATTTTATCCGTAAAGATGTTGCGCATGCAAGTTTGGGGCACCATTCGCATCCTTACGAGCCGTTTTTATTGACGCTTTTCTTCTTTATACTATTTGCAAACCTTTTAGGGCTTATTCCCCCTATTGGCGAAATTGTAACAACGGTGGGGCAAGTGGTTGGAGTTGCTCCTGCACACACTGCGCACGATTCACTTTCCTTGCCGATGGCAGAAAAATTATGGCCAGGGCTTACAGCAACAGGAGATATAGCGGTTACGGCGACTCTCGCAATGGTTTCTTTGTTGGTTATTTTTATTTCAGGGTTTGCGTACCAAGGTCCGCTTTTCGTGCGCAACGTCGTTCCCGATGGAATTCCTCTTCTCCTTTGGCCTATTATGTGGCCTATCGAAGTCATTGGGATTTTTACTAAAGCGTTTGCCCTCGCAATTCGTCTTTTAGCGAACATGACTGCAGGGCACATGATTTTGATTGTTCTTTTAGGATTTATTTTTCAATTCCAGTCGTACATTATAGCTCCGGTGAGCGTGCTTTCCGCAGGGGCAATTTATGTGCTGGAGATTTTTGTCGCGTGCTTGCACGCGTTTATTTTTACTTTCTTGACTTCGCTTTTTATTGCACAGGTACAGCACCGGCACTAAAAAGGAATGCCAAGAAAAGCGTAGATGGATTGCTTGAGTACCGTGCATTCGGTTTTTAGGCAATACGGATAGATACTTGAAAAAAGCGGCTGTAGTTAAGCTCGGCTTCTTTTTTCAGGTATTAATAATTACTATAAAGGAGTAAACTATGGGATCAATGATTGCAATTGGAGTAGGTCTTGCGGCAGGTCTTGCCGTTTTTGGCGCAGGTGTTGGTATTGGTCGTATCGGTGGTTCGGCTACAGAAGGTATTAGCCGTCAACCCGAGGCAGCGAACAAAATTCAAACAGCGATGATTATTGCGGCCGCTCTAATCGAAGGTGTTGCGCTCTTTGGGCTTGTTATCGCCTTCTTGATGGTCAACAAAATCACCGGTTAAAATCGGTAGGTAATTGAGGGCAAAATGGTATTGCTGACTTCGGCGAGCATCGACCTTTTAAAAGTATCGCCTGGATTGGTCTTTTGGACCACGGTTACTTTTATTTTTGTGCTCGTCGTTCTCTGGATATTTGCATGGAAGCCAATTATCAAAGGCTTGGATGCGCGTAACGAGAAAGTACAAGAAGATCTCGATTCTTCGAAAAAGTTGCGCGAGCAAGCTGAAGCGATGATGGCCGACCATAAAAAACATCTTGATGCGGCAAGAGATCAGGCTCTTCATATAATCGATGAAGGCAAGCGCGACGCCGAGTCTATCCGCCAGCGGATTCTTGCAGAAGCCAAGAAAGAGGCAGAGGAAATTCATGCGCGTGCGGTCGCCGAAATTAAACAAGCGAAAACGAATGCGGTTAAAGAACTCGAAAAAGAAGTTATCGACATGAGTGTGCAGATAGTCTCGAAGGTTCTTAGCCGCGACGTGTCGAAAGAAGACCATCGTAATATTATACTCAAAGAGTTAGACCAATTAAAAGCGGGTAAATAGTAGTGGCATCAAAAGCGGCGTACAATTATGCTCTTGCTCTTTCGCAAGTGCCAGACCTTGACCAAAAGATGGCAGAGGCGCAATTGCATTTAGTACGCGACGCTTTAAGAGAAGACGAACGGTTCGCAATTTTTCTTGCTTCGCCGCGCATACAAACGCAAGTAAAGAAAGATGCGATCCAAAAAGCATTTTTGGGCAAAGTGCAGCCACAAATTCTTAATCTCTGTCTTATTTTAATCGAGAAGCGTAAGCTTTCTCTTATCCAAGATATTTTTGTGGCGTACCGAAAGGTGCTTGATGGTATTTTAGGGCGCACGTACGTCGATGTCACTGTGGCTAAAGATATGGGCGCAGGTGGGATAGACGATGCGCTTAAAGAACTTATTATAAAGAAGGTTGATTTAAACCGAAGCTTATTCGGTCTTGAAAGCGGAAAAGATTTAACCTACGACGTGAGCGTTAAAGTAAAGCCAGAGCTTTTAGCGGGTATACGCGTACGCGTTTCAGATTATATTTTTGACGGCACTGTGGAAAGAAACTTAATCCACTGGCGCGATGTTGCGGTGGAACATCCAATCGACACAAAGAAGGCATTTGTAGAATAACGAGGGCGAGGGAATATGAAGATTAACACAGCGGAAATTGTTTCGGTATTAAAAAGCGAAATCCAAAACTACGGAAAAAATCTCACCATTGATGAAGTTGGGCAAGTTCTCGAAGTGGGTGATGGTATCGCGCGGGTCTATGGTTTATCAAACTGCTTGGCTGGCGAGATGCTTGAGTTTGAAAACGGCGTCACGGGTTTGGCGTTTAACCTCGAAGAGAATTCCGTGGGTGTCGTTATTTTGGGAGACTACTTAAAAATTAAAGAGGGCTTCTCAATTAAACGTACGGGAAAAATTTTACAGGTTCCAACGGGTGACGCCCTTATTGGGCGTGTCGTAGATCCTCTGGGAAATCCCCTCGATGGAAAAGGCCCTATCGCAACGAAATCGTCGCGGCCGGTAGAAATTATCGCTCCAGGTATTGCACGACGCCAACCCGTGAACGAGCCACTGCAAACAGGTATTAAAGCAATCGACGCGATGATTCCCATTGGTCGTGGACAGCGCGAGCTTATAATTGGCGACCGTTCGACAGGAAAAACAGCGATTGCTATCGATACAATCCTCAACCAAAAAGGTACTGGAGTTATTTGCGTATATGTAGCGGTGGGACAAAAGTCATCCACCGTTGCTGGAGTAATTGACAAACTTAAAGAGCATGGTGCGTTAGATTACACAATTGTGGTCGCTGCGAATGCGTCTGATCCTGCGCCGCTGCAGTACATTGCACCGTATTCAGGAACCGCAATGGCAGAAGAATTTATGTATAACCAAGGCAAGGCAACGCTTTGCGTGTACGACGACCTTACTAAACAGGCGAGTGCATACCGCCAAATGTCACTTCTTCTACGCCGTCCTCCAGGGCGCGAAGCGTATCCGGGAGATGTTTTCTACCTCCACTCGCGGCTTTTAGAGCGTGCAGCTAAACTCAGCGATAAATACGGCGGTGGATCGCTTACCGCGCTACCTGTAATCGAAACACAGGAGGGCGAGGTTTCCGCGTATATTCCTACAAACGTGATTTCCATTACCGACGGACAAATTTACTTGCAGCCCAATATGTTTGCCGCAGGTATTCGCCCCGCTGTGGACGTGGGTATTTCAGTCTCGCGCGTTGGAAGCGCCGCGCAAATTAAAGGAATGAAAAAAGTTGCGGGAACAATGCGTCTCGATTTAGCGCAGTTCCGCGAGTTAGAGGCGTTTGCCGCTTTGGGTACAGAACTCGACGCTGCAACACAACGGCAAATCGACCGCGGCCAAAGGTTGGTTGAATTATTAAAGCAACCGCAGTACAAGCCAATGCCGGTTGAAAAACAAGTGGTAGCAATTTACGCTGCAACAAAGGGGCACATGGATAAAATTCCTGTCGCTAAAATTCGTGACTTTGAAGGAAAGCTTCTTGAATTTATCGAAAAAACACACAACGAATTTTATGTAACGATACGCGACACAAAGGGGTTACCCGATGAAGCGAAACTTAACACTGTGTTAGCAGATTTTGCTGAATCGTATTTACGTAGTACGTCGCCCGAACCACGATAGACGAGGTTAGTAAGCGTAGGAAAAAATGGCAACCGCGAAAGAAATCCGTAACCGTATCGGCTCTGTCCAGAATACAAAGAAGATTACGCGTACAATGGAACTTGTTTCCACAGCCAAGGCAAAAAAGGCTGTAGACAAGGTTGTTGCCTCGCGTCCCTACGCAGACAAAATTAAAGAACTTATTGGTTCCCTTGCAGCGCAAGGTGATGTCGCCGACCACCCACTTCTACGCCGGCATGCGCATGTCCGCAAAGCTCTTGTTGTCGTTGTGACAGCAAACCGTGGCCTTTGCGGTGGGTACAATACAAATATACTACGCACAGCGGTACACCGGATAGAAGAGTTAAAACGGCAAAATGTGGCAGTGACCGTCCACCTTATTGGAAAAAAAGCAATCACCTTTTTTAATTTTCAAAAGCTGCCTTACGCGGCGTCTTTTACTAATATCGACGACAAAATGGCGTTTGAAGATGCGCAGGTTTTTGCAGAAAAATATATGGAAAGCTTTGCTTTAGAAGAAGTAGATGCAATTGAGATTATTTATACGAAATACTTTAGTGCGGCGACGCAAAAACCTACAGTCGAAACTCTGCTTCCAGTTGCACTTCCTTCTGTGACGGATGGAGTGTCGGTAAAGCCGTTTATTTTCGAGCCTAACCCAGAAGGAATTTTGGCGTCGCTTTTACCCAAGGCAATAACTATGGCTGTTTACCAGTCGCTTCTTGACGCAGTTGCTGGCGAACAAATTGCACGGCGCATTGCGATGAAAAGTGCGACTGACGCCGCGTCGGATATGATTAAATCGTTAACGCTACAATACAACCGCGTGCGCCAGGCAAAAATAACGCAGGAAATTGCGGAGATAGTAGGCGGCGCCGCCGCGATACAGTAAAGGAGAAGAAAATGGCATCAGGAAAAGTAAGTCAAGTTATCGGGTCGGTACTCGATGCAAAATTTCCCGAGGATAAACTCCCCGAAATTTACAATGCATTAGAACTTACCGTGCAAGGCCAAAAGTTGGTGTGCGAGGTGCAGCAACATTTAGGTGGCGGCGCAGTGCGTGCGGTTGCTTTGGGTTCGACCGATGGCGTTGCGCGTGGGCAAGAAGTTAAAGATACTGGGGCTCCCATTTCTATCCCTGTTGGTCTTAAATCTTTGGGTAGGATTTTTAACGTACTTGGAGAACCTGTAGACGAGGCAGGATCTGTCGAGGTAGAAGAGCGTAGGCCAATCCATCGCCCTGCGCCTGGTTTTGACAGCATTGAACCAAAAACACAAATTTTTGAAACAGGAATCAAGGTAATTGACCTTCTGGAGCCTTATATCCGTGGTGGAAAGACTGGGCTTTTTGGTGGCGCAGGTGTGGGTAAAACCGTTATTATACAAGAGCTTATCAACAACATCGCCAAGCAGCACGGTGGTTATTCGGTGTTTGCAGGCGTGGGTGAACGCACACGTGAAGGTACAGACCTTTTTCTCGAAATGCAAGAATCTGGCGTTATCGACAAGACTTGCCTTGTGTACGGCCAAATGAACGAACCTCCTGGGGCGCGTTTGCGTGTGGCGCTCACAGCCCTTACGCAGGCGGAGTGGCTACGCGACTACGCGGGTACCGACGTTCTTCTTTTCGTCGATAACATTTTTCGCTTTACTCAAGCGGGTTCGGAAGTCTCTGCACTTCTTGGGCGTATGCCGTCGGCCGTGGGCTATCAGCCAACGCTTGCTACCGAAATGGGGCAGCTCCAAGAACGTATTACATCTACCAAAAAGGGAGCGATTACTTCTGTGCAGGCAATTTACGTTCCTGCTGACGATATTACCGACCCAGCACCTGCAACGGCGTTTACACACATTGACGCCTCTACCGTACTTTCGCGTAAAATTTCAGAGAAGGGAATTTATCCTGCCGTCGATCCTCTAGGGTCAACCAGCCGCGCATTATCCCCTGGAATTGTAAGCGATAGGCACTACCAAATTGCGCGCGAAGTGCAACGTATTTTGCAGCGGTATAAAGATTTGCAAGACATCATCGCAATTTTAGGTATGGATGAGCTTTCAGAAGATGACAAAGTGCTCGTGGGCCGTGCACGCCGGATTGAGCGCTTCCTTTCACAGCCATTCCACGTTGCTGAGCAATTTACAGGGCTTCCAGGAAAATACGTAAAGCTTGAAGACACCATCCGTTCTTTTGAAGAGTTGCTTTCGGGTAAGTACGATAAATATCCCGAGGGGGCATTCTATATGTGCGGCGCCATCGAGGATGTTATTGAAAAAGCCAAGGCCATGGAGGGCCAAGGTTAGCTTAGGTAAAAATATGACAGCAGCACCACAACAACTCATGGTGAGTATTTACTCGCCAGAAAAAATGCTTCGCGAAGGCGAAGCGCTTTCGGTGGGATTGCCAGGTAAAAAAGGTAATTTTACTGTCCTTAAAGACCATACAAATTTGGTGGCAGAGCTTGAAGCGGGTGTTGTAAAAGTGCAAACAGGAACAGCGGAAGAAGTTTATGTTGTTGATTCTGGGTTTGCAGAGGTTGAACACAACCATGTTATTGTACTTGTAGAAGGGGCAACGCTCCCCGAGGCTTTGGATGTCGCTAGAGAGCGTGCTGCGTTTGAAGAAGCGTTAAACCGCAAAGCTGAAAACTCTGTACAATACGCAAAGAAGCAGCATGATATTTCATTGCGCCGTGTCCGTTTGCGCGTAGCAGAACAAGTTAAACCGTAACTATATTTGGGCGCGTGCGGCGGGTATGCCGTTCGCGAAAAGATAACCCACCGCGCAATATTATCCACACGCGTTTACGCGCAGAAGCAATAATGCGCACTTCTTGTTCGGAAGTTTCTTGTGCAGATAAATCCAAAATTAGCTCTAAGTCGATAAGCATTTGGTTGATAATCATGTGTGCAACATCTTCAATAATAGTGTTTGGCACGCCATTCCATTCGGGCAATCCCTTTATATCGTGTGCAAGGCGCAGCGCAATAGAATTTAAGCCGATTCGAATTCTCTCGCGTACCTTCGCCCGCCCTCCAAGCCTTTCTTTAGTGAGGAAGAGCGAGTACCTCCTGTGGCGCCGAGAGAATCGTAAAAAAGATCCCACGCTTTCGTAAACAAGTTGCCTTGCGCTTAGCCGGCGTGCGCGTACCGATGCCATAAGGTTTTCCATTGGCCGTAGGCAATAATCTACGAGCTCTACGGCTAAATCTTCCATTTCGTTGAAGTGGCGGTAGAATGTCGCAGGAACTACGCCCGCTTCGCGCGTTACTTCGCGTAGGCTAATGCTCGAGAAAGAACGGTCGTCGCTCATAAGGCGGATCGCCGCAACCATAAGCGCACGGTGTGTTTTGAGGCGTTGTTGCGATTTTTTCATACTGCAGTGTTTTGTTTTTGGCTAATTTTGTGTCGGATAAACCCAGCCACCATGGGAAGTATGGAGACGAAGACAATCCCCACGACAACGAGGCTAAAATTGTTACGGATTACTTCCAAATTGCCAAAAAGATAGCCTGCAATTGTCATCGAAAAGATCCAAAATATACCGCCCAAAATGTTGTAGAGCGCAAATTTGGGGTAGTGCATTTGGCCAATTCCTGCAACAAAAGGCGCAATAGTACGTACAATCGGCACAAAACGCGCTAGTACTATTGTTTTAGCCCCATATTTTTCGTAGAACGCGTGGGTTTTTTCAATATGTGCAGGTTTTACAATACGTGAAAATTTACGGGTGACAAAATCACCAAAAAAGCGCCCAACAGCGTAGTTAAGCGTATCGCCTAAAATAGCGGCAAGCGAAAGGCCAACGAGGAGAATAGGGAGCGATAAAATTTCACGGGCGCTTAACGCCCCAATGGCAAAAAGGAGTGAATCTCCGGGTAAAAAGGGAGTTACGACAAACCCTGTTTCGGCAAAGATGACGGCAAACAAAATGGCGTACATCCATACACCGTATTGCGAAGCCCACACGTCGAGGTAGCGTTCGAGGTGTAACATAACGTCGAACGCTGACATAATGAACTCCATGTTCACTAATATGGAATTGTCGATGAGCAGACAATCACTTATAGATAGTAAGGTAGCAATAATTTATGCGTATTTAAAAAAATTCTTGCAGAATCAAATGAAGAAAATTCCCTGAGGATTGCTACGTGTATAAGGGCATTAAATGGCAAAGCGACAAGTAATTTTTTGGGCTTCGTGTGTTTTTGTTTTTTTTTCCTGTGGAAAAAAAGATAAAAAACTTGAAACGCCGTCGGTAAATGCACACACCACATTTAGTTTTGCGCGGCCTTTTATCCAAAATAATCCGCAAAAAAAAAGTGCTATCTTTGCTGGGGGATGTTTTTGGTGTATGGAGTCTCCTTTTGAAAATCTTGTAGGGGTGGATGCAGTAATTTTAGGATACACAGGTGGCTCTTCGAAAAACCCAACGTACAACGAAGTTTCATACGGCGATACTGGCCACGTAGAGGCGTCGCTTGTAGTATACGATCCCAAGAAGATTTCGTACGAAAAATTACTCGATACTTTTTGGAAAAATATAAATCCCGAGCAGGACGATGGACAATTTTACGACAAGGGCGATCAATACAAGACCGTTATTTTTTACCAAACAAAAGAAGAGAAAGGGCAAGCGGAAAAATCGCTAAAGTATATGGCTGCATCGGGTAAATTTACGCGTATTGCAGTAAAAATTAAAGAAGCAGGGGCGTTTTGGCCAGCGGAGGATTTCCACCAAGGGTACTACAAAAAAAATCCCGAAAGTTACGCTGCGTACGTGAACGCATCGGGGCGTAAGGCGTATTTAAAAAGTAAGTGGGAAAATTCTCCCAACAAAAATTAGCGCCGCCGTGATTTTTTACGTTTAGAAGCGCCGCCAGCTGTACGCTTTGCTGCTTCGGATGTCGTCGACTTGGGTTTGTTTTGAGTTGCACCAAGCTGTTTTTGTGTAGTGACTCCGCCGGACATATCAAAACCAGCCATTGAACTATGTTCGGCGCTACCAACTTGTTCGTACTCGCTGACATCTACCTCTTCTTCTTGGAGGCGTTCGGTTACTTGAGCCCTGAGGATAAATTCTGTCACGTCGTCTTTAATTGCGCTTACCATATCTTCAAACATGCTAAACGCACGGAAGCGGTATTCGACAATGGGATTGCGCTCTGCGTAGCCTAATGTCCAAATGCCATCGCGTAATTGATCCATAAGGTACAGATGGTCTTTCCATTTTTGGTCAATTACTTGTAGCGCTATCATTTTTTCAAGAAGACGCATGCTTTCTGAACCAATTTTTTCTTCTTTTGCGTTGAATGCGGCGAATGCTTTTGTACGCACTTCGGCAATAAATTCATCTTTACTTGTATCGCGGATTACATCTTCAAAATTTTCGTACTCAATTTGGAAGACTGAACTTAAGTATTCTTTAAGAGCTTCTGTGTTATATTCAGACACTTTACGCCCCGGTAAAAGTTGTTCTATACGCGTGCCAATTGCGTCTTCGACAAATTCTCGGATAAGGTTTTTTATGTCTGCGTTATCTAAAATTTCGTTGCGCACCATATAGATGTACTTGCGCTGCATGTTCATTACGTCGTCGTAATCGAGAAGGTGTTTACGCATCTCGAAGTGGTGCGATTCAACGCGCTTTTGTGCGCGCTCAATGGCGTTTGTTACCATTCTGTGTTCCAACGCTTCGCCTTCTTGCATTCCAAAACGTTGCATAATTGGCCCTAACCTGTCGGAACCAAAAATACGCATAAGTTCGTCTTCGAGAGAAAGATAAAAACGCGAACTTCCCGGGTCTCCTTGGCGGCCAGAACGCCCACGTAACTGGTTGTCAATACGGCGTGATTCGTGGCGTTCGGAGCCTATAATGTGGAGTCCACCTAATTCGCGCACTCCTTCGCCCAAAATAATGTCCGTTCCACGCCCTGCCATGTTGGTTGCAATTGTCACGCGTGCGCGTTGGCCTGCGTCTTTGATAATTTGCGCTTCTTGGTCGTGGTGTTTTGCGTTAAGTACACTGTGTGGTACGCCCTTTACCGTCAAAAGTTTCGATAATTTTTCTGAATTTTCAATGGAGATGGTACCTAAAAGGACAGGCTGCCCGTGCAGATGGCGTTCCTTAACTTCTTCGGCAATAGCGTCAAACTTTTCGCGTTGTGTGCGGTACACTTTATCGGGAGAGTCTTTACGGATGAGCTTGCGGTTCGGAGGAATTACAGTTACGTCGAGTTTGTAGATTTTGCGGAATTCTTCCGCTTCTGTTTCCGCAGTACCTGTCATCCCTGCAAGTTTTTCGTACATGCGGAAAAAATTTTGGAAGGTAATGGTTGCCAAAGTCTGATTTTCTTGTTTAATCTCTACATGCTCTTTTGCTTCAAGAGCTTGGTGTAGTCCATCGCTATAGCGCCGACCTTCCATGAGGCGGCCAGTGAATTCATCGACGATAATAATTTCACCCGCTTGCACAACGTAATCAACATCGCGTTGGAAGATCTTGTGCGCCTTTAAGCATTGGTGTACATGGTGTACCAGTTCGACGTTTTGCGGAGCATACAAATTATCTAAGTTAAGAAGTTTTTCAACTTTGTGTACACCCAATTCGGTAAGGAGAACCGTACGTGCTTTTTCGTCGACGTCGAAATCGACTTTATCTTGCAGCGATGGAATAATTTTATTTACCCGAACGTATTCTCCTGCGTCTTGGTCGGCAGGACCAGAAATAATAAGCGGGGTTCTGGCTTCGTCGATAAGGATTGAGTCTACTTCGTCGACAATTGCGAAGTAGTGGGAACGCTGCACGCGGTACGCTTTATGGTCGACCATATTGTCGCGCAAGTAATCAAACCCGTATTCGTTGTTTGTGCCGTACGTAATGTCCGCTGCGTACGCTTCGCGGCGTTCGGTATGCCCCATGTTACTTCTAATAACTCCAGTCGTGAGGCCATGGAAATTGTAGAGAGGACGCATCCAATCCGCGTCGCGTGCTGCAAGGTAATCGTTTACCGTGACAATGTGGACACCGCGGCCAACAAGCGCATTTAAATACACGGCGAGGGTTGCCGTCAGGGTTTTACCTTCCCCCGTTTTCATCTCTGCAATTTTACCAGCGTTTAGCGCAATCGCTCCCATAAGCTGCACGTCGAAGTGTCGCATTTTCATTGTGCGCACCGAAGTTTCGCGCAGTACGGCAAAGGCTTCAGGGAGAAGTGAAATGAGTTTTTCGCCGTTTGCAAGCCGTTCTTTAAAGGCAGGTGTTTTGGCAGCAAGTTCGCTATCCGACAGGTTTTGCATCGACGCTTCGAGGCTGTTGATGCGCTCAACAAGAGGGCGCATGCGCTTAAGATCACGTTCGTACTTTGAGCCGAAAACTACCTTTAAGAGGAATTGAATCATTGGGTAAAATTTGCGTAAAAGACAGGCCGTCGACGCAAAAAGAAGGTATATTTAAAAAATAAATTCCGCTAAAGAAAACATTCCCGTATCGATAAAATTGGTACGCGCAAAGCTTTGCATAATGTCTTTTGCCGATTGAGAAGTGACTTCGCTTGCGCCACACGCTAAACCAATTTCTCGAATTTTTTCAGGGCTTGTGGTAAAAAGGATCGGTTCGCTCTGGAATGTATTTGCGAATTTATCGCTCTTTGCGCGGATGGTCTCTTGGCTTAGGTGCGTTTTGCCAGCGGTATTATAATAATCTGCGGTAAGAATAGTGCCTTGCTGTAGGTGTGTTTTGAGCGTGTAGATGGTATCTTCTACTACTTTTTGTGGTACGTACATGGACACTCCTTCCCACACAACAAGCGCTTTGGTGCGGGTTAGGTGTAAATCTTCCAGTATATTGGCAAGAGGCTTGCGGATTAAATCCGCCTTGTAGTACTGTATAGAATTTATGTCAATTTTTGCGTCTTTCAGGCGCGAAATTTTTTCATCAGAGGTTGCAGGAAAATCGACTTCAAAAACACCATGCCGCAAAAATTCTTTTAAGCGAAGCGCACGCGAATCGTAACCCGCTCCCAAAAGCACAATAGGCATTGCGTGCGCATATTTTTTGATAAGATTGTCTATTGCTGCATGCCGCAAAATTACCCAATCAAAAAGATACATCATCAACTTCCGAAAACGGTCGCGGCGCGAAATGTCTTCGTAGCTTTTTAGTCTTGCCCGCATTTTGGGAGAAAGAAAAAGATGGGCGTATTTATCTTGGATAATCGAATTTTCTTTTTCCCAAATATAATCGAGTGCGCGAAAAAAACACACCATTTCTGCCGTGCCGCTTGCATTCCCTTCTTCCACTTTAATCTACCTTTTGTTGTACCGCAGACGCGTAAACTCTGCACAAATCCGTAGGAGCGTGTGATAACGTAAAGCTCCAAAACGTTTGACGCAATGACGAATTTGCAGGATTCGCCATGAGCATTGAGCCCTATAGATTTATGGGCTAGCCTGTATTGTCGGGCAAGAAGAGAAGCTAGCTCAGTCGGTAGAGCAACTCCCTTTTAAGGAGTGGGTCCCGGGTTCGATTCCCGGGCTTCTCAAAGAGCAAGTAAATTTTTGGGGTGCACCCCAAAAATTTACTTGCAAAAAAGTCCGTCCCCTTCGTCTAGAGGTTAGGACTCGGGATTTTCATTCCCGCAACAGGGGTTCGATTCCCCTAGGGGACGCAGTTGTTGATGGCTACGAACGCTCTTAAGGGTGTCAAATTTAGCAATGCATGCACTTTCGATGCCTTGCCGAGGCGGTACAGTGTGCGGCCTCTCGCCGAGGATAGGTGCCGGTAGCGTCTCTTCCGGCACCGGTGCCAGGCGATGCCGACAATACGGGTGGCAAGTGTCAAACATCCCGGGTAGTCGCGACTCGCTCTTGTAATACGGGTAAAACGCACCGTTAATCGTGGTTCCGTCTGGCTCTAATGACGCGTACGCGCCATCGACTTCACAATGCGCGTGCCTAACTCACGGGTCTGTTTTTTGCATTCTCAGATTATAGCTATATCTGAGTAAATCGTAATCACAAAATATCCTTTTAGTCTGACTTAGGTTTTTTAAACCTCCTTTTTAAGAGAAGCAAGATTATCTTAACCTATGGAGAATCCTTTTAACCAAAATCATCTCTGCCTAATTTTAAGCGCAGATGGGGTGTGGGAAGACAAAACTACAACCATCGCACAATATAGCATTGATAAGTCCAAGAGACTGGTTACGATATGCTACAAAAACTCTAATCTGCGTAGATATCAGTACAAGCAAGAGCGTGTACAAATTTTAATTGCAGAGAAGATCTTAGATGTGTCCGAAACGGAACTGCGAGTTGATGGCCAACTGCTATCCCGTCTTGAATCCGTAGTTAAATTCAAAGGGTATTACGTTGTCGTATCTCGGGGTGCCCGAAAGGTTTATCCAGAGTCTGCGGTGGTAGTCGAGAAAAATATTGCCGCTATTCCGGCCTACGCCTCTGCTTTGGATTATTTTCGTGAAATAGCTAATCTAATCAGCATTAAGACCGAGGATGATCAGGCGTTGCTAACCAAGCAATATCAGCATCTTTCAAGAGTATCTGGTGCCAGCGTACTGGGGGCATACTTACGACCTGATTCTCCATTGGAGAGTTTAGCAGAGCCCAAAGCTTTGATATTTCCTTTTGGCACTAATGCAAGTCAAAAAGCAGCGGTCCGAAAAGTGTTTGGGTCGCAAGTTACCATCATTCAAGGGCCTCCGGGAACCGGTAAAACGCAGACGATCTTAAATATTATAGCTAATGCGGTTCGATTTGGACAAAGTGTTGCTATCGTCTCGAATAACAATGCAGCGACTCAAAACGTCGCTGAGAAGCTTGGAAGACATGATATAGGCTTTTTCCTTGCAACCTTAGGCAAGCGCGCAAACAAAGAAGAGTTCATTCAATCGCAGCACGGTTATCCAGAATGGTTGGCTGGCGTCAAAAAGGACGAGAAGACTCTATTAAAACTTGAAACCAGGATTGCAGAATTAAGCAAGACTTTTGATGATTTGATTCAGGCGAATAATGACCGGGCAATCCTGCTCGGCAAAATCCATCGAATCCAAACTGAAGCCGAGTTGCAGCGCAAATTGATCTCTGGAGAGCGCATTTCGGATTTCTCCTCTAAAATGAGGCGTTACAATTCCAATCAAGTGCTGGCCCTATTGGTTGAATGTGAGGAAAATGGGGCAGAGACCCGAACAGGTTTTCTGCGGTCAATGTACGAAACACTGCGTTATGGATTTTTTAAGCGCAAGTTAAGGCGCGAATTGCTCTCTCTGGGACCATTAATTTTACGCAGCCTGTATTACGAGAAGTATCTGGATGAGCTGGGAGCGGAGCTTCGTGGCCTCGAGCGCATTCTCTCCAGAAACGATTTTGAGGCTGTCCAAAAGGCCTTGAAAGAGACCTCGATGGATCTATTTCGCGCACTGCTTGCAGCAAGATTTTCGGGGAAGGTCAGGCCAACATTCGGTGAAAGCGATTTGTGGAAGAAATACGAGGAAATCCTGAAGGAGTACCCGGTGGTTATGAGCACCACCCATTCACTGAAGACTTCTCTGTCCCCTGAATGCCTATATGATCTGGTAATTATCGATGAGGCATCTCAGGTTGATGTCGCTACCGGTGCGCTGGTGCTTTCGTGTGCGAAACGAGCGGTTATTGTGGGCGATGATAAACAGCTACCGAATGTGATCCCTGAGGAGACGAAGGAAAAAGCTCTCGCGATTTGGCGAAAGTTCAAATTGCAGTCTAAAGCATGGAATTACGCTGAACATAGTCTGCTTTCCTCCGCCATGATCGTCTGGCCTCAAGCCCCAAACATTCTACTGCGTGAGCATTATCGGTGCCATCCTCAAATCGCAGGTTTTTTTAATGAACAGTTTTACGCAAATCAACTGATTGTCATGACGCGTGACGGCGGGGAAGCGGACGCGATGGCATCTGTGTTTACAGTCCCTGGAAACCATGCAAGGGGGCATATCAATCAGCGGCAAATAGACGTAATCAAGCAAGAGATTCTACCAGTGCTCAGGGGTAAGGGCATTGTGGATATAGGTATTATCGCCCCATACAAAGCCCAAGTTGCAGTTTTGAGAAAACACCTTATAGACGATAACGTTGAGATAGATACGGTGCATGGGTTTCAGGGGCGGGAGAAACAGGGTATCATCTTATCCACGGTGGATAACGAGATTGGTGAATTTGTTGATAACCCCAAAATGCTGAATGTGGCCGTTTCTCGCGCACAACGCAGCTTTACTGTCGTCTTGGCAAGAGGGCAGAACCTCTACTCAACCAACTTTGGTGACTTGGTGCGATACATAAGGCGTCACAAACAAACACTCACGTATTCTCAGATCCGGTCTGTATTCGACCTATTGTACTCATCTCATGCAGACGTCAGACAAAGATTCTTGAAGGCTCGCGGACGTACTTCGATCTGGGATTCGGAGAGTTTGGCAGAAACGATTATTCAGGATATTTTGCAGAGTTCAGAATTTAGAAGAATGCGCTTAGCCTGTATGCGACATGTTCCATTGGTATGGCTTGGATTGGACGAGACTAGTTTTACCGAGCGTGAGCTCGAATTCGTAAAGAATCCTTGGGCGCATGTCGATATGCTTATTTTTGACTCGGTGGAAAAATCACCTTTGATTGCGATAGAGATTGATGGTTGGGCGTTTCATCGCCCTGGATCGCTTCAGTCAATTCGTGATGAGATAAAAAATAATATTTTTGGCAAGTCAGGTGTTCCACTTATTAGGTTATCGACTACGGGTAGCGGAGAAGCCTCTATTATCGCTGCCGCATTGCGGGATGTCCTTATTTCTCGTGCATAAAATCAAGATTGAGCGAGATTAAGCTTCCATCGAATGTCCACTATATAAATGCGGCACCGTAGTTACAAGATTATTTATATTTCTTCATCAGTTGAATCGCGTCTTTCATATTTTCTTTAACTTCTTCAATTGTTTCACCCTGTGTCATAGCTCCGGGAATTTCTTCACAAAAGCCCACATAGTATTTCTCGCCGCGATAAATTTGTAAATTATATTCCATACAACACCTTAGTAGTAATAATCCGTAAGTCAAGTATTTTTGAAATAAGCCCCCGCGCCCAACGGAAATGCATTTGGTAAGGCTTCGAGAGTATATACTTTGTTGAACGGCCTCCCGTAAAGAAGACGGGTGCTATATTGCGAGGATGTTGGTGGCGGTGTGGCGTGGGGTGTAAAAGGCTTGCCGTGCTGTGGATGACTGTGGCGCGTGGGCGCCAAATAAAGAGGTAAACATGATAGGCAAAAAAGCATACAACATAGCGAGCGGGTACACTTTCGGCTTTGCGCCGTACATCCCCGCATTGACTGGTTTATTTTCGGGTTTAGTCTCAGCGGTCATCTTTATCAATTTTGCGGCATTATTAAAGAATAAAAAATGAAAAAACTAATAATCGCGTGCAACGGGTGCCGCTGCGCACCGCCTCTGATTTCTGGAAGTAGTCACGCGGCTTTTGCCATCCACATTTGCAAATTGTCGTTATCTTGAGCCCCTGCATAAATTTTTAGCTCGCCGCAACTTTCTCCCGTGGCTGAATGTACTGGAATGAATCGACATCGACATGCTTACTGGCATTGCCCATAAATTCTATGCCGACTATTTCACCGCCGTCGCCGTGCATCAAAAATACACCGTCGCGAATTTCTGAATTTCCTTCGCTTGCAGGTGCGTCCTTGAATGAAATCATCATCGAATCAGTCTCGGGGGTATAATACACTTTCATTTCTATGCTCCTTTGTGGTTCTTGTCGTAGTTTCTGTCGTAGAATGCGTTTTCCAGCGTCTCGCCGTCGGCAAGTAGGATGACGCGCATGACCTTACCGTTTTCCGCGCGGCAGTACACCTGACGAAAATCATTTTCCTGAAGGCGCTCTTCGAGGCGGTTTTCAAGTGCCGCTTCAACCATAGCCTGAGTAATTTCAGGATGTTTCAGCGGGCGAACCTTGTCAAAGTAGAGCGTCGTCTTCACGTCCATAACTTACAAAACCCGTCTCATGGTGTCTACCGAACTCGACAAACTTTGCCCGTCGTCAAGCGAGTGCTTATAATAATTTACCCTCTCCTTCATCTACCAAAGCCGAGACAGGAATCCGCTTCTCTACACACGGGAGACCAATCCCCACGGGGGAGTACTCAACCAGATGGACATCTTCCCTTACGCGTTCCACAAAACGGCGGATATTTTCACGCGCCGCCAAAAATTCAAACGACGTGCGCACTGCAATGCCTTGTTTTACAAGAACTTGGCTTGTTTTCTTAAAAACCATTTCAAGCTGCCATAACTCGTACGTAAAAAGGCGTGAGGTTAGCGGTGCGTGCGGTATAATAAACCGCGTATAGACGCGTTGGTCGAGGTACGAAAAATCTGCCCCCATAAGGTGGATTTCTCCTTGCGGCAAAATACGTTGTAGTGCGTACGATAGCATTACTCCCAAAACTGTGCCGGGGGAATAGAGCGCAGGCAAATTACCATTTTCGCCTTGGAGGCAAAAATATTCGATATTAGTCGGATTTATTCCGGTAAGGTTGCGCCGCGTACTACTGTTATATGCAAATACCTTGGTGTTTTTTTTTGCAGCATTTGGGAGGCGCACTAAGTATAAATGGCGGCGCATTTCAACAGTAAAAATTTTTATTTCTGCAAGAGGAAAGTATTTAGAAAATGCTGCGCTTACAGAATCAGAAACCAAAAAAATTGCACCGCGTTTAATCAGGCTATTAATTTCATTTTTGCATAAATCGAGAGAAGGCCCTGCGCCAACAATGGCAAAAAGGCTTGTTTTAGTTTCGGCCATACGCGAGTTTTACGTACATACGCATTAACGTTACACCGTTTAGAATAAAAGTTCCAGCGACAATAAATGTTTCAAAGACAAATTTTCCTGCGCCGTAGTGGAGGAGTAAATCTTCGCCTAAAAATGTTGGTGTGAGAGTAAAACCGCTTAGGGATAAAATTCCCACCAACATCAAAAAAATTAGGGATGGATATTTTTCTGTGAGGCCCTGGTAGCTTAGTTTTAATTCTTCTGAAGGTAAAAGGTACAGCGCAACACGCGTTAATAGGTATCCACTTGCTATTCCTAAGAAGAAAAGGATTGTGTAGCGAAAACTTTCGGGGGCAAGAAAAAGCGTCGAGAGTCCTGTCAAAAGAGACGATAGGGCTGCGTTGTTAAGAAGCCTTGTCGGAGTTTTGTTTTCTCCAAAGGCCGCAAGTGCAAGGTAAACGGCGAGAAGCCCAAAAGTAACGCGGATTATCGTCGCAGCAAGGCTTGTGGGAAATTGATTTTCTAAAATGACAATCGTTAAAAGGAGTACTAAAACTAAAATGCTAAATTGGTATGAAACGACGCGGCTAGCAAAGCGTGCAAAGGCTTTGAGTGCTTTTAGAAGAAGGTTTACTATGTATTCGCCGTAGCATTCGGAAAAAGCGATTGCGTATAAAATACGGCTAAACTTTTTTCCTGTAAAACGTGTTATAAAACCTGTAACTCCGCCGCTTAAAGACATCCCTTCATTTTGCATACGCAAAAAAATAACGAGCACCGAAGGTGACGCCAAAAGTTGGTAACAGCGTAGTATCGCATTCCCCATAAAGTGAAAAAGTGCTACGTCACGCAGACCAAATGCAAGTTCGACAAACATTACACCGACTTGAGCAACAGATGCGTAGCCAATTTGTCCTTTGATGTTAGACTGTGCTTTTGCCGACAAAGATGCTGTTACGAGGGTTATGCCACCGAAAATTCCTGTTGCAATTTGGATTGCAGGTATTGCGTGCCATAGTGGGTACATGCGGATAAGCAAAAACACGCCAGCGTGTATAGACAGGGCGCCGTAAAAAATTGCACTCGAAGGCGTTGGACCTTTCATTGCACGGGGAACCCAGAAAGTGAAAGGATACTGTGCCGATTTTCCTATCGCTGCAAAAAGAACCAAAAAGCCGATGATGGTAAACGCCAAAGATTCTTGCGTAAGGTGGGCGATTTGGGTGTTGCTTTGGCTCATACTAAAGAATGAAAATTCGCCACCTAATTCGTGGAAAAGCCATGCACCGATAAAAAGTCCTACATCGCAAAAACGATAAATTGTAAATACGCGTAGCGCATGGCGACCTGAACCTTTTCGGCTTTGGTAGAAGCCAATAAGAAGAAAGGACGAAAGCCCCACCATTTCCCACCCCGCGTAGAGCATCTCGATATTATTTGCAAGGGCAACCAGTGAAATTCCTGAACGAAAAAGTAGTAAAGAGACAAAAAAACGGCGATACCCTATTTCTCGGTGCATGTACCGCCTTGAAAACATGAATACAATTCCCGACAAAAGTGCAATAAGTGTTTGGAATGAAACCGAATAGCGGTCGACTAAAAACTGTAGTTTAAATGAATACTCGCCAGCCTGCGAAAAAGTCCAGAGGGTGAACTCGGCATTCTGGAAACCAGTTAAAATGTAGAGGCACAAAAAAATAATGGTAAGGATGGTATTAATTACATTAAAAATCTGCAAAAGAATAGAGAGGATACGCTCATTTTTTATTGGGATCAAAAAAAGGAAAAGCGATAGAAAGAGCGGTGAAAAAACGAGGAGCGTTAGAATAACTATCACGTAAGCGCCTTCTGTGAGGAGTTTTTTAGGCTTTGACGGCGGTGTATTCTAGCAGGGAAAATGTTTTCGCGTGTGCCTTTAGTAATTTGTTCGGAGGAGGTAAAAACTGGAATTTCTGTAGATGGCAAATCGAATGGAATAAATTTTCCTTTATGGAAAATTTTGAACGTGTTTTTTTGTGCATCGTAAAGAGACAGGAAAACCCATTCAAGCTCAACCCACGATTTTATAGCACGATTTTTTTCTAAGATTTTTGTTACCAAAGCTTCTTTTTGTTCCACGACAACCATCATACGCAGAGGATCGTGTATCTCGGTCATTTGTGTGGGAAGTCCTGTGCGTAAATCTCCTTCGGAGCCAATTGCGACGCCTAAAAGTGAAATAATATTTTGCGGTAGTTTAGAACCCGCTCCATAAATTTCACTATCCAAACGTGAGAACAAATATTCTAGGTTAATCCCTGCGCATATTGGCAGCGCCGCTGAAAGAATTTTTTCAAGAATACGGCCATCTTTATCTTGGAATGGGTTGTACGAGTTTAGAAAAAGGCGCCTATCGGCAAAAAGATTTTCTGTAACAAGCCTGCGTGCAATAACCAAAAACGAATTGTTTGCGTGGTTGTATTCGTGGCGTGGTTCAAAAAGCATATCGGTACGTTGCTTTACTTCTTTATGTGCGTTTTGGGGCGCAATACCTAAGGGAAGCATTGCGAACCGCCTACTGCGCTCGCGTGCATTTTGTTCGAGAGCTTTCTTAAAGAGTGCTTCTACTTCACGAAGGCCCTCAAGTGTATTTTGCGGCAAGTTTTCTTTATCAAAAAATTCTACTTCGTCGCGTGCGGTATCGTGCAATGCCCCAATAAAATAGGTGTCCTGTGGAATTTTAATCTTCCTTTTTGCAAGGAGAGTGCGTACATCTAACCTGTTTGCCATAAGGGCAAAAAGACGTGCGTTCACTGCACCCGAATGTCCACTACATGCACCGCAGTTGTACGCGGCGAAATATGGATTGTTGGTGCTGCTTGAACCATGGCCTGTTACAACAACGATAGGCGCAAAAAACTCAGTTAGTCCGATTTCGGTTAAAACAGCTTCGACACGCTCTGCCATTTCTTTTACCGTGTAACCTTCGGTGGGTATAGACTGCGTTCCTGTTTCTTTTTTTTCGTAAAGAAGAATCGCATCGCCTTCGTTATTCATCATCGCGGAAGCTGTACCAAAATTTCCGCGTGGCCAAAAAACAGAAACTAAGAGGCGCCACAAAGCCACGAAAGAAAAAATATGGCTTAGGAGCCATCCCGAATAAAGATGGTTTGCATAGCGGTGCCAGAAATTCATTTCGCGTTTTTGTAAAGATTGCCCTTTTTTTCGTCTTTTTAATTTTCCACGAATAATATAGCGTGCTTCGAGTGGCCCTGGACACTGTTTTGTCGCTTTTGTAACTTTAGGGCCTAAATAGTATGCGTCGATACCATAGTATCCAGCGACGCCAAAAGTCTCGATATGGGGAGAGAACTCTTCAAGAAGGCGCCTGAGCGAACATTCGCGGTCGTCGATACAAAAAAATGCTTGGAGCTTTGCGTCTTTTGCACGGCTTGATCGTATTTTTTGCGAATGCGACTTATCGCGCATAGCCGCCATTATACCCGAGTAATGGCTAAGTTCCCATGCTTCGTGCCAAAGCCTAAGTAAATATTCAGCAGAACTTTCGGAAGGCGCTTCTTGTGCAAAAACTTTTGGAATAATAAAATCTTCAGGGGGTACAAGAGAGGTGTCTTCGCCGAGGTGTGCAACAAGAAGAGCTAAATAGAGAGTCGCATATTCTTTAAGAGAAACAGGCCTTTCAAAAAAGACCGCTTGTGATTTTTTTTCAAGTTGGTGGATGAGCCCTGCCCAACCCGGAAGGGCAAGCAAGACTTCGAGTAAAAAAACCTCGCGGTATTCTTCGCGTGGAATTATTTGCACTAAAAGTTTTTCAAAGAGTGCCTCTGCAGTGTTCTCCAAAATAAGGTGTCTGCTTTTAGGAAGAACTCCCGCTAAATCAGCGGTCGAAAGTTGTGCCGTAAGATTTTCCCAAAATGTTTTGGCGTCTTGCGAAAAATTTAAACTCAATACGCCTTGGTCGAGGTAGTTTGCCATCATACGTACGATGACAGGATGAATAATTTCGTCTACATGGATTCCCCGCTTTTCGGCAAGCCGTGTAAAAAAACCACGTTCTTTAAGACCTTCGCGCTTTATACTTACGTCGGAGTTATTACGAAAAAGCGCGGTACGTAGAGCATCTTTATCGCCGCCTTCGCGCTCTAAAATTTTATCCAAAGCGAAATCGGTAATTTCTCCTTTGCGGTACAGTTTTATATATTCCGAAGCTGCAAAATACTCTTTGGTTCCGTAGAGGTCAGACGCTACACGTATAGCATCGTGGAAATGGTAGCCTCCTTTTTGGAACTCCCCCAGCGTATTGTGGTGTACAAAATTGCGTATGGGGCCTTGTGTTGGAAGGTAGCGGGCGAGCGAGTTGAAGTCTATGGGCATAGTGTGTCAAAAAGAATAATTCGTTCCACACCTGCAATATCAGGTGTTTTTCACACTCCGTCAAGGAAACGAAATTTTGGTAATCTTGCAACGGGTGCGTGCGCTGTGGCCTCAGTGGTGTGAAAAAACGGTGGTTGACACGCATTCCGACGCGGCGGTGTGCATCCGCATAATTTCCCAACGATTTTTCGACCAAGTGGGCATAATATTTAATGGTAGACTGATTGATGTTTTTAACATGGCAGCTCTATAGATTAAATACCAGAAAACGCTCAAATTTTCTCACTTTTGAGAAAAAATGCCGAGCCAATAAGGCGCCATAATAAAGGTGGCAGTAACCCAAAGGTAGTGTAAATCGGTTGTGGCGGGTTTATGTTCGGCTTTACTTTTTATCAAAGTCGTTATTCGAGGCCACCTCAAAATAAGCCAAGCGCTGATTTAGGTTCTCCGATTGTGCCGTGAGCTCTTCAGCGGAAGCGGCTAACTGTTCCGATGCCGCTGCTACGTTTGTTGTAACTTGTGTCAGCGTGTTCAATACGCTATGGATTGCATCGACATGCCGCACTTGAGCATCGGAGCGTTCGCGGATACTGACGACATTGCCAGTCGTTTTTTGGATCGACGGCAAAATTTTATCGAGAAGTGCTTGCGCTTCGTGTGAATGTGCAATCGACGTTTGTGCCACTTCGCTAATTTCTTTGCTGGCGTTGCGGCTCATTTCGGCGAGCTTGCTGACTTCCGAAGCGACGACGGCAAACCCACGCCCATGCTCACCGGCGCGTGCCGCTTCGATAGTTGCGTTGAGCGCCAGTAAATTAGTTTGCGCTGAAATTTCTTGAATAATCGAGACCTTGTTGATAATTTCTTCCAGCGCGCTAAATGTGGCCTGGAACGCTTTACTACCGCTGTCCGCTAAATTCGACGATTCTTGAGCAAGGCTATCCGCTTCCTTTGCGCTGTCGGCGTTATTTTCAATTAACTCAACGAGCTTCTCAATATTTCCGTCGGATAGATTTTGGCCTGTGCCCGTTGTTGCCGTTTGCGATAAATTTTGAGCGGTAGATGCAATATGTTCCGAAGCCGCCATGACTGCGCTGGAGTGTTGTTGGATTTCTAAAATAGTTTCACTAAATTTTTTCTGTAATGATGAGAGCATTGCAAGCGCATCGCGTGTTTCATCCGAACCAAATATAGTAATATCTTTTGTGAGATTGCCCGCCGCAATGGTGTCGGTCGTTTGGGCTAAGTACGCCACTGGTTTGAAAATTTTACTTCTTAAAAACCAGAGAATAATCGCGAGCACAATTCCTAAAACGAGGATAACTATGCCAGTTACAACCAAACTGTTTTGGCGGGATGCGCTGTTGTGCATCTTTAACGGAACAGTGATGTTTGCTGTGCCTAAGAGCTTAGGCGCATCGAGAGGGATTTGATGGCATTTGGCGCAACCCGGGTGTGCGTTTGAAGGAAGGGGGACGGCGATACGTAGAAAATCTCCGTCGTTTATACGGTACATCGGCAACTTCTCTTGCATAATTTTTTTTGCAGCGTCGCGCTCAAAGTCGCTTTGGATAGCTGTCGTGGCTGCACCCCTGGGAGAAACTCCAAAAATTTCATGGCTACCGATGAGTCGTACTTGCGGTATATTTTCACCAAAATGCTGGCTGCTCGCGTAGCTAATTATAGAAATAGTGCGGTTCCAACGAGCAATACTCGCTCCCCGCTCGGCGTCGGTGCGTGCCTTGTCGTATTCTTTTTCAAACGAAATGCTTGTTTCAATAAAAAGTTGCAGCACCCTTTTCAAAAGCGTCGTCGTTGTGTTGTCAATAAGTGCGTCAGTGTTCTTGCGAAAAAACGATTGGATGGCAAATGCCGACGCGGCGATACTAATAAGAACGACAACGCTAATCAATATAATCGAAGAACTTATTTTCTTAGATTTCATAAATAATTATCGCAAAAAATTTAGAATGCGCTAAACTCTTTTTCTAAAGGCAGCCCCACGCTGTTCAAAACCCCTGCAAGCATTTGGTACGCACCCACAAGGAGCAAAAGCTCAATCGTTTTACCGGCGTCTAAGTGCTCCGTGAGGTTTGTCCACGTTGCGCTCGAAACGATACCCTTTAAGCAAAGCTCGTCGGTTGCAGTGAGCATCGCCCGCACACGCGGCGACCACCCTTCGGCGGCGGGGCCTTGGGCGACACGCTCGATGTCCTCGGCTAAAACCCCTTCGCGTTTAGAAAGAGAAATGTGCTGACCCCACTCGTAATAGCAACGGGTATTCCACGCAACGCGTAAAATAATGAGTTCGGTTTCACGCCGCTCCAACGTGCCAAACGGCATAAGGCGCGAAGCAAACTGCAACCACTGCCAAAAAATATGTTGGTGTTGCATCAGGAGTAAAAACACATCGGGGATTTTCTCGGTGCCGGTTTGATTTTTGCTCACTTGCGATGCACCCCATAGCACTGCTTTCATAAGGATGTTTGCTTTTTTCTCTGAAATGGGTTCGATGCGGGGAAAATCCGCCTTATGCCAACCGCCTTCGGGTTCAAGTGCGTAAAGTGAGCTCATAGATTATTCTTTTCTATTCTTTTGCTTGTCGGCGACGCTGTGGATTTTATCGTTCAAAAAATGCATCACTGCTTCGTAGGGGAGCGCAAACGTGTTTTGGAAGAAATGCCCAATTTGCACGTCGAGTGAAGTAAACACCATGTATTTGTTTCGATGGATGCCGCGCAAAATATCTTTTGCGACACTTTCGGGAGGTACCGCACGTTTTTGGAATTGTTCGCGGAGCGCGGCGACTTCTGCATCGTTGGTATCGATGCCTGCAATTTTAATCGTGTCGACAAGGCCCGAATCCACGCCACCCGGGCACACAAGGCTCACGCCGATGTTGTGCCGCGCTAAATCAAAACGCAACACTTCGGAAACGCCGCGCAAGCCGAACTTACTCGCGCTATACGCCGCGTGCCACGGCAACCCAAAGAGCCCCGCCGCCGACGACACGTTGACTAAATGGCCGCCACGCTTGGCTTGAATCATGGGGGGAATAAAATTTTCAATGGTGTGGATGGGACCCATCAAGTTTACGTCGACACAACGCCGCCAATCTTCGTGCGTTAAATTTTCCACGCTGCCCCAAATCGAAATGCCGGCAATGTTCATCAACACGTCGAGCGAGCCGTGCGCGCTGTGGATTTCCTCTGCCCACGCTTTGACCGCTTTGTAGTCGGAAATATCGAGCGCGTGGTGGATAACCGTTGCGCCTATCTTGCGGCACGCCTCGGCGGTTTCTTCCAAACCTTTTGGGTTGATGTCGGTTAAAAAAAGCACCGCTTTTTCTTTGGCGGTTGCAATCGCTGTGGCTCTACCGATGCCGCTGGCTGCACCAGTGATGAGGCATTTCTTGTCGCGTAATATTTTCATGGTTATTCCCCCTTAAACGTTGTGAGGGATTGGAAAAGAGCGGGTTTTATTTTGTCGAACGCCTTGCGCTCGCCTGTACTTTCGACAGTAAAGACATTGTCGTCTTTTACAAAAACGGCGACAAGGTACGAGAAGTCTTGCCCTGCATACGACGCGTGGCTTTCGATGGCAACGCCTTCAAGCGAACCTGCTTTGATAGATTTTTTATCGACCACTCGGTAACCGGTTTGCGTCAGTTGTTCCGAAAGCGATTCCACCCAAAGCGATAAATCCCCTTTGGGTTTATTTTCAAAGCGCGATGTGAAAAGCCGCACGCCGTCGGCGGTGATGGCTTTCACATCTTTTTTGGGTTTCTCGTAACGCGCAAATCCTTCAGGCAAGACAATCGACTGCGTTGTGCCGCAGTGTAAAAAAAGTACGGCGGCAATACTTAAAAGAACGCAGTACATAGTTTTCATTGGAACCTCTCGATTAAGCTGGGGATGTTCATTTTGTCCAACCATGAAAAACTTTCGTAGTCGCGCGGTTGTGGTGCGCTGCCTGTGCTTTCAAAATAGAAAATTATTTTTTTAAGCGAGGCTCGCTCGCGCAAAAACTGTAGCTCGCCGCGCAATGCGTCGATGTTTTCACGGATGTTGTTGAGTTCTTGTTCGACCTCGAGCGTTTCTTCTAAATTGGAATCGGCCAAAACTTTATTCACATCGCTGAGTTGTTTTTCTTTAGCTTTGAGTTGCAACGTTAAATCGTTTATCCGTTCGGTGGGGTTTTGGTTGGTGACATTGCGCGAGCGCACATAGCCCTCTTTCGCGGCGGCGGCGAAAATGGTTTCCAGCGAAACATTCAGCGGTACATACCCCGCTACAGAGCGCGGGTTTTGATACACAAAATAACCGTCACTTTTTTCTAAAAATTGGATTAAATTTTTCTGCGCCATGGAGACGCTAAGCGTGCGTAGTTCGAGCGTTACCTCTTGAATTTCAGGAGGATTGTTTTCTGCATGGAGAAAATAAGGCGTGCTTAAAAAAACACACACAACAAATACAAATTGTGGAATTTTGTTAATCATGGATTTTTACCTCTTTGATGCTGGTGCGCACATTTTTATCGAGTTCGTCCAATTCCTGTTTGTTGGGGTAGTACGCTTCAATGACGTATAAATATTTTTCGCGAACGAAGAACGTGATTAAGTAAAAATGCTCTTCCAATCCATCGACATAACTGTAGAGTTGCATCGAGCCCGTGTCCACATCGTCGCGCGATTTTTTCACATAGCCGCGCGAGAGCATTTCTTTCTCCAAAGCCTGTCGCCAAAAAACAGCGTCGGCTTTGGGGTCGTTCTTCACGCGGCCCGCACGGATTTTCGATTGTCGCGCCGAAATAAATAACGCCTCTACTTTTTCTTTTTTGAACTCTTTCTCATAGTCAAAAAAAGACACTGGCAAAGGTAGCTCGATGTCTTTATATTTTTTTATACTGCGCCTCTGTGGAGTTAAAGAAGCAATCCAACCGAAAGGCGACGGCATGCGGATGGTGGTGGGGCTTTTGAAAAGTTGTAGAGTGACAATAACCGTCGAATACGACGCCGCGCTCGCCATGTTTTTGAGACGCTCTTCGTCGGCGGTGATGAGCTGAGTCAACCGATTGATTTCTTGCAGAATTTTGAGACGCGCTTTTGCTTTCTTGGCGTTTTTGAGAAGAGTGTAAAGCCGCTCGCGCACGGCAATGTTGTTTTTGAGCCGTGCATCCAAATCGCTAAATTCTTTGGTGATATCGGCAGCGCTCACTTCGCGGCTTAGCACACGCCCTTCTTTAGAGATGTTCTCGAGCGCTTCGTTGAAGCGTTTCACTGGCACACGCAAAACGATGCGCGCGTAATCTTCGGTAGTCTTATTCGACTCAATATAACCACCCAAATTTTTGGCGAGCGCTTCGAGTGCGGTTATTTTTTCTTTGAGTTCAAAAACCTCCACCGCGACTTGCCCTACATAAACCACCATACGCGCCGTTTTTTTAGCGACACTTTTTTTAGCCATGGGTTTTGGGCTTGCTGGCGCAGCTTCGGACGTTGGGCTTGCGGCTACTTTCGCAGGCGCATCCATGTAACTTGCCCCGTACGCACCTTCTTCACTGCGCTTTGCCATACTACCGCAGTCGACTAAAAAAAAGAGAGAGGTATATAATGGGATTAAAACTTTGCACCGACGAGAAAGAGTCATAGCTTATATCATAGCACTGCTTTTAAGCGTCAATGGAATTTAATTTTTGGCATCTATTAACCACCTAGCGCTACGGCCTCAGTGGCGTGAAGAAACTGCAGCTGACACGCCTAAAAGCCAGCATTTCCTCAAATTTTACCCTCATTTTTGACCACTCCAGCACTTTTGGGGAATAGTTACCCCCCACAACGAAACCGGCGTTTTTTTGCGACTTTTTTTCCCAAAATTTGATGAGGTAAAAAATGAGGAACGACACGCTCACACGCATACCCGCCGCTACGGTGTGCAGCGAATCGTACTCATGCGGCGTAAACCTCACTTTCACAATCGCGCACTTTCCGTTACTGCGATTATAAAGCCGCTTCACCCCGCGCCGAAATTCGGCCTTGCGCACGGCAAACCGCAAAAAACGCGTGTGCATCTGCATAATTTCCCAACGGTTTTTCGACCAGATGGAGATAATGCTTAATGGTAGACTGATTGATGTTTTTAACATGGTGCCTCTATAGATTAAATACCAGAAAAGGCTCAAATTTTCTCACTTTTGAGAAAAAAAATGTAATTTTTTCAAAAAAATCATGATTTTTTTCACTAAAATCGCTCGTAGGGATAGTTACCCCCTAATGTGACATAATCCAAATTTGCGACTGGTGGGGATAGTTACCCCCACCAGCGAGCGCGGTAAAAAAATCGCTGGGTAGATTGAAGAGAGGATAGCATTTTTCTTCAAACTATTGCATACGCTAAGATTTAAAGGAAAGAAAATATGAAATGGTTGTGTTGCCGGCAATTGCAGCGCCTGTGCAAGCCGCTAAAGACACGCCAAACGCTTCGTATAGCTATGGAAAAACAGTGCTATTAAGCGTTGCCACATGACAAGACTTGCTAATCGCACAACAAAAAACGAACAATTATTCACTTTTTTGGTTTACAATATAAATACCTCTTCTTAAGTACGCCGAAACGGTGGTTGGTGGAACGTTGTGCGTTAACCGGCTATCCAATTTGGAGGATATATGGCAAACACGACAGTTAAACCCGATGTGAAAATTCTGATCATCGGTGCAGGTTTTAGCGGCCTTGGTATGGCGATAAAGCTGCGAGAGGCAGGCAACGAAGACTTCTTGATCGTCGAGGCGGCGAGCGAAGTGGGCGGTACTTGGCGCGACAGTAAATACCCTGGAGCGGCCGTCGACGTACCCAGCCACCTTTACAGTTTCTCTTTCGAGCAGACCAATTGGTCGCGTATGTTCGCAAAGTCAGAGGAAATCCAACAGTACATCGTCGACACCGCCGATCGCCACAATTTGCGCCCAAAAATTAAATTTAACACAAAAATCGTTGAAGCAAAGTTTGACGAAGCAAATGGGCTTTGGGAAGCTAAAACAGCAAAAGGAGAAACAATGCGTGCGCGTTTTGTCGTAAGCGCAATTGGTCCTTTTGCCGCGTCGAATATTCCGAATATACCAGGAGTTAAAGATTTTGGAGGCGAAACAGTACACACTGCGTCTTGGAATCCAAAACTTAACCTTAAAGGAAAACGCGTTGCGGTTGTAGGTAGCGGCGCGAGTGCAATACAAGTTGTTCCTGCAATACAGCCTTTAGTAAAGGAACTCAAAGTATTCCAACGCACACCATCTTGGATTGTTCCCAAAGCAGACTACGAATACAGCGAGTTAGAAAAACTTGTTTATAAGTATCTCCCTTTTACGCAAAAAATTCGCCGTGGTTTTATCTTTGGTTTAACCGAGCTTCTTGCAACTGCTATTGTTTGGGATACGCCAATGACAACGCTTCTTGAAAAGGTATGCAAGCGCGTTATCGATAGCAAAATTAGCGATCCTGAGCTACGCCGCAAGGTTACCCCAACGTACCGTTTGGGCAGGACGCGTATGCTCATCTCTAACGATTGGTATCCAGCGCTTGCGCAAAGTAACGTTGAGCTTATCGACCATGGTGTCGAATCGGTAACAAAGAATGGTCTTGTCGCTAACGGCAAAGAATATCCAGTCGACGTTATCGTTTGGGCAACGGGGTATAAATCGCCTTCGCAAGGTTTTCCATTCCCGCTTACAGGCGTAGGTGGTCGCGATCTTAACTCGTATTGGAAAAGCGGAGCAAAGGGCTTTAAGGGCGTTGCAATTGCAGGGTTCCCAAATCTCTTTACTCTCATGGGTCCCAACACAGGTCCAGGGCACACATCGGTACTCGTTTATACAGAAGCGCAGATGGAATACGCACGCCAAGCAATTGAAGCTTGCGAGGCAAAGCAGATTAAGTCTGTAACGGTGAGCGATGAACGGCAGGACAAATTTAACGAAGAACTTTACAAAAAAATGAAACGCACTACGTGGGGCGCAGGTGGCAAAAGTTGGTACTATACAAAAGACGGCTTAAACACTACGCTTTACCCAGGTTTTGCAACAGAGTATGTAATGAGTGTACGTAATTTCGATTTGAACGATTACCAAGTCAAGTACGCTTAAATATAGATTTTGGGGCTGTCTAAAAAGTTACCTACGGCGCACCTGTAGAGCGCGGTTCGTAACTTTTTGGATAATCCCTGTTCCTATTTATAACTACGCTGTGTTAAGTGCACAACGTCGAATTTGAGTTCTTCTTTATGGAGCTCTTCTTCTTTACCTTCGCCTTTGTATTCCCATGCACCCACGTACGCAAAGTTGGCGTCGTCGCGCTTAGCTTCGCCTTCGTCGGTTTGGTATTCTTCGCGGAAGTGACCTCCGCACGATTCTTTGCGATGCAACGCGTCGCGCGCCATAAGTTCTCCTAATTCCATAAAGTCGTGCACGCGGCCTGCTTTTTCTAAAGATTCGTTGATGCTGCTTCCTGAGCCAGGCACTTTAACATTTTTCTTGAAGTCTTCGCGGATCTGTTGGATTTCCCCGATTGCTTTAGTGAGTCCCGCTTCGGTGCGGCCCATACCCACGTAGTGCCACATGACATGGCCCAGTTGGCGGTGGAGTTCGTCGACGGTTTTGTTTCCCTTTGTTTCTAAAAACTTTGCAGTTTGTTCCTTAATACCTTGTTCAGCATCGGTGAACTCTTTACCTTCGGTGGATGGCCTATCGAAGCCCACTGTAGCTAAGTAGTCGCCAATTGTTGAAGGAAGAACAAAATATCCATCCGCCAAACCTTGCATCAGCGCCGAAGCACCCAAACGGTTTGCGCCGTGGTCAGAAAAGTTTGCTTCGCCGCCGACATAAAGGCCAGGAATTGTCGACATGAGGTTGTAGTCGACCCAAAGCCCACCCATCGTGTAGTGGACAGCAGGATAAATTTTCATCGGCATTTTGTATGGATTTTCACCGGTGATTTTTTCGTACATCTCGAAAAGATTGCCGTAGCGTTCGGCGATAGTGTGTTCACCCAAGCGTTCAATCGCCGACTTGAAATCGAGAAATACCGAAAGGCCGGTAGGGTTCACACCAAAGCCGTGGTCGCAGCGCTCTTTCGCCGCACGCGAAGCCACGTCGCGAGGTACCAAGTTGCCGAATGAAGGGTAGCGGCGTTCAAGGTAGTAGTCACGCTCTGAATCAGGGATGTCGTTTGCGGTAATCTCGCCACGTTGCAATCTTTCTGCGGTGGCTTTGTCTTTGGGTACCCACACGCGGCCATCGTTACGCAGCGACTCGCTCATGAGCGTGAGTTTCGACTGGTAATCGCCGCTCGTGGGGATGCATGTGGGATGTATTTGTGTATAGCAAGGGTTTGCAAAAAATGCCCCGCGTTTATGTGCACGCCACGATGCAGTTGCGTTAGAATGTTTTGCATTTGTCGAAAGGAAATATACGTTTCCGTAACCACCTGTTGCGAGAACAACCGCGTGCGCCGCGTGGCGTTTGATTTCACCGGTGACAAGGTTACGAGTGATGATACCTTTTGCGTGGCCGTTTACGACAACAAGATCGAGCATCTCGTGGCGGGTGTGCATTTTAACTGTTCCCACGTGGATTTGGCGGTTGAGCGCAGAATAAGCGCCCAGGAGTAATTGCTGACCCGTTTGGCCTTTTGCATAAAAAGTACGCGACACTTGCGCACCACCGAAAGAGCGGTTGTCGAGTAAACCACCGTATTCGCGTGCAAACGGCACGCCTTGCGCTACCGCCTGGTCGATAATGTTCACCGACACCTCGGCGAGGCGGTATACGTTGCCTTCGCGTGAACGGTAGTCGCCACCTTTGACGGTGTCGTAAAAAAGACGGTATACCGAGTCGCCGTCGTTGTGGTAATTCTTGGCGGCGTTAATGCCCCCCTGTGCGGCAATCGAGTGCGCACGGCGCGGGCTATCGTGGAATGAAAACGCGTGGACGTTATACCCCAACTCGCCTAATGACGCAGCCGCAGCGGCGCCGGCAAGGCCTGTACCCACGACAATGACATCAAGTTTTCGTTTGTTAGCGGGATTTACAAGTTTTAGTTTTGCTTTATAGTCTCGCCACATCGTTTCGAGGGGGCCTTGGGGAATTTTAGAGTCAAGTTTCATACCTATCTGACGCAATTTTGTATCCAGTTAGGTAGTAAACGGATTTTATATTTTTACCGTTTTTAAATCCCGTTTAACGCTGTCGAAAACCCCCGAATAATCGAATGCAAACCGAGCAGCGTCTTTAGTCCGTGGAGTCGAGGAATTTTCATAGCTATACACAATCTAAACTATTTGGATTTAAATAGTTTAGATTGACATTTTGTTCATCTTTGCTGGAAGAGTTATGTTGGTGCTAATTCTATCGGAGATTAAAGGAGTGTATAGTAGGGGGCAAAGTGGCGAGTAATAATTTTTTCACAAATGTTGCCCAAGAGCGTGTCGAAGTTGCAGGCATTACCTATAACTCACCACTTTTTTATCATGACTTTTCGTTTGATGCCATTATTTTCCGTACTCCCCGCGGTATTGTTGAAAAATTTTTACCGTCGTCGGAGTATGTACCCATCGCCGATTTTACTGGGTGCGCTTTAACTGCGTTGCTGCTTTTTGAATACCGCGAAACCGAAGTTAACCCTTACAATGAAGTTGCACTTTGTATACCACTTTTAGCTTATGGTAAAAAACCAAATTTTCCAATTTTTAGTATTTTAGAATCTTTTTTTCGCCGTTCGCTCCATGCGCACGTGGTAGACTTGCCGGTTAATACCGAACCAGCGCTACGCGGTGGGGTTGATGTCATTGGCTATCCGAAATTTATTGCGGATATTACCTTTTCAGATGAAAACGGTAAGCGTTCGTGTGAAATCACAGACAAAAAACACCAAACCCGCTTAATGAAAATAACTTACGAAAATACAAAAGGGCTTCGATTAGGTTCACAAAAATTAACTTTTCATAGTTATCCAGTAAAAGAAGATAAAACTCTTTTTACCACGTTCCGGCTGGAGTTTGATAGTATACGCACCTGTTTTATAAAACCCAAAATTAATTTAAGCCTGGGTGATGGCCCGTTTGCAGAGGCCGCTTCGGACTTGTTACAAAATCCTATCCTAACAGTATCAAGTAAAAAAGGAAGGGGAATTCTTTATTTTCCGGAGGTAGCAAATGCGTAAAAAAGTAGCGATTATTGGCGGTGGCATCGGCGGTTTAACAGCTGCGTATAAACTACACCCCATGCATGAAATTACACTTTTTGAGAAAGAGAACCGTCTTGGTGGGAATGCATTTTCACACCGTACAAAAGACGGGTACCAAGTCGATATTGCGGTGGCAGCGTTTGGTAAAGCAGGGTATCCCAATTTTTTTGCGCTTCTGGATGAACTGAAAGTAGAACGCGGACGTTCTTTAAATTCGTGCGTGAGCTTTTATAATCTTGATTCACAAAAGGGAATCTACATTACTCCTTTTAGTTTAAAGGGACTTGTTGCACAAAATTTTGCGATGTTCAAGCCACAAAACCTTGCGGCGTTTTATCGGCTCACCAAGGCACTCTATGAAGCAAAAGAAATGCTGCACAAAGGCGAGTTAAAGGACAAGACGATGTTCGAGGCTTTTGGCGAAAAGCCATGGTTTTCAGGAGATGTGAAAGCTTTTTTCATGAGCGCATTGTGCCTTTTGTCTTCAATGCAAGCAAATGAAATTTTAGCGGCGCCTGCGGAATTCTTTATCCGTAAGCTTGAGCACCATAACGATTTGATCTCAGCCAAATCTTTTTATTCGATTACTGCAATTAAAAACGGTACACAGAGTTATGTAAATGCATTGGCCGATAAATTTCGTGATCGAATTTATCAAAAGTCCGCTGTTAAAGAAGTTTGTCGAGAAAACGGTAAGGTATTTGTTATCGATGGAACGGGAGTAAAGCACGAATTTGATTGTGTTGTTATGGCGACACCTGCAGATGAAAGCCTTAGGCTTTTAAAAAACCCCACAGAAAAAGAGAAAAAAATTATGGGTAAATGGAAGTATAAAAAAGGTAAAGTGGTAGTCCATAAAGATACGGCAAAATTTCCTCCGCGCAATTTGATTCAAGCATATACTTTCCTTTACACCGACAACGAAAAAGGGTTCGATACTTCGGTGTCGGGTGCGTTATGGCACGAACCGGGTGTTGACGAAAACTGTCCTTATGTAAGTACACAGCACCCAAACTTTGCAATCGATCCGAATAAAATTGATTTTGAGACGTCGCTTCTTACCCCGATTTACGATAAATCTTCTGTCCAAACGATTGATAAGTTGCCTTCATTAAATGGTACGCTCAATACGTATTACTGCGGTAGCTATTTCGGTTTTGGCCTTCACGAAGATGCAGTCGTCTCTGCAATGAACGCCGCAAAATTGATAAACGAACAAACGGTGTAAAAATCTAAAATGGACGCAAATGCGGTAGACGAGCTTATTGGGCACACCGCTGCATTCCGTGCACGCCATTTAGATGGAGCCTTTGCATACACCGAAAAGGTTTGCGATGCGCAAACTTTACTTTCGTGGCGCGACAAATGTATTGCGCTGGGTTTGGAAACTCCCTTGGCAGAGGAGCGTTTAGGTAATGCTACTTTTTTTGCAAATGGCCATCCACTTTTTTTGTACCTTGCATCCCTTAAAGAAATTGCAATGGCAAACGCAAGCCTTGCGTGGATAACACACGAAAGTTTGCTTTCAAATGCGTTTAGTAAAATTTTTTCTTGGGAAGAAAATACAAAATTTACTCCAACCTACATCCATCTACAAGGCGCAAATGGCTTGGCGCGGCTTTCCCTCTCGCATTTTTTTTCGGGAGAGCTTTCCGAAGAAGACCATGTTTTTCTTGAGGAGTATTTTGTATCTGAAAACCATCCTTTTTTTGTTTATGGAATAAGCGCTCCTACGCAATTTATTGCTCCCCTTTTTTCTAAAAAAAATCAACAAGTCGAATGGCATCTTTTTGAGGCGGATTTAACCCGCGACGAAAAAATTTTTCGTGCGCATGGATTTGACGAGCTTTCTTTAAGAGAAGTTGCTGTTAAAAAAAGTATAAAACAGTTTTTGTGCGAAGATTCTTTAAGCGCAAAAATACTTTTTGAGAACGCTCTTTCTTTAACAGCGCTTGTACAAATTGCTATTGGGTGGGGACTTTTAGAAAACGCGAAACAAAAAATGCAACGTTATACATCTGAACGTAAGCAAGGCGGAAAAATTATCGCCGAGCATGCAGCAGTGCGCCGGATGCTGGGTGAAGTTTTGCGTACTCTTGAAACTGTGCAAGCATCGCTGCGCGGGGTAACTATTGGCAGTGCATCTTTTGTGAAAATAGCAACTGCGCTTTCTTTAAAAGCGACACTTGTAGAAAAAATGCACAGCGCAGCGACAGTGGCGTTACAGTCATTCGGAGGCTACGGTTTTATGCGCGACTACGGTATGGAAAAAATTTTGCGCGGTATGGGACACCTAAGAGGAAACTTCGGAACGGCGCTTGAGGTTGAACTTTTTTTAAGTGCGTTTAAGGAACCTTCATGAAAAATGTATCTCATTTAAACGTAGATCGCTTTGAACCTAAAAACGCAATACGCAATATGCCGCAATTGACGCGGTTTATCGCCGAATACGAAAGCGCTCCGCAATGGGAAATAGACACAAAGGCGCTACCCACTGCCCTTCAAGCGTATAGGCGAAAATGCCGTGCATTCGCCGATAAATACATCCGTCCATACGCTTTAGCCCTAGATGCGCAAAAAGATAAAACGGCGGAGGAGGAAATCCTCGTTAGGGCGGGGAAAGAAGGTTTTCTTTCGGATATGCTGCCGTGGCCTTTGGGTTCTCAGCCTGCGTCTGTTGCTTTAGAACCTTTGCACTGGGTGCAGTCTCTTAAAATGGAAGAATTTTGTGCCGCATGCGGAGGTATAGGGCTTTTACTGGGGGCGCACGGTTTGGGCATGGCGCCCTTTATACTCTCTGGCGATTTGCGGATGGTATTTAAGTACGTCCTCCCCATCAACCGCGAAAATAGCGCAGGTGTGCCGCACATCGCAGCGTTTGCCATTACAGAACCTGCAGCAGGTTCTGATGTCGAAGAAACCGAAGGCGCACGCGTTTATACTCCGGGAACTACTGCGAAGCGAACTTCAGGCGGATGGATACTTAACGGAAGAAAAGTTTTTATCTCTGGTGGAGATATTGCGCGTACGGTCACTGTTTTTGCCGCTATTGAGAAAGAAGGAGTTGATTCGTGGACGTGCTTTGCTGTTCCCAAAGAAACGGTTGGGTTTAGCGTAGGCAGGAACGAGCTTAAAATGGGGCAAAGGGCGTCTTCTGCTACAGAGCTTATTTTTGAAGACGCTTTTGTTTCCGACGCCAATGTTGTAGGTGGTGTACGTGGTGGTTGGTCGCTTTGCCGTACAGTCCTTAACTATTCCCGTATTCCCGTTGCTGCAATCGCATTGGGAATTGCGCGTGGTGCATTCGAGGCTGCGATTGAATTTGCGTCAAAGCAAAAATTGGGTGGACAGACGCTAAACCAATACCAAGAGGTACAACTGTCGCTTGCGCGGATGTATACGTTAACCACCGCGATGCGTTCTACAGTGTGGAACCTTGCGGCGCATTGGACTCAGCGGCAAAGCCATGCATCGGCGGCAAAAGTGTTTTGTTCGGATACAGCAATGGAGGTAGCAAATTTGGCGATGGAGCTTATGGGAAACCACGGACTTTTTACGCATAATTTAGCAGAAAAAGCGTTTCGCGACGCACGGTTAACGCAAATTTACGAAGGTACAAACCAAATTAACTTACTCGGAATTATAGAAGACCAGTACGAAGATTTTTTTAAATAGAACGTTAAGGAGATAAAATGCAAGCAATAGATAAATTTTTCGACGTACCCCGTGAAAAAGTAAAAACAACGAAAGGCGAAGTAGAGCTACCTATTCTTTATTACGAACTTGAAATCCTTCTTGCCCTGTTTTTGGTAGATAAAAAGCCCGCAGAAAAATTGCTCAGCGCGGTAAAGCTAAAGCCTGTCGAGGTTCCATTAGGGAAAACGATCGCGGGGCTAGCTTTTTACCGGTACGACCATACGACCGTTGGTACTTACAACGAAGTAGGCTTGGGGATTGCGGCGGTTCCGCAGGAACAGGTGCTTCCCTTACTGTCGGTTACAGATTTTCTGCGGCGTACAGAAAAACGCCGTTTAGGATTTTACATTACAGATTTACCTGTAACAACTCCCGAAGCAAACGCAGCAGGGCGTGAAATTTGGGGGTACCCTAAATTTGTAACAAAGCTTCCCATGGAGTTTAGCGACAATGGCTTTAAAGGAGGGGTGTTTGACCCTTCTGGAGGGGAAATCTGTACTTTGTCTGGTTCCATGCGTACATGGCTCAAACTTCCTGCGTTTGATTTAGTAACGTACACGTTATTAAACGGCGAAAGGATACGCACGACAATTGACGTGCGCGGTAGTTTTTCTTACGGTGCAGGTTGGGGGCTAAAGCTCCAAGTTGGTTCTTCTGAGCATGTGATGGCCGCACGCCTAAAAGAATTGGGTTTTGATGGAAAAAGCCCGTTGCTTGTCGCCCGTAGTACAAGTTGGCAATCGCGCCTTAATAAAGGCGTTAGCGGTTGACAGTGTGTCTTAAAACCAAAGTATAACGGCCTATCATTGCTGTTAGGCCTATAAAGCCAGCGGCGGTGCGCTGGTAAAACTCCCGTGAATAAAAAGGGTGTGGCAAAATTTAGAATGCCCACCTTGCCAGCGGCGGGCCATCGGCTCAGGGATTTATAGGCCGTTAAGTCGGCTTAGGAGATAACATGGCAACCATTTCGATGAAAAGCCTTTTAGAGGCTGGGGTTCACTTCGGGCACCAAACGCGCCGCTGGAATCCTAAAATGAAAAAGTACATCTTTACTGCGCGTAACGGTATACACATTCTCAACTTACAAAAAACAATTGTTTTAGCAAAAGACGCTTACGAGGCAATGCGCGATTTAGCGTCAAAGGGCGGTAAAGTACTCTTTGTGGGTACAAAAAAACAAGCGCATGCTGATATCGAGAAATCGGCGAAGCGTTGCGGAATGCCGTATATTAACAACCGTTGGTTGGGCGGTCTTCTTACAAATTTTCGTACAGTTAAGCAATCTATCCAACGTTTAAGAAAACTTGAAGACGCGTTTGAAAATAACTCAGTCCACGAAATTGTAAAAACAAAAAAAGAGATACTCCAACTAAACCGCGAATTAGCCCGTTTACGCAAGGACCTTTCGGGTATTCGCGACATGACAGACCTTCCCGATGCGCTTTTTGTTGTAGACCCCGACCGTGAGGCGATTGCAGTAAAAGAAGCCAATACGCTTGGCATTCCAATTTTTGCGATGGTCGATACAAATTGCAATCCCGATTTAATCCAATACCCTATTCCAGCAAACGACGATGCAATCCGCGCCGTTGCGCTCTTTTTAGAGATTATGGCGAATGCAATCGAAGAAGGTAAAGAAGGTGGTGAGTTCCAGCAGGTTGAAATTGAAGAAGGCGAAAGTATGGACGAAGACCAACTAAGTAGCTCTATGGAAAAGTTGGACGATTTGGAAGAAATTGAATCACGCTACGAGGAGCGTGCATAAAAACATGGCAATAGATCAAGAAAAAATTAAAACCTTGCGCGAGATGACCTCTGCGGGGATTCTCGACTGTAAAAAAGTTTTAGAAGAAACGGGGGGCGATCTCGAAAAGGCGGCGACGCTCTTGCGCGAACGCGGAATCGTCAAGGCTGTTAAAAAAATGGATCGTGAAGCATCGGAAGGCACAATTGTTTCGTATGTACACCATAATGGTAAAATTGGCGTTTTGGTCGAGCTTAACTGTGAAACTGACTTCGTTGCACGTAACGAAAAATTTGTCGAGTTGGGTAAAAGTATTGCGATGCATATTGCGGCGACAAATCCACTTTTTGTAAAAGTAGAAGATGTTTCTCCAGAAGTTATCGAGAAAGAGCGTGAAATCCAACGCGCTGCACTCATCGAAGAAGGAAAACCTGCTGACAAAGTTGATAAAATCCTCGAAGGAAAACTTAAAAAGTTTGCATCGGATATTTGTCTCCTTGAACAAGGTTTTGTTAAAGAACCCGAAAAAACAGTAGGGGATATCATCAAAGCGAATATCGCAACTTTAGGCGAAAATATTACCGTCGGCCGTTTTGTTCGGTACGCGTTAAAGTAAAATGGCAACCGCAGTTAAGCCCGCCAACGGAAAAACCGAAGGGCGGGCGTATCGGCGCGTTATTTTAAAACTTTCTGGCGAAGTCCTCGCAGGTGAAGATAAGCAGGGAATCAACGTAAAAGTAATCCGTTCGCTTGCCGAAGAGGTGCGTGAGATACACCGTGAAATTGGCGGTATCGAGCTTGCGATTGTTATTGGCGGGGGAAACATTTTTCGTGGCGTTTCCGCCGCTTCCGATGGAATGGATCGCGCAATCGCAGACTATATGGGCATGATGGCCACCGTCATTAACGGCTTAGCCTTGCAAGATTTTCTGGAAAAAGAAGGTTTGGTGACACGCCTACAGACTGCAATTGAGATAAAATCGGTTGCAGAAACCTTTATCCGCAGAAAAGCAATACGCCACTTAGAAAAAAAGCGGATTGTAATTTTAGCGGGTGGTACGGGAAATCCGTATTTCACAACAGACACAACCGCTGCATTACGTGCAGTAGAACTTAATGCGGATGTCATTTTTAAAGCGACAAAAGTCGATGGCGTGTATACCTCAGACCCTACAAAAAACAAAAATGCACGGCGCTACAGAAAGCTTACGTTTAAAGACGCTCTTGTAAACCAACTTAAAGTTATGGATTCGACGGCATTTTCACTTTGTCTCGACAACAAGATGCCGATACAAGTGTTTGACATGGCGAAGGAAGGTAATTTAATGTGCGCGATTCGAGGCGAAGCGATTGGCACCTTAATCCAGGCAGAAGGAGAGACGGAGTTTTATGAGTGATGAAGCGAATAAAATAATTAGCGATGCGCGTAACCGTATGCAAAAAACTCTCGACGATTTGGCGCACCACATGGCACAAATCCGTTCGGGCCGCGCTACGCCATCTTTAGTCGAAGATATTCGAGTAGAAGTTTATGGCCAAGTGATGCCCTTAAACCAAGTTGCGTCGATTGCAACTCCCGAAGCACGCCTTATTACTGTCGACGTTTGGGATAAATCACAATTGCAAGCAGTTGAAAAAGCAATTATGAAATCGGGAAAAAATTTAAATCCTTCGAACGATGGTTCTATTATACGTATTAACCTTGCAGAAATGACAGGTGAGACACGTAAGGAAATGGTGAAACTCGCAAAAGCAAAAACCGAAGACCATAAAGTATCGGTGCGTAACGTACGCCGCGATGCAAACGACGCACTTAAAAAACTAAAAGGAAGCGGTATTTCAGAAGACCAAGTCAAAGGGTTTTCCGATGTTATCCAAAAGCATACCGACGAATTTACTAAAAAAATGGACGATCTTTTTACCGCCAAAGAAAAAGATATTATGACGGTATAACGCGTTAGTGTATACCTTTTAAGGCAACTATAACTTTGGCAGTACTCGGTATACCTTCCTCAAAAACCGAAGCTAAAAAAAAGAAATCTATAATTAAGCATATTGCCGTTATCATGGATGGAAACGGTAGGTGGGCGCTTGCGCGTGGGCGTAAACGTAGGGAAGGGCACCGTGCAGGAACCGAAACAATTGAACGCCTTTTGGACCATCTTCTTGAAATAAAAATTCCTTTTGTAAGCCTTTATGCTTTTTCTACAGAAAACTGGAAACGACCACCTACAGAAGTAAAGGCAATTTTTGAGCTTCTCGATGAATTCATTATTACGCGTTTGGAAAAACTTGTACGGCAAGGTGTCCGCGTTGTGGCATCAGGAGATTTGTCGCGGCTTCCCCCCAAAAGCCAAGCATTACTTAAAGACGCAATTGATAAAACGAAACATGCAAAAAGGCTTATAGCAAATTTTTGTCTCAATTATGGATCGCGTGATGAAATCCACCGTGCCGCATTTTTCTATGCGCAATCAAAAAAAAATAAAGTAAACACAAAGCCACCGTCTGAGAAAGAATTTCGTCGGTTTCTTTGGCGTCCTGATTTACCCGATATCGATTTGCTTATCCGCACAGCGGGGGAGGTGCGCCTATCCAATTTTATGTTATACCAAGCAGCGTACGCAGAACTGTATTTTACCGAAAAAACTTGGCCAGAGTTTGAAGAAAAAGATATCGACGATGCAATTACTGAGTTTAGTAGGCGCAAGCGTAAATTTGGCGGATTGTAAAATTTCTAATAAAAAATTTCACGTAATTTTTCAGCAGGATTTTTTTCACGCATAAAGCTGCTACCCATGAGCACGGCGTCAAAGTACGGGGGGAGGCTAAGAAGCTCGTCGCGGCTTTGGTAACCCGATTCAGCAACCAAGACAAGTTCGCTACGCCGTTTTTCAGGAATTTTTTTAGCGAGGCGTACTGCGCGTTCCATGTCCATACCTAAGGTATGCAAGTTACGGTTATTTATTCCCAAAATTTTAATGTCGAGCGAAAGTACGCGGTCAAGTTCATCTTCGGTTAAAACTTCGACGAGAGGCTCCATGTTCCAGTGGCGACCACGTTCTATAAATTGGGTTAGTTCCAAATTTGAAAGAGATGCGGCTATAAGTAAAAAACTATTTGCTCCATAAAATCGCGCTTCGTCGATTTGCTGTGTTGTAACGATAAAATCTTTGCGTAGTATAGGAAGTGTGGTTAGCGCACGTGCTTTTTGCAAATCTTCTAGAGAACCATTAAAATAATTTGGTTCCGTGAGAATGCTGAGCGCTGCCGCATAAGGAGAATACATCGAAATTGCGTCTTCGACGGTGAGTTCTTCTTTTAAATCCCCTTCGGAAGGGCTTCGTCTTTTAAGCTCTGCAATAAGTTGCGGCATTTTACTTTTTCGCCGCAGGGCTTTAAGAAAATCAATATTATTTTTTTGAACGGTGGTGGTGTCTATTTTTACAAGTGCTGCGCGTTTGTGGCTTTCGGCGACAATTTTTTCTAAAATGGAGGAAGTTTTGTTTAACATGAAAATCCTATTTTTGTTTTATAGTATATTTATAATGCGCCAAAACGCGCTAAAAGGATGGTCGCTGTTCCCAAGAAAACTGAGAATCCGCAAATATCTGCTAATGTTGTTCCCAAAGGACCAGAGGCAAGAGCGGGGTCTATACGCGCTGCTTTTAAAATGAGCGGCAGTGTTGAACCAACAAGCCCTGCAAAAAGCATGTCGCAGAACATTGCAAACACAATGCAAAAAGCAAGGAGTGGTCTTCCTGTGTACGCGTATACTACGCCTGCGGTAAGCGATCCGCATAAGAAGCCATTCATTCCAGAAACAAATATTTCTTTTGAAATTATTTTAGCGACATTACGCGCATTAATTTGTCCTAACGCAAGGGAGCGCACAACAACGGTAATCGATTGCATTGTTGCGTTTCCTCCTTGTCCGCTAATAACTGTCATAAGGGGCGCTAAAATAATAACCTGTGCAAGCGTCGTGTCAAAAAAAGTAACAATCCATGCAGATAAAACTTGCATCCCCAAGTTGACGGCAAGCCAAGGGAAGCGGCCTCGCGCCATACGCATAAGCGATTGCGATTGCGGAGCGTCTTGGGTTACACCCCCTAAGCGCAAAATATCTTCTGTAGCTTCTTCTTCAAGGACGTCGACTACGTCATCGACAGTAATTTGGCCAAGTAAAATTCCGCGTGAGTCGACGACAGGTAGGCTTAAGAGGTTATAGTTTTTAAAAATTTGCGCCACGCTTTCCTGGTCTTCGTGTGGGGTTACCACAACCTGTGCAGGGAGCATTATCTCTGAAGCTTTGCGTGAAGATTTTTCTAAAATTAATTTGCGTAGTGGAATGTATCCCAAAAATTTATTATCGCGATCGACAACAAACGTAAACTGCATATCTTCGAGTTTACCGTGACCAAGGTTAGTTGTACTTGTTTCGGTAGATTCCTCGTTTTTTGGAGTGCGCGATTTTGGTGAACTCTGCTTCACCATTTTTTGGAACTGGCTAACTATGGATTTTACAGTGGCGTTTCTGCTAACCGCCAGAAAATCTGACTTCATGAGAGCGCCAGCTGTCCCTTCGGAGTATTTTAAAACCTGTTTAATTTTTCCTGTATAATTTTTATCGAAGCGGCGTAGAATGAAATTGGTATCGCGTACGTTAAGTTCGCGTAGAATGCTTGCGATGTCGTCTGTTTCAAGTTCTTCTAATCTTTCGAAAATCCAGGCGGTGTCTTTGCTGCGAAAAATTGCCGTCCTTTCGTCGGAATCAAGCTCGGTTAAAAACTCCGCAGCGTATTCGGAAGAAAGCTGGCTAAGGATAATTTCGCGCTCTGCTTCGTCAAATTCGTCCCAAAGAAGCGCGAGCGATGTTGGGTGTAATGCGTGCAAGGCGCGTTTAAGTAGAATAAACCTTCGCGAGGTACAAAGGTTTTTAAGTAACGCGACAATACGTGGATAGTTTTGCCGCGTAAGCCTGTGGAATTTCTTTTCGCTGGTAATCAATTTTTAAACGACCAGATATAAATTAGCACGCCTAACCCGACCGTCCCCATACCAATTATCGGCAGTGGCTTTTTTACAATAAACCCCGCTAGAGTCATTGTCGTGATAATCATCACTGTCGCCAAAAGCTTTGCCGGTAGTGGAATTCTTTTTTCGTCGCGAAAGACGCGAATTATGGGGCCGAAGTACTTGTGGTTCGATATCCAAATATGGAACCGTTCAGAGCCACGCGCAAAGCAATAACCGCTTAAAAGAATAAAAGGTGTCGTGGGTAAAATAGGGGTAACAATCCCAATAATACCAAGCGCTAAAGAAACGATTCCGGTACTGACGAAAAGAATACGTACCCACCGGGCAGTTGCTAAACGAGAGCCTTTTTCTTGGGGGGGAGGCGCTTCATGGGCGCTTCGGCGCACCATTTTTTACTTCGCAGCTTCTTCGATGGTTTCAAAAATTTTAAACATAGCCTCTAATTTAGAGAGCTTAAAAAGCGTTTTTAAGGTTTGGTTGAGGTTTGCCAAGCGAACCTCGCCCCCGTAGTTTTTTACGTCGCGTAAAATTGTTACTAAAGCCCCCAAAGCCGATGAATCTAAGTATTCGGTTTCGTGCATGTCAAAAACAACGACACTTGGTTTTTTTTCGAGATACTTGGCTACTTGTTCACGAAATTTGCGCGAAATAGACATATCGATACGCGTTTCTTTGATAGAAAGTATAACGCCCTTTTCAAACGGTTTATCGACGATTAACATAATTGTCAAGCATAGTGTTTGAAGCCAGCGTCAATTAAAAAACCGTTTGCATCGGCTTTTTTTCAGACAATTACCCGATATTTACTTTTCTTGAGAAATGGCATTTTAAAATGGTTCAATGAATGTACAAAACCAAATAACGAAGCGGTGGCCCTCTAAAAATCCAGAACTTCTACAACTCTACTCGTACCCAACGCCTAACGGGGTAAAGGCGTCTATAATGCTCGAAGAAATCGGAATTCCGTACGAAGCACATTTTGTCGATATAACCCAAAACGAAACCTGGACAGAAGAATTTTTATCGTTAAACCCAAACGGAAAAATTCCGACAATTTTTGACCCAAAGGGAGTAGATGGAAAACCAATTGCCCTTTTTGAATCGGGAGCAATCCTCCTTTACCTTGCCGAAAAGACGGGTAAACTTCTTTCCAAAGAACCCCAAGAGCGTTACGAAACTCTGCAATGGGTTTTTTTCCAAATGGCGTCGGTAGGTCCCATGTTTGGGCAAATTGGTTTTTTCCATAAATTTGCGGGAAAGGAAATTGAAGACAAAAGACCGCTTATGCGTTACGTGAATGAATCCAAAAGACTTCTGCACGTTATGGAAAAACACTTAACAGGAAAAAAATGGTTTGTAGGCGATAATTTTTCCATTGCAGATATTGCCCACTTAGGTTGGGTGAGAAACCTCGTTGGTTTCTACGAAGCAGGAAATCTTGTGGAGTACAGTACGCTTAAAGTTGTGCCAGAGTGGTTGGAGCGTTGTTTAGAGCGTCCGGCTGTACAGCGCGGATTGTCAATCCCTACGAATACTAAAGCGTAGAAGTTTATTCTTCTTTTGTTGCAAAATAGGCTGCGCGGTAAAGGGGGGGATATCCTTCGGTACTTGAACCATCTTCGTTTAAAAAATTAGCAAGAGAGGGTTGGGGAGAGAATATAGTGCTGCGTTGTTCAGCAGTTTCCATTTTTACTAAATGCTGCTGGTGAATTTTTTTAAAACCCACGCTTGCTAACTGCATAGAAAGCATTGTAGGTGATGGAATTGCGTAGACACCACCAATTCCTGCGTATTTGCCGCGTGGAAAGATTTCAAGGTTTGCCTGTGTGTTTACGACGACTCCTTCGCAGACAAAAAGCCCGCCTGCTTTAAGAGAATTTTTGCATGCGTGAAAAATTTCCAGTGGATTGGGTGCATGGTAGTTAAGTCCCATAAGAAAAATAACATCAAATGTTTGCGGGTAGCGGTAAAGAGCCTCCCATCCCTCACAGGTAAATTCAATGGGAAGTTTGGGTGCATGCGAGCGTACAAGTTCGTATTGCAGCATATATTTAAAAGTGGGATCAAAACCGTGGACTTTTTTTGCTCCTTCGTGCGCAATAGGGAAGAGGTAATATCCGTTGTTGCAGCCGACATCGGCAACAAGTTTTCCTTGGAACGGTGGAAGATCTTTTTTGAGGCGATTCCATTTTTTATCGCTACGCCATTCAGCGTCGATATAGAGATCCTCCAGTTGAAAAGGTCCTTTGCGCCATGGAATAAGTTCGCGTGCAAGCATTTCTGTTTTTTCACGCGATGCGGCGTCGCTGTAAGTTCCTTTAAAAATGGGGATACCGCTATGGATTTCCATAGCTGTGGAAGAAAAATGAATTTTTTTTATTTCGCTTTGTAAAGATAGCAGGTGCTCGTTAACTTTCACTGCTTTATTGCTAAAATGGAAACAAAATTAAAACACTTAAAAAAAATTGAAACAGGATTAAATCCAGCTATTTTAAGCATTTCGGTGTTTTCGCTTACCCGAAACGGGATAAGCACGTTTTCTAATGCGTCTCGCTTTTCAGCAATTTCAAGTTTTGAATAGCCGTTTCTTTCTTTGAGAGCGTGGTACCTATCGGCGTAAAGGCGCGATATATCGGAGGAGTCTTCGAGGCATTTTTCTGAAAGGATAAAACACCCGCCCGAGGTAAGATCCGAAAAAATTTGGGTTAATAGTGCTTGCCGTACCAATGGACGCAAAAACTGCAAAGTATAGCTTGCGACAACGACAGAAGCATTTTCAAAGTTTGCCTGTGCAATATCACGTTCTTCAAATAAAATTTTATTTTTTCCATATTGGGGTGTGCTAAATTCCTCTTTAGCGCGGCGAAGCATTTCTTTCGAGGTATCCATACCTATATAGTTAAAAGGTTCGTTCTTAAATTCAGCAAGAAGCGCCTTTGGAAGTGCGCCGGTAGAGGAACCTAAGTCGTATATAACAGTGCCGGGTTTAAAAAACTCGTGTGTAAGCTCGGCAGTAATTTGGAGGACTTCACGGTAAAATGGCACAGAGCGCGAAACCATGTCGTCGAAGACATCTACAACCTGTGCGTTAAACTCGAAAGGTATTTTTCCTGAGCCTGGGTTATCAAAAATTTTATCTTTCATGTTTTTACAAAACTTTCATGACAACCATGGTCATGTCGTCGTGCTGTTCTGCGCCAGAGGCAAAATTATCCAAATCACGAACCAAATTTTCAATAATTTCTTTTGGGTTTTTATCTGCGTATTCGATAATTTTTTCGCGTAGACGCTTTAATCCGAATTCTTCTTTTGCTTGATTCCAACACTCGGTAATTCCATCAGTATATAGAAGTACGATATCCCCCTGCTCGAGAGTCAATTTTGCCAAATGGTATACATTTTCTTCTTCGATTCCCATGGGCAATCCTTCGAGTTTTGTCGAAGTACACACCTTTTTGGCCGCACGGTACACAAAAATTGGACCATGCCCTCCGTTTGTAAATTCAATTGTGCGCGAAACAGGATCAAAAATATAAAAAAGAATGGTGGCAAATTTATCGATATGCGCTTCTGCGCACATAACGCGGTTGATTGTGCGTAAAATAGTATCTCCGCGTATGGTGTTAAATAGTTTAAGATAGGTTGATACAACCGTTTTAATAAGCACCATTACGAGCGAGGCAGAAATTGATTTTCCGCTCACGTCGGATATAAGTACAGCAACGCGTCCATCCGACATAAGTTGAAAATCGTAATAGTCGCCGCCAACACCTTTTGCAGCGCGTGTAAATCCTTTGATTTGGTATTCTGGTTTTTTTAAAAAACGCGAAGGGTTCATTCCCTCTTGAATTTCTTGCGCTTGGCGTACTTGGTCGCTAAAAATTGCTTGCTCTTTTGCTTCTGCGCTTGCTTTTTTAAGGCTTGCTGTCATTTGGTTAAATTGGAGGGCGAGCTCTCCCAATTCATCTGTACCTAAAGAAGGAAGCGTTACGTCGAAATTTCCATTACGGACTTCGTCTGCGCCGTGCGAAAGCACCTTTACAGGTTTTACAATAAATCGCGAAAGAAAATATGCCGCAAGAAGCGCAGCGAGAAAAAAAAACGCTCCCACAATAGTAAGTTCTATGGTGCTTTCGCGAATAGAACGGTTAATGTATTCGTCGGTAACAGCAACTTGCGCTACAGCTAAAAGCGGTGGATTTTCTTTTATAAAAGGATGGAACACCGCCTTATGAAAATATTGAATTTTTACTTTACTATCTTTGAGAAAAGGTTTTTCAACAATGCGTAAAAATTCGGGGGTTGTAGCCACAGAGGAATTTTGTACTTCCTTCTTGCCGGATGGTTTTTTCTTTTCAGTATTCCTTTCTGCCTTTTTAGTTTCAGTATTTTTGTTTTGGCGATTTTTTCCGTCGTAGCTGGGGTGTAGTGGAATAATATTGTTCCATTCGGCACGTACAGTCTCAAGCGCGTCGTTTTCGATATCCTTTTGTTTGTCTCCAAGTTTTTTTCCAATGCGGCTTATAAGTGCAGTTTTTTTTGCAGGAGTATAAACCGCTCCAATTGCAAACCCGGGAAGTCCCTGCGCATTTTGTAGCGAATCTGCAAGCGCTAAATCGTCACGGTCTAAAATTGCGCGCGATGCAATAAACGCAAGCGATGCTAATTCTTTGCGTGCAGTTGCAGATGCAGTATCGGTCAGCACATTTTTTTTCTCGCGGGCAATGTAGAACGCAAGAGAAAAAATTACGATAGAGATAAGCGCGACGATTAGCGCGGTTAGCTTAAATTGGAGTCCAATACGCACGTGTGTACAAACTCTAAATTCTCTTTCGCTTGGCGAGTTTCTTTGGGTTTCACCCTAAACATTAACGCTAAAAAAAATTAGCCAGTCTTCCTTTTCACGGGTGCTAAAAGCAGAGTCGGTAATATTCTTGAGGAATTTGCCAAATGCGTTACCTTCTGTACAGGGAATTCCCGAAAGAGCCCAAACGCGTGAAGAAGCAAGCTGAGTTTTTAAAAAAGTAGCGTTAGCTTCAAAAATATTGGGCAAGATGTTTGCGACAAAAACTGTATTTGAAGGGTCTGGTTTAATAGAAGCAAGGCTTGAAAAGTCGCCTACGGAAAATTTAGCATTAAACATTTTATTATGCTTTTCTTGGTTGAGCTTTAAGTTAGTGTTTGCGGACTCTACTGCGAGAGTTTCAACATCAAATCCAATAACTTTTTGCGCTCCCCATAAAAGTGCGCAAATTGCGAGTATTCCAGAACCTGTGCCCATATCGATTATGGTATCTGTTGTGCGTACCGTTTCTTCTAAAAACTCGACCATAAGCTGTGTCGTGGAATGTTTTCCTGTTCCGAATGCTAAGCCCGGTACAAGGTATAATTTTTTTGAGCCTTTGGGGATTTCGGCATTTTCTGCGTCCCAAGGTGGCACAAGCGCAGTTTTTAGAGTTAAAGAAAATGCCTTGAAAGTCTTTTCAAATTCTTTAAGGTAGTCTCTATATTCAACTTTAGTAATTTGGAACGGTGTATCGGGCAGGTGGAGTGTTGCAAGCGCCATTGGGATAAACGCATGCACGGGAAAAGACTTCTCGAAGAAAAAAAATAGGTGTGTATAATCTTCGGTTAAATTATGCGTTTTTCCTTCTGCGTAGAGTAACTCGTACGAACTTAAAGCACCTGCCTTTAAGAAAAAATTTTCTACAGGTTGGGTGCTTTCTTTAGGTAAGTGGAGAGACACTTCCCAAAAAACAGTATCAAGGTAATTCATTTTTGCATGGCCAATGCAAATTCGTGGGCAAAGTAGGTGATTACAGCATCGGCGCCAGCGCGAAAAAAAGAAAGCAGCATTTCATCGCGTACGCGCTGGGCGTCTATCCATCCTTTTTCTCCAGCAGCTTTTACCATCGCGTATTCGCCGCTTACGTTATAGCAAACAATGGGAAGCGTAGTTGCTATTTTAAGCCGGTAAATTACATCAAGATAAGAAAGTGCAGGCTTAACCATAAGGTAATCAGCGCCTTCTGTTGAGTCAAGCCGTGCTTCGCGCAATGCCTCGCGTGCATTTGCGGGATTCATTTGGTAGGTTTTTTTATCGCCAAATTTCGGCGCAGAGTGGAGGGCGTCGCGGAAAGGGCCGTAAAATGCACTTGCGTATTTTGCCGTGTACGCCATTATTCCTACATGAGAAAAATTGTGCGCATCGAGAGCATGCCGAATATGCGCGACTCGGCCATCCATCATATCCGAAGGGCCAACGATGTCGATACCAGCCTCGCTTTGGGCAACGCTCATCTTGGCTAAAACTTCAAGAGTTGCGTCGTTGAGTATTTCTCCATTTCTAACGATTCCATCGTGGCCGTCGACTGAGTAGGGGTCAAGAGCGGCATCGGAGATAAGAAGAGCTTCAGGAAATTTTTTTTTAAGGGAAGAGATAATTTTTAAATAGAAATTTTTTTCTGAGTACGAATAGCTTCCAGAAGTATCTTTTAAGAAATCGGGAATAATAGGGAAAAGGATAAAACTCTTGATACCCAATTTAAGAGATTTTTCTACATGCCTATGCGCATTATCTTCGCTTAGCCTAAAAATTCCCGGCATTGAAGAAACTTCTTCTATTTTTTTTTCACCGTCTAAAAGAAAAAGGGGTTCAATAAGTTTATCGACACGAATTTGGTTTTCTTCGACAAGGGCGCGTATTCTAGGGTTTGCACGGTTACGGCGCGGGCGTTCGGTAAGGTATGGCTTTCTTGTATCGGGCATTTAGTTTACCGCTTGCTTAAAGCGTGTGAGTGCGCCGTGGCTTGCAGTGTCTGTTTCAAATTCTTGCGATTGGCGAAGGTGCTCATCAAAAGGTAGAACAAAAAAGTGTTCTGGATCTAAAATTATTCCTTGTTGGGTACGCATTTCAAAGTGTAGGTGTGGACCTGTCGAACGGCCTGTGTTTCCAGAAGACGCGACAATTTGGCCCCGCGTAATTTTATCCCCGGGTTTTACATACGAATCGGTTAGGTGTGCGTACCAAGCGTACGTACCATCGTTGTTTTCGACAAAAACGCAGTGGCCGTATGGACCTTGATCGCCCACGAGCATTACTGTACCATCTGTAGCCGCAACGACGATTGAGCCACGCGCAGCTGCAACGTCAATTCCGCCGTGGGTTCGTCCCCACCTGCTGCCCACGCGGCTTGTGATGCGAATTCCCATAACCGGCCAAATATACTGCCCTTTTTTTACAGTAATCTTTTGGCGATAAATTCCGTCTTTTCGCAACTTTTCTACATATTCTGTAGTGAAGGGTACAAAGTAGAGAGTGTCGCGCTTGAGTGTTTTTTGTGTCGTGCTGAGTTCGTTAACACGGCGAAAAAGTTCTTCGTCGCACATTGCCTCTTTGCATGTTTTTTTGACCGAAGAGTTGCTCCCTGTGCGGGTCCATATTCCTGCGTAGCTTTGGTAGGTTTGGATTAGCCTATTATCGATTTCTACTTCACTTTCTTGCAACAACTCTTCTGTACGCTCGGCCATCGTTTGCCAGCTTGAGCGAGCGCCTAAATCTGCATGTAGAAGATTTGCAGTGTGCAAAAAAGAAGATAGGATCAGAAAAAAGTTAAACCGTTTCATGGATTGTCAAATGCATTGGGAGTAGGCGCTAATAGGGGGACAAGTTCTTTATAGGTGAGCTTTTTGCCCTTTTTCACAAGACCTTCTTCTGCAAAATAATCGAAAATAAATTGCCTGTTGAAGGTCATAAGGTACGCGGATGCAATAGATTCCCAAGGGTTGTTGGGAATATCTTCGCCGCTACTTAGAGAGTCTATAGTGCGATCGAGTTCCTGTGACAATTGTTCGATTTTAGATGCATCTTTCTCAAAGCGGCTAATTTCGTTATGGACATACGTTTTAAATATTTGCATGTATGTATCGGTTGTTTTTGCCCTCTTTTGGTAGCTTTTCTCTGCGTCGCGCAAAAGCTGGCGTAAAAGTAAAGTTGGATGTTCTCGTTCGCCCAAAAATTTTTTGATGCCAGCAATTTGTTCTTCGGTTAATTCGCTTCGGTTTACCTTTTTGTCGGCTAAAAAATTATCTAATTCGGAGTCTATAAAACTTTCCGAAAGAAAAAATTCCGAAATTTTCTGTAACGCTTTTAGTGCATCGTCGGTTTGTGAACGCACGACAGCGATATTAAATTGCTTTGTTAAATCGTCTTTTATTTTGTTTCTAAATTCTTGAACAGTTTTTAGTCCTTTAAAGTTTTCTGTTACGAATGCATCGGTAAGTTCAGGTAGTTTAGGCTTAGATATTTTTTTAATGGTAGCGATAATTTCGTAATTACGGTTTTTTGAATTACTATCCTGTGGAATTTCCTTTTTAAGTTTAAATTCCTCACCTACTTTACCCTTGGCGCTTGCTATTTTATCTTCTAATTCTTTGCTTAGTTCTCCACTTCCAAGCCTAAATGCGAAGTCTTTGTTCACCTCTCCCGAAGGGGCATCGTCTACCCAAATTTCAAAATCGACGGTTACTAAATCGGCCTCTTCGGCAAATGTATTTTCTACTTCTTCGTATGTCGCAAAACGCAAAAGTTTATTTTTAATCTCTGCGTCTATATCGGTTTCTGTTATTTCTGGAATATGCTGCGTTAGCTGTATGCCTTTAAGTTTACCAATTTTCACATAAGGATACAAATCTAAGAGTACCGAGAAAAGCATTTTATCCCCTTTCTCGTCAACATCTGTAATGCGAACAAGCCTATAAATGCGTTCCTCTACTTTTTTTTGTACGTCGTCTAAGTGGGTATCAACGAGAGCAAAAAGTTTTTCAATATTAAGATCTGCTGCGTATTTTTGGCGTACAAGGTGTGCAGGTGCTTTTCCTTTGCGAAAACCTTTGATGTCTGCTTTAGCTGTTACTTTTTTGAGCGCTGCTTCTTCTGCAGGTTTAATTTCGTCTGCATTTACTGAAATATCGGCTTTTATACGCGTGTTACTTTCGCGGGTTACAGATATAGACGGCATTACGGCAAAAAAGGTGGTTTAGACACGGCGTCAGCCGATTTTATTGGCATGCGACGCTTTTATCGCTATACCAAGTAAAAAAATTACGCACTTCTACAGAGCCTTTAAACCCCAAAACACGAAAAAATGGTTCCCATCCACTTGCAGATATTTGGCTTTTTTTACTTTGCAGTAAGTAAATTTGTGTGCATCCAGAAAGTGCGTTGGATTTCCATTTTTCTGGTTGCATTCTTCCAGAAAAAATAGTGCAAGTACCGCCAATTTTAACTATTTCGTCGGGAAGCAATTTGTCCTTTTCCAGTGTTTTTCTTTTGTGGATAGGAAAGCAAGTTTTCACAAATTTTTCGCTTTTATTAAAAAGCGCAGCACCAGTTGTAATCAGCGTTTTTTCTTGGTACAGCCACACTTTGTTTGGGATTGCATAAAAGGCGTGCGTGGGGTAGCTTACGATAAAATAGGGTAAAAATAAAACTGCGGAGAGAAAAAGGCTGATGGCTCCCGTTATCTTTTTAACGCTCCAAAGGCGTTGCCTCAATTTTGTAATGTAAAGTATTAAAAGAAACAAGGCAACGCATAAGAGGGATATTTTTTGCGTGGTTGGTTCTGCGAGGGGAAAATAACTGCTGATGTATGCTTGGTGTAGGTGTGCAAATTTTAAATAAAGGTTATCGAGCAGAACAAGAATATATTTTGCGCTATCGAAAACAAGAAATAGAAGTCCAAAAAAAAGATAAATTCCAGAAAAAGGCACGAGAAGTAAATTGTAAAAAAGTGACAAAGGGTTTGCTTGCCCAAAAAGTAGATACCCCAAAACCAAAGCGGGTAGTCCAGCAGCGAGGGTAAGCGAGAAGTGTTCTACCAAAAGTTTTGTAAATTTTATGCGTTTGTCTAAACAAAAATAAAGAGGTTCATAAAAAATTAAAATAGCCGCGGTAATCCCAAAAGATAAAATAAAAGACATGGAGAATGTAGACAAAGGAAAAAGTATTTCAACGAGGAGCGCGGTTAAAAAAAGGAGCGTCCACGTGGGGATTTTTCTGTCGAAAAGAAACATAGCAAGAGAGGTAGTCATAAAAATCCATGCGCGTAAAAGCGGTACAGGAAAATCAAGTAAAAGGAGAAATGCTGTTGCCACTAAATAACCTAAAATACTCCCCAGCATTTTTTGCCCTATAAGGCGGAATGGAATATAAAGGAGTCCAAAAAGCAGGGCTATGTTGAGGCCAGACACGGCAAAAAGATGCATAAGTCCCATGCTACGGAATGCATCGAGTTCTTCTTCTTCCAAACCGTCGGTGTCTCCTAAAAGAAATGCGGCGGCGAGGGTCTTTTGTGTGGGAGAAATTTCTTGAAACCTGCGGTGTAAAAATTTTAGTATGCGTGTACGCAGCGAAGTTATAACTCCTGCTTCAATACTAAGTGTCTGTATTTTTTCTACGGTACACCATGCGGCTACACCCGAAAGGGATTCTAACGTACGAAAAGTCGACTTTCTTTCCGTACGTTTTTTGCACGTATATCCAATACGTGCGTGTTTTACTGGAAGATTCTTTTCGTTAAACCCTAAAAGGCGTAGTTTAATTTTGTCGTCGCGTTCTACGACAACCGACTTTCGCGACACGCCCACGACATTCGCAGTGCCTTCCTCTAAATTTTCTTTTGGCCTTGCAAGGTAAGGTATACGTAACGAAAAAAGGTAAATGCCTAAAATACACCCTAGTGCTGCAATATAAAAAAGTGGACGGCCGATACGAAAAAAATCGAGGATGAAGAAAAAGAGCGCTATTAAGACGGTTAAAAAAGAAGCAATATAGTACCCTTTATAAAAAAGGACAGCGCTAACAAAGGAAAAGAAAAGATACGGCCAAAGCATCCTTTGCCCAGATGCGGTGTAAGCATCTGGGTGCAAACCCTGAAATTTTGTGAATACCCGTTAGGGACGTGGGCGTCCTGTTAGTTTTCTACTTTGGGCATTTTACGCAAAAACGTTGGGATGTCGTACGCAGCCGCTTGTACCGATGCATCGACGCGGGGAAAATCCAACCCTTGCTGTGTGGGGGAGCGGTAGACAGAATCGTCGGTTCCTGTTTTGGGTAAAATTTGCGGGCGGAATGGCTGCTGTGCTTGTTGGGGTTTTGTGTCCATAGAGTCTTTACGGCGGTATCCTGTAGCAATTACCGTAATAGAAACATGGTTGTCTTTTGTTTCGTCCTCGGTAAACCCCACGATAATAACTGCGTCTTTAGCGACTTGCTCGTGGATTTGTTTTTGTATTTCATGGTATTCGTAAAGGGCAAAATCCGATCCACCAACAACGTTGATGAGAACCGCTTGCGCTCCATCAATGGTTTTACCGTTTAAAAGCGGATGGTGTATTGCGCTTTGGAGCGCTTCTGCCACGCGATTTTCTCCTGTGCCTTCGCCAAGGCCAATAACCGCGTCGCCGTTTTGCCCCATGACTGTGCGTACGTCTGCAAAGTCAACGTTTACAAAACCTGTGGAGTTGATAATATTGCTAATGCCTCGGACAGCGCGGTAAAGCATGTCGTCGATAAGTTTGTATGCCGCGCCCACCGAAGTTTTTTTATCAATTACTTTAAATATCGCTTCGTTGGGAATGGTAATGAGCGTATCGACTTTATCGCGCAAATTTGCTTGGCCTTGGCGTGCGTAGTTCATCCGCTTTTCGCCTTCGACAAGAAAGGGCAAAGTTACAACGCCAACGGTGAGCGCTTTAAGCTCACGAGCAACATCTGCAACAACGGGGGCTGCACCCGTACCGGTTCCCCCGCCCATGCCAGCGGTTATAAAAACCATATCCGCACCCTTTAAGACGTTCATAATTTTTTCTCTGTCTTCAAGAGCCGCCTGTGCGCCTATATCGGGAATTCCTCCCGCTCCCATACCCCGTGTTAGCTTTGCGCCTAAAGCGACTTTTATAGGCGCATGCGAACGTTCGAGCACTTGTTCGTCTGTATTCATCGCAATAAGCTCGACGCCCTCAAGGTTCATAGTGACCATACGTTCGATGGCGTTCATCCCGCCGCCGCCGACACCAACGACTTTAATTGTCGCAGGCGATTTTTTCTTTTCTTCAAATGCTAGCATGTTACCTCTTTCTATCCATCCAAAAACATTCTACAAATTTTTTTGTAGCCAACTTTTCATTTTACCAAAAAGGTTGCCTTTATTTTTTTGTGTAATCGCCTCTCCATAACGCGCTTGGTACAAAAGTAACCCCGTTGCTGTACTAAAGAGAGGTGATGCAACCTTGTCGGCAATTCCCAACAAGCCCTTTGGATACGATACAGACGCGCCCAACCCCAAAACTTCTTCGGCTAACCCGACAAGTCCTTCCAGTTGTGCCGCGCCACCGGTAAAAATGATGCCACCTGCTAAAATATTTTTTCTTCCTGAACGTAAAAGTTCGTGGTCAATAAGTTCCAACATTTCGCGCATACGCGCTTCGATAATAAGCGCCATGTCACGGCGGGGTATTTGCCGAGGAGCACGTTCCCCAACAGAGGGTACTTCGATCATTTCCATGGGATCTACATCTGCGGCGCGAGCAGTGCCTTTACGTTTTTTAAGGAGCTCTGCCGCGTCGATAGGGGTTTTAAGCCCAATCGAGAGATCCTGAGTCACGTGCTGGCCGCCTAAACAAATTGTGGCGGAGTATTCAACGCCACCGTCGACGTAGATAATTAAATCGATAACCCCAGAGCCAATATCGCAAACGGCAACGCCTAAATCTTTCTCGCCTTCGGAAAGAAGCGCTTGGCTTGATGCAAGCGCAGAGAGTACCTTGTTCGAAACGCGTACTCCAGCTTGCTCAACAGCTTTTTCTGTATTTTGGAGTTGGGTAATAGGGGCGGTGACGATGTGTACTTGCGCATCTAAACGGATGCCTACCATCCCCAAAGGATCGCGTATTCCAGGTTGGTTATCAACCTTGAATTCACGCGAGAGTACGTGCAAAATTTCTTGGTCTGCAGGGATGCGTATGTTTTGTGCTGTGTCGATGACGCGGAAGACATCCGCGTGTGTGATGATACGGTCGCGGCCGGTTATTGTAACCATTCCGGTTGCATTGTCACCACGCACATTTTTTCCAGAGATGTTGATGACTACTTCGTCGATTTCAACTGCAGACATAAGCTCGGCTTCTTCGATTGCTTCTTGTATGTTTTTTACTGTTTGTTCAATATTTGCAACCGAACCCGATTTTACGCCACGGGATTCTACGACACCAAGCCCAATAACTTCTACTTCGTCGATAGAGACGACCCTTGCGACAATGGCGACCGTCTTTGAAGAGCCTAAATCTAATGCGGCAATTAGCCGTCCAACGCCAATGGGAGCGTCGTCGTAGCTCATGAATCGGCCTCGGTTTTAAGATGAATATTTTTCATTTCGCGTATAATAGCGCTATTTTCCTGTAAATCAACCAAAGTGACAGAACGCGGCAGCTTTGTCTCAAGGTACGCGTAGACCGCCCAAAGGCGGCGCAGCGTCTCTTCTGAAAAGCGCCCTTCGTATGTAACGCAGGAGCGCACACCCGCCGAATAGATACGGTAATGCCATAGGCTAATACCGTTGTCTTTGTTTCGGTCGGTGGGATTGGAAATCGCCTTTGAATTTTTTTTCAAGGGACGAATTTCAATCTCTGCGAAACGCTGCCAAAGGAAACCATATTTCCCGTGCGTTTCTTTCCAGAGCCGTATTATGTCACTTCTTGGAGACTCCAATGATTCGTTGCGAAAAGTCAAGTAGAAAATAACTTTATCGGGGGTAAAGTCTGCGGGGAGTGTTGCGATGTTTTCTACGATAGTTAGTCCCGAACCGTCTTTTTCGGCAATCCCGTCCTGTTCGTTTTGTAGGTATGCGGTAACGCGTTCACTAACTGAAATGTTGATTTTTTTTCCCGGCATTACGCTAACTTTTGCCGTAGCAATACGGGGATTAAGAAGAAGCGTATCACGGATTTCGTCGGCGCTTACCCCATCTTTTGCCGCTTTTAATAAATATCCGACAACATCGTGGATTTCTTTGTCGCTGATAACCGAGTTTCCTTCGACGCTTATTTGCCAACCGTCGCCACCGGCATGGCGTTTCACAAAAAACCAGGTAGTGAGTACTGCACCAAGAGTAATGAGGAGAACGCCTAAGATGAGAACTTTTTGTCGTGCAGGCATTTTATTTAATTTTATTTATTTGTGTTTCTTGAGTTTCTTTTTGGTATTCGTTGGATGGTAAAGGAGTGTTTTGTCCCGAATAGTTGACATTCCATTCGCTAACTAACTCCCAAATTGTCACAAACATAGTCACAATAAAAGGACCGAGGATTAATCCTTTGATACCAAATGCATTGAGTCCGCCAACAATCGCTAAGAAAAGAAACAAAGGGTGTAGATTTAAATCACGGTCGAGTATCATAGGCTTAAGTAAATTTTCTAAAAGAAAATATGCGAGGGTAGAAGAGGCTCCCATTACAAACGCGCTTGTGTGAAGGCCTTGCGAATACAAGTATACCGCCGCAGGAAACCACACAACTGCAGTGCCGATAACGGGTATCAACGCAAAAGGAACGGCAATTGCTCCCCACAAAAGTGGAGTAGAGATACCGAATAGCCAAAAAATAAAACCGATTACAGTGCCTTGCAAAATCGAGACGATGAGGTTACCTTTAACGACGGTATCAAAAATTTTAACCATACGATCGCCGATGTGTTTTTCAAATTTATCGGGAAAGGGTAGGCTGCGGTAAACAGCTTGGCCAATGTGATCAACACTACGGAATAAAAAAAACAGTATAAAGAGGGCAAATGTAAAATCAACAAAGAATTTAACGCTGGTGAGTATCCATTGCCAACCTTGTTTAATTGTTTCAAATTGGTTTGAGAGGATTACGTTAAAAAATTTTGTGCGGTATGCCGCCAAATCTTCGAGGCGTAGGTTTAGCTTGTCTTGAATCCATATATTGTTTTGGTATATTTCGTTAATTTTTTCGGGAGTAAACCATGCTTTTGTAATATCCACCGCGTGCCGCGCTTCGCCGACAAGCGCAAACACAAGCAGCGTTGCGGGAATAATTAAAATTAAAACAACCAAGAATGTAGATATGATTGCTGCAAAATTTCGTCTACCCTTAAGTTGTTTTAGAAGCCAGCGGTGTGGTTTCCGAAACAAAATAAAAAGTATGCCCGAAATAAAAAATGCGTAGATATAACTGTAATAGACAAATATAACAAGCGTTAATAGCGAAAGAAAAACAGCAAAAAAAGCAAAAGGTAAAAAACGCGAAAAATCAAGAAAGCTATAACTGCGGTCAAGTTTCATGGTTGTCCTATTTTTTAAGCGACGAATAATTAACCTCGGAGCGTCCAATGCGGATAAGATAGTTTTCCGCATAGGGTAATTTTTGGATATCTATCGAGAAAACTTCTTTTTTTGAATCTTTCTCGCGTTCTGCCTGCAAGAGAGCGCCATTTTCCTCTTCTAAACGGGCAAGGTTGCTAAATTTGTTTTTTGAAAGCACACTTTCATAATAGCGGATAATTTCTTTTAAAGGGTGGTTGCTCTTTTGTAAAAAATTATTTTCGACACTGTAGTAGTTCGCATGTGGATATACGAGATCAAGATTTTTCAAAAAAACAGGAGCTTGGTTTTCTGTGGTTTGTTGTAGTTCGCCTGTTGCAGAAAGAGGTATGTGCGAAGCGCTATTTTCTTTTTTGCATCCAAACACAAGGGTGAAAAAAAGAATAAGTATGCATTTATAAACCGTTGAATACGCACTAAGAGCAAAAATATTGTGTACGGTAAAAATACGCCTAAGCATGGCGCGACATAATAGTTTAGTCGGGCGCGTACAGCGTAAAATGTTTTGCATTTGACCCGATGTTTCAAACTCGAATTTTTACCGGCCTTATCCAAGGCTTAGTACGGCAAATGAAGCTACCCAGTAGAGAAGAGTTTTTAAACCGTATCGCTAAACGCGATCCCGACCAAAGCGAATTTTTGCAGGCGGTGCGTGAAGTAACGGCGAGCATTTGGCCTTTTTTAGAACGCCATCCGCGTTACGCACAGCTTGGCCTTTTAGAACGCCTTGTCGAACCCGAACGCGCTATCCAATTTAGGGTGTCGTGGAGCGATGATAAGGGGGATGTACAAGTTAACCGTGCGTTTCGCGTGCAGCATAGCTCTGCAATTGGCCCCTTCAAAGGAGGGATGCGTTTCCATCCGTCGGTTAACCTTTCAATTCTTAAATTTCTTGCATTTGAACAAACTTTTAAAAATGCGCTTACAACCCTTCCCATGGGTGGTGCAAAAGGTGGTTCGGATTTTGATCCCAAAGGTAAAAGCGAAGGGGAGATAATGCGCTTTTGCCAAGCGCTCATGCTCGAGCTTTACCGCCACCTTGGTGCGGATACCGACGTTCCCGCTGGAGATATCGGCGTTGGCGCCCGTGAAGTAGGGTACATGGCGGGTATGATGAAAAAACTTAAAAATGACGCGTCGTGTGTTTTTACAGGTAAAGGGCTTAGCTATGGCGGCAGCCTTATCCGTCCCGAGGCGACGGGGTTTGGTACCGTATATTTTGTTGAAGAGATGCTACAGGAGGCTAAACGTGAAACCCACGGGGCGCGTGTTTTAATCTCGGGTTCAGGTAATGTTGCGCAATACGCTGCAATCAAGTCACGCGAACTTGGGGGAAAGGTGCTTACGTTTAGCGATTCTGATGGCACTCTATATGCACGCGATGGTTTTGACGACGAGGGGATAGAAGCTGTTATGGAGCTTAAAAATACCCGCCGAGGGAGGCTGGTTGAGTTGGGGGACGATCCGCGTTTCGAGTATTTATCGGGTAAACGCCCTTGGCACATTTCGGGAGAAATTGCGCTTCCGTGTGCGACACAAAACGAGTTAAACGAAACCGATGCACGAAATCTTGTTGAAAACGGTGTTATCTGTGTTGCCGAAGGAGCAAATATGCCGTCTACCCTCGAAGCAATTGAAATTTTTGAAAACTCAAAGACGCTTTTTGCCCCCGGAAAGGCGTCCAATGCTGGTGGAGTGGCGACGTCGGGTCTTGAAATGACACAAAACTCGATGCGTGTATCGTGGACACAGGATGAAGTTGATAAACGCCTCCACCAAATTATGAAAGACATCCACAAAAACTGTGTCCTCCATGGTAAAAAACGCGATGGAAGCATTAGCTATGTCGATGGAGCCAACATTAGCGGCTTTGCGAAAGTTGCGGATGCAATGCTCGGGCAGGGAGTTTTTTGACATAAATTGGGAATCTGTTTGACACTACAAACTTAGATAAAACCTTGATTTAGATTTAGTTTAAATTAGAAAGGAGACTATTATGTTTAAATTACCTGAGTTACCGTATGGAAAAACGGGTTTAACGCCCTTCTTAAAAGAGGAGCAAATGTCGTTCCATTACGAAAAACACCATAAAGCGTATATTGATAATCTTAATAAGGCCATCGAGACCGATGCACAACTTAAAGGCAAGTCTCTTGAAGCAATTGTGCAAAGTTCCTCTGGCGGAATTTTTAACAACGCCGCACAGGCTTGGAACCATACCTTTTACTGGCTGGGCATGGCGCCTACAGGAAAAGGAGGCGCGGCATCTGCAGAATTAGCAGAGGCAATTAAGCGCGACTTCGGAAGTATAGACGAACTTAAGGCAAAATTCGTCGATGGTGGAGTAAAAACGTTTGGTTCGGGCTGGATTTGGTTGTGTACCGACAGCGCTGGCAAGTTAACGCTCGTTTCAACATCGAATGCTGCAGTTCCTTTTACCAACAATGGGCCTGCGCCAATTCTTGTTGCAGATGTTTGGGAGCACGCATACTACGTGGATTACCGTAACGCCCGTGCAAAATACCTCGAAGAATTTTGGGCGCACGTAAATTGGGGCTTTGTTAGCGAAAATTACGCTTCCAAAAAGGTGCGTGATTTAACAAAAGTAATGTCGTAGCCTAAGTAAAGCAGGTTATAGCATTTTCTAAACAAAAAACCGCGCAAGAGTGCGGTTTTTTGTTTTAGAGAAGTGCCCTTTACTTGACTTAATGAGTCGTTTTAGAACGATTGTGGGGAGATGTTAGAGAAAAATAAGGGGCTCAGCTATACAATAGAAGACGAGGCAGAATGGAGTATTGTTCACCTTGTTGGCGATTTGAACATGTTTTCAGCTCCCGATTTACGCGCCGCATTGGTTAAAAAATTTGAAGCGGGAACTAAAAACTTTATCTTCGATTTAACGGATTTATCTTTTGTAGATTCTTCAGGAATAGGCATTTTAGTAAGCTTTGTTTCGCTTACCAAACGAACCGAAGGGGCAAAAGTGATTCTGTGTGGACTTAATCCACAAATTCGCAATATTTTTGAAGTAACGCGCCTTATGTCTGTTTTTGTTGTAGTCGATACCTTGGATGACGCTAAGGCAGCAATGGCATAGAACACGTGCAAATTACTTTTTTTACTTTTATGGAAGAAGCACTTAAAAAAGCACTCCAAACGGGCGTACAAACCCTTATATCGGTAACAGAGGAGGTTAGGCACGCTCTATCTGTTCTCGACCGCGACATACAAAATTTTGGAAAAGAAATTATTCCACCACACCCAAGCCAGGATGTAGGCACGAAACTAACATTTTTTGTCGAAAAGTCAATTTCAGCAATCCGCGAGTATGAAGAACGCGCTACAAAAGTTAGCCAAAAGATACAAAAATACCTTGAAGAACTTGAACCAACGACGGGAGCAAGCATTCGCGAACTTTCGGAAAAACTTGGGCTTTTAGCCAAAGAGATGTCTAAAGAGAAACTATAGCAACGCACCCGTACCTTAATAAAGTCACCTTCAATAAAAAGCCTACAAAAATTTATAAATTTCGTCGATATTTACCCATAAAGAGGCGTCTAAGTAAGTATGCGAATAAATCATAATTTTAGTTTCACCCAAAGACTATTTGTTTTGTTGCTATTTGCGGGTGCATTGGGCGCACAGGCACAAAAAGAAAGTAGCCGTAGCCTTGCCGCCGAAGTAGATAAACTCAATTGGGAAGGCATCGATCTTTCAAACGATGCGCGGTATAGCCAGGCCGCTGAGCGTTTCCAAAAGGCAATTACTTTAGACGATACCCGTGCGGCGCGTTCGTACCATAATATAGGGTACACGTACGAGTTAGCAGGAGATAAAAACAAAGCTCTCGATAGCTACCAAAAAGCCGTTGCTCGAAATCCACAGCAAACGATTACATGGCAAAGCCTGGGTAAATTGCAATACCAAATGGGGTTATACAAAGACGCGGTAATGTCGGGTGAAAATGTGCTCAAATTAGATCCCAAAAATGTTCCAGTGCAAAAATGGCTCCCCGATGCGTACGCAAAGTTAGCCGAACAAAAAATGTACGATGCGCGAAACGATTTATCGGGTACTCCTGAAGATAACCCAAACTGCGAAGCACGCCCCGATGTCATTGCCGAAATTGGCGCACACTTTACCGCGATTGGGGTTATCGACAAACGCGCAACCGCGCTCAGTTACTACCAGCCACAAGGCTTGGCGCGGTCTGTGGCGGGGATGTACGCAGAGTTCCATCCGCTACGTGAGTTATCTTTTCGTCTCGATGGAAAAACTCCGTACTTTGGCGTGTTGCAGCCTAATTTTTTTGCGGGACAAGAAAACATAGAAGTACAATATAATTTCAAAAAGTTCTTTTTTGGGGCAGGTATTCTTTTTACGCAATTAAACATTGATAATAGCATTGTGCCAGGGGAAACAACCTCGTTTGTACAAAACACAGAGTATACAACGCTCTCTGATACAAAATTCGGTCTTTTTATCGGTTCCCAAGATGCGCTTACGTATTTTGCGTTAAAAGTGTATCCGCGCTATTTATTCCGTGGGCCAATTTCTGGTCCAAAAGGGAACAGCTTAGATACAGTCAAAATTGATTTAGAGTACCGCCATAATTTGCGTTTATCGTTGGGAAGCACCATCGACGAAAACCAACCTATTAGCAAAGGCCCATTTACCGATTTTATTTTTAAAGTTAGTATCGACGAAATTTATCTCACCGAATTTAAACCGGTTTCTGGAACAGACGCTCTTGGGCACTATTTTGGTACTTATGATATTTCTATGGGAATGGAATTTGGAAAATTACAACGTGCGTTCGATAAAATTGGTTTTACTTATGGGTTTTTACTTACAGAACGCCTATACTTCCAAAACATTATGAATACGGATACCACAAGCTTTGGAAACGGGCAAGGATATTTTGGCTTTAATACTCAAGATTTAACTTCCGGAAATCCATTTTCCTCGTTTCGAAATTCTTCGTTTATTATAACTCTTTTTTCTGCGCAGATGTTCCGAAACCGTTATATTTTACGAGAAAAAATATTCTTTGAATCGACTCCGGGAAATGAACGCTCTCACGCGTTGGGAGTTCAAATCGCATTTGGTTTACGTTTTTAAATTTAAGCGGTTAGTTTTTTCTGCGTTTTTTCGTTTTTTTTTAGCGAGCTTTTTTAGTCCTTTTGTCGCTACTTGTTTATTTGCAGGAGATAGCTCCGCAGTACAAGATACGGAAAAATATAGTGCAGAAACTTATATGGATAACGCGCAGTACCATTTTTCCCGTCGGCGTTTTCTAAATGCACTGGATAATGTGCGGATTGTCCTCGAAATACTCGATTCGCAAAAGACACCAGATAAAAAATTAAAGCTTGAAGCGGAAATTTTAGCAGCCCAAACGCTTAAAATTTTGGAACGTGAAGAAGAAGCAGCAAATATGTACGAACGTGCTCTCTCGCATGGCTACCTTGATAAAGAAGCGTATGCGTATTTAGCTCTTTATTTTGATAAAAATAAAACATTCGACAAAGCTCTACACTATTTTACACAGTATTACGAAGCAGATAAAAAAGATGTTGCGACGCATATCCGGTACGCCGCGCTTTTAGGGAGGTTAAAGAAACGCGAGGAAGCAAAAAGGGTTTTAGCGGGAATCGACGTTGAGCGCGGAGTAAAAAAAATTACAGATTGCGAAAATTTAGAAACAAAGAAAAAATATAAGGAAGCAGTAGAGTGCTTTGAATTGGTGCGAAAAACAATGCCCGATAGCGAGCGTAACTATTTGGGGATTTATCGTGTTGCAACCAATTTAAAGGATAATAAGCGTGTTGAGCAGAATGCGGAATGGTTATACTTTATTTTTGGCGACGATACACGCTATATCTGGCCTCTTGTGGAGGTGCGCATCCGGCAGAGAAAATTTTATAGCGCTCGAATATTTCTTGAAGAAATTATCCAGCTTCGCGGGCAAGATAGCGAAGCAGAAAGATTACTTTCAAACCTCCGTACAGAAACCGGGAGTGCAACAGAAAAACCTTTTCGTGCTTCAAAAAAAGAAATGCAGTTTTTGGAAAAAATACGTTAGCTATCTTGCGCTTGAAAAAGATTTTCTTTTCCACGCTCAGAAAAAAGCATATAAAAACGCGCCCCCCCCTCTTTCGGGAAGGCCGCCAAGTGTATTGCAAAAGGGCTAATAGTCACTATTTGTCCTGGATGGATGTCTACGATATCTTCTTCAATAATAAGCCGCACCATCCCTTCCAATACAAAAATTGTCTCAGAAAATGCATGCGCGTGGTAGGGAACTAGTGTCCCTTGATCGTTTTGCATTTCGTAAATTTTATAGTCTTGGATAAGTAGCGTTTTTAGAAAACGCATTAACTCTACTTCGTTAGCAAAGAGGCGCTTTGAATCTTGGATTGTGTAGTATCCGGTTGCCATTAGTCTACAACCAATGCCTTGTTATTTTTTTCGATAATAGCAAGTTTGCGGCGCACTTCTTCGCGGCGCTCTTCGATTGTTTGTGAGCGCAATTTTTTTTGTAGCTGCATCACCGCTTCAAGAATCGCTTCGGGACGCGGTGGGCATCCGGGAACGTACACGTCTACAGGCATAATGCGGTCGATGCCTTGAAGGACAGAGTATGTATGGAACATTCCGCCGGTGGAAGCGCATGCCCCCACCGACACGACATAACGTGGGTCTGCGAGTTGTTCGTAAATATTGCGCAACACGGGAGCCATTTTGTAAGTAATTGTTCCCAAGACGAGAACCATGTCTGCTTGCCGTGGAGAAAAGGAAGGACGCTCGGCGCCAAAACGAGCAATGTCAAAGTCGGCGCCGCTGGTTGCCATGTATTCGATTCCACAGCATGCGGTTGCAAAAGGAAAAGGCCACAGCGAATACGATTGTCCCCACGTGATAAAATCTTCGAGGGCGCCAACGATAAAGCTTTGGTCAAACTGGCCTTTTTCAGGGCCTTCGGGTTTTGCATCCCCAGATATAGGGGGGCTTGTAAACTTATTCGGAATTTTTTCGGCAGTCAATTTGGATCCTCCCAACGCAAGGCACCTTTACGTAGAATATAATAATACCCAACGAAGAGTACCAGCAAAAAGATAAAGAGTTCCACGAGCATAAAGAGTCCAAAGCCTGCTTCGCTAAATGAACGGAATGTAACAGCCCACGGCATAAGGAAAATTGCTTCGATGTCAAAAATAATGAAAACCACCGCGACTAAATAAAAACGGACATTAAAAACTCCACGTGCATCGTCTGCATAGTCGATCCCGCATTCGAATGTATCGGGGTTTTCTTCGGCGGGCTTTGCAATACGTGGCTTGATTTTATGCGCAATAAAAAGGATTAACCCCGCAAACCCAACGCCAAAAGCAAGTTGGATTAACGCTGGCCATAAAGATGCAGGCACTACAGAATGTGGCATAAGCGATGCTTCGAATTCGGCATTGGCTGTGAACCAAAAAATGGCTTTTCTACGAAGTGCCGTAGCTACGTACAATTTCGTATGTTAAAAGCGTCCAGCCGTCGACTAACACAAAAAGGATTATTTTAAAGGGGAGTGAAATCATCACTGGGGGAAGCATCATCATCCCCATCGACATAAGTACACTTGCGACCACCATGTCGATAATGAGAAACGGTATAAAAAGATAAATTCCAATGATAAATGCCTTTTTAATTTCTGTGAGCATAAACGCAGGAATAAGTACCTGCATTGGAACATCGTTTATCGACTTGGGTTTTTCCATTTTGCTCAAACGTACAAAAAGCGCGACTTCTTTGACGCCCTCGCGCCCAATTTGTTTAATCATAAATTTTCGAAGGGGAGTCGCTGCTTCTTTAAAAAAATTTGTGTTCGAAATTTTTCCGTCAAGGTATGGCGTAATTGCCTTACGGTTCATTTCGTCGAAGGTGGGCGCCATAATAAAGAAGGTAACAAAAAGCGCGAGCGAGACCATCACTTGGTTTGGCGGCATGTTTTGTAGACTTAAGGCACGCTTCATAAAGTCGAAAACGATGATAATTTTCGTAAAAGAGGTCAGCATGAGTATGATTGCCGGCGCCAAAGAAAGTATCGTCAAGAGCAGAAGAATTTGCAGAGAAAGCGCAACCTGCTGCGGATTTTTCGCCTGCGTAATATTAAAGTCTACGCGGGGAATAGGGACTTGCTGTGCAAAAAGTGCGTGTGCGGAGAAAAGTACAAAAAGTAAAACGGCGATGCGGATAAAAAACTTCATGCTTTATCCCGCCAATTTAGTTTATCCGACTTTAATTTTCGTAGCCGTTCAAGCGAATTTTGGCGTTGCGTGTTTAACGCCGAATCTGCGAGATCTCCAGAAGTCGTGTAATTGGAAGATGGCTTTTTTCCCCATTTTTCTTTTAGGTTGACTTTAATAGCGCGCGAAAGCTCCGTTAAAAAATCGACTTTGGGTTTCTTATTATCTTCTGCGCAATCAAGTTTGATTCGGTCGATGGTGTATTTGTCGGTAATTTCGCTTAAAAGTTCAACCGATTGCTCTGATACGCCTAAAACCATAAGCCTACCAGCAAGCTCAATAATCTGTAGGCGTTGGTTTGTTCCTAATGGAAATTCGTAAAGGCTGGTAACTGCAGAAAACTCCTGTGAAGGTAGGTTGCGCTTAAATTTGTACAACCGAAAGACGCCGTAAAAAATAGCGATTAGTATTGCAAGGGTTAAAAGCGTGCGTACAAATTGCCAAAGGAGCGAGGGTTGCTCTTTTGCCGCGTTTGCCGCATCTGGTGCGCCTGCGAGTTCTTTCTGGAATTCTTTGTCGAGTTCGGCAAACGAGTTTGTTTTAGGAGGTTGGACTTCACCCGCGGTTTTGTTCTCTATTTTTTCGTCGCTCTTTGTTTCTTTGGTAGTTATCTCGGCAGATGGATTTTTTTCTTGCGGATGGATGGCAAAAAAGGCGGAGAGAACTAACGCGTAAAAGAAATATTTTTGCAAGGCACGCCACATACTCTTTTGAAGATGTGACATAATGTAAAACACGGCGGCAAGCCAAATTTAATTTTTTATGTATTTGGTGGATAGAGCCTGTGCGCGGGGAAGATAACAAGCGTTATTCGATGCTGCTCGTGATAACACGTATCGCCGAAAAATTTAAGAGCTCTGACGCAGGTAGCGGGGGGGGAAGTTTCTCCGATACCCGTGGCTTTGGGTGTATGTAAGTACTTTCAGGAGAGTACAGTTCGAGTTCGTTGTTGGCAACAGGAAATTCTTTGGGCTTTGTATGCGCATACGTATCGGTAATTGTCACCCATCCGGTAGGTTGGATAAAAACTTGCAGATACGCCTTTTCATGGTTTTTATCGAGATCGTAAAATAGCATTTTACGGCATGGAACACCCAAAGCACGGTAGATTGCACAGTGGAGTTTTTTATCGATAGATGTATCTTTTTGTACGGCAGCTATCGCATAAATGGGATGTTTTCCGTCATTTTTTTTAAGCCACGTATTGCGGAAGTTATCTACTATTTTTTTCTCGTTGGTATTTAAAGTAGATAAATCTAAGTATGCATGGACTTCGTCGGGAAGGGTGGGGTTTTTAAAATACTGCCGCAGTAGTTGCCCGTTAAAAATATGCGTTAAATTAAAAAGCGTCGCTTGGAATTGTAGTTCGTAAGTATGGACTTTCTCCGTACTTTTTTGTTCGAGGGTTATTGTAGAAGTATACGCCCCGTCTTCTTGCCTTTGGAAGCGCGTTGTGGGTTTTGCACGAAGCCCCGTAAGGCGCTGGTGTGCAGTCATAGGCAAAATTGCGAAGCGGACCACCATTTTACTTTCGCGTAACCTATCTTCAGTGCTCCATGGCAAAGCAACGCCTAACTTTGCCGAAAGAGTAAAATTGCGTTTTGCAGCCGCGACGTAATTTTCGGTTTCTATAAAGTCAATTGAACGTACTTGCCCCGGACGCGAGACATACATCGCACCGTCTATAAATGCAATGCCGTACGTCGATTGCGGTAGTGGCAAAAAACTTACCTGTGTACCGTCTTTTGGCGAGAGCTTTATCGCTTTGTTATCTTTGGTGATAACCCACAGAAAACCTTTGTAAAAAGTCATCCCGCGTACATCTGTATCGATTTCGGGAGTGAACGAACCAAATTGCATTCTATCCACCAGATGTACGCGATAAATTTTTTTATCGGCGCGGTTAAAAATGTATGCCTGGTGCATATCGAGCGCGATTGCAACGGGATCGTCAATACCTTTGAGTGGAATTTTATCGACCAAGTCGCCGTTGATGGGATTGATAACGTAAATAAAATTGGGTGCAACGGTAACTAAGTGGGGTTGCCAAAATGCTAAATCGCGTATACCGTAAGGAAGAATGCGCGTAGCGAGTATTTTTTTTTGTGTAAAGTCGTACCCTGTAAGGGAACGATTTTGCGCATCGCCGACCCATAAAATAGAGCCGTCGTACGCGAGCCCTAAAGGAAGTTTTGAGTCTATTTCAATATTGTCTGTAAAAAGGGGAAGGGGAATGAAAAAAAGTATAAATACGCACTTCAGTATTTTGTGTGCCATTTTTTTCATTCGTGCATCCTATTTCTCGATTTCTAAAAGAGTCGCGCTATTAGGGCGTAGTGCAGATCTTTTTTCGTATACGTTTTTAGGGCCACAGACGAGTATAGTGAAATTTTCGGGTCTGTAATATTTTTGGGCAACCCTAAGTACATCCGCCTCACTAACCTTCGACAGATTTTTTATGTAGTTTTCTAAATAGTTATCGCTAAGTCCATCCCACTTGAGCCGAAGGTAAAGTTGCAAATACTGTGAAGGGCTTTCAAAAAGAAAAACAAACTTGTTCTTAAGCGAGGTTTTTGCTTGTTCAATTTTAGGTTTAGTGATAAATTTTTGTGGCTCAGCTAAAATTTTATCGATTGTGGGAATAACCTGCGGTAAATTAGTATTTGCCGTTTGCGTAAAAAGAAAAACGCTTCCGGTAAAATCGTCGGTTTCGAAGCTCGAATACGCAGTGTACGCCCAACCTTTTTCGGTACGGATAATTTGCGTAAGTTCAGAATTGAAAGAATCTCCGCCTAAAAGAAAATCAAAGAGGCGAAGCGCGTAATAATCTTCCGAAGAGTGCGCAACTCCAGGGGCTTTGTAAAAAAGCGTTGTTTGCGGAATATCTTTGGGCAGTAGGTACACACTGTTCGTTTTTGCTGTCGGTAAAACTTTTATGGGGGATAAATCAACTTTAGCGCCTTTGTCGAATGTTAACTTGCCAAATGTCTTTTCAAGTGCCTCTTTTAATTTTTTAAAATCAATAGAACCCGACACGGCGATTGTAAACCTTTCGGCCCGCCACATTTTTTTATGCCATTGGATTAGGTCTTGCCGTTGGATATTTTTTACCGTACGCATTGTCGCATACCGTGCACGCAAAGTTCCTTTCCAGTAAACCTGCGAGAGTCCCAAAGATGCCCACGTAGCGGGGTTTTGGTCGCGTTCGTCGAGTGCTTTAAGCGTACGGGTACGCAAAATTTCTAAGTCGTCGCCATAAAAACGCGGTGATTCAAGCACGCTAAAAAGCGTCGTTAAGTCTTTGCCAAAAAAATGCGCAAGTGAACGGATACTAAAATAGGAACGTTCAAGTTCCGCTTTGAATGCAAATGCCGTAGCGCGTTCGTCAAGGTATTTTGAGAGCGCATCGCGGGTAAGCCCATCGCTACCCGAAAAGGTAACCATGTCTCCCCAGAGGCTTTGTAGCCCGAGCTTTTCATCTGCAACCTCAAACGCGCCGCCTTCTATAAAAATTTGTGCATTGACGACAGGCACACTATCGGAAAAAACAAAGTAGACAGGAATTCCGTTATTAAGCTTAAATTCTTTTACAGAAGGGATTTTTATATTTCCAATATCGTCTTTAATATAGTGGTACCAAGGGCGTGTGGTTATATCGATACGTGGTTTTTGGGGTGCGTCTGCTTCGCTTTGAGCAAAACTTCTACTATTAAAAAATAATATGCTTAAAAAAAGGCTGAGTAAAATTTTCAAGGAACGCATTATTTGAAACGCTCGCGGTTACGCTCCCGCATTTCCTCAAGAGATTTATTACGTTCGCCAAAATTTCGAGAGTTTCGCACTTTCTCGAGGAGTTCTAACTGCCGCTCTTTTTCATTTGCGAGCATTCGGTATTGTTCTTCACGCATTGTGTTTAATCTTTCAAACATAGCCATTTTTTTCTTCATGAAATCGTCCATCACTTCTTGGATGAGCTCGCCAGAGTCTTTAATTTGGTTTCCTGCAGGTACAACTTGTTCATCCGCCGCATTTGCGACGCTTGACACAGCAACCTTACCGTGGTTTACGTAAACACCTGCAGGAATATCTGCGTCTTCGGCTTTTGCGTTTGGTGGCGTATCTCCCGCGCTAATTATAAACTCTGTTCCACGCACACCCGCAGTAATCGTTGGGGTGCGGATTTGGTAGCTTGACCCTTCGGGCATGGGTTTCGTGAATTTGGTATATCCCCTGCCGGAATCGAGAGCGAGAGAAATTTGCATTTTGGAGTTATTTTCCATAAGTTCGCTAAGACGCACAGAACCGTATGGGGAAAGGTGCAAGACCGCGTTTGGTCCAATTTGGATATCCATTTTGCCGTTTTTTGTATAAAGAAGGTCGTTTTTAAAGAAAATTGTTTTTATGCGTACACGTTGTGTTTTTTTGTCGCGCTCGAGATAGCATTCACCGCTTACTTTTAAGGCCACTGCGAGAAGTTCTTTCGGTTTGTCGTTTGTGGCAAAAATTTTCTCTGGAATACTTGTCCAGATGGTTATTGTGGTTATAAAAAAATAGAAGAGTTTCTGTCGCATGCTTCTCCTTTGGGTTTTTGCCCAACTACGTACTTATATTAGACGTATCTTACGCTGAAAAGATGATTTTTTGTACTTGAATTGTAAGGGGCGATGGTTGGCGCACAGGCTCGTTGGATACCCCTATCCGATAAAAAACGCCGGGAGCCTAATTAGCCAGCACGCCGCGCCTTTTTAGGCACTCCCAGCGCTAAAATTTTGTTATTAACTATTCAACCGGTTAAGTTTTAGTTATTAACCTGCCTTTTTCTCGAAGTACTGTTTGTTGTTCTGGAAGTACTCAACTGCCAAGCGGCTATTTTCTGTGTCGTTTGGGTGGAAGCCGGGCATTAGGTACTGTAAAACTTTCGGTACCATAAAGAAGACTGCTTTTGCCAAAAGCGGAGTTTTTTCCGCAACGATGCGCGGTAAATCGGTAATTTTGACCTGTTCGTCTTCCATCATAAATTTGACGGTACCGGCGGCCCCGTAGTAGATAAGTGTCCATGTTGCAAGAAGAAGTCCAGCTGTTTTTGTAATCGGGCTTCCGTCGACTGCTTGCATTACGTCGAACGCAACTGCCTTGTGTTCAATTTCCTCAGCGGCATGCCACTCGAGAAGAGCGATCATGCGATCGTCAAAACCCTTAAGTACGTTGAGGTCTGGATCTAAGGCGACTTCCGCAAGCGTTGCTGTATAGTGTTCAAGGCCGCACGTAACAGCGAGGGCTAACCGTTTATAAGTTTCTTCGCCAAAAATTTTACGGATTGCTCCTTCTATACCTTCTTCATAGGCGCTTTTGGTATACCATTCGTCAAATTCGCGCACTTTAATCCCCTGGCTCTCCAAAGTATCCCAAATGCGTTCGTGTTGCATCATGTGGACTGTCTCTTGTCCGATAAAACCTTTGATTCGCGCTTTAAGGTGCGGATCCTGCACTTGGTCTTGAAAAAACTTTACCGCACGGATAAAGAGCTTTTCCCCTTCGGGAAAAACCACGTGCAAACTATTGACTAAATGCGAAAGGAATGGATTGCCATCCGCATAATACTTACTAAAGTTATTTTCTAAACCAAATTCAGGACGACGAACCTGTGGCATGTCCATCGCTATTACTTTACTATCTGCCATATATCCTCCAAAATAAAAGATTGTGCGGTGCAAACATGGAGAATCTTGAACGCTTTGTCAACATTTTTTGGATAAGTGGCTAAGTGAGTTGCTGCACGGGCTCACAGCTATTTCTCGTATTATGTCACATTGGGGGATAACTACCTCGCGTTATGTCACATTAGGGGATAACTATCTCGTATTATGTCACATTAGGGGATAACTATCTCGTATTATGTCACATGAAGGGATAACTATCTCGTATTATGTCACATGAAGGGATAACTATCCCTACGAGCGATTTAAGCAAAAAAATAGCGGTTTCTTTGTGGAATATAACTACGCGCCGCGCATGGGCGTGTGCAACAAAAATTTATATATTTAAGTATGCGCGTTTGGGTTTTAACCTTTTTTATGTTAGGCAGTATAGGAGGCATGCTTGGCGCCGCGAAATTTAGAAAAACATCGCGTATCGAGCTTAAGCCGCTTTTCCACCGAAAATTCAAGCAACCTGTCTTTTTAACAGCCTATCCGGGAAAAATCGCGGCATGCCCAGACGCGTACGCGATTGTCGAGAAAATAGGAATTATACGCCTTGAAAGTCCCGAAAAAGCGTGTAACATTGTTTTGGCTGATTTACGCGATAGGGTAGCAGATCCCACTCTTGAGGAAGGGCTTTTGGGGCTTGCGTTTGCTCTGGATTTCCATAGCAGCGGAAGCTACTTTGTGTACTATTCGGCGGCGAAACCCCGACGGACAGTCCTTGCACGCCTCGACATAACAGGAAAACTCGGCCTTGGGAAAAACAAAGTAACTGAGCTTTTATCCATCCGCCAACCCTTTAGTAATCACAACGGGGGAATGCTCGAGTTTGGGCCTGATGGCTACCTGTACATAGGTGTGGGCGATGGTGGTTCGGGTGGCGATCCGCGTGGCAATGGACAAGACACAACGACACTACTCGGCAAAATTTTACGGATTGATGTGCGCTATACTTCTTCGTATAAAATTCCGCAAGATAACCCGTTTAGTTCTTCCAAGGGAGCGCGTGGAGAAAAAAAGCCGGAAATTTTTGCGTGGGGATTACGCAACCCATGGCGGTTTAGTTTTACGCCAGAGAAAAAACTTATAGTCGCCGATGTGGGACAAAACGATTACGAGGAAATTAGCATCGTCGGGCGTGGCGCCAATATGGGGTGGAATATTATGGAAGGCTTCCATTGCTATAACCCCAAAAAAAATTGTGACCGTACGGGGTTAACTCCCCCCATTTACGAGTATCCGCACGGCGTGGGGCAATCTATTTTGGGAGGGTACGTATACGAAGGAAAAGCCTTAGGGGCATACCGGAATAAATATATTTTTGCAGATTCAATTTCTGGCCGTATTTGGGCATTGGACTACAACAGCCCTTCTTTGCAAGTAGAAGAACTTTTGCAAGCGCCTGGATTGTGGTCGAGCTTTGGCCGCCTACGGAACCGAGAACTTGTCATTTTGGAGTTGCAGTCGGGAAAAATTTTTCTTCTAGCGCCGAGCGCACAGGTATCGATGCCTAATAAAGAAAGGATGGCTGCACGGTGAAGCCTGTTGCGCTTACGGTAGCGGGAAGCGACTCTGGCGGTGGCGCGGGAATACAAGCCGATTTAAAAACGATGGAGTCTTTAGGCGTTTTTGGTACAAGCGCAATCACGGCGATTACAGCGCAAAACACGCGTGGGGTCGACAGGGTAGATGTCCTCTCGCAAGAAATGGTGTATGCACAAATAAAAAGCGTCGCAACCGATTTTTCTGTACGTGCAGCAAAAACAGGCATGCTGGGAAATGCCGCAATTATAGAAACTGTAGCGCGGGCAATCGACGACTTTTCTTTAGTGCATCTGGTTGTAGATACGGTAATGGTTTCTAAAAGTGGACACAGGCTCTTGGAGAGCGACGCGGAACTCATGCTCAAAAAGGTATTGCTTGCGCGTGCGTACCTCATTACCCCAAACCTGCCCGAAGCAGAGGCGCTTTTAGGGATAAAAATAACTTCTCTTAAAGAAATGAAAGAAGCGGCACATTCGCTTTTTGCTTTTGGACCTAAACACGTTCTTATTAAAGGAGGACATTTAGCTACGCCTAATGCAAGCGATGTATTTTTTGACGGAAAAAAAATAACTGTGCTCGATGCAGTGCGGATTGACACCACCTCGACGCACGGCACAGGCTGTACGCTTTCGGCGGCGATTGCTGCATACCTTGCAAAAGGGTATCCCGTACTCGACGCATGCCGCAAAGCAAAAGAGTACCTTACGCAGGCACTACTCAATGCACAGCCTTTGGGGCATGGGCATGGCCCAGTAAACCATTTCTGGAAACAAGTTTAAATAAAATTTTAAAAATTTATAGCGTCTTTTAAAGCGCCGCTTTGGATAAAATCAAAAATAGCCATCACGTCATCTGGAGTTGGCTCTAAATCGGCGGTATGTGCACTTTTGCTTACCGCATCGAAGAGCTTTTTGCCAAAAATTGCGTTAAGGCTTACCATATACGCTCCAGCAGCATTTTTCCCGTGGATAATATCGAGAAAAATTTTTAACGATTCTTCTTTAGAAGTGCTGCGCAAAACGCTGAGCGATGTAATATACGGTTGTTTTGGCGGTCTGTAAATCCCCGTTGTAATTTTTCCATCGTAAAGGAGTGCATAGTGCGTACATTCAAGCGGAGAGATTTCATCAAGGCCATCTTCGCTATGGAAAACCATAGCCGCTTTAAGCCCTAAAAGGCGGAGTGTCTCTGCAAAGGGAATAAGAAGCGTTTGTGCATAGACCCCTATAAGCTGTATGGGGGCAGATGCAGGGTTTGCAAGGGGGCCCAGAATATTAAAAATAGTGCGCACTCCCAAAGCACGCCGCACAGGCCCTGCATACTTCATTGCAGGGTGGTAGTGTGGAGCGAAGAAAAACGCAAAATTTTTCTCTTTAAGGCGTTTCGCAATAAGTTCTGCGTTTTCATCTAAAGGATACCCCAACCCTTCGAGTACGTCAGCAGAACCCGATGCAGAAGAAACCGCCCGATTGCCATGCTTTGCAACAGGGATGTGTTGTGCGGCGAGTGTGAGTGCAACCAAAGTCGAAATATTGATAAGGTGCGATCTATCTCCGCCGGTTCCACACGTATCGATAAAAAGAGGGGGTAAATCTTCTTTACGGATGGGGGTTGCCATTTGCCGCATAACCTGTGCGCACGACGCAATTTCAGAAGGGGTTTCGCCTTTCATGCGTAAGGCAATAAGCCATGCGGCGATTTGTACTTCGCTAAGTTTCCCCTGCATCGTTTCTGAAATAAGGAATGAAATTTTTTCGTTGGATAAATTTTGGCACTCGAGTAACTCTTCCAAGAGTTGGTTAAAGTTCATTTGTGCGAGTTGTATTTAGAGAGGTAGTGTAAAATTATTTTTGAGGTTAATAGTTATTTACGGCAAGTCTTGGATATATAATTTGTTTTTTGTAAGGGTATCCTAAAAGGTATCTTTGCAAAAAGAGGAAGTCCGGTGCGATTCCGGCGCTGACCCGCAACCGCAATGGGGTTTGCCAAAGAGACGTTTCGCGCAACGCGCGAATGAAAGCGTAAGGCAGCCAAGCGCTTTCAAGTCTCGACGCAAACCCTTAGCCGGGAACTCTTGCGTACACTGCCCGAGGACACGGCGGTGTACCGAAAACGTTTGAGTAAATACTTTATGCTCAAATAGCGGGCTCTTTTTTACAGGAGCTTTTCCATGAAAAAAAAATCTACAAGATGGCGGTATCTCGCTTGGGCGTTCAGCCTCACTTTTGTCGCGTGTACAAATGACGATACTTCAACCTTGTGTTCATTAACGGCATCACCTGATGTAGTTTTGGCGTACACACACTCGGCAGATTATGCGACGTACAAACTCGACTGGATTGAAAAAAACAATTCTACGTTTACCGTGAAAGCAAACCAACTCAGTGTTGCTTCCAGCGGACTTAAATCTCCCACTTTCACAAGTGATTATATCTTGCTTGTCGATAGCAGTGCATCGGGTAAACTTTACGTTTACAAACGTTCCGATTTAACCCTCGCAGGACAAATTACTTTGGGTGATTACCCGCAAGAAATGGCGCTTGTAGGCTGTGTTGCATATATCCCCCTCTACGGTGGATTTGCAAGCGCATCGGATACATTAAAGCGTGTCGATTTATCTGCCTTACCGTCACTTTCTTTGCTTTCGGATATTACCGTTGGCCAAAAGCCATCCCCCATCCGAAAATTTTCTAGCGACAAAGTTTATGTGGCAAACCAAGATTCATTAAATAAATCACAAGCATCAGTTTCTATCATCAGTATATTAACTGATACTGTTACCACTAACATCAACGTTGGCGAAAATCCTTCTGATTTACAAAGCGATGGTACGCGTGTATGGAGCTACAACGCTAAATGGTTTGGTGGCACCGCAGCAAGCCTCACCTACTTTCCTTTGAGTGGCGGAACACCAACGAACATAACAACTTTCCCGACAGTCTACGCGCCTGCTTTTGGAGGCAGGATGGCGTTTAGTAATTCGTTAGGCTATTTGCTTTTAACTAATGGTACAACACTTTCAGACGGGAGTTCCCTCTTCCACCTCTTTTCGATTAGCGGTACAACGGTCAATAGCACAGCAGTCGATGCAACAAACCAATACCGTTTTGTCGGGGCGGGCGGTACCTACCTCTACAAAATCCATAATGGCGACGGATCGACTTCGGCTTTAACGACAACCATCGAAAATATGAATGGTACAGTTGTAACAACGCAAACACTTACAAAAGACTCAGATATGGCTTTTTGGCCTGGCCACTAAAGAGGCAGTGCGCGAGTTGGCGCCTGTGCGCCAACTCGCTGAAGCAATTTTTTTACAAATTTTTGTACACTATTTTACACAAATTCCCCCGCGAATTGTTCCAATTCGCTTTTCGAGGGGCGAAGACGCCCAAATTTGTGCAAAATTTCGCAATTTTGAGCGAACCGCGTACAAAAATTTGCAAAAAAATTGCCCCTTCATAACCATCGCACGAGTTGGCGCACAGGCTCTTGGCACACTGGCTCCAACTCGCGCACCCGTTCTTAAATAATAAATAGCAAAAGTTGTTGAAGGAATATATACAACTTACATTTGCACTCTACAATGGCAAACGAGAACACAACGATTTCAAGTGGCATGGTTTTTCGCGGGAGTATAGAGGCTGACCATGCGGTCGTTGTTGAAGGTAGGCTCGAAGGCAACCTTGTCGTCCGTGGCCGCGTACAAATCCAAGATAAAGCCGAGGTTAAGGCCAACATTAGTGCAAGGGATATAGAAATTTTTGGTAGCGTACAAGGAAACATTCTAAACGCAGAAAGCGTGTCGTTACACCCAAGCGCCCGTTTAGCGGGCGATGTACAAACGGCAGAGATCCAAATACAGCGCGGTGCAAAGCATAACGGCAATACAGTGATGCGGTAAAAAAGTGTATTTTTTCCGCACCACAGCACTGCCTTTTAAGCCCCAAAAATTTCAGGCGACATAATGCGGATGGATGAATTTGCAAATTGGTATGGCTTTTTGTTTGAGAGGAAATCTGAATTTGCAGAAACTATTTATCGCCGTTTTCTCGACCGTTTAGAAGCCTACACAGATGGCCATTTACCCGATGCTATAAAGCGCGAACACGCGCTACGGTATTTACTCCCGTCGATACATTTGCTCAAAAGCCCATTTGTATTTCCCGACATGGCGCGTGCTGTTATGCTCCTGCGTGAAAGCGCGGCAAAGCGGATTGTCATCTACGGCGACAGAGACGCAGACGGAGTTACATCCGCAGCGCTTCTTACGCTTTTTTTACGCGAGCAGTTAAAAGTAACACCGGCAAATCTTGTAACACTTGTACCCCAAGAAGAAGATAAGTATGGCGTTACAGGCGATGTTGTAAGGCGCGTGGTAGATACAAAACCAGACCTCTTGATCACTTTAGATTGCGGATCGTCTAACCGTGCCGAGCTTTTAGAAATTTGTGAGGCGACTGGTTGTAGGACAATTATTATTGACCACCATTTTATCCCCCCTCTTGAGGAAGATTTCCCAAAGGTTGACGCGTTTATCAACCCAAAACGTTTACCCGAGTACGATTTTGCGCGTGATTATTGTACAGCGGCAATTGTATTGCGTTTTATCCAGGCGGTTCTTTTTTCTTATACGCGTGATTTTAACGAAGAAATTTCGATTACTACCGATACAGAAACAATTTTTCTTAAAAACGGAGTTCTTTTAGAAAATCCAGAAGCTTCGGCGGTAACACGGCATTATACCTTACGCAAAGCGCTGCCTTTAGGTATGGGAGAAGCGCACGATTTAGAAAAAATTTTTGAGCATATCGCACGCGAAAATTTTGAAGTACGAAAAATTTTTAATTTTTACCAAAAAGCGCCGTCGGCTTTTTCTGCTCTTGAAGTTTTTAACGCGGTCCAGTCGGCGAGCTTCCGTAAAGTGCAGGCGATTCTTGCTCCTTATATTCCCCTTGCGGCAATTGGGCTTGTTGCAGACCTTATGCCCATTTACGCAGATAACCGTATTTTGGTACGTTCGGGTTTAGAAATAATTACACGCCAACTCGATGCGTTACCGATGGGGCTTTTGGCGCTCCTCAAAAAGCTCAATTTGGCAAATACAGTTGCAGAGCAAGACTTGAGTTTTACCCTCTGCCCTGTGATTAACGCCGCAGGCCGTATGGGAAGCGCCAATATTGCCCTCGACGCTCTTCTCCAAAAAGACCCTTTGGAGGCGGCGAAAGCAGCGCACACCCTTGTAAAACTTAACGATGAACGCAAAGAAAGCTCAAAACGTGCGCTTGAACTTTTAGATGAGGCCTTAGATATCCGTTCTTATGAGGCTCCCATCGCTGTAGCGATACACGCCAAGTTCCACCGTGGACTCTCGGGGCTTATCGCGTCTAAAATTTCAGAAAAATTGGCAAAGCCTTCGGTTGTACTTGTTCCCGACGGTACTTCGTACCGTGGTTCTATACGCGCGTATACCAATGAAAATGTGTACCATATCCTTGAAAGCCTCTCTATGCATTTACTCCAATTTGGGGGGCACAAACAAGCAGCAGGATTTTCTATCGCAGAGGAAAATTTGCCGCAGTTTATTGACGCCCTTTTTGCCTTTGCCAATACGTTATTCCAAAAGGGTTCCAAAGAAAGTGAAGAGATAAATCTTGACCCTTTTCGTAATTTTAACCCTCCTTTAGAAATTGAAGTTGCACGGATGCGTACGCCACTTTGGGACGAACTTTTAATCCACGCACCTTATGGTGTCATTAACCCGCACCCGATTGTAAAAATTTTAAATTCGGGAAAGGTTGAACTGAGCCCATTAGGTAAAACAGGGGCGCACGCAAAACTCCGCTTTTCTCAACCCGCGGACACCAACATCGAAGGGGTCTGGTTTTTTCACGGCGGCAAAGCAGAGAGCGTTATCCACCGCGAGGCTATCTCAATAAGCGGTGAACCGCAGGTGGGTAAGTTTATGGGACGCCTCCAGTACCGCCTAAAAATTACTCAGGTAACTGTGCGTGAGTAAATAAAATTGGATTTCACGCTGTACTTTAACTAAATTATAGCTTCGTGGCAGAAAATAAAGAATCTCTCATTGTTCCTATAAACCAGTTGCTCCCCCAAGAACTGTTTATTTTACCCGTGCGTCACAGGCCTGTTTTCCCGGGAATGGTTACACCTCTTATTATTGCGGAGGGTAAACTTGCCGAAGCAATCGAGACTGTCTACAAGTCGAGTGGGCATATTGGGCTTGTTTTACAGCACGACGATACACAGGAAGAAGTAGGGCCTGACCATCTTTTCCATGTTGGTACTGCGGCAAAAATATTAAAGCGCATCAATTTACCCGACGGTGGCATCCACCTTCTCGTAAATTCACTCGAACGGTTTCGTATCGAGTCTTTTGTACACACCGAGCCACAAATGCTTGCGAAGGTTGTGTACGAAATCGAGCCAAGCCAAATACGCGATAAAGAGCTCATCGCTCTCATGCGTAGCGTTCTTATCCAAGCGAAAGAAATGATGGCCGAAAACCCCTATTTCACTGAAGAGATGAAACTTACGCTCATTAACGTCGAAGAACCCGGAAAAATTGCCGATTTTGTTTGTTCTGTACTTAACCTCAAGCGTGAAGAGTTTCAAGAAATTTTAGAAACATTCGATGTGCGCCGCCGTTTAGAAAGAACTCTCCAGTTTCTTGCACGCGAACTGGCTCTCGTTAAATTGCAGCGCAAAATACAGGGAAAGGTTAACCAAAGCGCAGAAACCAACCAACGCGAATTTTATCTGCGAGAGCAATTAAAAGCGATTAAAAGCGAGCTTAAGGGGCCAGACACCAAAGAAAAAGACGCGGATTACTACCGGCAAAAAATTGAAGCGGCAAAACTTCCCCCCGAAGCAAAAGAGAAGGCGCTGGATGAATGTAGCAAACTTGAATACATGGAAACAGCACAGCCCGAATATACCGTTATACGCAACTATCTCGACACGCTACTCGATTTACCGTGGAGTACGGAAGTTATCGATGAAATTAACATTGAATACGCCCGCAAGGTTTTAAATAGCGACCATTTTGGGCTTAGCGACGTAAAAAATCGCATTTTGGAATACCTTGCCGTGCGTAGCCTTAAGAAAGACGTTAAAGGTTCAATTATTTGCCTTGTGGGGCCGCCGGGTGTGGGAAAAACTTCTTTGGGACGTTCTATTGCGAATGCAATGAAAAAAAAGTTTTTCCGTTTTTCTTTGGGAGGTATGCGCGACGAAGCGGAAATCAAAGGACATCGGCGCACGTACATTGGCGCAATGCCGGGTAAAATTATCCAAGGGTTAAAAACCACAAAAGCGCGTGATATGGTTTTGATGCTCGACGAAATAGATAAGTTAGGGCGTTCGTACTATGGCGATCCTGCATCTGCGCTTCTCGAGGTTTTAGATCCACAACAAAATTTTGAGTTTCGCGATCATTTTTTAGATTTACCTTTCGATCTTTCACAAATTACGTTTATTACAACCGCAAATACTCTCGAGTCAATTCCCGAGCCGCTTATCGACCGTATGGAAGTGATTAGGTTACCTGGGTACATCCTCGAAGAAAAAATGCAAATTGCAAAACGCTATCTTGTAAGCCGTGCGATAAACGACTCTGGTCTTACGAAAAAAAATGTGCCACAAATAACTACAGAAGGATTGGAATTTATTATCGATTCGTATGCACGCGAAGCAGGGGTGCGCCACCTTGAAAAAGAAATCCAAAAACTTTATAGAAAAGCGGCTGCGGCATACGTCGAAAAAAAATCGTTCCCAAGAAAAATTACCCCTAAAGAAATTCCTCTCTATTTGGGAAAACCGATTTTTACGCGAGACGATGAAAAAATAGACCTCGCTGTAGGTACTGCAATCGGTCTTGCGTACACCGCAATGGGTGGTGCAACGCTTGCTATCGAGTCGCGTGAATTTCCAGGGCGTGGGCGCGTTAAGTTTACAGGACAAATTGGCAAAGTGATGCGCGAAAGTTTAGAAATTGCTGTCTCTTATGCCCGTTCTTTGGAAGAAAATGACGCGTTTTGGACAAAGCACGATATCCATATCCATGTTCCCGATGGCGCAACCCCCAAGGATGGTCCATCGGCGGGTGTGACGATTACCACCGCGCTTTTGTCGCTTTTGAGGAATAAAAAAATTCGCTCTGGTTTTGCAATGACAGGAGAAATTCGCCTTACGGGAGATGTACTTCCCATTGGCGGGTTACGCGAAAAAATTGTTGCGGCGCGTCGTGTAGGGATTAAACACGTTATTTTTCCGTTTGCAAATTTGCGTGATTTTGAAGAGCTCCCTAAGGAGCTTAAAACGGGAATCTATATACACGCGGTGAAACACTACAGCGAGATTGAAGAGTTGCTTTTTTCAAATGGCTTAAATAAAAAAACTTACAAAAATGCGCCACAAAAAAAAGTAAAAGATATACATATAAAACACAAAAAATAAATTCTTGGCATTTGATTGGACAAAAATTTCTATCGCTCCCATGATGGAGATTACCGACTGGCGTTTTCGGTATTTTATGCGCCTTATCAATCGTGACGTACGCCTTTACACAGAAATGGTTGTGGCGCACGCAATTGTTCGCGGTGATTATAAGCGTTTACTTAAATTCGACACAAGCGAACATCCCGTTGTTTTGCAGTTAGGGGGAAACAACGCACAAATTTTATCTGAAGCGGCAAAGCTTGGTGAGGATTTTGGGTACGATGCAATAGACCTTAATTGTGGTTGCCCTTCAGGGCGTGTTGAAAGTGGCGAATTTGGAGTAACCCTTATGCGCGAAGAAGAGCTTGTCGCCGAAATTATTTCGCGTATGCATTCTCGGCTTAAAATACCCGTGAGCGTTAAGTGCCGTATTGGAATTACGGGAGAAGAATCCGAAGAGAAGTTAATCCGGTTTGTAAAAAAAGTAAAAGACGCTGGCGCAAGTAGGGTGACAATCCATGCACGCACTGCTACTTTAGGCGGGGTTGCTCGTAAAGGCAATGCGAATATAAATATCCAGGGGCTTTCACCAAAAGAAAATCGCGAAATTCCTCCGCTAAATTATAATCTTGTGTATAGGGTAAAAAAACTTTTTCCAAATTTTTCTATCGAGATAAATGGCGGTGTAAAAACAAAAGATGCGATAGAAAGCCACTTGCAAAACGTCGACCGTGTAATGCTTGGCCGTCTTGCGCATGAAAATCCTTTTTTCTTTTCGGATGGTCGGCTTTCGCGTAAAGAAATTTTAGAGGCTGTGGCAAGTTTTGCCGAAGCTAACGGCAATGGAGGTATTAGCGCAGCGCGTTTTTTTACAAATATGCTCAACCTTTTCCACTCTCTGCCTGGGGCGCGTAAAATCCGACGTTTTTTAAGCGAAGAGGGAAGACACCTTTCGCCTATAGAGGCAATTAGAAAATTGCAAAATGCCGCGGGAGTTATCCTTGAATAAAATTAAACTTCCGGTGGTGGCTGTTTTTTTCGTACGCGTTTTTTCTTTGTTGCTGTCGCAGGTGCCTCGGCACTTGTATTTTCTTTGGCGATAATTATGCCATCTTCGTCTCTTTTTTGTGGCGGCGGAGAATTCAAAAAAATCATCGTATAAAGCGTGGGAAGAAGCAGCGCGGTAAGGATTGTCGCAATGATAAGTCCGCCGATAACGACAGAGGCAAGTGGCTTTTGTACTTCTGAGCCTAAGCCAGAATTTATCGCCATTGGCAAAAAGCCAAGCCCAGCCACCAATGTAGTGATAATCACCGGTCGAAAGCGATCAAGAGTGCCCTCAAAAATTAAATCACGCACGCTCGCCGTCGGATGCTTTACACGCAACTCGTCATAATGCGTGACAAGAACCAAACTATTTAAGATGGCAATCCCCATCAGCGCGATAAAACCCACTCCAGCGGAAATACTAAAGTTCATACCAATTGCATTTAACGTAAGTACTCCACCTACAACCGCAACGGGAATTCCCATAAAGACAAGTAGGGATTGTTTGTAGCCGCCAAAGTAGCGCAAGAGTAAAAGAAAAATCGCCAAAAGCGTAATTGGAATAATAATCGCTAACCGTTTTGAAGCGCGTTGTAAATTCTTAAATTGCCCTCCCCATGTTATCTCGTAGAAAGGTGGTAGTTTTAGATTTTCTTCAATAGCTTTTTGTGCGCGGTTGACAAACGTTTGTACGTCGACGCCTGCAAGGTTAATCGAAAGCGCTGCATAGCGCCGCCCTTGGCTACGCGCAATTGTCGTAACCTGTTCGCGCTCTTGAATTTTGGCAACTAAATGGAGTGGAACGCTTCCACCTGCGTCAAGCCCCACAGGGATGTTACGTATTTGCCGCACGTCGTTACGCTGCTTTGAGTCCAAACGCGTAATAATTGGAAAGCGGTACGAATTTTCGTAATAGTTTCCAATTTTGTGTCCGCTCATTGCTGTTTCTACCACTTGGTTTACGTCTTTAAGATCGAGTCCATAGTAAGAGATAGCGTTGTAATCGAGTTCAATATCAAGAACAGGACTCTTTGCAAGAGCAATTATGGGATCACTTTGTACACTTTGTACTCCAGAAATTTTTTCGATAATAGCTTGTCCTTTGTTCATAATTTCATGGAGTTCGTTGAGGTCGGTACCGTAGACGCGCATTGTTACGTCCGCACGCGAACCTTCGAGCATTTCGTTAAAACGCATTTCAATTGGTTGCGTGATTGAAATTTCCTGTGCGCTAAGTGGTTTTTGCGCAAGAATCGCTTCTTGCATTTTATTCATTAGCTTTTCTTTCGTTATTGGCTTACCGTTCTCTTTACGCCATTTTTTAGAATCTTTTTCTAAAATAACAAACGTGTCTGAAAAAAACACGCCTTGGGGGTCTGTTGCCGCGTCGGATGTACCAAAGCGCGAAAAGACTTCTTTTGCTTCTGGAAAAGTAAGTATAATTTTTTCTGAATTTATTTGCATCTCAAGAGATTTATCGAAACTTGTTGAGACCGCTCGGCTAAGGTTAATTACCGCATCGCCTTCGTTAAGCCGTGGAATAAAATCGCCTCCCAAGCGCGTAAAAAGAAAAAATGACAAGAGGGTTAGTGCGATAGTTGGAGCGATGATATACCACGGCCTTTTGAGCGCAAAACGCAAAAGGGGTTCGTATCCTTTCAAAATGTACCGTAAAATAATAGGTGTGTGGTGTACTCCTTCCTTTTCGCTTGGCGCCTTCGTCGCTTTCTTTCTTTTCAACCGAAAAAATAAATAACCCAAAACGGGCATCAGTACAATTGCCAAAACGAGAGAAGCTGCCATTGCAAGTAACACCGTTTGTGCCATGGGACGAAACATTTTGCCTTCAACGCCTTCTAAGGCAAAAAGTGGAACAAAAACACCCATGATGATAATGAGCGCCGTAATAACAGGTTTTAGCACCTCTAAAGTAGATTCTAAAATTAATTGCCGTTTTATTTTCCCCTTGAGAAGCGTTGGATCGGGATAATCTTCCATGCGACGGATCATATTTTCAAACATAACAACAGAACCGTCGACCAAAAGCCCAAAGTCGATTGCCCCTAAGCTCATCAAATTTCCCGAAACGTGAAAATGGTTCATGCCAATAACGGCGATAAGCATCGAAACGGGTATTGCAAGAGAGACAAGAATTGCCGCACGAATATTACCCAGTATCATAAGGAGCACAATGACAACAAACGCCGCACCTTCGCTCAAGTTTTTAAGGACTGTTTTCACCGTCGCGTTTACAAGATAGTCGCGTGAATATAGCGCTTTAACCTCTACATCTTGCGGTAAGTCGAGTTTTTTGAAAGCTTTGTTAATTGCATGCGCAACGTTACGGCTGTTTGCCCCTGCAAGCATCATTGGCATTCCAATAATTGCTTCTTCGCCTTTGTACGTAGCGCCGCCTAAGGGTTGTGGATGGTGGAATATAACTTCGCAAATTTCACCGAGTTTAACCGGCGCACCAAAAAAAGAACGCTTGATCGGTATTTGCCTAATTTTCTCTAAACTCGTAACTTGGCCTAGTGTACGGATAACAATTTGTTTTCCGTCGCGCTGTATGTAGCCTCCGCCGTAGTTCTCGCCAATTGTTTGTAGGCGCTCAACAACTTGTTCAATAGTAAGTCCATGTGAAGCAAGACGCGTAGTGTTTAGATTGATATGAATTTCTTTGGGATAACCGCCGAAAGTATCTACATCTGCAACGCCCTTTATGCTTTTAAGTTGTCTTTTAATTAAATAGTCTTGAACTGTACGTAAGTAAATTAGCCTGTCACGCTCCGGTAATTTAGCAAGTGGTGTATTTGGTTTTGCCTGAACAACGTAGAAGAAGACTTCCCCTAGCCCTGTCGAAAGCGGTGCAAGTTCGGGAGTAATTCCAGTAGGTAATGAGTCCTTTACCTGATTGAGCCTCTCGCTAATCTGTTGCCGTGCAAGAAAGGGATTTGCGTCCTCATCAAAAATAATTGTGATAAGCGAAAGCCCGTATTTCGAAACCGAACGTATCTCTTCAACTTTGGGGATTCCTTGGAGCTCTGTTTCGATAACATACGTCACTGTCGACTCGACTTTTTCGGGATCAAGAGCGCCGGTGCGGGTAATTACCATCGACTGCACGTTTGTAATGTCAGGAACTGCATCGACGGGAAGTTTGGTTATAGAAAAAAAACCCGCAATACAAAGGACAACAAAAACGCCTAGAACAAGCGAGCGGTTTCGCAGTGCGCCATCAATGATTTTGGAAAACATATAAATTTCCTTTGTAGGGAACGCTTTCGCCCATAAGTAAAATCATTTGCGCAATCGTTTGCACAAGCTCAAGCTGAGTGTCATAGTACGCAAGGTATGCCTCGTGCGTTTTAAGTTCTAATTCCAAATACGACAAAAGATCAATTCTTCCTAATTTGAGTTCGCGATCGGCATACCGCATTTGCCGTTCGAGTGCAGGAATTTTTTTGCTGTGAAAACCATCGAATAAAGTTTTCTTTTGCATATACTCGGCGTGTGCCGCACGCGACAACTGCATAACTTCACGAGTGAGATATTTTTTCTCTTTCTCTGCTGCCGCTAAACGTTTTTGGGTTGCTTCAACAGCTGCGCGGTTTGCATTTAAAATAGGGATAGGTAGCGAAACGGCGCCTCCAAAAAATTCATTAGCGCCTGGATGCTCCAAAGTTTCGCGGCGGTAAAATGCGGATAAACTCATATCGGGCAAAGGAACTCTCTTTTGAAAAGATTCTTCGGCTCTTAAACGGGCGATTTCTAAATCTTTTGCTTTTAATTGCCTGTTGCCTTTGATAACTTTTCCCAAATAGTCTTCTATGTTAATATCGACAAGATCCACAATCCAAGGAGTAACGATATTTACTTTTTCTTTTTCGTCTAAGTATATATTTAATTTTTGCCATGTTCTCTCAACTTCTGCGGACTCTTCAGCAAGAGTTTTTTGGAGCGCGATAAGTTGCGTTGAGACAATATTGCGTTGAATAACTTTCGCGGGTGAGGCATATGCTTGTGCACGCATGTATGTACGCATAAGAGAGATACGGCGGATGCGATCTTTACTATGAGAAGCTTTTTGCTCTGCTATGGAAAAAGCGTACGCATAGTACGCAGCTTCCAGCGATAACCTTTCCGCCAGTTCATCACCCTGCATTTTTTGTAATGCTGCTTCTTTCTCGAAAATAGCGCCATGTGCGGAAAGTTTTCCCGGAAAATAAAAAGGTTGGGTTACGCGTATATCGTACGTCATATTGTTGTTTAAGGGATCCCTAAGCCGGCCGATTTCCGCAGCAACCGTGGGGTTTTGCCATGCTGTCGCTTGGCGGCCTTGCGCTTCAACGCTTTCAACTTTAAGTTTTTGCGCCTGTATCCATTCGCTGCGGGAACGTACGCGCTCATCGATTTGTTCGAGGGAATACGTTATCCGTGAAGTATTTTCTTTTGTAGAGGTGTTTTCTTCTACAAGAAAAGGTTGCGCCTCCATTGCAAAAAGCACGGAGGTTAATAATAAAAATAGTGTGCTTGTAGACTTCATAAAAGTACCCAATTTAAGCAGGCTTGCTTGTGTCAAAAAAGATAAGAAGGACATGCGAGCGAGAATAAAGTGACACACGCGCACAAAAGTTTTTTACGACACCTATGTTTGCAAAACTTGATTATGATTTCTATACCATCGCTTCAATCTGCGCGATTAAAAGGCCAACGTTAGATTTTGAAGATACACGTATAACTTCGATCACGACCTCTTCTTTGAGCGTAAAGCCGGGTTCCCTTTTTGTGCCGCTTGTCGATAAACGCGATGGGCACTATTTTATAAACGATGCACTCGACCATGGTGCTTCAGCATTTTTTGTACGCAAAGGACACAACATTTTAAAACACGTGCGCTCGGCGCACCAAAAAAAAGCAATTATTGTCGATGATCCTCTTGATGCATTGTGGCGTCTTGCGCGATTCCACCGTATGCGTTTTACGCCTTACATTGTCGCTGTAACCGGTTCAAACGGTAAAACAACTACAAAAGAAATGCTTGCACAAATTTTCAAAGCCGCGCTTGGAAAAGCGTGTATTGCAACAGAGAAAAATTTTAATAACCATATTGGAGTTCCATTTACGCTTTTTGCGGTTAATGCAAAAACGCGAGTCGCAATTATTGAAATGGGAATGAACCACGCGGGAGAAATTGAAAAACTTGTAAGCCTTGCCATGCCGGATTCAGCGGTAATCAGTAGCGTTGGGCATGCGCACATCGAGTTTTTTTCTTCCAGGCGTAGAATTGCAAACGCTAAAGGAGAAATTATGGCGAATTTACCCACGAATGCGCCTATTTATTTGCCGCACGATATTTCCGAAATAGACACCCTTTTACAAATTGCAAAAAAGAGAATGTTACGCGTAAGGCGGATTGATACACGCAAAGGTTTTTTAAAAGTGGAAAAAGCAAACCAGAATGGTTTTACGCTTTTAGTAGAGGGTAAAAAAATCAATTTTCCGTATCCTAATAAAGCATGGGTTTCAAATTTAGCGCTTGCAGCAAATTGCGCACACGATGCTGGTATAAAAACACCAGCGATCCTGGATGCAATCCGCTGTTTTAAACCATTGGATGGACGCATGCAAATACGAAAAAATTATTTTACGGTTATCGACGATGGGTATAACGCTAACCCCGACTCTGCGGTAAGTTCCATCGATGCTGCTCTCCAAATTGCGCATGGTGCGCCGGTTATTTGTGTCTTTGGCGATTTCAAAGAGCTTGGCCGGTTTAGCGCTAAACTGCATGCGTGGGTTGGCAGAAAAGCTGCAGAGAAAGGAGTTTCTGCGTTTTATGCGGTGGGGAAAAGTATGGAAATTGCCCGTGCTGCTTTTGACCAAGCTTCTGGTAAAAAAGCACGGAGTTATTTATTTGCTCGCGAAGATTTAAGAGGAATTATATCTACGCTCAAAAAAGAAAAAATGGGAACTGTTATCCTTATCAAAGGCTCGCGTGCAATGAAAATGGAAGAGATTGCAGAAAAATTATAATTATTAGAAAATTTTATTTTTTCTTTTTTGTGCTTGTTTTATGCGGAGCGCTTGTTGTATTTTTGGAAACTACCTCTGGCGTTTCAGGAATACTATCGACCACCTCTTTTGTGGTTAAACGCCGTGTATGCATGTATGTAAATAATGTAAACGCGCCGATAATTGCAAGCGCTGCAAGAACCGCGAGGTAAAGATACAAAATTCTTTGTGCAGAATTTATTTCTGCGTTACGGCGAAACCCTTCTTCGATGAGCCAAAACAAACGTTGGTCTGAGCGCGAATGTGTTTTTTTAAACGCGTTTGCAATTTTTTGGATTTCATCGCTTGTAAAATTGGCCATATTTGCGCGTGCTTTAGAGGCATCCATTTTAAAATATGTTTCCAATTTTGTTTCCAAAGACTCTGGTAGGGATGCAGTATCGAAATCAGCGGCAAGTGGAAAGAACACGACCGAAAAAATCCATAAAAAGTGTACGAGTTTATACTTCAAAACCATGTGCTTTTGTCTCCAGTTGTTCTACTTTAAATCGCGCAAATAAAATACAGATAAAAATTGCCGTAAAAGATAGAAAGCTTAACGCAAACGCTTTCTGCATAAGAGGGTTAACAAGGCCTGTTGTACCACCTTTTTGTACAAGAACGGGGCCTGGGTGCGACGCGGTTTTCCAAATGTAAATTGCCGCTACAACGAGCACTGCATTCATTACAGCAAGAAGGGAGACTACCGCTCCAATTCGCGCAGCTTTTTCAAAGTCCGCGACGGTTGCGCGTAAAAGAATGTAGCCGTTATACATCATCCACATTACAAAAAAAGAAACAAGGCGTTCGTCTCCCCAGTTCCATAGAACTCCCCAGATAGGTTTTGCCCACAAAGGACCGGTGACAAGCACGGTTGTTGTAAAAGCCCATCCTGTTTTTATATAAGCACGCGCCCATGTATCGTGTTTAATATTGCGGCTTATTAAATAACGTAAGCTCATAATCGCCCCACCGATAAATGCGACAAAAGACACCCAAACTAGGGGAACGTGAAAGTAAAATATACGTTGGACATTCCCTTGGATAGAATCTGCAGGGGCTTCTAAAAGCGCTGTGTAGGTTGCCCATGCTCCTAAAACAAGCGATAAAAAACAGAATACGTAATACATCTGGCTTTTCTATTCGAGCGTTTCCTTTTCGGAAAAAATCGCTGTGATGTTTGTCTGTGGGGTTACGTCAAAACTAAAATTAATTACAGGAACTTTAGGCGCAATGGGACGCCCTTGGATTTCGAGTACTTCTTGCGCTGGCCTTTCCTCGACAATAATTTCTGCACCGGTTGCAATTGTTTTGTCGAACGTCGACTGCGGCGCGACGACAAAAAACGGAATGCGGTGCGCTTTTGCTAAAACGGAAAGCGAATACGTTCCAATTTTATTTGCAACATCACCATTGATTGCAATTCTGTCGGCGCCTACAAAAATGGCGTCGACCATTTTTTTCTGCATTAGGTATGCCGCTTGTGAGTCGATGGTGAGCGTTACGGGTATTTTATCTTTTTGGAGTTCGTACACCGTTAAACGCGAACCTTGCATATATGGGCGTGTTTCATCCGCGTACACCATATTCACTTTACCTTTTTCGTGTAAAATACGGATGGCTCCCAACGCGGTTCCAATGCCACCTGTTGCTAAAGAGCCCGTATTGCAATGCGTGAGGATGTTGTATTTTTCTTTTGGATATTTTGTAACAAGGTATTTAACCGCGTTGTTTGCCATTGTAAGGCAACGCTCGGCATCGTCGTTATGGATTTCCAAAGCGCGCTCGTAAAGGCTAAGGAGCAGTTTAATCTGTGCGTCTTTGGCTTTTGCGGCGTCTGAGGTAAAAAAATGGCTTGCGACGGCGAGCATCTCCTGTGTCGCCCAAGCTAAATTGACCGCAGTGGGACGTGCAGCATCAAGAAGTTGCTTTTGCTTTTGAAAAAGCTCAATATTTAGTTTCTTGTTTTTTTTCGTAGCCTCCCATGCGCTCAAATACATTCCGTATGCAGCGCTAATGCCGATTGCAGGCGCTCCGCGCACTACCATCTCTTTAATTGCTTTGGCTACGTCTGTGCCGTTTTTGCAAACGACATACTCAAGCTTTTGCGGTAAGAGTTTTTGGTTTACGAGCTGTATTTTGTCGCGGGCTGTTTTAATAAAAGAAAGATTTGTTTTCATTTTTTTCCCTGTGTGTGGTGTAGTTATAGTAGCAAATTATTTCTGCGGCCTCAAAAGTGGAAACAAAATAACGTCTTTAATGCTTGCTTTATTGGCAAGTAGCATTACTAAACGATCAATACCAATTCCAAGCCCTCCTGTGGGAGGCATACCCACTTTTAGCGCAGTGACGAAATCCTCGTCGGTGGGCATTGTTTCCTCTGCGCCACTTGCTTGTTGTGCAGCTTGTTCTTTGAAACGGAGTTCTTGTTCTAAAGGATCGTTTAGTTCGGAGAAGGCATTCCCCATCTCGCGTCCCATAATGTAGGGTTCAAAGCGTTCCACTAAATAGGGGTTTCCTGGAATTGATTTGGCAAGAGGCGAAATTGCTTTCGGGAAATGCATCACAACTGTCGGTTGTATGAGTTCTACTTCAACGCGTTCAGAAAATACAAGGTCGACAACTTCCCAGAAAGTATTTAACGTATCGGCTTTTAACCCTATAGACGAGGCCATTTTTTTTGCTTCTTTGGCCGATGGATTTTCGTCGGATAAAAATTTGGCAAAATCGAGTCCTGTTTTTTCTTTAATGCTTTCTAAATATTCAATTTTTTTCCAAGGTTTTTTGAGCGAGATTATATGCTCTACTCCATTAGAAGCTGTTTTGCCATAAGGTATTTCTGTTTTTCCCAAAAGTTTTAACGCAAGCATTTCAAAAATATCTTGGACCAAGTCCATCATGGTGTTGTAATCTGCGTATGCTTGGTAAATTTCGATCATCGTAAATTCTGGATTGTGCTTTGTACTAATTCCTTCGTTACGGAAATTGCGGTTAAGTTCGAAAACTTTTTCGTAACCGCCCACAATCAGCCGTTTTAAGTAAAGCTCCGGCGCAATACGCAGGTAAAGCTCAATGTCGAGGGCGTTGTGGTGTGTCTGGAATGGCCGCGCCGCAGCCCCTGAAGCGATGGCCTGCATCATGGGAGTTTCCACTTCCATAAAGCCTTTTTCATAGAGATACTCACGAATTTCGCGTATAATCGCCGAACGTAATTGGAACGTCGCACGTGTGTCAGGGTTTACTGCGAGGTCAATATACCTTTGGCGGTAGCGTAATTCTATATCGCTAATCGAATCAAATGTTTCGCCTTCTTTCTCTTTGACAACAGGAAGTGGCGCGAGATTTTTACTTAAAATTTTTAGCGACTCGGCATGGATAGACGCTTCGCCTTTTTGTGTTCTAAAAGGGCGCCCTTTGACCCCAACGATGTCTCCTAAATCAAGGTGTGTGAGTACAAAATAATCTTCTTCGTTGAGTGTTTTATTTCCTGCGTAGATTTGGATTTTACCGCTTTGGTCTTGGATTTGTAAAAACTGTGCCTTCCCCATGTCGCGGATGGCAACGACACGGCCAGCAGTAGTTACATTTTGAGCGTCTTCTTGAGGAGTTTGGTCATTTTTAATACCAAAGTATTCATTGCGGATATCGAGAATGTCTCTCTTTCCCAAAAAACGTACAGGGTACGGATCAATGCCCTTTGCTTTAATGGCGTTCAATTGGTGGAGGCGTTGTTCTGTAAGCGAAACAGCGTCGTTTTTTTTCTCTTCAGGAGCCATTTTAGCCAGTTTTATGCTTTTTGACATACTGTAAAGACTAGTGGATAGGTGCAGATTCCATCACCTCAGTTTACGCGCTGTTTCGTCCGTTCGATTTGCCTTAAGTGAGCACCTTAAAAACCGAAGTGGAACGCCGCCGTGCGTTTGCAATCATTGCACACCCCGACGCAGGAAAAACAACGCTAACGGAAAAATTATTGCTTTATGGGGGAGCCATCCACCTCGCGGGGCATGTGCGTGCGCGTAAAGATAGAAAATCGACCAAGTCGGATTTCATGGCCTTGGAACAAGAGCGTGGTATCTCGGTTTCGACGGCAGCACTCCAATTTGAATACGACGGCATGGTGATGAATTTACTCGACACCCCCGGCCACCAAGATTTCAGTGAAGACACCTACCGCACCCTCATGGCGGTCGATTCGGCGATTATGCTCATCGATGCTTCGCGCGGGGTTGAGCCGCAGACGATTAAACTTTTCAAAATTTGCCGCGAACGCAATTTACCCATCACCACGTTCATCAACAAAATGGACATGCCCGCGCTCGAAGCGTTCGAGCTTTTAGATAACGTCGAGAAGGTGTTGGGAATTTCTGCGGTACCTCTCGTGTGGCCGATGGGGTCGGGGCGTGACTTCAAGGGCTATTTCGATTTATACGAGAAAAAACTCCATCGTTTTGAAAGAACGGTCGGTGGAGCATATAAAGCTCCCGAAGCAGTGGGCGGCATTGAGTCCGACGAAGTGCGTAACCTCATGGGCGATACCGCGCACGATAAATTTTGCGAAGACGTGCTGATTGCCTCGGATGCGCTGCCCGCATTCGACAAAGAAAAGTTTTTACAGGGCACGATGACGCCGGTTTTTTTTGGGAGCGCCGTCACCAATTTTGGCGTCGAGCATTTGCTCTCCCACCTTAAAGAGCTCGCTCCCGCACCACGCCCCATTTTACTCGATAATGGGGATATCATCGAACCGTCGGATAACCGCTTCACCGGCTTTGTGTTTAAGATGCAGGCGAATATGAATAAGCTCCACCGCGACCGCGTGGCGTTCGTGCGTATCACGAGTGGCAAGTTTGAGCGCGGCATGTCGGTGAGCGTTCCCCGCCTCGATAAAGATGTGAAGCTCGCCAACCCCGTTGCGTTTTTTGGTCAAGAGCGCACCACCATCGACACTGCGTACGCGGGCGACATCATCGGTATCATTAGCCCGGGGCTTTACCGCTTGGGCGACGTGCTTTATGAGCGTGTGTCGGGTGCGGACAAAGCACCCGAGTTCCATCCGTTACCGCGCTTTGCCCCCGACGTGTACGCACGTATCGTGCTCACCGACACCAGCAAGGCAAAGCAATTCCGTAAAGGCATTAGCGAACTTGCCGACGAAGGCGTAGTGCAGCTTTTCAACGTCGCCGATGCTTCGCCACTCATCGGTGTCATCGGCCAGTTGCAGTTTGAGGTTTTCAAGTACCGCATCGAAGACGAGTATGGTGCACCGATTCGTTTAGAGCCGCTGCCCTTTGAATGCTCAAGGTGGATATCCCCCTCCGACGCATCGAAGGCGGGCAGGTTTGATAAAATTGTGAGCGACGAAAAAGGCAATCCAGTGCTTCTTTTTGAAAGCCAGTTTCGATTGCGCTCTTTTCAGGAACAAAACCCCGATGTGGAGTTGCATTTGCACCCGACCTATTGAGCGCCGCTGCGCAGCATAGAGAAAAATACTTCCAGAATTTTTCGACCAGCCTTATGGAAGCAAAACATGGTGTCTTATCGTGCGGCACGAGCGCGGCCTTTGAACGGCGCAACGATCGTTAGCAAATAGAATGCATCGCTTGTTTCTTCTGAAAATTGGCTTTCTCTATAGAAGTATCGGAAAAGTATTATGTCACATTATAATTTTTCTAAAAATTTGTCCGATCTTGCCGCCGAGGGTAAGAAAGAAGCTTCAATCATCCCGACTGCGCCACCAGCTCATGAAGCCGCTGTAACGGTCGTCTTTCTCAAAACCACAAGCAGCACACTTGTAGTGGTAGACCTCGTCCCAGTGGATGTCTGGCGTGCCAAGAATAGTCGGGTTATAGTCTTCGGGGTTGTCGAAAGATTTGCCCGTGACTTTGAGCTTGCGCTTTTTGCAGTTCGGACACTTGCTCGTCATGAGCCAGCCGAACGCGAGGTAGCCGACAAACAGGCCGACAAATGCCAGAATAAGCCACGGTGTCATACCCTTGAACAGGTCTTTGAAGCGAAAATCTTTCTGCGTCTCATCGGTGTAGACAACGACGGTGTGTGAACCAGACTGGTAGATGTTCAGCACGTTTTCGAAACGGCCATCTTTGTAGTCGCCGTACCATGTCGCAGATTTATCCGCCTTATTGAACTCGCGGTCTTTCGGTATTTTGCGCTGAGCGACCAGGTTAGTATAGATTGCCTCAAACTGTTCGCGGGCAAAATCGCAACGTGCGCTCATCAGCCGATTGTGGTAATAGGTGAGGGTGCAAGACTGCGGCTTGTACCGACCGACCACGCTATAAGGCGGATTTTTGATTTCGAAGGCGGTTTCTTCCCAACTTTGTTTGTTCGATACATCGGTGGCGGTCGGCTTCAGGGTATCGCTGCCGCTGCCGAAGGTTATGCCTGTGTAGGGTGAGGTCGCGTGGATAAGGTTTGCGGCGAGCGCGAGCAAGGCCAGTGACAGGTAAGCCCTTTTACGGATCATGGAACACAAATCGGTGCAGCAGCTGGCGTGTAAAGCCGTATGGTAGCCAGGCCGGAACTCAGTGGTTTGGCGGCGCATTCCGCCCCAGTGGCTTGCAGCCGGAACGTTTCTCGCCTTTGTTGGCTACACGGTGGCCGCTTGGAGTTTCATTTACCGGTTCCGTTTTGCATCAAGCATCTGTCAGGGTCGGTGGTGTTGATACGCTCATCGCCTTTCAAGTTGGGATGCTCTTTCAACGTCCTTTCAATCGCTGCGCTCTCTTGCAGCAATCCCACTTTTTCAGCCTTTTGCACAGTCGATGAAAAAAGAGAGCCAAGTGTTCGACGTTGCGTTTACGAAATTCACAAATTGCTCCGCGAAAAGCACACCCTGTTCTTTCATTGAGGGGTGGCCTGGCCTCGAAGCACAACGCCGATTTCACCAAAGCGTATAACGATTTACTCAACAAGGTCAAAACGAGTTTAATCAATCAAGTCTTCTCTGAAATTAAAACTAAATTAACAGAGAATATCCCCGCCAAAAAAGGTAAAAAAATCGCATCGCTGATCGAAGAACTGGTTAGCCAATCGCAAGACGCGGTGATTGGCAGGCTCACTGAGCCTATCCATCCGCTTAGCACCGAATTACCTCCGTTTGATAGAAAAAAAGAACACACGCATAAAGCTTTCGACAAGCTTTTGACTTGTGTTGAAGCGGGAGTTATCCCCATGTTGGTTGGGCCTGCTGGTACGGGAAAAAGCACCGCCATTGAACAGATTAGCCGTTATTTGAATTTGCCATTCTATACAGCGAACCGAGTACAAAATGCTTTTGAGCTCACGGGGTATAACGACGCCAGCGGAAAATATATTCCGACCCAGTTTTACGAAGCGTACAAGAACGGCGGTCTTTTTCTTTTCGATGAAATCGACGCGAGCGCACCCGAGGCATTGGTGACAATCAACACAGCCATTGCACAAGGTTTTATGGCTTTCCCCGGCCACACAAAGCACGTTTTGATGCACAAAAATTTTAAGATGGTGTGTGCCGGTAACACGTTTGGTACCGGAAAAGAGGAAGTCTGTATTTCGTACTTTAACTTAAAACACGAAAATGAATTTCTCGATTTGCGTAATGTGTTTTTTCCCATGACCCATGTCTCTTTTTTAAGACGTCTCAATTGTCGTTTGTTAGAGGTAACGCCAGAGATTCCACCTTCGTGGAATAAGAATTATGGTATCGCTTGTTCTTCTGGTATGATTCAAAAATTTTTGGAGCCACCCCCCAAATCCATATCGACGAGCTTTTTAAGCCCATACAAAAATAAATTTTACAGCGCACCCACGCTGTCGCCTCGGTGGTGAGCGCGGCCGCTGAACGGCCGGTGCCGTACACCGCGATATAATCGCCCGCCGTTTTGAAATAGAGGCGTACTTTCGCGCCTTCGTTCAGCGTTTCAAAGTTGCCGACTTCGCCTTTTTAGACAATCCCTGTTAGGGTTGCTCGATGCAGAGGATGGGTCGATCGTTGTCACAAGTTTCAGCATTTCCTGCGGTAAAAGTTCCAGGACTTGTCTCCGCCGCATCCCAAGTGTGTGCATTATATCCCGAACTGCTGTCTGTCCAGTTTTGACAGGTATCTCCTAATGTAGGATTCCCATCCGAGAGCCCTGTCCAGAATCTGGGAGCACCGAATAGTGCGTTGTCAATACTTGTAATTTTTAATGATCCATCTGTTGAAAACCATGGGGTTTGTCCATCGGGTTGATAGTACGTTGTAGTTGCTTGCAGAACATCGCTTAACAGATAACGACCAGAATCAAAAACAAATGCTTTGAAAGTCTTTGCACTGGCAATGGGTGGCTTTTCACTTTCACACAAACCGTCCGCCGCTGTTGCACCACCCAAATTCCCTTTGTACAGAGTGGGTGTCAAGAATGCAATGGGTCCCAACGGTGCAGGAGGTCCTCCACCCATCATAAAGCCACCCATTTCATCCACGCCCATTTGCCAAAGCTCGCGTGCGGTAAAGCTGCGCACGGTGTAGAGGTCGTGCGTGGCGTCGCCGTTCATCTCCGACTTACCGCTAAAAACAAAAACTTCGTTGCCCGGGGTGTTAGACTTTAACACAGCAATCGCTTGGATGTCCATGAGATAGCGCGCTGTGGCAAGAGAAAGCGACAGGTGCGGCAGAGCCATTGCATCGTCTTTTGTCCCCATTCCAATTTCGTGATCGAGAAAAAAGAAGCCATTGGTCTCGACATCGCTGGGTATGGATGCAATGGACTCTACCGGCATTCCTTCCATCCCTGCAAAAGTGATGGCTGTCGTCGGCGACTCGGATATTTTTGTATAATAAATTTGGCTGCCATCCATTGTAAATATTTCATGGTTGGTACTAAATGCATCGATACCCAAGAGACGGTGGTTTGAGCCTGTGAATGTATCTGGTATAGCACTAGATGATGCGATACCAGTAATCGGATAATAAGATGTAATTGAAGAAGCGTCATCAAAGATGAGGCGGTAATAGGTACCATCGTAATACGCTGCAATTTTGAACGGACTGGGATGACTAAAAAGGCATTGAACACTGGGATCTTGCACCGTAACAGGATCCTCAAACGGTGGCAATGCACCACCAGTGTATGCAGTTGTTGTCGTTGTGATAAATATTGTATAGGCACTTGAACAAGTAACCCCCACAGCAGGTCGGTTCGAGACAAAAAAGAGCGTCACTTTACCGTCGCTCCTTTGCACCAACTGCGGGCTATACTCGTCGTAAGCTGCCAGCGATAGCGGCGAGCCGTCTTGGAGCTGGAAACTGGGTTTTACTTTGATGTCCACGCTGGGCTTGGATTGTGCGCAGTGCGCCACCATGAATGCCACGCAGGCGGCGAGTGTAGTTTTTATATACGGTTTCATAAATCCTCCCTTAACTATAATCTAAATAAATCAAAAATTAATCGTCACACTCAATAAATGCACTTGTATTAAATCGCGTTCGCCCACTTTGTACGCGTCACCGCGCTGGAAAAGGCCAAAACCGTAGTAAAATTTTAAGTCAGAGCGGAAGTCGTAGATAAGCGTGGCGTCAAAGCCCTGACCGATGTCTGTATTTTTTTCGGTAGCATTGCTGTCTGAAATTTTACCTTCGGCGATGGCTTTGCGATAAAGCGCATACTTGAGCGAGAGCATCAAATTGCGAAACGCATAAAAATTGCCGAGGGGACGGCCAGCAACCCCCAAACGTGCAACGTGGATGTTTTGCAGGCGTGGCTTTAATGCAAGGCCGCCGGAGAACATACCGAAATAATAAAAACCGGTGTCGCTGCCTTTGGCATTGACTTGCGCGGCGTTGGTGCCATCGCTGCGGTCGGCATCGCCCGAGGCGAATGCGTACTGCAAAGAAACCATTGGTTTAAATTTATCTTTGTAAAAGGGAAGATTATACGCAACCTCGGTTTGCAGCGCATGCGCGGCGATGGCGGCGCTTTGGTTCGCGGTGCCATCGTTTATCGTCGAGCCGCCTTGGTATGCATACTCCAGCATGTAGCGTAGCGATGGCGCACCTATGAAACCGCGCGCTGCAAGGCCTGCATAAAAAGCATCGTAGGTAAATTTTTTACCGTCTTTGTTGGCGTCGGTGTTAAAGTCTTTGGTGTATAAAAACTGCGCCGACACACGGCTACCAAAATACGGTGCAGAGGTGATCTCACCGCCGGCAAAAGCGCGTTTGCCAGCGTTTACAAGCTGCGCGTCGAATGCGCGGCCGGGAACAATATCATAGGGGTTGCGGCCACCGCAGCCGGATACACTCAAACCGCATGCGCTTTGACCATACTCGCCCGAATACACCGCGAGTATTTTATATTCCAACCACTGGAACGATTGCGACACCTCGGCGCCATCGGCAAAGTTGCCCAAAAGTAATCCTCGTCCCAACTTGTAAAACGCGCGGCCTGCGGTGATGTTGAGTCGGTTGAAATGCAGCGCGGCACTCGCGACCTCGAGCGAACCCACCGATGAGCTGGCGTCGGCGCGTGATTTTAACACTTGGTTGTTTGTGCCTTTTAAGTCTTTAGTAAACTCGGTGAGAGCCCATTTACCACGCAGTGTGAATAAATGGTTTTCATCCATCAAGTACGTGGCATAAGGGCGATAGAAGCCCAAGAACAACATTTGTTTCAGTGAGCTGTCGTAGTAGCCCGAGCTCGACGTTGACACCCCCACATTGATGCCGTGTTTATTGAGCGGTGTTTCGCTCACCGCAAGTGGGCGTAGTTCACTGAGCGGCACAAGATCACCTTGTTCGATGGAGTATGTTTCTTGCGCGTACACCATTGAAAACACACCCAACGTGAACGAGGCGCCTAAAAGAAATTGTAATGATTTGCGGGATAATTTCAAGAGGGATTTCCTTTTTTATTATAGCTTGTCGAAATCAATTTCGGTAAATCCCAAATTATAGAGATCATCGAAAAAGCTGTCAAAAAAATTAAAAAACTCGGTCATGTCTCCCGCATTACCCCCAAACATCATGTCACCCGCTTCCAGCATAAAGTCTGCTTCGTTGCCGGACATCGAACCGTTGGCAAAAATAACCATGTTACCTTGTGTTGCAACCACGTCGGGTGGCATAGTTTGTAGCTGGGTCACCAGCGATTTACCGCCTTGTGGCACCATCGACAGCATACCATTCCTGTTGATAATGTCCGAAGCGTGTTCAAGCATTTTTATTTCGGTGCCAGTTTCAGGGGTGTAACCCACTTCTTGATTGGAACCACGCACTGCTGCCACCACGGTGGGGGTGATTACGCGAAAGTGGTTACGCTTGTCCATAATTCCCGGTTTAGCCACCAACGTTTTGATGCGGCCTAAGCTCAGTTGCACGTCGGTCGCGGTGCCATACGAACCCGATACCATGCGCGCAATGCCCACACTGGTGCCCGAGGCGATATTCATGATGGTACCGTTTACAAATTTGACAACGGCACTTCCAGTGAGTGAAGTTTGTATTTCGGTTTTTGCGTCGAATTTCATGCCGATTGTAGCTTTTGTCCATTTACCGTTTTCGGGTTTTACTTGCACATTGCCTTTGATAACAAGGAATGTACCTACGGGCACCGCCCAGAGCGATGCACTGGTGATGATAGATGCTCCCAATAGAATTTGAATAAATCTTTTCATAAATCCCCCTTTAATCATGAAGTAATCGATAATTTATTGCGCCTCTTCGTTTTGTGTGCCGCTATTTTGTGAATAATTGTCTCTGCGTTCGGCAGTGGATGCTGCGGTACTCCAAATGCCAATCAGTTGCTTGCCCGAAAGAGTTTGGTGCGAGGTGAATTTTGGTTGCATGATGTCCAATTGTTGAATGTCGCGCAATGCATAAAACTCCCAACCGGTTAACCAGAAGAGCATCCCTTTCTCTAAATTAAAATACTGTAGTGTAACTTTCGCCACTTCGCCTCGAGACACTTCGATGTTTGTTTCTTTTTTTATAGTTATTCCTTTTTGGGATAGATACCGGTTGCGCTCGTCCGTTTGCGGGTATTTTTCAAACACCCCATCTTGCATGGCGACCAAATCGTATAAATCTTGGCGTGTGGCAGTGGTCCGCGTTAAAATGGCACGGTATGCGTCCATTTCATTTTGTGGCGGGGCTGTTGTATTGTCAGCCGCACTCAGCGCTACAGCCAGAAATAAACTCAGTAAAGTTTTTGAAGCAATCCCGTGCATCGAATAATGCGGTGCCTCATGATTATGCTGTAAAGCGTTTTTTTAAGAATAATGCAGATGATTGGGCGTGCGATATATCAGGTGGGGTCAATAGTTTTTTCTAATACACTCTGATGGGTGTTAATGGCTGGTTGCGATGTTTTCATTTTTCTCGCAAGTTCGGCCTGAGTCAATTTCCGGCGTTTTCGGAGTAAAATGATCTCTTTTGCGAGCATGGATTCAGGTTCTAACCGCTCATATTCTTCACGAAATTCAGAGCGGCGCAGTTTTTTGCCTGCATTCTGTCTTCAAGGTTATCGATGAAGTCGAGAGCTGGAGCCAAAATAACTACAGTGAAATTCAAGACGATGATTATATCACATGTGATATAATGTCTTTCTGTATGAATCTAACGCCATTACGTACAATATTTAGCCGTGTTTGCGGCAGAGGATCATTGCTGAACAACTGATCAACTTCTGGTTAATTACGAATCAACTTACGGCGCAAACACTTCGGTTGTGCTAAGCCGCTTGCGCCAATTATACCAGCTCCACACCAAATGCGGGTCGCGCTCGATAAGTGGGGCGTCCATGTTATGCATCCACCTGGGTGAGCCTCTTGCGGTACACGAGGCATGCAACCGAATTGAGAACATTGAGCGCGAAGTCGACGATGCCTAAAGCGATGAGTGCGTATGCAACCGCAGCGGCGAATAGAGCAACAACTCGATCACGAACAGTTGCCATTTATCAGAAAACAATAAATTTTTTGTAATTCGTTTTCAGTCAGCATCGGCTTTTTGGCCTCTTGCATCCGCTTTTGCATCGTTTTCAAAACTGCCTTCCATTGTTTGTCGTTCAAGGCTTCTTTGTCGGGCAGTGCATGGCACTGGGAACATTTTTCTCGAAAAAGATTCTCACCGCTTTCGGCAAAAAGGGGCAAGAGATAAAAAGCGCAAAATAAACAAACGAGTGCAGCTTTCATAGGGTACTCAATAAATTATCGAGACGTACTTTTTTATACGTTTCGTTCATGCGTACTTTGCCCGTGCTATCTACCACAATGGTGCTCGCCATCGTTGCACCGTACGTGTTCATCACGCGTTGTGTTTCATCAAAAGCGACATCAATGGGTTTACCGTCATAGCCGCTGTAGTGCTGCATCGAGATGGTGTCGCTAAGCGATGCAGAGACATAATCGACGAACACAAAACGCACGTTGGGGTGTGTGTTCACCAATGTTTGCAGCATTTCGTCGGTGTGGCTGGTACACACCGGGCACCACATGGTGAAATAAAGCACGACGGCATTTTTTCCCGAAAGCGCAGTAGTGAGATTGAGCGTGGTGTGCGCGGTAGTTACGAGTGAAAAATCGGGCGCACTATCGCCTACGTTCACAATAGAACTTGTGTTGTGGCTGCGTAAATCTGTGCCGTCGGGTACAAGGTTTGAGCAGCCAATGCTCGTTGAGAATAGCGCGATAAAAATCATTACACAAGTGTAGCGTATACGCACTGCGCTTGTGTGATTAGTTTGTTTAACGTAGAACATAATTGACTCCTAAAGAAATAACGTGTGTTGCAGGAAAGTTGTATTGGATATCGGGAACGTGGAATGCAGGGTTGTAACTTATGGTTACAATAATGTCGCGCTCGGGTGTCGCCCATGCCAGCGACGCACCGAAGAGGTGCCGTGAAAATCCCGTTGTTTTGTCACGCACACCGTCGATAGTTGCGTCGGCCTCGTTGAGGTACGTATAGTTGGCCGCAAGGGTGAAGCTTGCCATACCGTCAGTGAAGTACGAATAGCTGAGCGTTGCCGTACCGGTGAAGCGATCGCCCAAGCGTTTACGGTAGGGTTCAACATAGATGCCATAATCGCGGTTGACGGGGCGGGTGATGTGCGTGCCGTAAAGCAGCGTGAGCGCGAGCGTAAAAGGATACACCGTTTTTTCGACGACGGCTTTTCCTTCCGCTCGGTAAAATCCACGGCCGGTGATGTCAAAGCTCGACTTGACGTTGTCGTACGGTGACACGCCGGTGGGTATGGTCGCCTGTGCGCCCAAGTACACGGCGGGGATAAGGTCATCCCACTTACGCACCCGCCACACGCAGCGGATATTGTCGAAGGTTTCGTACAAGATACCCAACGTGCTGTCGGCAGGCCCGTTGGTGTTCGAGGCGAGGCCTGCGTATTTATTCGCGTTGAACACATACCCCGAGGCGAAAGACGCCTGCCAATGGGATGCCAAACGCACTGCAACGCCACCGTTGATGCGGTACTGCCGCAAATCGGAGCGTGGCGGGTCGCTGAGATAGTTACCCCCACGGTCGAAATACCCCGAGTATTTTTCAAAATCGCCCGATGCCGCCAGCATGAGATGCGCCGACTTGGGCATGATGAGCGCACCTGCCGTGCCGCCGCCGCAACACGACCCTGCGTGCAAGGGGGATGTATTCACGAGCGCAAAGAGGGTGTAGCAAAGAAGCGCGGCTGACGCCGCACTCCTAAATATTTTTTTTACTGGCATGGCACTAAGGGATTTGAGCCTTCAACGTGCCTTGGCCAATGGTGTTGCCATTTACAACCACCTTGAATACCAAATCCTGCGATGCAGCGGTGCTTAAGCCCGCAACACCGGTGAACGAAAATTTTCCGCCGCCGTCGTTTGTTGGAGAGGTAATCCACGTTGCGCCGCTGTCGATGGAAAGCTCAATGCCGATGCTGGTGACATTCCAGTTTGCATTCGATGCGTCGGCAAGGGTAAGCCCTGTTACAAGTGCCGGGTGCATCATCATCGACTTACGCGTGGCCGCAAAAATTTTGATGGTATGATTCCCTGCTGTACCCGTAACGGTGTCGATAAAGACAAAATACGGGCGGTTGGTTGCGGTGCCCATATTGTTAAATTGATCGCTGGCGTTACTCACCGATACGCGAGCGGTAGATGCACCACCTACAGTTACAGGTATCCGTGTTGCAATTTCATTATTTGCACCATCTAAAACTTTTACTGTCCACGGCATAGAAGCCATGGATGCCATAAGGTAATAGACTTCAGCAGTGTACAAACCGCCTCCGTCGTCGGTAACAGATGCTACAGGAGTTGTGTGTACCATAGAACCCATATCCATTTCGGGTACAATTTGGGGCGATAGCCCTACTTGGCCAGTTCCATTTTTGTCGGTGATTTTTATCTGGAAGAGCGTTTTACCTACGCTGTGTGTGGGAGTACCTTGCATCGCCGCAGTGTAGTCTACAACAGCAATTTTAATCGACGCGGATACAGAGCCAGCATCGTTTGAAGCAGTTACTGTGTATGCTGTGGCTGCCTGCGTGGCCGTGGGTGTACCGGTTAATGCACAGCTTGTCGATAACGATAACCCTGTCGGCAAGGCTGGACTTGCGGTACACGATGCCACCGTACCTGTTACAGTCGGTGCTTTATTTACAGCTACGTCCTTTGCAAAGGTGAGTACCTTCGCATCGTATGCCAAATTGCTGGGTGCAGTTACCGTAGCAGGTGTTTCATCGCTCTGCGCACACGCAGTGAGGAGGGCTACACTTGCCAATACAAATATAGAGTGAAATTTTTTTATTGTATAAGTTTTCATAGTTATTCCTTCTTTATTCATTTTATTTTTTGAATCGCTTCCCTGAGTTCTTTTTCGGGGAAGGTGGAGTAACCGCTTTTTATCCAAATGGTGTTGCCGTGTTTGTCTAAGATAAGAAGCGTCGGCACGCCGGTAATTTTAACGCTGTCGGCGAACGCGCTATTTTCATCCAAGAAATTATCGAAGGTTACGCCCACACGCTTCAAAAAGTTTTCCGCTTTTTTCTGCGGGCTCTCGACAGAAATCCCCACGACGGCGATTTCTTTTTCTTGGTAAAATTTTTCTACATCTTTAAGCTCGGCCATGCACGGTGCGCACCACACCGCCCAAAAAACGACAAGGACGGGTTTGCCTGCATAATTAGGCAACGTGGCGTTATTGACCGCTTTCACGGGTGGCAGTACAGGTAGAGTTACTTTTTCCACAGCAAAGGTGGATGTACTTACGAGTGTCACCGCCACAGTGGCTTTTAAAATCCATCGGGACATAGTTACTCCTTTATACTAGACAAGACCAAAAGTCGCTATGCGACTTTTGGTCTTGAAAGCTCAAGAAGGAGTATCGGGGGGTGGGACTTCGAGCCCAAAGGCAAGGTGAGTGTGTGGATGGAATAATTCTTCGTGCGCTTCAAAGCGGGGTAGAAACTCGCTATCAAAAATAAAAGTGAATGCCTCGAAAGCAGGTGTGCGCACAAGACCGTCTTCGTCGTCGTTACAATCGGCGTGCTCGTCGACGATGCGATCGCCTTTGTGCGATTTTGAGTGGTCGTGGCCGCAAGGGCAGGGGGTGCCACGGATGAATTTGGCTTTGGTATGCGGGCAAATGCGGTATTTGGATTGCGTGACGCCCGCATAGATCGCGCGTGCATCCACTAATTGCACTAAAAAGAGCGTTAACCCTAATATGTGCAAGAGACGGTACTTTAGAAGTGCCCGCATACCGCCTAAGACGGTAAGTGATAGAGTGCGTCAATCTTAATTGACAACGCATTTCGGCATTGCGTTCGTCTTTTGGTATGCCACAAGCGGAGTACGAATTTGACAAAACGCGTTCAGCAATCCGCGCTAACGAGCTTGATAGTAGTGAGCGCAAAGAGATGCTCGAACGCTTTAAAAGTGCTGGCGGTCAGGTACTAAAAGAAAAGAGCCTTTCCGAAAAGCAAGCCGATGCACGCCGTGCTCAAGAAGCAAGGGTGGGTGGTGTATCTTCGCGCTCCGTCGCAGGTGGAGCTATTCAAGAAACTAAACTCCCTTCAGAGTTGCGCCGTGAGCGTGAACGTGAAGAGGCAGAAAAAATACAGCGTACTCGGCAAGAGTACGAAAAAGCACTCAAAAAAATTAGCGGCCCTGGTGCACGCTTTATGATTCGCTTGCGTTGTTTTATGGGGGGGATAACTCCGTTTGGTGGAAAATTTCTTAAACCATCTTTTGTGCATTTTTTAAATTTAGAATTGAAGCAAGCGCTTATTGAATTTAATCTTATCGGGAACGATCTTTTTTTACAACGCCCTTCTATCGGAAAAAAAATACTGCATAACCTCGATGCAAAAAATCCACTACTTATGGAAACCCTTGAATACGCGCACCACGCGTACAATAGCGAGTATTTTAGTTCTTTTATGACTGCCGCGCAAACGAATTCTCCTGTGCCGATTGAAGCGGCAGCCGCCTCCATAAAAAGTATTTATCGCGTCCTTTATATCTTGTACCCGTTTCAAGAAACATTCCGCAAAGCGATGGGGTATGCGCTTGATATTTTTATTCCAGAGGCCCAAAAGGCAAAACTTTCACAAGAGTCTTTGCAAGGGATGGCTGTTAAACAAAAACGGTTCCAAACAAATTTAAAAGTGGCGTTTCAAATTGCGTTTCCAAAATTATTTAATTTGGTTTGCCTTGTCGATGGAATGGACTATCCCGCGATGTCGCCAATTTTAGAAAAGGCAATCCAAGTTTCGCAAGGAGATAAGCTGGGCCAAAGGCGGCAAGGCGAAGGCGCTCTTGCGCAGTCTATGGATGCAAACGGTATAGAAAACACGACCGGAGCCGAAGGCGTCCAAGAGGAAGCTGAAAATAAAGCACCAGAAAAAGTAAGCGAACACGCAGCCACGAAAGAATACCAGTACGGAATGACGCTTATGAATGCGCAGCTTCCGCCTGTATTGCTCGAGCGTTACGATAAATCGAAGCGCATGCTCGAGAAGGTACCGCTTAACGATCGCATTTTAATTTCGTATTTGTATTTTCTCGAATTCGATCAAGAGTATTCGTTTGTATTAACGACAAATAAAATAAAAATAAACGTCGATTACTCAGGCGGGGTAAAGTCAGATTATAAAAAACAAATGGCCGATCTATACAACGATTCCCGTGCGATTATAAAAGCGTACGAAAAATACGAAGAGATGTACCAAGAGCATCAGGCACAAGTTGCACGTAAATCAAGCAACTATATCGAAAAATCAAAGCTCGACGATAAAGCCAAGGGGCGTCTCGATATGGAAGGCCGAAACGTACGCGGGCTCATCCGCAATTTCATGGACAGTGTCGCCAAGGCGATGGCGCTTCTTATTACCGACATGCGCGGCGCAAAGCAAATAGTTGGTAATATGGACGAGCTATTGAAGTTCGATGGCTCAGAAAAAGACAGGCGGCTTAACGGACAAGCGGTTAAAAAATCGATTATGGATGCGTATAGCTTTGCTTTTACTTTTAAAGAACGTATCACAAACGGAGATTTATTTCCACTTACGGCAATGACCGACGAAGAAATGGTTGCTTCGTTTGGGGTTGTGTTTGGGGCTTCTGCGGGAAAAGAACCAGAGAAAGCTGCCGAATTTTGATGAAAGCACTTGCGATTATTCCTGCACGTTACCCGTCGACGCGTTTTCCGGGAAAGCCGCTGTATCCCATTTTGGGAAAGCCTATGGTCGAATGGGTATACCTGACTGCCAAAAAATGTAAAGCACTGGAGCGCATCGTGGTTGCTACCGACGACAAACGTATAGAAGAAGTAGTGCATAACTTTGGCGGCGAAGCGATTTTAACCCGTAGCGACCATGTTTCGGGTTTTGACCGTATTGTCGAAGTCGCACAAAAAATGGATAACTATACGCACTATGTGAATGTGCAAGGTGACGAGCCGCTTTTACCACCCGAAAATATTGCAGGGGCATTATCGCTTTTTGGAAAGGGTGCAGAAATTACGACCACAGCAGTGCCTTTTACTTCTTTGGAAGACTTCCAAAACGAAAATCAGGTGAAGGTAGTAACTGCTTTGGATGGACGTGCTCTTTATTTTTCACGCTCCCCCATTCCTTTTTACCGTAAAAGCTCTTTTGATAAAACTCCAAGGGCGCTAAAACACCAAGGGCTTTATGCGTATTCCAAAGAAGCGCTCCACAAAATGGCAAAACTTCCTGTTGCTCCTTTAGAAGAGGTGGAAAGCCTTGAGCAGTTGCGGTTTTTATACCATGGATTTTCCATCTATGTGCATACTGCTACAAAAGATTCGCCGGGGGTCGACGTTTTGGAAGATGTTCCAAGAGTAGAAAATTTACTCAACCAAATCCATGCCCGCTAAACTACCACACTATTGGCCAGAAGCGGTGTGTTACCTTAAAAAAGAAGACAAGGTTTTGGCGAGCCTCATCGATACGTATCCACTTGCAAAGCTTCGGCTTAAAAAAGATTCTTTTACGACTCTTGCACGTGCAATATGCGGGCAACAAATCTCGGTAAAAGCGGCTGATTCTATTTGGGCGCGGGTTGTTCAAGTAGCCAAAGGAAGCGATAGAAAAATCTTGCCACAAAATATACTTGCCCTTAGTATCGATGCATTACGCAAATGTGGTTTATCACTTAGAAAAGTGGAGTATATCCGCGCTCTTGCTGTTGCATTTGTAGAGAAAAAAATATCTTCTGCACGGTTGGCGCGTTTAGACGATAAACGGGTAAAAGAAGAATTGGTTTCTCTTAAAGGTATTGGCCCTTGGACGGCGGATATGTACTTGATGTTTAATTTGTGGCGTCCCAATATTTTACCCCTTGGGGATTTAGGGCTTATCCGTGCGATTGAAATCCAATACTTAAATGGAAAAAAATCGCAGCGTGAAGAAATAAAACGCGTTACACAAAAATGGGAGCCGTATTCGACAGTGGCGGTGTGGTATCTTTGGCGTAGTTTAGATCCTTTGCCGGTCGAGTATTAAACGTATTTTAGTTTTGTTGGATTTGTAACGCGTATTTTTTTGTAAAAGTGTTTCCTTTGATATCTTTTGCCTCGACAAAAACTTCTTTGCTGCGGCGGACTCCTGCCGTTAAAGAATAATAATTTCGGTAAAAGATATCCTCGAATTTATATCCATTACTTAACTTCCATTCGCCGTCTTTAAAAAATGTACGGTCAAACGTAGCTTTAAGCGCTTCTTTCCCGTCTAAAAGAACTTTGTATTCGAAGACTCCCCACCTTTCGCCTCCCTTGCCGTGGTCTTGTAAAAAAATATACACAGGAAAATCTGCACTCAACCGAAACGGTTTTTCGGGATTTATCGTCGCGAATTTATCTTCTAAAAGTACGCCCCATTCTTTGGCAGTTGGGGGTTTGGTGTCTTCGTAGTAGAGATCGTTCATTAAGAGAAGAGGATTAACCATCGCACGCTCTATGGGGTTAAAAATAAAAAAGTGTAAGTGTGGCCCTCCCGAATGGCCAGTGTCGCCCGTTATGCCTAGCTTGTCGCCTGTTGAAATAGGTTTATTTTCAAGGACGGCATCGGAAAAACTGGTGAGGTGCATGTACCCTGTCCAGTGCGTATTGGCCTCGTTACTTGTATGTTCAAGTACTAGCATATTTCCGCCGCCAAAGGGCATTTCTCCGGCGGCAGAATTTTCGGTTACGCGGTAAAGAACTCTGCCTTCTCGTGGCGCAAGAATTTTTGTTCCTTTGCCGGGTAAATCGATGCCGTTGTGGAAGTGGTCGGTACGCGACTCTCCAAAGGTGGAGCTAATTTGGTTTTTTTTATTCTTCTCAGCAGGCCATTCGTACACAATATTTTGTGCATTAAGGGCAAAGGAATAGAAGAATAAAAGGCTGATTAACCCAGTTTTGTGTAATCCAAGTGTGTTTAGAAAAAATCTTTGTAGCATTTTGTTGACCTATAAATCCACCCGTTGGCGTAGTGATTGTGATATTGCCTGTGTCTCTGCGTAGTCTAAAAGTTGTCCCAGCGCAAGTCCTGTGGCGATGCGCGTAACGCGTACACCAAGGGGCTTTAATGCATCGGCAATATAGTGTCCCGTGGCGTTTCCTTCGACGCTTGGGTTTGTCGCAACAATAACTTCTTTAGTACCTAAGCTTTTGGCACGAGAAAAAAGTTTAGGTATATTTAGTTCGCTTGGACCTATACCGTCCAAAGGCGAAAGAACGCCGCCCAAAACATGGTAAAGCCCATTGTGTTCCCCTGTATTTTCTACTGCGTAAATATCCGAAGCGTTTTCGACGACACAAAGCGTTTCATGCGTACGTTTAGGTGATGTGCAAAAACTGCAGGCACTTCCGGCGGTGTTGCTTAAAAAGGCGCCGCATTCGGAGCAGGTAGTTACTCCTTCTGCAAGCGTTTTAAGCGCTGCCGTAAAATTGGCGACACGCAAGGGGCCTCTTTTTACTAAATCGAAAGCAATACGCATGGCAGATCTTTTGCCTATTCCAGGCAGTGACTCGATTGCTTCAATGGCGGCCAAAAGTTCTGGCGGCATTATTTTTTGTGTTGCCAATTTTGCATTACATCATATCGCCGAGCATGCCTTTCATGTCGGACATGACTTGTTTGCGCGCATCTTTTTGCGCTTCTTGGATTGCTTTTTTAATAAGCTTTGGCAGCACTTTAATTTCATCGGCGTCTAAAAGGCTTGTGTCTATTTCTAAATCAACGAGATTTGCTTCCCCGTCGACGGTCGCTTTAACAAGCCCTCCCCCTGTTTCAGAAGTTACGCGCATTGAGCCGAGCTTCTTTTGTACTTCTTTCATTTGTGCGCGGGCTTGGCTCATTTGCCCGAGCATGTCTTTGAAATCTGCAAATCCCATAGAGTAGAATAAAATCGAGCGACGGTACGTAAATCGATAAACGTTGGCGCACAGGCTCCTTAATCTTCAAAGAGGGTTTCTACATAGAGCGTAAGTTTTAAAGCTTCTCCCTTCGAGATTTTATGTTGCGCTTGCATCGAGTGGATTAAATCTTTAATCCTGTTTAGAGAATCGATTTCGAGCTGTGGATTTTTTTTGCGAAAAAAATCTGTCCATCTTTTGGGAGTGTCTTGGTTGCGTAACCCAAAGATGTATTGGCGCAGCAGTCTTTCGCGGATTGCAGGGATTTCTCCCGCGAGCATGTCAAGGCGCGTAAGCAATGCTTCAAGGCTGTCGGTAGAAAATTGTAAAACGTTCGTCATTTCGTTTCTTCCCCCCGAACGCGAATAGCAGTGGTAGAGCGCTTCGTCTGTATGGTAAGTAATTTTATAGATAAGCGGCCGCTCCGCCAAAAGATCGACAAAGAAAACCCAAATAATTTCGCGTCCTTCGCGCAACCCCCACGGCTTTCCTCGGCGCAAATTACCGTACTCCAAATACGTTTTATTATCGCGATGCAAACGGTGGAGGAGTTTTTTTATCGCTTTGTTAAAGCGCCTCTTAATACGCCAAATTTTAAACCAAGAAAATTTACGGTAAAAAAATTTTATCGAATTAAAAGCAGCCACGTGTTTTTGTGTTTTTTTTATTCGCCGTCATCTACTAAAGTAAAATGGCGGATTACCTTAAGCGAATCGTGTTTTTCATCCGAGAAGACTGCCTTTACCCGTGCGCCAATATAAAGGCGTGATTCATCTTTGGGAACTTCCATAAAGTGTTGGAAGTAGTTATCCGCGCCTTCGAGTTTAAAAAAACCATACCCATACGGAACAGGTTTTTTTTCACCCGTTTCGGGGTCTAAAAATTGGAAGCGCAAAATTGTATAGCTTACAATTTTACCATGGGTAGCTACTTCAACGAGTTCGTGCATTTCTTTGTAGCAAGGTCCGCATACTTGGCGCGGTGGCACGTAGACTTTTTCGCAACTGGGACAACGGATACCTAAAATACGGTGGTTGTCGCGCAGCTCTCCTAAAAATTTGCTTCCATAAAGACCAACTGCATAGTGGAAAGGTTGTGCAGCTTCGCCTGACGCCATAGTAAATAAGCCTTGTTTGTTTTCTTCTGTTAACATTTTGTCCTCTTAAAATAAAAATCTGTAGGTAGCATAAGGCGGATTAACCCCGTTACGGCTTTTTACTCCCAAAAAGAAGTATATCCGACCAAAAGCAGCCGCCAAAACCTGTTGCAAGCGCGAGTTTTACTTTCCCGCCTTTAACTTGCCTTGCCTCTGCGCGGCCCTGCACTTGGAGGGTTGCCTCGGCAACGCGGATAAGTGCAGTGGCTCCGATGGGGTTACCGCATATTGGACCACCCGAGGGGTTAATGGGAAGTTCGCCTTCCATATCGGTTACGCCATCCCATACAAGGCGTGGACCATCGCCGGGTTTGCAAAGTCCCAGTGATTCAATCCAGCTTAATCCCGCGTACGAGTAAGGTAAGTACATCTCGATTACATCGAGTTCTTTCAACGGGTCCTTGATTCCTGTTTTTGTAAAAAGCTCTTTTGAAGCGGAGGATAGAGACTGCAAACCATCTAAAGGAACATCTGCGGTCATTGCCCAATTGTGGCGCACTGCGGTTCCCAAAACCCACGCGGGTTTATCGCAAAGTTTTTCTGCAACTTTTTCGGCGGCAAAAACAACTGCGCATGCGCCGTCCGTGCGTGGGCACATATCGAGCCAGTGTAGGGGATCTGCAATAAGGGGCGAGCCAAGTACTTGTTTAATTGTTGTTTCCTTTTGTACATGCGCATGCGGATTATTTGCGCCATTTTTGCGGTCGCGCACGACAACACGTGCAGCGTCTTCTTTTTTGTGGTTATACCGTGCAAGGTACGCCTGTGCCTCTAGAGCAAGCCCGCCAATAGCGCCGGCAAAAACAAGGCGATCCCAAATTGGGTCGAATGCAGTCGTGATTGCAGCGGTTGTGTCCGATTCAGTATTTTTTTCCCAACCCACGACGAGTACTTTGGAGAACATTCCCGAGGCGACAAGGTGGTAGCCCCCAATCGCAAGCGTTGTTCCCGTTGTGCCGCCAGTGGTTAGCTTTATAACGGGTTTCATTGCACCGCCTGTTCCGGGTTCTGACCATGCATCGACGTAGTTAATGCCTTCAAAGTGGTCCATGTTACCGATTACAATGGCGTCGATGTCTTTGATGGTGAGGTTACTTGCGCGAAGGGCGCGTGTTACCGCTTCTGTAATGAGTTCTTGCCCGTTTACATCGGTGCGTCCTCCGCTGTGGAATGTTTGGCCAGAGCCAATAACTGCTACGCGGCGTGCCATTACTCTGCCAGCTCCCGTGCTTCGTTTAAATAATCTCGCATTGCTTGCCTCGCTTCTTCAAGTTGCGTGAAATCAATCACTTCTTCGTAATAGGCGTCTTGATGAAAAACACCTTTCGTTAAATGGTATAATTGCCTTAACTTACGCGAACCGTGGGCGGTGTGCATAAACACGCGCCCGCGCTCAGATCGAGGAAATTCTTCTGCGGCGATACCGCGTGCAGAAAGTAGGCCGCGGAATGCTTCACCTACTGCAAACCAAGCTTTTGCTGCTGCTTGGCGTGCTTGTACCTTGTCGCCACTTTGGGCTGCTTTATCCAATTCGTTTTCGGCGATCGCCGCCAGGGCAGATGCTTTACCGGAATAGGGGTTTGCTATCTTTTCCATCGTTATTTCTCGCGGCTTAGCACCCATACACAGTGCGATTGTGCGCATGGGCCGTTGATACCGTGCGCTAAGGCGGTGTTAATTTTTTTCTTCACTTGCCGCTCTCCAGCGTCACCGCGAATTTGCAGAGCAGCTTCTATTATTCGTATTAAACCTGCTGCAATAACCGTGTGCGCAGAAAGGCATCCCCCCGAGGCATTTACGGGTAAACGCCCTGTCGCTTGTGTTATTCCGCTGCGGAGGAAATCCGCGCCTTTGCCTTCTTTGCAAAACCCCAAACCTTCGTACCACATAAGCTCCATGTAGCTAAACGCGTCGTAAACTTCAGCTAGTTGGATTTCGTCTTTTGCAGATTTAATCCCCGCCATTTTATACGCAGTTTTCGCTGCGCTTTTTAACGCAGGAGAACGAGCTAAGTCGCGCAACCCTAAATCGTATGCATCGGAACAAAAACCAGCGCCTTTTACGTAAACAGGCTTTGCTTTCCCGCCTTTAAGCTTTTTTGTAAATGCGTCACCCGAGATAAGGATTGCCGCAGCACCATCGGAGATGGGGGAGATGTCGTAGAGTTTTAAAGGGTCAGCATATTTTTTGGAACGCATTACGTCTTCGATAGTTAAATCCTTGGCGATTTGTGCATTTGGATTTTTGAGAGCGTTTTTATGGTTTTTAACAGAGACGGCTGCTAAATCTTCTTCTTTGATGTTAAACGTGTGCATGTAACTTTGTGCTTGTAGGGCAGCGGAGGTAATGTTGTCAAGTCCCAAGGGGCGCGTGAAAATGGGTTCAAACATTCCGTTGGTAATAAGGTTTGTATCGCTTTCAGAACCTTTGCTGTGCGCGACAACAAGGGTGTTTTTGTACGAACCGGATAAAATACGCGCCATTGCATAATACGCGCCAAAGGTGCCATCACCTTCGACGGTAGAAACATTTTTTTCAAATGCCCCCGCTGCGTCTTGTACAGCCATAGACGAAATGGTGCGGCCGTCCCAAAAGTCATTGGAGACTGTAATAACGTTGTCGACGTCTTTAATGTCGATCCCTGCATCGTTTAGCGCAAGTTGGGTTGCTTCGTACACCATTTCGGCAAAATTTTGGTGTTTTTTGTTTCGCTCTTGTTTTGTTTGGCCAACGCCAATGATTGCAATTTTTTTCATATTGTTCCTGTTTATTCATTATTATTGTAGAGGCGCATTGGTTGGTTCATTCTACCGTGGTGCGTCCCTACGATGCACTCCCTTCTGTGGGTTTGAAATACATAATATCTAGAATGTGTCCTGTACGTTCTTCGCGAAAAACTGCTTTGACACGCATGCCTACATGGATTTGGGAGAAATCCACCTCCCCCAAAAAATGCGGTATGGCCTGTGTCGCCCCGTCGAGCAAAACAAGTGCGTAGATACGTGGTAAATCTTTTGGCGCTGCTGCACTTTCGTAGTGGCGTTGTGTAAATGCCATTACTTTACCGGTTCCGTCGAGTGTCAAAAATTCGGTAATGGGTTCGAGTGTCGTAGGAGAATTTAGTTTGGGCGGAACAAAAACTTTACCTGTTTTAGGGCATTTGTTTGCGAGAATTTTTTTTTCGTCGCGTAGTGTACGTAAAAACTTGGAACCTGTTTCTCCCACAGCCCAAGTATAAGGAACCTTTATTTTACTGTGGTGGATAAGGGGGATAGTCTTGGTGCGCCAATCGTTCATGGGACACTTTGGGAAATAGGAGATACGAGGGGAAATAGAATAAAGATAGGTTTATCGAAAAAACCACACACTTTCTTTTTTCTTGCCAACGTAGCGAGATTTGGTAGCACAGCCAATGGCTATAAATTTTGATACGTCTATCCTAAAAAAACGGATTGCAATCATCTTCTACGCTGTAAGCGCGTTAGGGCTTGCGTGTATCATTGGTATATGGGTTACCCCTAAAGATAACTTGCGCCTCAACGTTATCCTCCACGAGACGTACAATATCGTCCTTATTTTTGCGACAATTGGTTTTATTGGCCTTGTCTATGTGCTTCTCAATTTTCTTAATTTTTTTGGCCTCGACCGTAATAAACTTATGGGAATGTACCTTTCGCTTTCCATTGCGGGGTGGTTTTGTTTCATTTACCAACGTTACGATTTTATGTTAAAACCCTTAGAAGAGTATGGGATTAACCTACGCTTCCAAATGGCGGCAGAAACGCAAAAATTTAGCCAAGTGGGTGGCCAAATTGTAAAAATTCCACTCAAAAGTTTACACCCCGCAATCCAAATTGTAGGTATTGAAACCGAAACTGTGCAGGCGTACGGCGGTTATCCTTTTAGTTGGAAGCATTACGCCGACGAACTTAAATCACTTAAGAACTCGGGCGTAAACACCGTGATGTTCGACGTTTTCTTTATGGACGAGTTTAAAGATAATTACGGTATTTTGCACACTGTAGAAAGCTTGCGCGATAGCGCCCCTAAAATGCTTGCGCAAGGCCGTGGAATTAACATAAGCCCCATGGAGTTGCGTGCGCATTCGGCGCGGTGGAGTGATGAAATTAAAAAATCGGGAAATGTTGTAGTGGACTATGGCATGGAAGTCGATCCCAATTTTGATCCGGCAATTTTGCAAGACCCTGATCTTAAAGCGCGTATTCAAGAGCTCAACCATTTTCGTATCCCCGACCAAAATATAGAACAGAATAGCTATCTTAAAGACCCAAATTTAGAATGGATTTCATACCCATACCCACCCATTCCAGCGGTTAGCCGTGCGACTAAAGGGTTGGGCGCTGCAAACGTCAAATACGAAGGAACTTCTGCGAACTATGTTATGCCTATGGTCTTTAAATGGCAAAACCGTTTATACCCTTCAATTTCGCTCCTTTTGGCATGCCGTTACTTTGGTGTCGATGTGACAAAAGATGTCGAAGTAAAACTGGGGTCTTACGTAAAAATAAAAAATATACCCAATAAGAAAGTAAGCTTTGGCATTTCGTTCGGTCCCGACCAAGAAAAAGATATTATGACAAAGCCTAACAAAGACCGTGCAATTGTAATCCCGATTGATAGCCAAGGGATGATGGCGATTAATTTTATTGGCGGGCCATATACCTTCCCATCGGTAAAAATGGTAGAACTAGCCGAGCAAGTAAACCTTAAAGATAAAACGCTCAACGTTGAAGAATATAGAAATAAGATTTTGTTGACGGCGATGTATTACGCAACAGGTTCTGCGACGACACGAGATATGCATCCCTCTCCTTTTAGCCAAGTGACTGCGGGAATCGAACACCACGCGAGTGCTCTTAACACTATTTTAATGCAAGATTTTATCACGTACGCTCCAATGTGGATGAACTTTCTTATTCTTTTTGCATTCGCCGTCCTTTTGGGGTATTTAATCCCACGTACGAATATTGGTATTACATTGGTTGTCGTCGGAGTTACTGCAGGAATCTTTTTAATCGAGGCAATCCTCGTCTTTAAATACATGAAGTACGTACATTTTATGCTGGTTCCGTATTTAGAAATGGTTGTTATTTTAATTGCGGTTATTGGTTACAAAGTCTTAACCGAAGAAGAGAACGTAAAGTATATCCGCAACACATTTTCCAAATTCGTTTCAAAAGATATCGTGAACGAACTTTTGGCGAACCCCGAATCGTTGAAACTGGGCGGTGAGAAAAAAGACCTTACTGTGTTTTTTTCTGATATACGTGGATTTACCACCATGTCTGAAAGCCTATCTCCAGAAGATTTGGTACAATTATTGAACGAATACTTATCGACGATGACGAACTTAGTTATCGCGTATAAAGGTACAATTGATAAATACATGGGCGATGCGATTATGGCTTTTTGGGGAGCGCCGGTTAAAAACGACGACCATGCATACTATGCCTGCCTTACTGCAATTAAGCAACTTGAAGAGTTAAAAATCCTACAAGATAAATGGGCGGCAAACGGTTGGCCGGTTATCGATATCGGTATTGGCCTTAACACAGGGTTTGCCGTCGCAGGTAACATGGGTTCTTCACACCGCATGGACTATACCGTCATGGGTGACACCATTAACTTGGGTAGCCGTTTAGAGGGAACGAATAAACAATACGGGACTCGAATTATTATTTCTCAGTTTACGTACGAAAAAGTAAAGGATAGAATTTATGCGCGTGAACTTGACGATATTCGCGTGAAAGGTAAAAATGAACCTGTGCGGATTTACGAACTTATCGATGTAATTAACCGTGAAGATTTAGACAATTTGCGCGTTGCTGTCGATTAATTTAAACTGTTCGGGAATCTACGCTTGTCGCGGCTTTCTGCTCAATGTGGCGGTTGTCGGCAAGCATACTCGGATCGTTTTTGGCAAGTTCTATAACGTCGAGTGCACCAAAAAAGAGTAACCCACGTCCAGCGAAATGGCTATAGACGCGTCGCGCAACGGTTAAATCCTGTGCTTCGTCTATTGTCATGCGAATGCCTGCAACACGCGCTTTAGCGGCTTCAATAGAAAATGCGTCGTCGAGCCTTAAGGGGAAAATTTCGTACAAATGCGGGTTTTCACGTATAAAAATTGTGACGTGTTCACGGTGGTGTCCTTTAAGTTCTGGCGCTCCATTGGGCGTAAGCGGCGTATCACGAAAAAAAACAGAACGTAGCGCAGCGACGCGGATTACTTCGCTTCCCATGCCCAGCGGAAGCTCGGCGGTGTACGCATAGTCGGCGGGATATTCTTTTAGGTGTTCAATAAGCGTGGTAAGCCTATCTTTGTCGATAAAAGGGTTATCTGCCGTAAGGCGGATTACGTAGTCTTCATCTGCCATGTCTTGTGAGGCGTCGATAAAGCGTTTTAATACATGTGTAGGATGTCCCTTGACAAAAGCAAAGTTTTTTTCGCGTAAAAAATCTGCCAGCGTAGTTTCTTCTTCTTCAGCAATGGCGAATTTTAGTTCAACTTTTGTACTTTGGATACTTTGGATACGTGCGGCGATGTGTTCGAGGATCGTTTTTTCGCCAATTTTCTCGAGAACTTTTTTGGGGAGCCGTTCGCTTGTAAGGCGTGCTTGTACGAGGGCTCGAAAGCGGGGGATGTATTTTTGCACAATTATGTCACTTTTTTTCCCGAATGTATGCCAGAAATCAAAAAGTTCTTGCCTGACACAATAAAAAGGTAAGATAGACCAATGGCCGCGAAGTCTGGCATCAAGATAAAAGTCAAGAAAAAGGGTGAAATTAGCATCGTCGAAATTGACGGCGCAATTAAATCAGGAATGGAGTTCGATTTAGCAGATGAACTCGAATCGTGTATGCACGAAGCAAAAGTTCCAAAAATTATTGTCGATATGAAAAAAGTTCCTTTCATCAATTCTGCGGCATTGGGAATTTTACTCAACATTTATAAAGAAATTGAACGTAGAAACGGCCGTTTTGGCCTTTGCGCAATAAGTTCCGATGTAGACCATCTACTTGAAATTACAAAATTAGGCTCTGTTTTTGATATTTATAAAAACCAAGACGACGCGCTAGATTCTATCGAAGACTAAAAGCGCCTAAAAATTCCACGCGAGTTTTGCGCTGTTTTTAACGAAAATAATATGTGCGTACAATTATATTCCTTTGTTTTGTATCCGTAGGAGCGTTTTGGGCGGTAGAGGCAGGCCAGAGTTTCGATGTACACGACAGCCCGCTCATTAACGCTAAAATTGATTGGAAAGAAAACAGCATTTCTCTACGCGCCGACTGGAAGTTAAACGCACAAAATTCCTTAGAATCCCGTAGCATAATACGGTCACGTTTACGCACATCTCTACTTTCAAAACTCAGCGAAATTATTGAGTCGCTTTACGCACGAACCGATATTGAAAAACGCTTACCCAACCTTTCTTCGTTTTGGGCGTCGCTAAAGCTCGATACTTTTCAAATTGCGCAAAACTCCGCTTCGGCGACTCTTGAAATTCCCTTGCGCGGCAGCCATTCTCTCTTATCGTATTTTCCTTTTGAACCTAAGCAAGAATCGTGGGAAGCGAAAAACGAAACAATAAACAATACATACGAAAACCAAAGCGGCGATTCTCTATACGATTCTTTTGGTAGCGAAGCGCTCCTTTATACAGGCTTGGTTGTTGATGCGCGCAATTTACCTTTTGTGCCATCGTTGCATACGCAAATATTTACTAGTTCAGGAAGGTTAATTTACGGACCACAGTTTTTAACGCGTACAACGTATATAAAAAGGGGCGCTGTAGGTTTTTTTACGGATTCGCGGCAAGGCGAAGCGCGGCAAAGAGCAGGAAACCGTCCTCTTATTGTACCTGCGTTAGATTTGGCGCGGATAAGCCAAGACTCGGTGGTTATTAGCGACGAAGACGCAGCAAAAATTTTAGCACACGAAGGAAGTGTACAAAACTTGCGCCGCGCACGCGTTATTATTTTACTTAACGCAGATAAATTGCGCGAAGTGCGCTAAAACGCATTACCGTTTTAAAATATTTTTTACAACGCGTTAGGGCGAATTCTTTTTGCGTTACTGCGTATAAGAAGAGTCATTACGGCAACAAGAGCGCCAAAAAGAAAGCCTACAATTCCAAAAAGAAAATAGTTTGGTTGTGGCTTAAAAGGAATTGCAATTTCTGCCACGGGGACATCCCTCCCTTTTGTATATACGGCACATTTGAAAACAGGTTGGTCGCTTTGGAGCTTTCGCGCCGCTTTAATTTCCAATTGTATCGAAAATTTTTTGTTGGGTGGGTTAAAAAAATTATTAGCATCACATACGCTTGCATTGGCCTCGCATTTTTCAAACGTTAATTTAGGTATTGGCTTATCGTCGAGGTCTTGGATATTAAAACGAAACGCCGTAGCTGTGGGAGTGTATCCCGTAATATGGAGCGTATTTTTTGTTCCAGGAGATATTCCCTCGCGTTCCCATTCTAAAGGAGCCGTATAATCAATTTTACTGCCCTCCAAGAGAAAATCGGGTGAGTATTTGATAACAATTTTACTCTTGGGATTTAGCGTTTCGTGGTAAAAAATTTGTGCGTCGAGAGGAGAAAACTTTGCCTCTTTTTCACGGAAGTATTCGATTGTCTTTGTTGTGTTTTCGCCAATTTCCAAAATACGGCGGTTTGGCGTTTCAAGTTTTGTACGGATCTCTTTTTTTTCTATTTCACGTTTCGCCCCTTTTGTAAGAGAAAAAGAAAAAGCCCAAATGTCGCGGTGGCGCACAACTGTATCGAAGCTAAAGTTGCAATTGGTGTTTGCTTTTAAGCATAAACTTTCTGTAGCTAATTTTTTTACACGCTGCATTGTATCGACAAGAGAGGACGTAGAAACAGAAAAAATAGTGGTAGCAAAACCTACAAAAACTACTAAAGAAAATAAAATTCTCATGCATGGCATTCTTCGATTACGACTCCAGCCGAGAACCCCCAAATACTAATAAACCCAAAATCGGTTTTCGTACTGTCTAAAAATAACGGCATGGCGGCATGGCTTCCCTTGATTCCTTTTTTATCGTTTTAGTTACAATTTCCATTTTGGCGTTGGCTGCGTTTGTCTACTTTACTCTTTTGTTGCACCGTGCGAAAGATGTAGATACTAAATGGAGGGGTATTGTTAAAACACTCTCTTTAAATGGAACGCCAGAGAATCTCGCATTGTTATACCCTCGCTGGTTGCTTGCCTTTGGCGCGTTTTTTTTACTTGCGTGCGTGAGCGTAGGGTATGGAGTCTGGAGTACAGACCACTCCTTCTTTGTAGTTATTTTCCCACTTTTGTTCTATTATTTTTTTGCGCGGTATTTTCTCTGGGAAAAATCCGATTTAACCGATTAGCCTAAGTGCCTAAAGGACGTTATCTTCTTACGATAGACGAAGTTGCTTCAACTAATTCGTATCTCAAAGAGCAGAGTAAATACCAATATCCATTTTTTAGCGTACGCGCACGTAGGCAAACCCTGGGGCGTGGCAGGTTCGAGAAGTCTTGGTTTTCGGGCGGCGTGGACGAAAACCTTGCGTTTTCAATAGTACTTCCTGTCGATGGTAAATATATTTCAGCTGTGCCGTTAGCGCTTGCACAGGTTCTTCATCTTTATTTATCTAAATATTTGGAAGTTACAATAAAATGGCCCAACGATATTTTATGTAATGGAAAAAAACTTGTGGGCATTTTATGCGAGTCTCTTCCAAACCACAAAAATTTAATCGTCGCTGGAATTGGGGTCAATGTGCAAACGCGGCAATTTGCCGAAGGTTTTGCACAGCCTGTTACGTCTTTGGCGCTCGAAGGCGTGGATAAACGTGTCGAAACGCTTTGGTTAGGTATATACCGAAAAATTGTTATTTTTTTCCGTAAAAAAAACTTTCCCTTGAACGCATCTTTCATCCGTAGGTATAATAGTGTAGCGTACGCGTTCGTCGAAAGAGTACACGTGTCGCAAGCGCCTCTTGAATTCCAAACCCTACTTCCCGACGGGCGTGCAATTTTTCGTACAGCTGAAAATGGAGATGTAATCCTTGATGCTTAAGGAGTTACCACTTTTGGATATCACACGATGCATTTGTGTATCCCGCTTTAATATGCACAAAGCAACCGCATAGTTTACAACGGTCGGCACGCATAATTGAGTTTTTACTTTTTTCTAAATATTCGCACGAGCGGCAAATTGCAAGCCTTTTTTCGCGTTCTTCCGCGGTTGCGAACTCGCCTTTTAGGGTATCTACAGCAGCGTTGAAGAGTGTGTATTTTTGTTGCTTGCCTTCTATACTACGGAGCTTTGCGTCTTGGCAGTCTTTACAGCCAGCGATACGTTTTGCCGAAAGTAACTTTGTAAAAATTTGTAACAATTTATTTCCTCACAAATTCCAGAAAAAATTGTGACGGTAGAATTTTGTGTTCGCGCTTTAGTTTAAATCCCGCTTTTTTAAATTCTGCAACCACTGTTTTTTTATCGACCAAATTTTCCGGAACCTCGCCAGATTCTTCATCCGCACTTTCTAAAGTGACAAAATCGATAATAACGATACGGCCGTTTTTTTTGAGGCTGGATGCAAGCGACTTAAAATACTGGGTGCGGTTTTCTAAATACTGGTATGTGTTACAAAAGAAGATTAAATCGTAATAGTTGTTTTCAAGAATGGGGTTGCGCGAAACAATTAAATGCGTTTTGTAATTGCTGGCGAGGTTGCGTGTATTTGCGTCGTGCTGCATATACTCGACCATTGCCGGATTTATATCGTAACCAATGGAGACTCCCGAAGGGGCTACTTTTTCCGCAAAGCGCCGCGCAAAATATCCAGTACCCGCGCCAATATCCGCGACAATATCGCCATTTTTTAGCTTGAGAGTTTCGACAACTTCATCGGGTTTTTGCCATTCTTTCCTGTCGGGAGATTCAAGGATACGAGAGATGCGTTCGACTTCAAGTTGTGCATGGTTTATAGTTTCTGTCGAACTTGCTTTTTTGCACACAAAAAAAATAAAGAGCGTGGAAAGGATAATCAGTAAAAGTTTTTTCTTAGGTAGGTACATATTGCGTGCGACATAATACTTAAATCGTTGCCGCGCTGTCACCTAAGTTTTTTTGTACAGGAAGATTAAAGTGGCACAGGGAAAAAAAGCAATCTACTACGCGTTAGCGGCAAATTCGGGTATTGCAATTACCAAAAGTGTTGCTGCATTCTTTACGGCTTCTACCTCCATGATGGCCGAAGCTATCCACTCATTTACCGATTGCGGTAACCAACTCCTTCTTCTCATTGGACTTAAACGCGCAAAGGCACCTGCAACACAACTTCATCCCATGGGGTATGGAAAAGTATCATATTTTTGGTCGTTCTTGGTTGCGTTATTCCTTTTCTTAGCGGGAGGAGTGTTTTCAATTTACGAAGGAAGCCACAAACTCCTTGAACCCCAGCCGCTTGAAAATGCATGGGTTGCAATTTTAGTTTTGGGTATCGGAATTGTACTTGAAGCACTTTCTCTAAAGGGGGCTTTGCGCGAAATTAATTCCGCCCGTGGCAATCGCGGTTTTTACCGTTGGTTTCGCGAAACACGACAAAGCGAGCTTATGGTAATTGCTGGGGAAGATGTTGCTGCCTTATTAGGGTTAGGTATTGCACTGTTTTTTGTGCTACTTACTTTGATTACCGGGAATCCAATTTTTGACGCGGTAGGAAGTATTGCAATTGGATTATTGCTCATTACAATCGCAACAATGTTGACGTTTGAAATCAAAAGCCTCATTATCGGCGAAAGTGCTGATGACGATTTTAAGAAAAAATTTTATGCGTTTATCACAGAAAAATATCCTCACATTACTTTGCTTAACGTTATTACACAGCACTATGGACAAGATATCGTTTTGGCAATAAAAGCACGGTTTAAAAAATGGCCGACATCTGCAGCGCTATTAGTAAATAGCATTAACCAAATCGAGAAAAATATTCGTGCTAACTTCTCCGAGGTGCGCTTTATTTTCTTTGAGCCGGATATCTCTTCCGAAGAAAAAAGAGCGGAGCGAGAAAATATAAACAAGAAGCGTAAAAAAGTCTGACTATGTTAAACGCATACCGCACGACAATCAAGCACCCAGGAGTGTACGAAGGGGTTGGCCTGCACTCAGGGGAAACAACACGCCTTTCATTTTTTCCTGCAGATTGCGGAGAGGGAATTTTATTTTTTCGTAAAGGGGAGAAAGGAAATGGGCAAGCTGCTGTGCGCGCCTCCCTTGAGAACGTCATCGATACCTCGCTTGCGGTAACGCTTGGGGATACAAGTGAGGGTACAAATACATTCCAATTACAAACAGTAGAGCACTTGCTCTACGCGCTTTTTGTTTTAGGAATAACCGACATTGCTATACAAGTTGAAGGGGGAAAAGAAATTCCTATTGCCGATGGAAGCGCGGGTCCTTTTATCCGAGCGCTCCAAAAACTTGAAAAACACCACTACGGCGAAAAAGTAAAGCCACTTGTCGTAACGCGTCCGCTTTCCGTTACCGACGGCGATCGTTATTTGGTCGCAACCCCAGCCAATGATTTTGAAGTATCGTATTATATCGACTATCCGCACCCGCTTCTAAAAAACCAGGCGGTGCAGCTTAAATATAACGATGAAACTTTTACTGAAACGATTGGCTTTGCGCGTACCTTCGGTTTTATGAAAGACGTCGAGTATTTGCGCTCACGCGGCCTTGCGCAAGGGGGTAGCGTCGACAACGCAGTTATTTATATGCCCGACGGAACGACGATGAACGACTTTCGCTTTTCGGGAGAGTCGGTGTTCCATAAAATTTTAGATTTAATTGGCGACTTGGCTTTAATTGGAAGGCCCATCCAGGGTCATGTTCTAGGCGCACGCGGTGGCCACGCGCTGGATGTAGCGTTTGGAAAAAAACTTTTAGCCGCTTTTGGTTAAGTGATTTTTCAAAAAGTTTTCTTCAAAGAGCAAAAAGACGAATAATGAAAAAAGCTGCGTTATTCCCGATGCTGCAAGTGCCGCCTGGGTGGTAAGTAGAGTATTCGTGCTTGTGTCAAAAAGTAGGGCTACGTTGGTTAAAGAGAAGAGGATTGCTGCACTTAAAGGTAGGGGGCGAAGAGCACCGGAATCTTTGTAGAGAAAAAATACAATTACGATAGAATTTAAAAGAGCCTGAAGAAATCCGACTGCCCAAGGTTCTGTTGTTGTTTTAAAACCAAAATCGCCCCCGGCGTAAAGGAGTACAATAGCCAGTTGTGCTAAAACAAAAAGAAGAAACGAAAGATAATTTTTTTGCCAAAGCTCGCGCAAGCGGCTTGCATCTTTATCTCGCATTTGCCACATCCACGCGGCCACAAGGGAAAATGTATGTGTAACACAGGCATGGACGTATGCAAAAGTTAGGTCGGCCAAGTTGACGTTTTCTTTATTGGCCGCCAGGATAATGTGGCGCAAAAGGGGCAAAAAACTAAAAAGATGCGGCACGTGCATAAGGAGTGGAACGCGGTAAATTTTTGTTTTAAACGAGATAAAAGTCGCGACAGAAAGCCATGTAAAGTACGTTGCAGCAAGGTAGATAATGGGGAGGGTTTCAATAAAAAGGGGGGATGCCTTCGCCGATGGAAGATACGACAGGTGTAATACTAGGAAAATAACTTGGATAGAACCTGCGGTGATAAATAAAAACTTTACCCTTATACGCTCCATAGTTATCCTTTAAACACTGTGCGTCCGTATGTCCGTGCGTACGCAAAAACTCCTCCTGCGAATACGAAAAGGAGGGGAGGGATTGTATACTCTCGTAACGGCCAACTAAATAGGTAGAAGAGGCCAGAGAGGGAAACCATCGCAACGCCCACTTTACCCCAGTAGTTGGGCTTTCCCAAGACATTGCGCTTAATAAGCAGAAATCCGCCACCCACCGTTCCTGCAATTTCGCGAAGCGCAACCAGAATAGTAACCCATAGAGGAAAGTCGCGGTATACAACAAGCAAAAAAAGCCCAGAGATAATGACAATTTTATCCGCGATAGGGTCTAAGTATTGCCCCAGCGGCGTCTCTTGCCCTAATTTGCGTGCAAGGTAGCCATCGAAAAAATCGGTTGCGGCCATAAAAAGTAAAGTGAGGAAAGTATAAAGGCGTATTTGGTCGATGCCGTGCGGGTGCGCGAGAATGTACCACATTGCGGGAATCCCCAAAATACGCGAAATAGAAAGGACGTTTGAGACGGTGAGTATGCGGTAGGTGAAAAGTTCCCTGACCGTCATTGGCTTACTTTAGTGCAATAGTACTCTCGCGTCCGGGGCCTACAGAAATCCATTGGATTGGTACTCCGCAGTATTTAGCAAGTGCGTCGATATATTTTCGCGTGTTCTTGGGTAAATTTTTGAGTTTTGTAATATGGCTTGTAGGCTCTTGCCATCCGGGAAATTCTTCGTAAATGACTTTAACGTCGTTTACCGAACAGGAAGGAAAGTAATCAATCCGCTTTCCATTAAGTTCGTACCCTGTTGCAACTTTGATTGTTTCGAGGTTATCTAAAACGTCGATTTTAGTAAGCGCTAATGCAGATAGCCCGTTGATACGCGCTGCATGGCGTACCACTTCAACGTCGAACCAACCGCAACGGCGTGGCCTTCCTGTAACGCTTCCAAATTCGTTGCCCGCTTTGCGCAACGCCTCGCCTTCTTCGCCAAAAATTTCTGTAGGGTAGGGACCTTCTCCCACGCGTGTCGAATACGCTTTGCATATACCAATAACGTCTTCTAAATACCGAAAGGAAATTCCGCTTCCCGCCAATGCGCCACCCGTCGTTGGGTTTGAACTTGTCACGTACGGATACGTTCCAAAATCTAAATCGAGCATTGTACCCTGCGCGCCCTCGAGCAAAATTTGTTTTCCGGAGGCAAGTTCCATATTGAGGTAGTAAGGGACGTTTATAACCATGTCGCGGATTTTTTCGCGCAACGTGAGAAGTTTTTCTTTTATTGTTTCAAACACGACCGGTTTTGCATTATAAACTTTTGTCAAAAAATTATTTTTTTGTTCAATAAGGCGCGGAAGAATTTCTGTATAAAAAGATTCGTTGTAAAGCATACTAATACGAATCCCCTGCCTGTTTACTTTGTCCGAGTAGCAAGCGCCAATACCACGTTTTGTTGTTCCAATTTTATGGGCGCCAGAAGCTTCTTCGGTGAGAACGTCTATTTCTTTGTGGTACGGCATAAGCAGGTGTGCATTATCGGCGATACGCAAACGCCCTGCAACGTGGATACCCTTTGCTTCGAGTTCTTCGATTTCGGCAAACATCGCATCGGGGTCTATTACCATTCCCCCGCCTAAAACACAAATGGTACGTGGGTATAAAATTCCGCTTGGGATAAGGCGGAAGATATATTTATCTTCGCCTACTTTGACCGTGTGCCCTGCGTTTGCTCCGCCTTGGTAACGGACGACAATTTCTGTCTCCTTAGCAAGATAGTCGATGACTTTGGCTTTGCCTTCGTCACCCCACTGCGTACCAACGATTAACTTTGCAGGCATGTGCTAATTGCCTTCGGAGGCAGTCGTTTTTGCAGAGGCAAGCTTTTCTGCCTTTTCAAATTTGTAAAACGCAATCGCAAGAAGCGCTGCGCCGATGCTGATGAACGCGTCTGCTATATTGAAAATAAACCAGTGGAAAGAACCAAAACGGAGGTCGATAAAATCGATTACACCAGCCGTACTGCCGTAAAAGCGGTCGGTAAAGTTGCCTAATGCGCCGCCTAAAATCGCCGCAATAGCTATCGTAAAGATTTTTGATTTTTCAGGACTACGGTAGTAGTAGTAGATAAGAAAAACAATGGCGAATCCTGTTAAAATTTGGAATAACCAAGCATACCCTTGCAGCATTCCAAAAACGCCGCCTTCGTTGCGGGTAAAGGTAAGGTAGAAAAAATTGCGGATTACCTCTTCGCTTTGCCCTTGGATTTGGAAACGTTTTAAAATCCATAGCTTTGAGAAAAGGTCTGTAGTGTACGCAATAATTAACACAATAAAAAAAGGAAGAGTAAATTTTTCGCGCCAGTGTGACATCAAGGCAGCTTTGTTGCTTCAAACACGGCAACAAGCAGAAAAGGATAACTACCTCAATTCTTGACGGCATGTCGAAAAAACCTTTTCTCACTGTAAATGAACCAAGTCGTTACCCAAGCTGCCATCCCCGATTTTACAAAGCGGCGCGAATGCAATTCTGTTGGCGAAGCCGACAACAACCAAATTATTACCGTATGCGGGTGGGTATACCGTTACCGCGACCAAGGGGGAGTCCTTTTTATTGATTTGCGTGACCGTAGTGGAGTAGTGCAAGTTGTTTTCGATTTAGCTTTTGATGCGGAATTACTCAAAAAGGCGGATATACTGCGTAGCGAAGACGTTATTTGCGTAACGGGAAAAGTACGTTTGCGCGATAAAAATGCAATTAACCCAAAGCTCAAAACAGGTACTGTAGAAATTTTAGCAAACAATTTATACCTTTTAAGTAAAGCCAAACCTTCGCCCATTCCTTTAGACGAACTCGATGCAGAAGCTTCTGAAGAGCTACGCTTGGAATACCGTTTTTTAGATTTACGCAGAAAAAAAATGCAAGAAGCGTTGCGTGCACGCCACGAATTTTTACGTTCTGTACGTGGGTATTTGGATAAAGAAGGTTTTTGGGAGGTTGAAACTCCCATTCTTAACAAATCAACCCCCGAGGGTGCACGCGATTTTCTTGTGCCGAGCCGGCTTAACGCAGGGGAATTTTACGCATTGCCGCAGTCGCCGCAAATTTTTAAACAGCTTCTCATGGTTGCAGGCGCGGAGCGCTACTACCAAATTGCCCGCTGTTTTCGTGACGAAGATTTGCGCCGCGACCGCCAACCCGAATTTACGCAAATTGATATCGAAATGAGCTTCGTCGATAAAAAAATGGTAATGCATGTTTCGCAAGAGATGATACGCGAAGCTTTTAAAAATGCGTTCGGCATAACTCTCGAGGATCCTCAAGAGATGGCATACCACGACGCAATGGAGCTTTACGGTAACGACAAACCCGATACCCGTTTCGGTATGACTCTTACCGAATTGGGCGAGTGGGCATCCTCGACAGAATTTAAAGTGTTCCGCAGCGCAGCAGAGACAGGGCGTCTTAAGGCGCTTTGTGTTCCGGGAGGGGCGGCGCTTTCACGCAAAGAAATCGACGATCTTACCGAGTGGGTGAAACAAGATTATAAAGCAAAAGGACTTGCGTGGGTAAAACTTTCTGAAAATGGTTTAGATTCACTCATTACAAAATTTTTACCTGACGCTGCGCAAAAAGAGCTTATAAAGCTCACAGGCGCTAAAGTTGGTGATATTATTTTCTTTGCAGGCGATAGGGCAGATATTGTATTTGCCACACTTTCTGCTTTGCGCCTACGTTTAGGCGAACGCTTTAAAATGATTCCCGATATTTATAAGCCTTTGTGGGTTGTAGATTTTCCTCTTTTTGATTGGGATTATGACACAAATTCGATTATAAGCGTACACCATCCATTTACAGCGCCTGTTCCCGAAGATGCGACTTTGGTTCTTTCAAGTGCACAAGAAGAAGCTTTGGATAAAGAGGCGCAAAAGGCGCTTCTCAAAGTGCGCTCGAATGCATACGATTTTGTTCTTAACGGCGTTGAAATTGGCGGCGGAAGTATACGTATCCATGATGCAAGTATGCAACAAGCCATTTTTCGTTTACTACGCATTAGCGACGAAGAAGCGAAAAACAGGTTTGGATTTTTACTTAAGGGGCTTGAATTTGGGGCGCCTCCGCACGGTGGTCTTGCCTTTGGTGTGGATAGGGCGCTTATGCTTGCGCTCAAGCGTGCCTCTATCCGCGACGTGATTGCATTTCCTAAAACACAAAAGGGAACTTGCTTAATGTCGGGAGCGCCTTCGACTGTCGATATAAAGCAACTTAGGGAGCTTTCGCTCAAGCCAACGATACAACATGCCTGAGAAAAAACGCCTTAAAGAAATTTTGCAGAAAATTCCGTCGAGCCGAGTTTTTGTTCTGGGCGATTTGATGTGGGATGAATACGTACGTGGTGATGTTTCGCGGATTTCTCCCGAAGCGCCTGTACCTGTACTCCTTGCGCAAAAAGAAGATAGAACTCCAGGCGGCGCGGCAAACGTTTTAAAAAATTTGCGCGACCTTAAATGTACAATGGGCATTTTGGGCGTTGTAGGCGCGGATGAAAACGGTACGCAATTACAACACGAATTAGAAAAATGGCAACTACAAGATAATTTACACTTGGTGCGCCTTCCCGATAGGCCTACGACAATTAAAACCCGATTTATGGCGCGTAACCAACAGCTTTTGCGCGTCGATAAGGAAAAAACTGGGGCGATCGATACAAAAACTGAAGACGTTGTCCTCCACGCATTTGAAAAACGTATAGAAAAGTTTAATGCTCTCATTATAAGCGACTACGATAAGGGGCTATTGACAAGCCGCGTCATTAAAGAAGCAATCCGCCTTGCAAAAGAAAAAAAAATTTTTGTCGCAGTCGATCCACAAGTGAAACATTTTCGTGACTACGTAGGGGCAGACATCATGACACCCAACGAAAAAGAAGCTTGTGAAGGGATTGGGGAAAGTTTCCCTGAAAGCGACGAGGGTGTAGAAAAAATTGCGGATAAAATCCGTAGTGCATTAAAACTCAGCCACCTCTTAATTACCCGTTCGCAGCGTGGTATGGCGTATTTTAACGAGTCACACAGTGTGTATTTACCCACAGTTGCACGTGAAGTTTTTGACGTAACAGGCGCAGGCGATACTGTTATTAGTGTTTATACTGCGGCAATTGCGAGTGGAGCAACACACAGCGAAGCAATGGTGCTTTCGAATATCGCTGGTGGGATTGTTGTCGCAAAACTGGGAACGCAGACTGCGTCGATAAATGAAATAGAGCGCGAATTGGAAGAGCCTACGCCCGCTTTAAGGATAAAGCAAAGATAAATGGCGCACGAAAGCCGTCGTGTTATTTTATCTGTCGAAAATGTTGAAAAAAAGTTTGCGCACGTCCATGCTGTAAAAAATCTCTCGCTTAAAATTTGGGAAGGCGAATCGGTTGCGCTTTTAGGTCCTAACGGCGCGGGTAAAACGACGCTTTTAGAAATGATTGAAGGTTTACAAAAACCGGATTCGGGAGAAATTTTTATCGATGGCCTTACGTACGCGAAGGACGAAAAAAAAATTAGGCAACTTATGGGGCTTGCATTTCAAGAAACCCGTTTCCCAGAAAAAATTAAAGTTGGCGAAGCCCTCGAGCTTTTTTCTGCTTTTTATGGTGCAAGCCATACACGTATAAAAGAAATTTTGTCTCTTATATCTTTAACTGAAAAAAAAGATGCTTACGTAAACAACCTTTCTGGCGGACAAAGGCAACGCCTTGCTTTGGGAATTGGTATTATCCAAAAACCTAAAATTATTCTTTTGGACGAACCTTCGACAGGGCTCGATCCGCATGCACGCCGTGAAATTTGGCACATTATGGCCGATCTTAAAAAACAAGGTTCCACCCTTCTTTTGACGACACACTATATGGAAGAGGTTGAAAAACTTTGCGAGAGGATTATCATCCTCTTTAAAGGAAAAATTTTAGCCGATGGACCTTTGGAGCAAATAGTGGATGATTACGCAAGCCACGAAATTATCGAATTTAAACTAAAGCGGAGTTTTTCGCAGGTACTTAAAAATTTAAAAACACTCAAGCGGATTTCTTTTTTAGATTTCAACAAAGGAACGAAAACAGGAATTTTACACGTGCACGATGCTGCGCAAATTTTACCCGATTTTTTAAAAAAAGTTGGGCGCGAAAATTTAGAATCGTTTGCAGCGCGTCCCTTAACTTTAGACGATATTTTTATTAAAATGACAGGTAGGCAAATAGATGCTTAGGGCCTCTTGGCAACTTTTTTTAATGCACCTACGCGAATTTTTTCGCGATCCAGAAATTATTTTATGGTCTGTGCTTTTGCCTGTGGCAATGTCGTGGGTTTTAGGGGTTGCTTTTGTTGAGCGCAAAGTGGCGACGCGGCATGTTGCCGTTGTAGGGGACGTAAACCACAGCGCTATTTTGCGCGAAGTTATCAATGAAATCGAAAACCGTAATATTTCGCATCCTAAAAAAAATAACGACCATAGTGTTTTTAAATTTTCTTTTACGAGTGAAAGTAAGGCGATGGAGCTTTTGCGTAAAGGAAAAGTTGTCCTTTTTATTAAACTTTCTCCCAAAGGGATATTGCGTTTTAACCTCGATCCGGCAAACGACACTTCGTACCTTGCGTACCTTATCCTTTCGCGGCGGTTAAGCCAAGAAAAAGTAGAGTTGGAACTCAGCGCGATTACCACACATGGGAATAGGTACATTGATTTTTTAGTGCCTGGGCTAATGGCGTTAGGGATAATGAATTCATGCCTTTGGGGGATTGGGTACGTTCTTATTGAATACCGAATGAAAAAGCTTATGCGTAGGATGATTGCAACGCCTGTCAAAAAAGCGGCAATACTCGTTTCATTTTTTACCTCGCGTATTGTGATTAACCTCGTTGAAGTAATGCTTTTGTTCGCGTTTGGTTCTCTTTATTTTGGTTTTACTTTGCAAGGGGCGTGGTTAAATTTTGCGCTTCTTTTTGTTTCTGGAAATATTGCTTTTGCAGGACTTGCATTTCTTCTTGCGTCGCGGGCAGAAAATACCCGTACGGGAAACGGGATTATAAATGCGTTTTCTGTACCTTTGATGCTTGCATCGGGAATCTTTTTTAGTTACGCTAATTTTCCCGAAGTTATTCAGCCCGTATTGCAATACTCTCCCTTAGCTGTACTTGCCGATGCGTTGCGGAACGTATTTAACGCAGGGGCTGGTATTTCTGAAATTTTGTTGCCGGTTGCGCTATTAAATGCGTTTGGATTCTTTTGCTTTTCAATGAGCCTGAAAATTTTCAGATGGCACTAATTTGTGAGATTAGCGAAGTAGACCGTGGCAGAAAACGAAATGACACGAAAGCTCTTAGAAGAGCTCGAAAATGCAGAGAACGGCTCGTTTGAGCTGGTGGAAGAGAACGGCCGTGCGATACTCAAAATTTTCAACCCGAAAGGAAATGGCCGCCCAGTACATCCTGTCGATTTGATGAACCGTATTCGGTCGTTAAAAATTGTTCTCGATAAAAATATTGCCGTCGATAGAATTTTACGCAATACACAGGAGGGGCGTGTTGCCGAAGGACAAAGCCATCCTATTGGCACTTGGCCTAAAGTCGCTACACGAAAAGCAGCTACGGGAGAAGTACACGTTGCGCCCGACCAAATGTCCGCGTCTATTTTTATTGAACCTCCCGAAGGTGGAGGAGAGCAGCTTTCTAAAGATGCTATTGTGCAGTTACTCAAAAACCATGGCGTAATAAAAGGACTTCTGGACGGTGTAATTGCAGATATTGCCAAAAAACCGCAATACAAAAGACTCGTTGTAGTCGCTAAAGGGCAAAATCCTAAAAACGGAGAAAATGGATACATCCAGCCTCTTTTTGAAACTATACACAAGCCACGGCAAACTGCGTCGAAAGAAAAAATAGATCATAAGCAAGTTAACCTTATCCGTTCAGCAAAAGCGGGAGAGGCGATTGCGGAAAAAATAAATCCAACAATGGGAACCCCTGGTTACACTGTTTCTGCGGCAATTCTACCTGCGGAAAGCGGTAAAATTGCCGAGTTCCAAATGGGTGCGAATGTAGAGATAAGCCCCGATGGAAAAAAACTTCTTTCAAAGATTGAAGGCCGTCCCGTACTCGATTCACGTGGAGTCATCCGTGTGGATGAAGTCGTCTACTTGAAAAATATTGATTACTCGACGGGGAACGTCGATTTCCCCGGTTCTGTAATTGTCGAAGACTCCATTGCTGATGGCTTTAAGCTCCACGCATCGGGAAGTATAATTCTACAATCGAGCGTTGGCGTTTGCGATATATCTGCAGGTAAAGACATTATTCTCTCCGCTGGCTTTATGGGGCGTGGCGAAGGCATTATCCGCTCGCAAGGCGATGTGTACGTGCGCTTTGTCGAACAAGGGACAATTGAAGCGCACGGCTCTATTTTTATATCCGAAGCTTCTCTCCACTCGAAACTTATCGCGGGTAATTCTATTATCGTTAAGGGAGGGCGTGGAGATATCACTGGGGGCGAAACCGTCGCAACCAACCACGTCCAGTGTGTGAAATTGGGAGGAGCAGGAGAAGCGAAGACTTTGGTTACTGTCGGTATAGACCCTGCTGTACGCGAGAGTATTGATCGTATTAAAGATTCACTTAAGGAAAAAGAAGCGACGCTTGAAAAAATCCGTATTAGCCTTACACGGCTTATCGATTTAGCAAAAAAGCGATCACTCGATGCAACCGAAACTGAGACACGCGAGAAGCTTCTTTTAGCCCAGCGAAAGTACCGTGCGTTGGTAGAGTCAGACCAAAAACAACTGGATACGGCGCAGCTTGCGCTAAGCGCCCATTCCAAAGCGTACGTTTCTGTAGAAACGCAAATTTATCCCAATGTTGAAATTAGTTTTGGTCGTGGACTTACATATAGAAGCCCTGTGCGTACTGCGATTGGCAGACAAGTGCTTTTTGTGGAAGATAGGGCTATTGCTATACAGCCGACGTTACCGCATTTTCTGCAAACAGAGAACGAATAACTTTTATTATCTCGTCTACTTCGCTATCTTTGAGTTGCGGGTAAAGAGGCAGCGATAAAGCGCCGCTAAAGTATTCATAACTGTGCGGGTAATCTTCTGGTTTAAAGTTGTATTTTTTTTGTACTGTTGAAAATTCGGGAAGTGGAATAAAGTGGACGGAGTACGCGATACTGTTTTTTTGTAGCTCTTCAATAAGTGTATCGCGCTTAACTATGCTTTGTGGCGCAATGGAAATACTAAAGAGGTGTGCTGCATGACCATTGGGCGATACCAAACCTTCTAAACCTTGAAAACGGATGGGTAGTCCCTTAAGGCCAGAGCCGTATTTTTCAATAAGTTCTAGCCGGCGTTTGTGGTGTGTCTCAATTTTTCCAAGTTGTGCAATTCCAATTGCTGCGTGGATATCTGTTAGGTTTGCTTTAAAACCCGTTTCAACAATATCGTAGCGCCATGTTCCGCCTGCATAACGGTTCCATGCGTTACGCGACATCCCATGCAGGCTAAGTGCGCGTACGCGCTCCATATCTTCTTTACTACAAATAATTGCGCCACCTTCAGCGGTTGTTAAATTTTTTGTGGCATAAAAACTATAGCAGGAAAAATCCGCATAGTGGTGGAGAAATTTGCCGTCAAATTTTGCCTCTAGTGCATGCGCGTTATCTAAAATAAGTTTTAAGTTGTGCTTGTCGGCAAGTTTGCGCAGCTCTTGCATTGCAGGGGGATTTCCTGCAAATGCGACGGCGATAATTGCTTTTGTCCAAGGCGATATTTTCTGTTCGATAGATTTTACAGAAATATTCCATGTTAAAGGATCTATATCAGCAAGTACGGGTGTAAGTCCGGAAAGTTCGATAGCTTCGAGCGTTGCGATAAATGTCATCGCAGGAATTATTACTTCATCGTTATGTTTTAAATCCAAAGCTTTAAGGGCAATTTGAAGCGCTGCGGTACACGACGAAACGAGTACAACATTATCTGTTTCCCAGTAGTTTTTTAAACCACTATTAAACCGCTCGACAAGAGGACCTGTTGTTAGCCAACCATTGTCGATAGCTTCCTTGAAAAGCGGAGCAACACTTTCAAAATCAACAGGGCTTCGCGAAAATGGAATTCGCGGTTTGTGTATCATATTTTTTTATTTTTGACTGCAACGCGCTCAGTTTTCTTTAATGCTGCAAATGGGCTAAGGTGTTTTTCGGTAGACTTTACTTCAAAGTGGAGGTGTGGCCCTGTGGACGCCCCTGTGGAACCTACAAGCGCAATTTTTTGCCCGCGCTTTACAAATTGTCCTTTTTTTGCAATAAGCTTCGAGGCATGCCCATATACTGTGAAAAGGCCGTTTTTGTGCCGTAAAAGTACCATATTACCATAACTACCCGCGTTACCGGCAAAAGCGACAATCCCGTCGGCGGCGGCGTGGATTGGGGTTTTCATCATTGCTCCAATGTCGATTCCCGAATGGAATGCTTTGTGGTTTGTAAGGGGATGTATACGCCAACCAAAAGGGGAGGTTAGCCGGTATTTTGCTTTTATGGGCCACGAGAAAACTTTTTGTTTTACATAATGAATTTTGGGAAGTGGTTTAGCTCCTGGAAGAAAAATTTCGTCTCCTTTGGAAAGAGTGTTGGAGCTTAAACCATTTGCCAGTTTAATTTTCTCCGCGCTGAGTTTAAACTTCTTTGCGATATCGTTCAAACTTTTTTTAGCCTTAAGCTTAATAAAAATCCCTGCACGGTCTGGAATGCGTAAAGTATCCCCCGGTTGGATAACAGATTTTTCCTTTATTTTATTTGCGTTGACAATTGTTGCGACGGGAACCCCGTAGCGCTGTGAAAGGCGCCACACCGATTCGCCAGATTTAACTTCGTGCTCAATAATTTGGACACGATCTGTCTTTTTTTGCGGTTGCGCTTTGGAGGGAGTTTCGCTTTCGGGAATTATTTCTTGCCCATGCGTTATTTTCCCTGTATCGTCGGGTAACATAATTCCCGCGTCTTCGGGAGATAAGTCGTCGATAAGCCGTAAGGCCTCTTCGTTTTTTTCGGGGTGTGCGCGTAAATCGTCTAAGTATTCTTCCATCGCAACATCTATATCCGCGCTTCTTAAATCGTCGTGGTCTCTGTAGACGGTGTTGTTTAAAGTAACCGGCTTGTAGGTCGATTTGGATGTATTATCGGTGTTTTTAGCGGAAAGGGTGGAATCATCGCTGAAGAAGATGAAAACCATAAGCGTAATGGATAGGGCAGCAATTCCTAAAAGTAATCTATCAATAATCCGCACGTTTATTATTTTCGGCAGTTATCTTGTACAAATTTTAGCTTTTTTTAATAATTAAATTATACTTGAAAATTCTTTTTTGCTTTTCGCGCCTGTGGCGTGCTAAATGCGGGAGTGATATACATATTAGGCGCCGGGATTGCCGGTTTAACCCTCGCAGAAGCGCTACGCGAAAAAAAAGCACAGTATAAAATTTTTGAGAAAGAAGGCCAAGTGGGGGTGTACGCTTCTGGAAAAAATGCGGGAATGTTGCGTACGTACGACACAGACACCGTTTTAAAAGCTTTTACGCTTAAATCGTTAGAGTACTACCGTTCGAAAGAACCTTCGTACGTTGAGTGCGGCATGATTTTAAAGCCTTGGGAAATTGATTATGAAGAAAAAGCGGTAGCAGAGCGTGCCTTCTCGCATAACCGGTTTAAAGGTTTATTTCTGCCGCACAATGGGATTCTTGAACCTAAGGATGTTCTTGCGCGGCTTGTAACTACGGTAGGTTCTATTGAATATAACTCTCCCACACAGCTTATTGTAGGGGATAAAAAAAATATTGCTGCGATAAAAGTTGTGGATAAAGAAATCCAACTTGAAAAAGAAGACGTTGTCGTGGTCGCTGCAGGGGAAGGCGCTGTTGCACTTTCTCATGAAACAAATTCTGTTTTGGAGTTGGTTGCATACCGCCGCACGCTTTACGAATTTGAAAACACGACAAAACAAAATGGACCCATTGAGTGGGACGAAGAAGCAAGCGTTTATTTTCGTCCTTCTGGCAAAGGAAAAACTCTTACTGCCACCGCAGGGGAACAAATTCCGGTAGAGGCTCTTTCGCAAATAGATGAGGTTGACGATGAAAAGGCGTTCCGTATCTTTGAGCGGGAATTCCCTTTCCTCAATCGCGAAAATTTAATCAATAAACGCACCTGCCGCCGGTTAACTCCTTTAGACAACCGTCCCTTTGTCGGCAAAGATGCGGCGTTGGGTAATTTATACTGGTTTACGGGGTTGGGAGGAAGAGGGATGTCGGTGTCTCCGGGGATTGCCCCTCTCTTGGCGAATCTACTTTTAGGCAGCAAGGAAAGTGGGTTACTTACGCCTTTTGCTCCTGGACGCGTAATTTAATAAAATTATTCCTTTGCTTTACTTTCTTAGTAAATTCTCCGATAATGGACTAAAGGATTATTATGCGTAAAATAACTGCGTTTGTCATTTTTTCAGTATTTATGGGGCACATAGGTGCAGAAAGTGTAGCCGAAAAGGCAAAATATAAACGGTCGGAGGCACTGGGGCAAATTATCTACTTGAACGTGCCTTTGCGTAATTTTAGCTCCGAAAGGCCAGAGTTGACAAAAGAATACGAAGAGGTAAAAAATAAATACGCTGTCGCGTTAGGCTTCTTTTTTGAAGATAATTTTGTCCAATCGTATAAAGTTTTTCTTGAAGTACAAAATAGTTTAGAAAAACTCTACGAACAGGTTTCTCTTTTTTACATCGATCGCACAAATGTTTTACTTACGCAAGCAGTAAAAGAAGCGACAGAGGTTGAAGTGCGTTTTGACAAAAGGGGACCTTTTGCAACGCAAACCATCGGTAAAAAGCGCGAAGCGGGCGTTCGTATTTCGCAGGATAAAAAAGAGACTAAGCTTGAGCAGCGTATTTACGACCCTACAGATATCCACTATCTTTACGATAAAAACACGATGATAGATAACCTCGATTATGCGTATATGCTTTTGGGGCAAGCAAAGCTTGCGCGGCAAAAAGCGATGGATTTAGAGAAGTGGTTAGAAAAGGGAAAAGCGATGCCGCCAACGATGAAAAAGGAACGTATCGAGGCATACCGTGCTGTCATCAATTTATGCCGCCAAGCTAAAATAAACGGGATTATGGTTATGCAGCTCAATCGTATCTACGATAACTACAGTTTGCAGACTCGCTTTAAAGATAACTATTTCATGAAAGAAAAACATTTAGATCCTGTTTTTGATTTTGCTATTCCAGACGAATTTGTAAAAGACGCAAGCGATGCGCGTAACAATATTTTTGATCAGCGTGAAAAAATTATGGTAAAAGGGGAAGACCCTGCAAAAATTCTAAACGAAGATCGTAAGCCTGTGCCAAAAGCAAAGCGTTTCGATACAGGAAATAAGTAAAAAGGGGAAGCGCAGGGTCTTGTTACTTACTCCAAGGCACTCTTGGAAAAATGTCTTCTAACGATGATCGAACTCAACCAGTAGAAGTCATCGTTTTAAATAAGCGTACGGTTACCGTATCGCGGTTAGTTGAAATTGCGTTTAAGCCTTTTGCGGCTCAATTTGCTGAAAAGGATATCAAAATTAATATGAATTTGCCGTATACATTACCGGATATCGAGTGTGATGTAGCAAAGATAGCATGGGTTCTTTCGATATTTTTTAGCAATGCAGTCCGTTATACTCCCGAATGGGGTAAACTTTCCGTTGTGGGCGCCACCAAAAATAAAATGTTACGTATTTGCGTAGAAAATACGGGTTATGGAATTCCAACGGAAAGCGTTGAAAGAATGTTTGAGCATCCCGAAAACGAAGATACAAATTCTTTTGGGCAAGGCTTAGCGTTACTCTTAGCCCGCGAGATTATCGACGCACATAAAGGTAAGCTTGGAGTTGAATCTGAACTTGGAGTTATGACGCAATTTTATTTTGAATTACCTTTAAACACTAAACTATAGGAGAAGAAAATGAAAAAGAAAAACATGTTAGTGCTCACCGTAGGATTTCTTCTTGTCCCGAATATGGTTGTTGTAGGGGCGATTTCTGAAACAGAAATCCAAAAGTTAGTAGATGCCTGTCCCGAGCCACTTGCAGATAGCTACGCGAAGGCATTGCCTCGGTTTAGTAAAATTTTGCCCGAAAAAAAAGCAGATCCAGTAAAAACAATGGAGGCCGTTTTGCCTCGCGCTTGCTACCTCGAACTACACGAATGGCAATTGCAAACCGCGTTGCAATTAGGGCACTATGGGCTTAACCAAGGGCTTTCTCCGGCGACAATTTCTGATTTAACCGAAATTTTAAGTTGGAACACCGTCGGAAAAGATGTTTATGTTCGGTTAGGGCGTATTTACGAAAAAATGCAACACGCGGGAGCTTTATCGGAAGAAATCGCTCAAGTTTTTTTTGACGCGCAAGAAAAAAGATTAACCCCAGACCAAACTGAGGCGATGGCTCTTTTGTATTCTGAATACCGCGCAACGGGAAAATCGCACGACGATGCGTACAAAATGGCTCAGGATGAAATTCCTGAGATTAAAAAACTACGTGGAAAAAATGTACTCGCATATATTACGCAAAAGTCAACGATGCCTATTTTAAATTCCTCGAGCGAAACTTCTCCTTCGCAAAATTCAATTTGGACGCTTTTGGAAAATAAAATTCCAGAAGAAAAAGGGTTTGGGTTAGTTATTCCCAAAAACACCCAAAATAGTTGGAATTTAAGTAGGCTGGAGGCGTTTTTTCAATCGTGGAAAGGTACTCCCTATAAATGGGGCGGTGTTACAAAAAAAGGAATTGATTGCTCGGGGTTTGTAATAAAGGCCATTGAGTCGCAATTTCCGCAAAGTAAAATGCCGCGTAGCGCCAGCCAATTAGCGAAATTTGGTAGCGATGTCGCGAGAAATTCTTTAACGACGGGAGATTTGGTGTTTTTTGCGGCATCGAACGTTCCGGGTAAGATTACACACGTTGGAATTTATGTTGCCGATGGAAAATTTGCCCATGCGTCTTCAAAGCATGGCGTAACGCTAGCGAATATTGGAGATAAATACTACGTAGAGCGGTTTGTTTCTGCAAAACGGCTTTTTTAGTTATTCTCAAGAATGCCGCTAAAGAAAGATGGAAATCCTTGGAAGGCATCTTACTTTACCGCACAATTTTCTTTTTTTGCATAGATTGCCAGCGCGTTTTGAAGTTATCGTGGTAGGCCGTGGAGCAACGTTTGCTAACGGTACCGCATTTGAACTTGAAATACTCGGCCAGCGCCTCGTCTTGCGTTCAAAAATTGAATTGAAACTGGGGGCACGATACGAACTAGAGAAAGTAGATTCACTTAATTTTCGCATTCTTACAGAAAAAACAGACGAGAAAAATACTTTACGAGAAAGCGACGAAAGTTTACCGCAAGCAAGAAAAGAAAATGAACAATTGGTATCTTTAGACTATTTCCAAAATTTTCCAGAGGCTACAATTTTTGACCTTTTTGCGCTTAAAATTTTAGAAGAGAGTGCGCAAAAAATTAAAGAACAGGGCTCTAAATTTTTGTTTGAATTTACGGATAAAATAGGGATGAAGGGAATTTTTGTCCCTTTAGGAACAGGAGAGTATTCGCTTTTTATCACTGGAAAATTTGGCAATACTCAAATAGCCAAAGAGCTTGTGGAATTACTTTTCCCCCTGCGTATTCGAAAAGTCCAAATTGTGAGTACACAGGTATTTGAACAAATTGCTTCTGGCGCAGTAAATATATCGATTTAAGCACGCCGTTTACCAAATAATTTGGGCAAGTGGAGTATTTTTAGAAAAAGAAATTCTAACGCGTGTTATGTCGTGCTTTAGCTCTTCCGTATTTAAAAAAGGTTGCAAGTTTTTGTCTACAACCCGCGCCAAAAAGAGTTCTCCTTTGTCGTCGCGAAACGCCCCAAGAAGAAATGGTGCTTCGCTTCCAGGATTAAAGCGTACGAGGGTTCTTGCGTAAACAGTTGCCTCGTGCCCTTCGGATAGATGGAAGTCTTTTTTTAAAGTTTTATGCAATGGCGCAAGCACAGTATTGTTACTGGGAAAAACCTCTCGTGAAAGGATTGCAACGGCGTTAACAGTGTCGACTCCCCCGTTACCGCCAAAGAGAAAATTTCTTGCAGAAGGGTGTTGCTTCATGTGAGAAAAAATATCAAGAAGACCTGTTGCAGCCGAGAGCGAAATAGCGGCTTGGTTATTTAGGATTCCGCCTTGTTCATTTACAAAAATTTTTTTATTATCTATTTGGATATATCCCTTTGCTAAAGTCTTTGCCGCAAAAGAGGCGGAAGTTCCGAAGTAATCAGATACTTGTTTAACGAGCATAAGGGTGAAGCAGTCGTACACCCATGCATAATCAATATCTTTAGGTTTTAAAAGCCCGCGTTCAAATGCACGCAAAGATGCCTTTTTTGCCGGAGAAGTAAAATCGTCACGTTGCGTTAAGTATTTATCTCTTAAACTTGTGCCGACAGAATGTATGTATAAGGAATTTTTCTCTGTTGAAAAATTAAGCGTAGATTCTATTTTTTTTAAATAATTTTCGTTGGCGACAAAAAACGCTATTGCGTGGTCTGTCGCGACAGCAATCATCGCGGTTGCGTAAGGGTATGCCAAATATTTTTGCAGCTCACCTACTTTAATTGGCTTTTGGTAAGTGGCGGCGCGTGGATTATTTATCGCACAAGAACGGTAAAACTGCGTAATATCTTCTATATCATTAATAGATATTTCCTCTTCGTACATTAGCCTATCGGCAAGGAGCGCATAGAGTGAAATTAAATTTGCTTCGGTGTGTAGCTCTTTTTGTGGATCGAGCAATGTATTTGAAACTTCGCGGTAATATTTAATTCCAGGGTCTCCGCCTCGCGGAATTTCAGAACCTGCTAAAAGTATAAGCCGTTCTTCGTGTGCACAAATTCGGCGTGCATGCTCAAGCGCAAAAGGGATACTTGCGCCGCCCAAATCAACTGTGTGCAAATCAATATCGACAAGCCCCAAAATAGACGCATGCTTCGCAGGAGACATTGTGTGGTGCGCCTCGTAAATAGAAGCGCCAAAGCTTAGCAAATCAGTTATAAAAGGGCGAAGTTTGTCAAAAGACAAACCGAGTGTTGCACTAGATCTATCGACAGCAATTTTTAAATAGTATGCCAACTTTTCTTCAAGAGAAAGTCTTTTATACGATTTTCCTTCTGTAAAAAGTAAAGTCTCGACGTCTTTTTGTATTGCGTCTGCGGGGGCAAATACCTTTGCGTTAGAATCCACTATTATGGATTATCGAGAGAGTCCGACCTTGGCGCATCTGTTTTTTCTTTTTTAGGAAACGCTTCTTTTCCGTGACCACGCCTGCGCCCACCTTTTCTACCTCGACGGTTGTAATTATCTTTACGAGGGTTCTTCGTGGAATTTACATTCGGGTTTCTATTGTTTGTGTTAGGTTCGCTATTTGCGTATGCATATTCTTTGTCGTCAACATTAGATCTTTGTACAGAACTTTTACGGATAGTTTCTGGTAAGTGGTGTCGAAGCCCAATTTCCCAAAATAACGCTTTTTGTAGAGCACTTTCATCTTCGCTTGCACGGGCTAAAATTTTATAGACGGTAAAAGATTCTGGAAAAATTTTTCTTTGCTGGAATTCTTTTACCCAGCCTTTTCTATCGCTAACGTCTCGGCGGAAAAGGTTTTGTGTTGAAAAAATTTGTAGAAGCGTGTCATATTCACGGCGCGTAAGTTGGATGTCTTTTTGGATGTCGGCTAAAGGTTCGCGAATTTTTCGCTCCAATTGTTTTTCGTGATCGCGACGGTTTTCTGCAATGGTTTTTGCAAGCACCCCTGCGGCGAGAAGCGCGTAGTAAACGTTTAAATTTACCTCTTCGTGTTCTTGTATCATGCGATCGGCAATAGTAAGCCTTTTACCGAGTCCAGTTAAAAGAAACGCTTCGTCGCTAAGCGATGTTTCTAAGTTTTCGCCTTTCTTGATTGAAGGCATAAGCGTGTCCATAAGGCCAGAGTTGTTAAGCGAAGCAAAAATTATTGCAGCCTTTCCGCTACGAAAAATTTTATTATACTCTTCGTGCAAACGGGCAGTAGAGGCTCTTTTTAAAAGCGCTTTGTGCTTTTGTATCGATTTATACGTTGTTGCGTCAAGCCCCAACCCTAAAAGCGCTGCAAACTTTACCGCACGGTACATCCTCACAGGGTCCTCGGGAAAAGAAATGTCTGGATTTCCAATGACGCGCACAATGCGATTTTGGATGTCTTCAAAGCCTCCCGTGTAGTCTACGATTGTTTCTGTTTTGATGTCAAAAATGAGCGCGTTGATGGTGAAGTCGCGGCGTGCGGCGTCTTCTTTGAACGTACCAAATTGGTTGTCGCGTTTTAAATAGAGGTCGTCGGAATTTTTAGCGACGTTCCTGTTCGTGGGTAAAGAACGCGCAGTTGAAACCTCGATAACCTTGTGGCCTTTGAAAATAATATGTACCAAGCGGAAGCGGCGTCCAACGATGCGGCTATTGGCAAACATGCGCCGAAGTTCTTGCGGATGCGCATCGGTAACGACGTCGTAATCTTTGGGTTTTCGCCCCAAAAGTAAATCGCGTACGGAGCCGCCGACAATATATGCGCGGCAGCCCATTTGTTGTATTCGCTGTACTGTTTTTACTGCATCTGGATCGATATCTACAATACGTATATTGTGTTGTTCGCGGGTATATTGTCTGGGTTTTGGGTAGCGCAGAATTTCATCGGCTGTAAGCGTTTTTTTAAAGCGAAAAAAATTAAAAATTTTCTGAAACATATAGTGAGATTAATCCTAATAATCGTGCTTATGAGTGTAATAGTCAATCTTTTTTTGTGTGATACGTGCTCAAGATAAATGCGGATGTTTAAGAGCCTGCCCACCGAGTTGGCGCATGAGGCTCCATGCCGCTAAAACCTGTGGTATAAGAATCATGCTATCCACCGCCACGCTTTTCTAAATATTAACCCACTTTGTATGGAGATAGATGCGTAGACTTTTTAAATATGTTTTTATTGTTGGCGTTTTAGCCGCGTTTGCCTCCACAGTGGGTCTCTATTGGCTGGGGCGACAAAATAAGGAAAAAATATTCCGTTCGTTAGTTAATCCGCCTTTACCGCACCCCGCTCAAGTTGCACTTATCCCGGGTGCAAGCGTGCTGCCCAACAAAATGCCATCAAATACTTTACTCAACCGGCTTCGTGCGGGAATTGAGCTTTATAATAAATCAATTGTGCCCAAATTGCTTCTTTCGGGGGACAATACGCAAAAATTTTACGACGAAGTACACGTAATGCGTGATTATTGCCTGCGGCACGGCGTAAAGCCAGAGGATATTTTTTTAGACCATGCCGGAGTGCGTACGTACGACACGATGGCACGTGCACGCTCTATTTTTCACGTAAAGACTGCCGTTGTCGTAAGCCAAGAAATATACCTTCCCCGTGCGCTTTTTTTGGCGCATGTACATGGAATCAAAGCAGAAGGTTTTGCCGCCGAAGCATCGTCTTTTGATAACACTTGGCAGGCAATTCTACGAGAGTATTCGGCACGCCTAAAATCCCTTTGGGATGTTTACATCATTCGGCCTTCTTTGCCCATCGAGGGGGAGTTTCCAATTACGGGCGATGGGCGTACAACGTGGAGAAAGGCGAGTCCGCTCGTAGAGTGACGGGGTGTGTTTGGGTGTTATTGTAAAATTGCTCCAGCGAGTTAGCGCATGAGGCTCTCTTTCCTTTTTCTTGTAACTTCCCCGCGTAAATATTTGACAAGCTACGATTAAATCCATGGACGGAGAAAGGCCGATGGAACAATTACGAAATTTAGAGCTTCCGCCTATGCCGCAAGTTGCGGCGCGAGTAATGCAAATCGACGAAAGTCAGGTGAGCGTTTCGGCGGAACAAATAAAAAACATTATCCAATCGGATATGGCGCTTTCAACAAAGCTTTTGAAGCTCGCTAATTCTGCATTTTACGGGCGTGGCCACCGCATCCAAAATTTATCGCAAGCGATTGCACTTTTAGGCTTTAAGACTGTAAAAGGGTTATCGCTTTTGGTGTCTGCAGCATCGATTATGCCCAAAAAAGGAAATTTTAAAATCATGAAAGAGCTTTGGATGCGGGCGGTTTTAACCGCTCTCGTTGCAAAGGTTATTGCCGAGAAAGTGGGTAAAGAGAAACTCAAAGATGAAATTTTCATGGTTGGGCTTTTACGGCAAATAGGTAAATCAATTATGGCGAACCAGTTTCCAGAAGAATACGCAATTTGTTACGCCATGTCATCAGACGCGATTGATGAAAAAAAGTTGCACGAGCTGGAAAAGCTTAAATGGCAAATGACTTCAATGGATGCTTCGCATTTTGTAATGCAATCATGGAATTTTCCCGACAGCCTTCTTGCAGCAAGCAAGGTTCTTAGGTATGCAATTGAAAACCCTACCGAAATCGAGAAAGAACAGCCACATTTGCTTCCAGTAATTTTGGCGGAGTACCTTGTCCTTTTGGGAAATTACACAAATACAATAAAAATCGACGATAAACTAAAAAGCAAACTTGAAAGTGAAATTAACAAAATAGCTCCTGTCTACAATATCGACGAAGAGAAACAAAAATTTTATCTCGACGAATTGCGTCGGGAAATACGTGAAGATTCGTTTTATTCATTTTGCGGAGAACTTTTCACTAATTGATCTGCCGCTAAATCGCTCGTTTTCTTCTGGTCTCCTACCTTTTGCATTAGGCTCAAATTTTCCATGCGCACGCGTGCTTTACGCGCAGCATCGGATCCAGAATCGATACGGTTGAGTTCTTTGTATATTGCAAGCGCTGTGTCGATATTGCCTTCAATTTCGTGTAATCGTGCCGCTTCTAAATGGTAGAGTAAACCTAAAGGAGAGACGCTTAAAATACGGTAAAGCGTTTCGTATTCTCGAATTGCTAAATCGAACCGTTGCTCGCGTTCGTAAATACGCGCCATGTTTTCGTGCGCCTCGCGCACGCGGGGACTATGCGAAAATACGCGTACAAATTCGCGGTATTCTTGGAGCGCTGCACGAAACTTTTTTTCACGCGCTAAAGAATGCGCAAGGTTGATTGCTAAATCAGCCTGTTCTAATTCGAGTGGGGTAGGGGTATCTACCATAGCTACAGGCGAACTATTTGTTTCAGGAAAATTTTGGGCGTAGATTTGTGGGATACAAAATAATGTTATGGAAAATATAAAAATAAAATAGTTCTTCATATTATGTCGCATCGGCATAAAAGCTGATTTACTAAAACTATTTATAAAACTTTATTTTTACAACAAATGCCTTTACGCTTCGCTTCGCTCCAGCCGAACGGCCAAGTGGCATTCCGAGCGATTTTGCAAAAGACGGTAGAGAATTTTGGTTTTAGCGATGCGGAGAAAAACTTCCGTAATACTTTCATCGATAAGAATCGTGGTAAGCCGTTATTCTTGATGCTTGTCGAAAACTTGCGCGATGTACGTGTCGACGAATTTGTACGTAATATTCCAGACCAAATAAAACGGGTGAACGACGAAGAATTCCAGTCGGTACAGATGTATGTCCTTGGAGACGAAGCACGGTTTTATGTAGGGATTGTACCTTCGGACGATGCTCCTGGGTTTTTACCCAATATCGATGGCGCCATGGGAAAATTGCACGGCGAGGTTACTAAGGGGAAAAAGGGCGATTTCGACTTTGGTATTGGGCGCACCCAATGTAATTATATTTCCGATTCGCAAGAAATTTTTGAAGAGCTTGTACGCGCTGCCCACAAAAATTTGCAAGATAATTTGGTCAGGTGGAGTTGGACGTACCTCAACCGTGCAAATGATTATTTTGCGGATATAAACCCCAATGCAGTTGTCCAACCTATTATCTATTTCGATCCCAAAAAAGAAACCTATTCTGTAAAGGGTGGCGAAGTTTTTGTTGGCGGAGATTTATATTCAAGCTATGCAGAACTTATAGGCGATATCCCTAAAGACCAAGATATTAACCGAATAGAGTTACTTATTTTGGAGAAAATTATTACCTCATGCTACGATATTCCAGGGCTTTTAAAATTTAATGTGTCGCCCCAAACGCTGATTGACACGTTCCCTTCTGCGGAAAAAGTGTTTCGGTTTAACGAATTGTTGCTCAAGCAAAAACTCAACCCGCATAATATACGTTTAGAACTTATCGAGCAGCCGTATGAAGAAACTGCAATAAAGCTTAAAGATGTATGCCGTTACTTTTTCCAATTTGGTATCACGTTCGCTGCCGACGATTTTGGCGTAAAGAGCCAGAGCCATCAGGTTATTTTAGATTTGGGCGAAATGATTAAAGAGTTTAAGCTCGACCCTATTAGTTTTAAATTCAAACCCGAAGAAGACCAAACAAAGTTTTTAGATAATTTAGCTTTTATCGATTATTGTATACGCTTGGCTGATAACCGCGAAGCGATTATTACCGCAGAGGCTGTCGATGATTACGACACAATGCGTTTTTTGATTGCACACCAAGTTTTTTATTTCCAAAGCCATATTTTTTGTAAAAAAATGTCGCTTGCATACTTTAAAGAAAACTTTTATAAAATGCAAAACCTACCAGAAAGCGCTGTACGTAAAATTCTTTCCGAAGACGATTTGATTTTGCGGCAAAAAGAGCAAGGAAACATCTTTGATCTTGCCCTTTCTTTGGGACTTATAAAGCCTTTGAAATAATTATGTGACGCCGTAAGTTTGTTGTATAGACAGGTAGCGTGAAGTCGATATTTTACTTTTTATGCGCCTTGTGCTTTGTTGCTTTGGCAGAGGATAATAAGCCAACGCTACGAAAAAATTTTGCCGACAAGGGCGTCTTTGAAATTGGCGGTCGTGCGGAGCTAAGTTACCGTTCTACAGAACGCGGCGCAGGTTTGGGTAACGAGGCTCAAGGCTCGCTTTATCTAGCGCCGCAAATGGGTTATTTTTTAACACAAAGTTTCGAGATAAGCCTTTTCCCCACTTTGGGCGTAAATTTTTACGATAACCGTCCAACAGAAACTTCGTATGGGGCAATGCTGTCGCCTGCTTACATACTACCGTACTTGCGTCCATTTTATCCTTACGTCGAAGGCCTTGTTGGAAGTTCTTTGGGTAAAACGAACCAAACGCTCAGCCTTGGCGCAGGTGTTGGCCTTAAAATTGTAATTTTGGAAAATGCGCTATTAAAAATTGGGTTTACGTACCTTAACAACGATAAAAGATCCCGCGTCGATTCAAGCGTGTACGAAGTAGAAAATACGCTTAACTTTTCGTTAGGGTTTGGAATATTCTTGTAATTTAATCGCTCTTTCTTTTGCAATCATTTACAGGGGTGTAATCGTCGGTAATGCTAATGTAGCCGTTATGGATTTCAGCGTAGTAGGTGACCTCACTTTCACAGTCGTTTGTAATACGCGTTGTAATGTTGCTTGTTGCGAAAGTTTCTGTTGTCGTGAATGCTTTAAGCGAAACGGTTTCTCCCTCTTCGGCGGTATAAGTGTAAGGAAGTGACTGTACTTCGATACTTTGCCTACCTTCTGCCTTTATACAAACGCCACTCCTGCCGCTTGCGTCGGTAATGCGGATTGCCGCACGTTTTTCTAAAAGTGCGCATCCAAAAAGGTTTGGCAAAACAAAAAACAAAGTGAGGGTATGCTTCTTCATTTTACCACCTAAATGCGGGAAGGTTGAAATTCCAATTGGGCATATTGTTTTCAAATATATTGGGTAACTGTCCTTGAGTCTCAAAAAAAGAGATAGATGGTCCTTTTAAAGTTTGGTTCTCAAATGCATACGCGGATGTCTTTTTAAAAAGTGAATCTTTCATGTAGTAAAAAAGGCCAATCGCAAGAACGACGGTAACGCCAATGATGATAAGCGAAGAGGAGAGTTTTGGGTCTAAAGACCAGCTGGGCTTAGAAGAAGAGCTGCTGCTTGTTGTCGATGTTGCGCACGAAGCCAGTATAGAAGCCGGCGGATTGCATTCGCTCCAGAGGGGGCCAAGAGATAAAGTAATAACCAATAACAGAGAGATAATCCGGTACATACGCAACTTTTAGACTGTGTGACGGTTGGTCAATCGATGTATTATCTTAACGCTGTACCCAAGGTCTAAAAAATTGGAAACGGCAAATATGCCAGAGGATAATTGCGGAGTACTCGTTTTTTCTGATGGAACAACTTTCAAAGGAAAACTTTTCGGCTGGGTAGCAAAGCGTGAAAGCTTTGGTGAAGCTGTCTTTCAAACTGCAATGTCGGGGTACCAAGAAAGTCTCACCGACCCCAGTTATCGAGGGCAAATCGTTTGCTTTACATACCCGTCGTTTGGAAATTACGGCGTTAACCAAAGCGACATGGAATCCAAAAAAATTTGGCTTTCAGGAGTTGTTGTACGCGACCTTTGTGAAATACCAAGCAATTTTAGCGCAACCATGACAGTCGACGAATTTTTAAAATCACAAAAGACCATCGCGCTTACGGGTGTCGATACACGCGCTGTAGTGCGAAAAATTCGGGAAGGCGGAGCGCAAACCGCAGGGATTTTTGCATGCCCAGAAAATACATCTACAGCAGAGCTTGTCGCCAAAGTAAAAGCGCAGCCTTCAATGGATGGACAAAACCTCGTTAAGGACTTTGATGGAGTAGATGGGAATATTTTTGTAAAAAAATACCTTACACAAAACAATGTAAATACCAAAAGTTTAATTCCTATTGCAGTTCTTGACTTTGGGATTAAATACAACATCTTGCGCGAACTTATCCGTGCAGGTTTTTATCCCACTGTCTACGCTGGCGATATTGCGTTAGGTACACAAAAAGGTTTTAGTGTTGACTCTTACCATGGGTTTTTTTTCTCCAATGGGCCTGGAGATCCGTCGGTTGTCCAAAACGGGATTAAAAACATAAAAATGCTAATGGAAACGGGGAAGCCGTGTTTGGGAATTTGCCTTGGGCACCAGATGCTTGCGTTGGCTTTGGGGGCGAAAACGTATAAACTAAAATTTGGCCACCACGGGGGTAATCAGCCTGTTAAGACAGACTACCGTAAACAAGTCATTATTACCTCGCAAAACCATGGCTTTGCCGTCGACGAGGCGTCGCTAAAAAAAGTAACCGCAGCAGGCGCTAAATTCGAAGTGAATGCGAACGACTTGAGCGCAGAGGGTTTTCGTGTTATTAACGACCGCCATAAAATTATGAGCGTGCAGTACCACCCCGAGGCGGCGCCCGGGCCGCACGACGCAGCGGTTGTGTTTAAAGAATTCCACGCGCTTTTCTAAATGATTGACGGCGCGTTTCGCTGCTCTGCACTGGCGTGTTGGAAAGTGGCGTTTGCCGCTTTTTTTTTGAGACCTCAAGATTAAAGCGGATTTGCCTGCTGGTACAAACATAGGCAAAAAGCAGTCGACCGATGAATATCGTAGAAATAACAGAACGACAAATTACAGAACGTGTGAAAGCAACTTTGCCCAAAGAGCTAAAACTGCACAAAATAACTTTTTTCCATAGTAAAGGAAATATGCGTATCGCGGTGGAACTCGACAAACCGGCAGATCCATACGGTTCGGTAAATATCCGCGAATGCGAAGCATATTCGCGTGCACTTAAAGAAAGTCTCGATACGTACGAAAGTACAAGCGGGGTTAACCTTAACTATTCGCTTGAGGTGTCGTCTGCGGGCGCTGAGCGTGAGCTTTCTTCTCTTGAAGAAGTTAAAAGGTTTATGGCGCTGCCGCTGTCGGTTGTCTATAGCGACGAGGCGGGTAAAGTACGTACCGAAGTGCTGAGCGTACTTTCCATCGAGAACGAGGTGATGACTTTTAAATTGGCGGATTGCAAATGGAACCGCAAAGAGTTAACGCAGAAAAAAATTTTAGCCGCTACCCCTTTCCACGTTTCATGGAATAGTATAAAAAAAATTCGACTACACGTAGATATTTAAGGGGATAATTTTAAGGAGATATATGGCACGAGCAAAAAAAGCGAGCGCAGAAAAAAAACGCTCATTCTTTGAAGATATTCAGCAAGTAACACAGGACAAAGGATTCGACCGACAAGAAATTTTAGAAATAGTTGAAGCTGCGCTCATCGCTGCGTATAAACGAAAATACCGCACCACCGATAACGTGCGTGTTGTCATGGATAAAGATAAAGACGATGTATTCGTAGTTGCCAAACGCATAGTTGTCGATAGCGTCGTGCTTCCCGGAATGCAAATTCTTTTAAAAGACGCAAAAAAGCTCCAAGACGATGTTAAGGTAGGCGATGAAATTGATGTTGTCGAATATCCTCTCGAGTTTGGGCGCATTGCCGCGCAAGCTGCAATGCAGGTTGTAGCGCAACGTTTACGGCAACTCGAACATAATAAAATTCGCGAAGCGTACGAAAGTAAAATTGGCGAAATTATGAACGGCTTTATTTTGCGTAAACGCGGCGAAACCGTCTACGTCGATTTGGGTAAAGTCGAGGCGATTATGCCGATTAAGCACCAAATACCTAAAGAACGCTACCGCGTAGAAGATAAAATTAAAGTGTTACTGCATTCTATCGAACAAGATAAAGGCGGGGGGCCTTTGCGCGTTATTGTTTCCCGTGCGGATAGGCAATTTGTACAAAGACTTTTCGAAAAAGAAGTGCCAGAAATTTTTGAAAAAATTGTAACAATAAAAACAATCGGACGTATACCGGGAGAGCGCAGTAAAGTTGTCGTTGCATCCGAGAGGCAAAACGTCGACCCAGTGGGTGCCTGCGTGGGAGTGCGCGGAGTACGTATTCAAGCCATTGTGCGTGAGTTGGGTACAGAGCGCATCGACATCGTCGAGTGGTCTGCTGACCCACGTGAGCTTATTACAAATGCCTTAACCCCTGCAACGCCCAGTTTAGTAAAGGTAGATACGCAAAGCCGCGAAGCGCTTGCGGTTGTCCCCGATAAAGACCTTGCGATTGCCATCGGCCGCGAAGGCACAAACGTTAAAATTGCTTCTTACGTGACGGGGTACAAAATCGACGTGAAGTCAGAATCTCAATTTTCGCAAGAGATGTCTTCTCCCGAGGCGCGTAAAAGACTCGACGAAATTTTTGATGTTACCGTTCCCGAAGAGCAACCAACGGAAGAAGTGGGTACACCTTTAACTGCACTACCTGGGCTTGCAGCGCGTATCATTCGTATATTAAAAGAAAACAACATCAAATATATTGAAGATTTGGTGTCGATGGACGAAGAACAACTTGTCAATATAGAAGGTATTGGGCGAGCGACAGCGAAACGAATTATGGAAATTATTTCTGAGAACGTAGAGTTTGAGGAAGGCGAAGAAAAAGAAGAAGGAGAAACTCAAGGGGCTCAAGAACTTGACGCGACGCCTAAAGGCTAAGTCAAGTCATCCCTAAGGAACTAAAAGCGCGCATGGCACAAAAAATAAAAGTAACGCCCAAAAAAATCGTGCTCAAGAGCAATGCCTCTAAAGATTCGATTGCGGGTAAAATTAGCGCGCAGAAAGTTCGCGAAGATAATCTGCGGGAAGAAGCACGAAAACAAGATACACCTGTAGAGCCTGCGCAAAGTACAAGCCAACGCCCTCAACAACAAACGCAGGCAAAGAAATCTGTCGAATTACGGCAGCCTCCGCGTGCGCGTACTGTGTTTGTGCAAGACGAAAGGCAACCAAAGACAGAAGCCGAAGAGCGTGAAGTAAAAAAAAGTCCTGTAACAAAACAAGGACAGGATGCAAAAAAGAAATCAAACCTTCGTGAAGATATTTTAAGAAAAGAAGAGCATAAAAAGTTCTTTATTGGGCAAAAACCGAAAGATAAAAAGAAGCCAGAACTTACTCCAAGCGTTTCGTCGGTTCCGTCAAAAATAAAAATTACCGAATTTGTCCAAGTTGGCGAATTGGCAAAAAAACTTAACGTACGTGCGCCAGAGATTATTGCAAAACTCATGGCAATGGGTGTGATGGCGACAATTACCCAATCTATCGACGCCGAAACAGCGACTCTTTTAGCGTCTGAATACGATTGCCAAATAGAAGTAATATCACTCTACGAAGAAACCCTTATCCAAGAAGAAATAGATAAACCAGAAGATCTTGTAAACCGTCCGCCCGTTGTTACGATAATGGGCCATGTCGACCATGGTAAAACAAAACTTTTGGATGCATTACGCCATGCGGATGTCGCTGCGAGCGAAGCCGGTGGAATTACACAGCATATTGGTGCATACCAAGTGACGCGTCCCAAAGGAAAAATTACCTTTTTGGATACCCCTGGCCACGCGGCGTTTTCTGCAATGCGTGCACGCGGTGCGCAAGTAACAGATATTGTCGTTCTTGTTGTTGCTGCCGACGACGGCGTAATGCCACAAACAGAAGAAGCAATATCGCACGCAAAAGACGCTGAGGTACCTATTATTGTTGCCATTAATAAAATAGATAAGCCTACAGCAAACGTCGATCGTATAAAACAAGACCTTGCGAAATTTAATCTTTTACCCGAAGACTGGGGAGGAACCACTCCTTTCGTGCCTATATCCGCGTTGCAAAAGCTTAACCTTGACGCCTTAGAAGACGCAATTTTAGCCCAAGCTGAAATTATGGAAGTACGCGCAAACCCTAAGAAGCATGCTGTAGGCACCGTTGTCGAAGCAAAGCTCGACCAAGGCCGTGGGCCTGTTGCTACAATACTTGTACGCAACGGAACCCTCCACGTGGGAGATCCTTTTGTTGTAGGTTTAGAAGGCGGAAAAATCCGTGCGATGTACAACGACAAAGGACAAACCATAAAAGAGGCAGGGCCAGCAACGCCTGTCGAAATTTTAGGCCTTTCGGGAGTTCCCAATTCTGGCGACGTACTCAACGTGATGGCGTCAGAAAGGGAAGCGCGAGAAATTGCAGACAAACGGCAAGAATTAGCACGCCAGCAACAAGCGCAACAAGTTAAAAAAGTAAAACTCGAAAACTTTGACGCGACGATTGAAGAAGGCAAGCTCAAAGAATACAAAGTCATTATTAAAGGGGACGTCAAAGGTTCGGTTGAAGCCCTTACTGCAGCGTTAGAGAAAATGTCGAACGATGAAATTCGCGTGAGGGTCATTATGGGCTCTACGGGCGAGATTACCGAAAGCGATGTTATGCTTGCTTCTGCCGCAAAAGCGACGATTATTACGTTTAACGTGCGTGCGAACGCAAAAGTGCGTGACGTTGCTTCAAAAGAAGGCGTCGAAATTAAAAATTACAATATCATCTACCAAGCAATCGATGACATGAAACTTGCGTTAGGCGGCCTCTTGTCGCCCGATGTTTCTGAGAAAATAAGCGGTGAAGCAGAAGTACGCCAGGTGTTCAAAATTTCTGGAATGGGAACTGTGGCAGGTTCTATAGTGCGTGCAGGGGTTATCAAACGCTCGAATCCTGTTCGTGTGCTTCGCGAAGGTACCGTTGTGTATACCGGTTCTCTTAAATCGCTCAAACGATTCCAAGACGATGCGAGCGAAGTTAAAGAAGGTTACGAATGCGGTATCTTGGTCGAAAACTTTAACGACATCAAAGTCGGGGACATCATCGAATCTTTTGAAAAAGTCGAAACCCAACGCGTTTTTGAAGAAACGCCAGCAACGTGAACGACGTTAAACGGCTACGCTTACAAAACCAAATTTTTCGTTTTGTAGCAACGTACTACCAAAAAACTTCTGGTGCAAAAAATGCGCGTGCGACTTTAGAAAATAGCGAAAAAGCAAAAGGCCATAACCCATTTGTAAGCGCGGATTTATCCAAGTTTACGGAACAAGTTGCCGATTACTGCACGTTTACCCGCTGTGAACTTTCTGCAGATGGTTCTTTTGCAAAAATTTTTGTAAGTATTTGGGGAACCCAAAAAGAACAGGAGCGTATTTTAAAAGAAATTAAGCGCCTTGTTCCAGAAATGCGTACGCGTATTGCAAAAAATATCCGCATGCAAGCAATACCGCAGCTTACAATAATTCAAGACCATTCGTTTGAAAAAGCAACCCATATTGATAAGCTGATTTAGCGAACCAACGGTTCACGCTTTTATTTTTTGAATTTTGCGTACGCAGCCAAAATGCGTGGCATTTCTTTTTTGAGGCGATCGGCCATCATTCTTTTACCGACCTGTGTCGGGTGCAAACCATCGGGAAGAAGTTGGCGGAATTCATCGCGGGGTAAATCAAAATCTAAAGCGAAATCGATTGTTAAAAATGCCGAAGACAAAATACGCTCGCGCAAATCTTGGAGTTTTTCTTCTGCTTTTGGCCATACCATGGGAATAGGTAGGGCGACAACGGGTAGAATGTCGCGGGCTAAAAGGTCATTTGCCATTTTTTGGATATCCGCCATCATTTCTTTGGTTGTGCGCCCTTGGTTTGCGTCGTTAGTGCCCCCCATGATAATACAAATTGAAGGATGCACGGGAATAACGTCGGTAGGGAGGCGTTTGAGCATGTTGTTTAATGTCGAACCGTTGACGCCTCGGTTAATAATGCGCATGCCGGTCTCGGAGGAAACCATTTCTGTCCATGATTTTCCGTTTGGGTATCCCCATGTAATAGAATCGCCTAAAGCAACAATTGTCAATGCGTCGTTACGTACATCGCTTCCTTGTGGACTTTTCATTGGATAAAGAAACGGCAGAAAAAAGCACAAAGCAACCGCAGAATGGAAAATTTTATTCCTGGTGACCGTTTTTTGGATTGTTTTTTTAATTATTTTCATCTTGTGCCTATAACAACCACTCGGCAGCGAAACCTGACAAGTTTAGCAAATTGTGGTGTCACGTCAACTTTTAAGAGTTTATAGAGCCTCATGCGCCAACTCGCTGGAGCAATTTTTTTGAGAGTTTTTGTACGCTATTTTGCACAAATTCCCCCGCCAAAGCGGCGTGCAACGCCGTGAGGGGCGCTTTGGCCGACGGCAAATCGTTCCCGATTTGCTCTGCGAGGGGCAAAGACGCCCAAATTTGTGCAAAATTTCGCACTTTTAAGCGAACCGCGTACAAAAATTCTCAAAAAAATTGCCTCTTCATAAACACTACACGAGTTGGCGCATGAGGCTCTTTACCTCCTGAAAAATTGTGCGCCCTTTTAGGCACCCCTACAGCTAAAAGGTTTACGGTGTCTTTCGTTCTTAGCGTGCGTTTATCTGGATGCGGAACGAAAAGCAAAATACCCTACGTGGTTCTCTCACTTTTCCGGGGGATAAATCGCTCTCGCACCGCGCAGCGCTTTTAGCGGCGTTAGCAAAAGGTACGTCGACGCTCTATAATTTTTTAGGCGCAAGCGATACCCTAAACGCGCTTAAAGCCATCGAGTCTTTAGGCGTCTCGGTTACGAAGATAGGGGAAGATACATACCAGGTGAAATCCCCCGGCGTTCAAGGGCTCACTCCTCCTAAAAATGTTATTGATTGCGGCAACTCGGGTACACTTTCACGCCTCCTTTTGGGGATGTTGGCGGGGCTTGATGGAATAACCGCTACTATCGACGGCGATGCAAGCTTACGTACACGCCCCATGCGCCGTGTTACGCAAATTTTAGAGAAATTAGGCGCACAGTTCGAGTATCTTGAAAAGGCAGATTGCCTGCCTATCCGCGTTACAGGCACGAAATTGCCGCCGATTGTTTTTACAGAAACTCTAGGCTCTGCGCAGGTAAAATCGGCGGTAATTCTCGCCGCGCTTTCTTCGGGGGTGTCTTTAAGCCTTACGGAAGAGATTTGCTCGCGTGACCATACGGAAAATATGCTGCGTTTCGCGGGTGTCTTAGTTAAGAAAGAAGGCATAACAGAAGAAAATTCTGTTACGGCCAAAAGTAGTACCCACGGGGTAAATCCGCCTATTTTTATACCCGAAAAACAAAGTGTAAAACCGCAAGATTATAAAATTTGGGGAGATATTTCTTCGGCAGCATTTTTTGCGGTTGGGGCAAGCCTTCTTAAAGGAAGCGAAGTTTTGCTTCAAGGCGTACTGCTTAACCCTTTTCGCGATCGCTATTTAAAAGTCCTTACGCAAATGGGGGCTTCGGTCGAAATTTTGCCGCAACGCGACGAATGCGGCGAGAAGGGGGGGGATGTACTTGTGCGTTACTCGCCGCTTAGCGGAATAAAAATTCCTAAAGAAGATATTCCCTCTTTAATTGATGAGCTCCCTATACTTACGGTTGCGGGTGTGTATTGTAAGGGTACTTTTTCGTACCGCGATGCGAAGGAGCTACGCGTTAAGGAATCTGACCGTATTGGAATTATGGTCGAGAATTTGGAAAATTTAGGCGTAAGCGTTGAAGAGTTCGACGACGGGTTGAGCGTTGAAGGTAATCCTTCTGCACAGCTTGCGGGAAAAATCACTACGCGGATGGACCACCGTATTGTAATGTCGTTTGAGATTGCAAACCTTTCCCCAGGCGCTTCTTTGGAAATTGAAGGTAAAGAATGGATTGAAACGAGTTTTCCTTCATTTTATACAAAATTGCAGCGTGTTCTTAACTACGCACCTCCACTTTTAGAAAAAGGGGTTGTGGCGATTGATGGCCCTGCGGGTTCGGGGAAATCGACCGTTGCGTATATGCTTGCACGGGCGTTGGGTTTTAACCAGCTCGATTCGGGAGCGCTTTACCGTGCATTTACGTATAGGGGATACCAAAAGTTTGTAGCTATGGAAAAACAAGGCATAGCTATGGAAAAACAGGGCTGGGATATAGCAGTGCAAGAAAATGAACAACTCGTCAATTATCTCCAGTCGATGCCCGTGCGTCTTGAATTTGCCCCCGATGGTAGGCAACACGTTTATGCGGAGGATGTAGAGCTTCAAGACGAGCTGCGCTCTGCCGAAGTTGCTTCACGCATTAAGCCAATTGCAGATGCACTTTTTATCCGCGAGAGGGTAAAAACAATTTTGCGTGATGCAGCTTTACGGTATACACTAGTCGCCGATGGGCGTGATATGGGAACAGAGGTTTTTCCCGAAGCGCATTTTAAGTTTTTTTTGACTGCCTCGAGCCGTGTGCGTGCAGAAAGGCGGCTTATAGAATTTCAGCAGAAAGACCCCCACGCGACACTGGAAACGGTAGAGAAGCAAATTATAGAGCGAGACCGTGACGATGGGCTGCGCAAAGTGGGGGCATTAAAGCCAGCGCCAAAAGCCATTTTCATTGACACCTCGTCTCGAACTCAGGAGCAAGTGGTACAAATTATGCTTGCGTACATCCGGTACGCGGCGCATTAGGGGTTCCCATGGCAACGCGCAAAGTTCTCTTTCAAGATAGTAACGTCTCAATGGCAGACGTTTTTAAAACCGATACCGAAGTTGCCGACATACGTCCGGGAGGGGTAATCACAGGTAAAATTGTGAGCCTTTCGAACGAGTTTGCTATTATCGATATGGGCGGTAAATCCGAAGGGAGGATTGGCCTTCGTGAATTTGATGCGGCACCTGTTGTTGGGGATTCTGTTGAGGCTTTAGTCAAATCGTACGACCGTGAAACAGGTTTAGTCCAGCTTTCAAAGCGCGAGTTAGAGTTGCGCCGTGGTTGGGAAATTGTTAAAGAAGCGTTCGAGAAAAATGTCCCCGTAAATGGCCTTGTCAAGCGCTCGATGCGCGACGGTTACATGCTCAATGTCGAAGGCGTTTTTATGTTTATGCCGCACACGCAAGTAGGTCTTTTGGGTCCCCGCGAACGCGGTGCAAAGCGCATCAACATTATTGGCCAAAATTACCTTGTCAAAATTACGGAGCTCAACGAAAGGCGCAAAACAGGAACCGTTTCACGAAAAATTTTCCAAGACGAACAAAACGCAACGCTCTGGAAAGAGATTAGCGGTAAAATACATATTGGCGACATCGTTAAAGGTATTGTAACGAAGCATACAAATTCAGGGGTATTTGTAAACGTCGACGGTATCGAAGGTTTTTTACACCAAAGCAATTTAACGTGGGAACGCAAGGCTGATAGCGCAAAAGAAAAACTTGAAGTGGGTACAGAAGTATCTGTACGTATCCTCGAAATAGATCCCGAAAACCATAGATTATCCCTCGGCTTAAAGCAGCTCACCGACGACCCATGGTCGACGGTGTTAACGCGCTTTAAAGTCGGCGATCGCGTCTCTGGCAAGGTTTCGTTTGTTGCAACATACGGAGCATTTATTGAGCTCGATGCAGGGCTTGAAGGCCTGTTGCACATCAGCGAAATGAGCTGGACACGAAAAATAAACCATGCAAACGAAATGGTAAAAGTGGGCCAAGAAATTGAAACAAAAATTATTGGAATCAATAAAGACGATAAGCGTATTTCGCTTGGTTTGCGCCAGCTCCATGCAAACCCATGGGACACCATTCGTAGCGAAATCAAAGTAGGTGAAACACGCAAAGGGAAAATTCGTGGGCTTACCAACACGGGAATTTTTGTAGAAATTACCGACGCAATCGATGGGCTCATTAAAAAAGAAGACATTACTTGGTCGGAGCCTGCGCCCGATCCTAAAAAAACATATAAAGTTGGCGAAGAGATTGAATTTAAAGTAATTGAAATCAATTCCGACGAACGCAAGGTACATTGTTCAATCCGCCATACATTGCCAAACCCTTACAAAAAACTGCGCGATAAATACCAACGCGGTACCGTTATCGAAGGTGTTGTGTCGGGGGTCGTCGACTTCGGTGTCTTCATCAAGTTTGACGAAGGCTACGAAGGTTTAGCGCACGTTTCAACAATGGAAAAAGAGCAATCTACCAATTTCAAAAAAACAATCCAAAAAGGCGAAGCGATTAAAGCGGTAATTAAGAGCATCGATCCCGAGAACCGTAAAATCTCACTTTCCTTAAAAGACGTTAATTACGCTTTAGAAAAAATTGAGATGCGGCAATACCTCGAAAAAGAAAGTTCGAGCAAAGCCGAAACGACGAGTCCATTCGCGAACCTTAAAAAGCTCGTATCGTGAAACGTAATGCTTTGACTGTCGTTTGGCAAATTTGCCAGCGTGAGCTCAAAAGTTATTTCCAGTCGCTTTTAGCGTATTTCATTTTAAGCATCACGTTGAGCCTTGCGTTCCTTTGGGCGTACGCGTTTATAAAACACGAAAGCGCTTCTTCCGTTGCATTGCAGCGTATTTTTTATATGCTTTCGGGAACGACGATGATTACCGGCGTGCTTATTTCAATGCGGTTAATTGCGGAAGAAAAAATGCAGGGAACAATCGAGCTTCTTTTTACTTCGCCATTAACAGAGGCGCAACTTGTTTTGGGCAAATTTCTTTCTGCGTTTCTTTTTTTGTGCGTGCAAGCTGCGCTTACGCTTCCTATTACGCTTTTAGTTGTTTTTTATGGCGGCGCAAACTTGGGACACATCGTTGCAGGGTTTATTGGTCTCCTTTTTATTGGCGCGGCAACTTCTGCAATGGGACTTTTTTATTCGACGCTTACAAAAACACAGCTTCTTGCGTCTGTAATGACGGCTGCCAATTTAGTATTTTTTTTATTACTGGGATTTTTTTCTCCCTATATAGAACAGCCGCTAAAAAATGTTTTGCGCGAGTTTAGTTTCTACGTCCATTTTATGGATTTTGAAAAAGGAGTACTTTCCGCGAAGCACAGTATATTTTATTTGAGTATTGTGGTTTTTTATTTATACGCTGCAACGCTTTCTTTGAGCGCACGGCGGTGGAGATAGGTAAAGTAAATGGCGTTAGATAAAATATTGCAATTTATTCGCGCAAAGCTCGTTTTTTTATTTTTTGCGCTTCTTCTTCTATTCTATTTTGTGACAGGGATAAGCGTAAAAGGGTTTGGTTACGCCGCGCTTCTTTTTTTCGTATCGCTTATTTATATTGGTTTGGGTGTTTTTCTTTATACTCTTTACAAAAACGAGGAGCGCAAAGGTGGAATTTTCCGTTTACTCCAATTTGCATACTGGCTCATTTTATTTTCTGCGGCATGTTATTTTTTTCAAGCCGATGAAATTTGGGCAAAAATTTTTACTGCAAAAGAGAGTACTTTGGCAGAACGGCTTAGGCAAATTATACAAATTGCGTATTTTTCCGGTTTTTCGATTGCCGTCATCGCGTTGACCGTTGCGTCGATTGTGCGTAGCGAAGCGAATGAAGCTTTAACATCGGTATGGACTCTTGGCGTGTTGCTTCTTCTTTTAGTGGGGCTTAACTATTGGTCGCATGTACGCCCCGCACAGGTAGATATGACGCTCTTACGCAAATTTTCTCTTTCACAAGACAGCCGTAATTTGCTTAGTGGGGTCGACAAAGAAGTGAAGATAACCGCTTTCTATCCTTTCTTTAGCGAACTTTACCGTAACGTTGAACTTATATTGCGCGATGCGTCGTCGGTAAACAGCCACATTACGTATACGTTTATAGATCCCCTGCGCGAAAAAGAACGCGCCGATGCGCTTAAAATTGACCGTGTCGGAACAATTCTTGTCGAAAGTGCACCCAATTCAGCCAAGTTTGAAATTGTAGACGAGAATGCATTATGGCGTTTAGAGCGGGAACTTGTTTCCAATATTTTAGAGGTAAGCGGTAAGCCTTTAACAATTTATTATTCTGCAGGACACGATGAAAAACCTCTTACGGGCGCTTTCAAAGAAGACACCCTGGAAACGTTTGACGAAAATTTACGCGCACTTCGGCATAAAATAAAGCAGCTTACCCCTACGGAAGGGTTTCCGCAAAAAATGCCGCAAGCCGATTTAGTTTTTATTATAGGTCCACGCCGTGATTTTTCGGCACAGGAAAAGAAAACTCTTCTAGAATATTTTGAGAAAGGTGGAAAGCTTTTTGTTGCGCTCGATCCAGAGTCATCGGCGGATTTTTCGTTTCTTTTGTCGCCGTTAAATGTAAAGTATGCCAAGGAGAAAGTCCATAGTGGTTATGCTCTACCGCCCGGAAAAACGACGCTCCAAGTAATCAATTACGCAGACCATCCCATAACAGCGCCTTTTGTTTCTTTAAGCGAAGAGAGAAAAATTACAATTTTTCCAGGCGCAGGCCACTTAGAAGAAATGGGGAAGCCTAACGCCGATTACGATACCAGTTTTTTTATTTTAAGCCATTATACAAGCTGGATTGATAAAATTGCCAATGGTTTGCGTGACGATAAAAAAGAACCAATTGCATCTTTTAAGCTGGGCCTTGCGGCGCGTTCGAAAAAAAATACAGGGCGCCTTGTTTTTATTGGCGATGCAGATTTCTTGACGAACCGTTTTATCGACATGCAGCAAAACAAAGAACTTGCGGTGCGTTCTATAAGGTGGCTTGCCGACGACGATAAGCTTATGGGAATTGTTCCGGGACGTTTTGACGACCAAAAGGTAAAGCTTACGGGACGCAAAGACACGGTAATTTTCCATTTATTCCTTTATATATATCCAGGAGTAATCCTCCTTGTGGGCCTCTTGGTTGTGCGTGCTAAACGCCGCCGTACCTCTTCGGTAGAATAGATTTTACGTTGACCGAGCGTTCTTTTTAATGAAAAGAGATAACTATGAAAGATTTGAAAGATAAAGTAGTTTGGATAACAGGAGCAAGCTCCGGTATTGGTCGAGCGCTTACGCTTGAGGCGGCGCGGTTGGGTGCAAAAGTTGTCCTTTCAGGAAGAAATTTAGCCGCGCTTAAAAAAGTGCAGAGCGAAGCGAAACTAAATGCAGCGAACTCTCTTGTGTTACCCTTAGATTTAGAAAAATATAAAGATGCTGCAAAAGCAGTTCCTAAAGTAATTAAAGCCTTTGGTGCGGTAGACGTTCTCGTCAATAACGGCGGCGTTAGCCAAAGGTCTTTAACATACGAGACAAAACTTGCAGTTTACGAAAAACTTATTGCGGTAAACTATTTGGGAAATATTGCCCTTTCCCTCGCCGTTTTGCCAATAATGCGTGCGCGTGGTAAAGGAGTGATTGTCACAGTATCGAGTGTCGCGGGTATATTTGGTACACCGCTGCGTTCGGGGTATTCTGCAAGCAAATTTGCGACAGTCGGTTTTTACGAAGCTTTCCGTGCAGAAAATTTTGATAAAAATATCCAAACAACAATTATCTATCCAGGGTTTGTCAATACAAACGTTGCGATAAATGCGCTTACTTCTGAAGGAAAAAAACAAGGAACTCAAGACGCTGCAACCGCTAAAGGAATTAGCCCCGAAGAATGTGCTGAAAGGGCGTGGAAAGGAATCCTTGCGGGAAAAAACACTGTTTATATCGCGGGCGGCAAGGAGCGTTTTGGAATGACAGTACATAAATTTTTCCCAAATCTTTTTGCTAAAATGATCCGTAAAATGAAGGTGACGTAACGGCTGATTGTTTTGCCGCAAATGCGCTTTAGTCGCTTAACCATTTTTTCTCTCTGGGGGCTTGTTTTCGTATTTTCTACTTTAGTAACGTGTACCCCAAGGGAAAAATTTGTCGATACAGAACGTGTATTTTTTTCTTTCGATAAAAAATCGTCTTTTGCGCTTAAAAATCTTCCTAACCATTTACAAACAATTATTGTTAATTTTTATGCCCCGCGTTGCCCTCCATGCGAAAACGAAGTTCCTGCGCTCAAGAAATTTTACAAAGAATACGAAAAAAATTCTGCTGTCGGTTTTTTTGCAATAGGCTCGTCTTTAACTGCAGTGGACGCAGCGCCAAGTGAAACTGTGCCGAGAGAACCAATAGAGGCAATTGTGGAAGAACTTAAGAAATTTACATACAAATTTTCTCTTCCCTATCCACAATATCTTGCGACACCTGCAGATTTAAAAGCATGGCGTGTGACGGGTTTTCCCGAAACTTTTGTTTTTTCGCGTACAGATGGTAAATGGTTGCTTAGGCGTAAATTTGTCAGTGAAGTAACTTTTGAGAACCTTGTAGAACAAGTCCAGTTGCGCCGTTAATTAAAAGAGAAATATGAATTTACATACGAAAGCATCCGCAGCAGGTCTTATTATTGCTCTTGGAATTATCTATGGCGACTTGGGGACATCCCCCCTGTACGTCTTTTCTGCAATTACCGCGTCGCGGTTCATTAGCGAAGACCTTATCTTGGGCGGGCTTTCGTGTATATTTTGGACGCTCACGCTCATCACCTCGGTAAAATACGTGCTTGTGACATTACGCGCCGACAACCACGGTGAAGGCGGTATTTTTTCTCTTTATACTTTGGTGCGTAGACGCGGTCGCTGGCTCATTATTCCCGCCGTTATCGGCGGCTGTGCGCTTCTTGCCGACGGTATGATTACTCCTTCTATTACTGTGTCTTCAGCGGTAGAAGGTTTGGATAAACTTTTCCCGGGAATTCCCACCGTGAAAATTGTCATTATTATTCTTTCGGCGCTTTTTATCTTCCAGCAATTTGGCACCAATATCGTAGGTAGATGGTTTGGGCCTATAATGCTTATTTGGTTTTTGATGATTGCCATCTTGGGTGTTATTCACCTAATTAAAAACCCAATTGTACTTAAAGCGGTAAATCCATGGTATGCGTACAATTTGCTTGTAAATTATCCCAAAGGATTTTGGATTTTAGGCGCCGTATTTTTGTGTACCACAGGAGCAGAGGCGCTTTATACCGACTTAGGGCATTGTGGCTTGAAAAATATCCGCATAAGCTGGATGTTCGTTAAGGTAACTCTTCTTTTAAATTATTTTGGGCAAGCGGCGTTTCTTTTTACGCAAGTAGGCAATACTTTTGACGCAAGTGGAAGAACCACATTAGGATTAACCCCGTTCTATTCTTTGATGCCAGAGTGGTTTTTACCCATTGGAATTTTTATCGCAACATGCGCTGCGATTATCGCATCGCAAGCGATTATCAGCGGCGCATTTACTCTTATTGCAGAGGCAATACGGCTTAACCTTTGGCCTAAGGTGCGTATTAAATACCCCTCGGTGCTTAAAGGACAAATTTATGTCCCGAGCGCAAACCGTATTTTGTGGATTGGCTGCTGCGCGGTGACGCTCTATTTCCAGAAGTCATCGCAGATGGAAGCAGCGTATGGACTTGCAATTACGTTCGATATGATGATGACGACGACGCTTTTGACGGTTTATTTAGCGTCGCGCTCGGCGCACGGCTTTCGTCCTGCGGTGGCGTTTATCTCTTTTATGACTATCGAGGTTTCGTTTCTTATTGCGAACTTAGAGAAATTCCCACATGGGGGTTGGGTTACTTTTTTAATTGGCATAGTACTTTTTGTTGTTATGTGGTCGTGGTATGCAGCGCGAAAAATACGCAATCGTCTGGTCGAATTTGTTCCGCTTGCCGACTATTTCGACACTCTACACGAATTAAGCCACGATACGTCGGTGCCCAAGTATGCGACAAACCTTGTATACTTAACAAGCGCGAATAACCCGACGGAAATAGAATGGAAAGTTATTTATTCGCTTTTTTACAAACAGCCCAAGCGTGCAGATGTATACTGGTTGGTGCACATCGACGTAACCGACGAACCTTATACCATGGCGTACAAGGTGGATGTGCTTGTTCCCAACGACGTTATTCGTGTGGAGTTCAAATTGGGATTTCGTGTCGAACCCAAAGTGAACCAACTTTTCCGAAAAGTGGTATCCGTACTGGTCGAAGAAGGAAGTGTCGATATAACAAGTAGGTATGCGTCGCTCCACCAAAAAAATATCTTAGGCGACTTTAGGTTTATTGTATTTGATAGAGTTTTAAGCCACGATAATGAATTTAATATTTACGAAAGAATGGTTACACGGGTATATAAAATTTTAAAATGGACTTCTCCTACAGAAGAAAAGGCGTTTGGTCTCGACACTTCGATTGTAGAAATTGAGCGAGTACCCCTTGTCGTCTCAACACCGCGAGAATTTCAACTAGAGAGGCTAACATAAATGCCGGTATTCGAATCGAAAATTAGTAGCCAAAGCGCAATTTTTAAAGAAAATGCGACTCAATATAATAACCATCTCGAGCGGTTAAACCAAATGCGCCGTATAATCTCTCCCGAAGGACGCATAAAAGCGCTTGAAAGGCACCGCAGCCGAGGTAAACTTTTTGCCCGTGACCGCATCTATGCGCTTTTAGATGCTTCTTCTCCTTTTTTAGAATTGGGCGCATTTGCAGGGTACGAACTTTATGCAGGGGAAGAAATCCCAAGCGCGGGAGTTATCGCAGGTATAGGGTTTGTCCATGGACGCTTAACAGCAGTCTTGGCGAATGATGCAACAGTTAAAGGGGGGACGTACTACCCAATTACGGTAAAAAAGCATTTGCGCTTCCAAGAATTTGCTGCGTTAAACCATCTGCCTTGTGTGTATATGGTCGATAGCGGTGGCGCGTTTCTTCCAATGCAAGACGAAGTTTTTCCCGACCGCGACCATTTTGGCCGTATCTTTTACAACCAAGCGCAAATGTCCGCCCGTGGGATTATGCAGCTTGCAATCGTCATGGGTTCTTGCACTGCTGGGGGCGCTTACGTTCCTGCAATGTGCGACGAAACGATTATTGTTGAAAAGCACGGAACAATTTTTCTCGCGGGACCTCCTCTGGTAAAAATGGCGACTGGCGAAGAAGTGAGCGCAGACGATTTAGGCGGTGCACGCCTCCATACGCAAAAGTCTGGAGTGGCAGACCACTATGCTTTAGACGATCTTGATGCGCTCGACAAGGCGCGGGCAGCTTTATATACTTTACCCAAACCTGTAAAAAATTCTTTCGCCAATACACGAAAAGCGTCTTGGCACGAACCAAAATATCCTGCAGAGGAGATAATAGGGATACTACCCGCAGATACAAAAAAACCATTCGATGTGCGTGAAATCATCGCACGGATTGTAGACGGAAGCGATTTTTATGAGTTTAAACAAGATTATGGAAAAACTCTTGTTTGTGCATTTGCAGAAATTTCTGGATTTCGCGTTGGAATACTTGCCAACAACGGAGTTCTTTTTTCCGAGTCTGCACTTAAAGGCACGCACTTTATTGAACTGTGTTCGCAGAGAGAAATCCCCCTCATTTTTTTACAAAACATTACGGGGTTTATGGTGGGTAAAAAATACGAAGAGGGTGGGATTGCCAAAGATGGAGCAAAAATGGTGAGCGCCGTCTCGAATACAAACGTGCCAAAATTTACCATTATCATTGGCGGTTCTTATGGAGCCGGTAACTACGGCATGTGCGGGCGTGCGTACAGTCCCGATTTGCTCTTTATGTGGCCGAATGCGCGTATCTCTGTCATGGGTGGAAACGAAGCAGCAGGAGTTTTAACGATAGTGCGCGAACAAGCGGCGTATGCGAATGCAAAAAAAGCGCAGGTTGCCGTCGATGTCGAAAAACTTGCTGCCGAAAATGCTGCGACGAAAGAACGTATTGTTCAACAGTTTGCGAAACAAAGCGATGTATTTTATTCCTCTGCAAGGCTTTGGGATGATGGCGTCATCGATCCACGCGATACACGTAGCGTTTTAACAATGGGACTTCTTGCCGCATCGCATAGAGAAATAAAACCTTTCCAGCAACCTGTTTATCGGATGTAAAAATGGTACAAACGACTTTTGAAAATTCTGTTTACAATATCACCCTTAACCGCCCAGAAAAGCACAATGCCTTTGACGCCGCAATGATTGAGGCTGTGACAAATGCGGTACAGTCTGCGCCGCCAGATGCGCGGGTAGTATTTTTTAATGGCAACGGAAAATCTTTTTGTGCAGGTGCAGATATCAACTATATGCGTGCACAGGCCCTTTTTTCAGAAGAGCGCAACCGCGACGATGCAAAAAAGCTATCGCAAATGTTTGAGGTAATTTACGAGCTTCAAGTACCCACCGTCGTGTATGCGCACGGAAATATCTTTGGTGGCGGCCTTGGTATTGTCGCCGCCTGCGATATTGCCCTTGCGAGCGAAGACGCACGGTTTTGCTTTTCGGAGGTAAAGCTTGGAATAATTCCAGCGGTGATTTCCCCTTTTGTGCTTCGCAAAACAGGTGTCGCTTTTGCGCGGCGTTATTTTCAATCTGCAGAAATTTTCAATGCACAAACCGCGCAAAAGGCGGGTCTTGCATCTGAGTGCGTGGCTCAATCCGAGTCACTTAAAAAAATCAAAGACGTTCTCACCCATATTGTAGATGCAAGCCGCGATGCCCAGCGTAGTGTAAAAAAGCTTTTGCATGCATTTGAAAACTTTGAACCCATGAGCCGCGACCAGCTTATTTTTGAATTAGTGAAACTCCGTTCAAGTTCTGACGCACAGGAAAGAATGCAAAAGTTTCTGGCAAAGCACAGTAAAGTATAGCTTTGGCTTTGCGAGTTTTTGCCCAACCGTTTAGAAGTCTGCGCGAGTTGGCGCACAGGATTTCACGAGTTTTCGTATAAATTTCTTATGCTTTCTTGTTTACAAGAACAGTGGGGCATGTTATACGTGTACTAGTGTATATCCGTTTTTGCTTTAACGTATTTTTTATTTTTTTAGCTCTCTTTGGTTCTGCGTGCACTTTTGAGCGGCGAGAAGATTTCAACTTATCGGTGGATACCCCCTTGCGGTGTGGTATTTTTAAGTCGTACTATTTTGTCCGTGACGTTAAAGAAGAAATCTACCCTGATTTGGCGTTAGTGCTTGCGAACGCAAACCGCTTGGTATTGACTTTAGCGCAGCGACAAAAACTGGAAGGTGCAGCACGCCATTGCAGCGATTTGTGCGCCATAGAAAAAGACGATTTGCGGCACATGCAAGAGGCAATAAAAGCAAAGCTTAAACTCAATGAAATTCATGGCGATTTGAGCCTTCTTGCAAAAGATGTTCGTGCGTTTGAGAAAGCTAAAAGTGTTTGGCTTACCCACCACAGCGAACGTTATTACGATGGCCTAAAAATTCTCACGAGCGGCCAACGTGCACTTTGGGCGCCTGCTGAAGATTTTTTGAAAAAGCTTCCTCCTCCGAAATTGGGAAGTTACTCTTTTTAAAATATTATGTTCTTTCGCCGGTTGCGTCAATTACCATGGTGGGCGATTAGTCTTTCGTTGGGTGTCAATGTTATTGCGTTGGCGTCGGCAATATTTTTAATAGATTTTTTTCGCGATAGTACACCGCTTATCGTTGTAGGCTTTCTTTTTATCCATATTTTTATTTCACAACCACTTAAAGATTGGCTTATAGCGCGGTTGAGTATTTGGTCAGATTTACAGCCGTTTTCGCGCTCGACAAACTTTGAAAATCGCGTACAAAAAATTATTCGACTCGAGGATGTTTTGGATTTCCTACGCTGGCTTATCCGTAGTTGGAAACTTACACGAATTCGCGTTGTTCTTTTTGACGAAAAAAATATTGTGTATTTTGTAACTGCAGGTAAAGCTCCTCGAAAAATGGCCGTTCGCGAAAAAATTCCCGAAGCGCTGTATGTTGAAATGATGAAAAACAAATCAGGCGCGTATGTCAATATTTTAGAGCAGAGCGTAAAAAACTATCTTCAGGCGCGAATGGTAAGGTATATTGTCCCGCTTCTTTTTCGGGACAAACTCATTGGCGTTATTGGTTTTAGCGAAAACTTTGATAAAAGTCGTGAAAATTCTATTTTAAAAGCTACGCAACGCATTAGCCTTGCAATCGAAAATCAGAAGCTTGAAAGAACAGTTCCGCGTAGCGAATTTTTAAAGCAAGAGTTTCGGTTAGCTGAGCGTATTGAAAAACATTTGAACGGCGTTTCTCATTTTCAAGTCGAAGGATATTCGATACAGAAACTCGATACAGCATGGGAGAAAAAAAACTTTGCTGCAATTTTTGGGTGCGCCTCGGGAAAAGAATTGCACTTCGTAATGTTATTGCGTTTGCAGCATGCATCCACACGCTCAAACGCATTGCAGCTTTTTACAACGCAGGGATACTTCCATTCGCTTGCAGGGGGAATGCGTAGTGTTTCTGAACTTGCAGAAGCATTAAATGTGTGTATTGTACAGAACGAGAAACAAAAATTTTCCTTGGAAGGCTTCCTTGTTTCTCTATCGGTAGAAACACGGCGTGTTGAAATTCTTGTGTTTGGAACGCATCTTGCGTATAGGGCGTCGAGTTGGGAGTGGGTGCCTGAATGTCCTTCTTTAGGGATACAGGGATTTAGTGTGAAAAATCGCATTGTTCTCGATGCGCCTAAGGAATTAATTTTGAGTATGCGGGACTATCCCTTAGTGCTTATTGGGAGCTTCGAGTGACGCGTTTTTTTTGGGCATTTAGTTACGGAGTTTTGCTCGCGTTAATACCATTGCAGCTTGTTGCTACAACAAACTACATACACAAAGTGAAGCCGCGTGTCCTAACAACTCCACATTCTCTTGCCGTTGTTCCACTCACATTCGATGCTCCAGACGAAGCGCGATACCTTAAACCCTTGGAAAGTCGTGTCGAGAATGTGCAAAAGCTGCGTTACTGGCAAGCTCTTTTGCCAATTTATGCAGCGGCCTTTTTTTTCTGGATAACTGGAATTTTTCTCTATGTATTTGCTCGCGTTAAGCGTATAGAACGTGCGTATATTTTATTTTGCGTTTTTGTTACAGCATATCTTTTACTTTTTGTGGATTTTATTACAGCGGGATATACGCGAAATTTCTTCTTTGCGTACAATATAATTATTATTGCGCCTTTTTTATATCTTTATAGAAGCGTTTACGCTTTAGAGACTCGTGGCTTTATTTACCCAATAATTATGGCGTTGGGGATTGCTGCGTATTTTATTTTTCCAATACGCTCGGTTCAGGATGAATTATTTTTTATTCACCTTTTAGGCGCAATTTTTTCAATAACATTTATCTATTGTGCATACCTCTTTTTTCGTGCAGAGAAAAGTTTAAAAAAATCGGAAGATAACAGTAAGCCTTGGGTGGCGCGTGCTTTTAATTTGTCTTTAATTTTTTCTATTGCTTTACCTCCGGCGTTTTTCTTTACCCTGTATTATTTCCCCGTTCCAATAGATATAAATTACAATGCGTTATTTTTTTTACCGGCGCTTTTTCCAATGATTTTTTTCACTCTTAGTTTGCGTTGGGGGTTTGTCTCATTCCACGTCCCGATTAGCCTTACGTTGGTGCGCCTACTATACTTTGCTTTTTTTGGATTTCTTTATTGGTTTACTATTGGATTTAGTCTGGGTGAAATATTGCACGGTGAAACAATCCGTATAGGGCATTTTTTACTCCTTGCTTTTTTTCTTTTATTAATTGACCCTTTGCGTACGGCGCTTCTTACTTCTTTAGATTCATTCGCCTATGCGCGTCGCAAAAATTTTGAGAATTTTCTTTCACAGAGCTTTCAGCAAATTACCAATCCGCGCCGCGTAAACCAAATTGTCGAAAGTATTGCAACGCTTTTGCGCGAAGGCCTTGGGGCTATTTGGGTTAGGATTGTCATTAGCAACGATGTTTTTCGCGGTTGGATGCCAAAAAACGACAAAGTGCTGTTTCTTTCACCGGATGACCCATTTTGGCTTGGGGGTAATCGGCCTACACGTAAAGGGCGTCTATCTGTGCTCACGCGTACTTTTATAGGCCCTGTGCGTGACTTTTTACAAAAGCATGGGGGATATCTTGTTATTACAATTGGAAAATTTAAGGCGGGAATACTCATCGCGGAACGCCAAGGGAACATGCCCTATTATAGCGAAGACATGCGCTTCCTTAAACGCGCTGCAGCGGAAGTTGAAGCGCTGATACAAAACTATGTGTACTTGGTGGATAGCCTTAAGCTGAAGCGGCGTGAAAGAGAGTTGGCGGATAATGCTCGCATCCAGCAACGAATTATACCCGGGTATAAAGAGTTCCAAAATTTTATTTTCCATTCGTATAGCCATGCGTACGAAAGCGTAACTGGAGATTACATCGATCTTATAGAAACAAAACCTGAAACGCATATTGTGTTCTTAGGAGATGTTTCTGGCCATGGAATTTCAAGCGGATACCTTGTTGCTTTTGCGCGTGCGTATTTACGGGGCTCTCTTGTATTGCAAAAACAAACTTTATCGGAAGCGATCGATGGGCTCAATAATTACCTTGCGCGTAACTACCGTGGAAACGAGTTTATCACGCTTTTTTCTCTGGAGATGCAGTTTTCTAAAGATTCGCTTACGCTAAACTATATTAATGCAGGTCAACATCCAATCCTTATGTACCAGAATGGTACACTTACACCATTGGACGACAGCCAAAAGCTTTTGGGGGTTATCGAAGCCGAATACAAAACATCAAGTATAACCCTTAAGAAATCTCCGGTCCGTCTCCTTTTGTATTCCGACGGTGCGTTTGATGTTTTTAATAAAGCGGGAAAACACCTTGGGTATAAAAAGTTTTTTGAATGGGTTACTGCATCTTTATCTTTAGGGGCAGCAGAACAACTTACGTACCTTCGGCAAAAAATCGAAACGTACACCGGTTCGGGGTATGCGAGCGACGATTTAGCGCTGATTATTATCGAAATCCGTTAATGGTTTATTGCTGCGCAGTGTTGTAACGGATAATGCGAATGCTATTACGCTGGATTTCCACAGCCGCCGTTAAAAGTTCTCCATAGTTTGCACGAGCGGCATTTTCGAAAAGTGTTGAATACGAAATTTCTTTGGGAAGCTTAGCCTTTTCCAGCTCTTTTGGCGCACTCTCGATTTTGTTATACGCATTTGCAGAAGGTAGTGCTGATATCTTTCGCATAGTGACCACAAAAAAGTATGTATAGCCGCTCGAAGTTATAGGTCCTACCAAGTGGCCAATTGGTGCAGAAAGGCGTTGTTTAACAAAAGGCTCGGCTTGCGTAAGTGCCGTAAGCGACGCTGTAATTCCTTTTGCTTTTTTGGCGTCTAAATCTTCGTTGAGTCCTGTATCGTTAATGTTAATAACAGGGGTATTTGTTGCTTGCGCTAGTGCATCGATTCCTTTTTGCGAGGTGTTTTGTAAAAAGGCCATTAAATCTTTTTCCAATGAACCTCGGTTGTCGTTAAAAAGCGATGCACGAATGCTCTCGCGTTTAGATGCGTCCAGCTTTGCTTTTGCATCTTTTGCTAAAAACTCTGTTTTAAATTTTTCTTGGATTTCATTTTCAGAAGGGTTAAAGCGTTGGCGCATAAGTTTTTCTTTTTGTGCGCCTTCTAAAGCAACGATTTTAAACGAATTAAGCGTAGATGCAAAACGTGCATTGTCGAGTACCAGAAAATCAGACGCGTAGTTTGTCGCTTGCAGCATCTCGAATGCCTTTTGCGGGCCGTAGTCTAAGAGCATTTTACGTCCCACTTGGTCTAAAGTAAGGCGACGCTTTCCTAAAAATTCATTCAAGCGTTCGGTGTCGAGTTTGCCGTTGATGATGTACTCCGCAAATTGCCTTTTGTAGAATGTAGCAAGGATACGCGCTTCGCTTGAAGAGGCGGGAGTGTATCCTGCTTCTTTTAGCACTTGTGTAAATATTTTGCGGTCGATTGCTTCGTCGAGCGCCCGGCCTTTTGCCATGTCTTCGAGGATTTTTCGGTTTTTTGCATCGAGTCCCTTCATGTTTTGCGCCATGCGCTCTTCAATATTTTTTTGGTATTCGGCAACTTCGCTACGCGTCAAGTCTTCGCCGCCAACTTTTGCTGCGTTAAAGGAATCAATCCGCGAGCTTGTGCCGATAAAGTCGGGCATTCCAAAAGAAAGCACAATGATAACAAAAAGGAATACGAGAAATATCCACGTACCAAATTTTATCAGCTTTTCACGAATATTAAGGGCCGAGGTATTTGCCATTTACCAAAGTCGGTTTTTGATTTACCTTTTCAAACCGAATTCTATAAATGCAGATATGTGGCGTTGTACAAAAACTGCCACATGTTTACGATATGGATAAGTACATTAACGATATTGCCAATAACGCGCTCCATGCATCTTACGAGGTACGCAAACTTTCTAGCCGCCAAAAAAATGCCGTCCTCAAAAAACTGGCTTGTCTCATAGACGAACGTGCGGGTGAGTTAAAAAGGGAAAACGCGAAAGATATTCTATACGCACAGGAAAATAAATTAGAAGAAAGTTTAATTGAAAGGCTTACTTTGTCGGATAAAGTAATCCAGTCGATGAGCCGCGCTGTGCGTGAAATCGCTGCACTTCCAGACCCTATAGGAGAAGTTGTCGAGGGGCGCACACTCGAAAGCGGCTTACGCCTCTTGAAGGTGCGTGCTCCTTTGGGCGTCGTCGCTTTAATTTATGAATCGCGCCCCAACGTGACAATCGACGTGGGTGCGCTTTGCCTTAAATCCGGTAATGTGGCGATACTACGTGGTGGAAAAGAAGCCCTCCATAGCAACCGTGCGTTGGTTAAAATTTTTCACGAAGCGCTTTTCTCGCAAGAAGTTATCTCTTCTGCGGTTACTCTTATTGAAAATACGGAGCGTTCCCTTATTATCGATTTGGTTAAGTGCAAAAAGCAAATTGATTTAGTCGTTCCACGGGGTGGATCCGCGCTTATTGACTTTGTTTCTGAACACAGTTTAATACCCGTAGTAAAGCACGACAAAGGCGTATGCAGCATTTATATCGCCTGTGACGCTCCCTTGGACATGGCTCGCGATATTGTTTTGAATGCAAAAACGCAACGTCCAGGCGTCTGTAATAGCGTGGAGTGCCTTCTTATCGATAGCGCTTGGCCTTATACAAAAGAACTTATACAAAGCCTTAACGAAAACAAAGTGCGTTTGCATAGTGATGGAGAAGGTATACGCGCTTTTGGCGAACGAAAAATTGTAGTAGAACCATTTATAAACGATTTGGGTTTTGGCCACGAATATTTAAGTTTAGATCTAAACGTGCGTTTTGTGCCGCGTATTGACGACGCCATTGCACATATTTTGGAATACAGTTCGCGCCATTCGGAGGCAATTGTTACGCAAAATATGCTTTTGGCGCAGTATTTTATCGACGCACTCGACTCGGCGGCTGTTTTTGTAAATGCCTCAACGCGCTTCCACGATGGTGGTTGCTTTGGGTTAGGTGCAGAAGTTGGTATTGCAACTGGAAAACTGCATGTACGTGGTCCCATGGGGATTAAAGATTTAACCTCGATGCGTTACATTGTGCACGGTAAGGGAGAAGTACGCGCTTAATAAAATTTGGGTAAACAGCAAATACAAAAAAAGTACAAAGAAAAATCTTCGCTCTATTTTTTTGGCGGCACTTTTGATCCGCCGCACCGAGGCCACTACCTTATCGTGGAGCGTATTTTGCAAAAAGACCCAAACGCGGCTGTGCTCGTTATGCCTGCAGCAAGCGCTCCACTGCGTGCAGATGAGCGTTTATTTTCTTACCGCGAACGTTTTCGGTTGTTGCGTTATCTTTTTAAAAAAGAAATTGCACAAGGCAGCGTTGTTCTCTCGTGGTTGGAGCGCCGCTTACCACAACCCAATTACACAATACATACACTCGATGCACTAAAGAAGTTCTGTTTTCAAAAACCAATCCTTGCCATTGGCGCTGACCAAGCGGAGAAAATTCAATATTGGCAGAGTAGCAGTACCCTTATCCAAAACTATGAATTCCTCATTTTTGCACGTAATGGGGTGGGAGTCGATACACCACTAAAATTGCCTACAGGTATGCATTATACTTTGGTAGATGACTTCGACGAAAATATTTCCGCAACTAAAGTGCGTGCATCGCTATTTAAGCTTTCTTACAAGGAGCGATTTAGCGCGGCGGTAAATAATTTTCGTGGCATGGCTCGTTAGGTATTACTTCCAAAACAAAAAATACAGCGGAATTCCCAGAGCGATAACGCCAAGCCCCAGCATGGTAAGGTACGGCGTTGCGATTATTGCATAGAGGATAAATGCAGTTGCACAAAGAAGAAAGACGGTGGGTAAAATGGGGTAGAGTGGCACCTTAAACCGTGGGAGGGTATCTGATTTTAAAGTACGCCTCAGTTTGAAAATTGCTGCTGTCGTGAGCGCGTAAAAAATCCATGATGCAAAAACAACGGAGTCGGTAAGCTGGTCGAAAGAGCCCGACATGGCAAGGAGGGCAGCTATAGCGCCTTGGGTTAAAGTTGCAGATACAGGAATTCCATTTTTTGAAGAAAGCTTTCCCAGTGCAGAAAAAAATACGCCGTCGGTTGCCATTGCATACGGTACGCGTGCGCTCGCAAGAATCGATCCGCTCATCGCTCCCAGCGCCGAGATGGTAAGAAGAGCGGCGATGATTTTAACGCTCGCGCCTGGAATACTTTTGGCAAGGGCTAAGGTCGCTACGGGTTCTGCTAAGCTGTTATTACCAGAATTTGCTGTAAGTATTTCACCAAAGCTTAGTACACGGAAAAAAGATAAATTAAGAACAAGGTATATGGCAAGTACGATAAGAATCCCCAGGGCAAGCCCTAAAGGTAGGTTGCGTTGTGGATTTTTTACCTCGCCACCGAGCATCGGCAAATTATTCCAGCCGTCGTATGCCCAAAACGCCGCCATGAGTACTGCGGCAAAAGACGCCATGCCAGGCCAGTGCGTGGGCGGCGCGGGTATAGGCGTCGCGGGTGTAAAAAAGAAAAGAAGAAGTACGATAACAACGATACTGAGTACTTTGGTAATTGTGAGAGAAACTTGGATAGACGTACTTACAAAAAGGGTGAGAGAGTTAATAATAGTAAAAAACAAAATAAAGAAAACAGCCATCTGCCATATACGGATTCCCAGCGTTTCGTAAGGGATGACGGCGTGTAAAAAAGTTGCAGCGCCGACGGCATACGACGCCGCACTACCGGGTGCGCCGATGGTAAAGCGCATCCAGCCGTACATGTACGCAGGAAAGCGGCCATAGCTTTCGCGTATAATTGCGTACTCCCCCCCTGCGGCGGGAAAGTGCGCACAAAGTTCGGCGTACGTGAGCGCACCTGCATACGAAAGAAGGCCAGCTACAAGCCATGCGAGAAGAACAATGCCAATACTGCCGGCTTGGGCGGCCATAGTCGCAGGCTTCAAAAAAATACCGGTACCAATCATGCAACCGGCGACGATGCTTATTGAGGCGAAAAGACCAATAGATTGTCTTTTTGGCATGGTTAACTTAGCCTACCAAATAGAGTAAAAGCCGAGTTAAAACTTGTACGAGTGCACGGTGTGGGAAACGCCACGAAAGGTGCGAGAAAAAAAATTGGGGCGTAATGAGTATGGCGAATAAAAAAAGTGGAAGGCTTGAAAACGGAGCAATGTAAAGCGTAAGTACGCCAATATAAACAGCAAGTTGGGCTACTAAAAAAAGTAAAAACCGGTACGAAAACCAGTATGGAAAAATTTTATTGCGGTTCCATACTTTAAAAGCTTCTACCGTTAGTAGGGCGCACTGTAAATAACTACGCCGAGTTTCGTGTGCGGTGGTTCGGCTTTGCCCCCGAATTTGTTGGGGAGTATTTTTGTATATTGCGCGTACAAAATCCGCATATTCAACCTTTTGTATAAAGTTCGATTGTTTTTCCTGCGTTAATTTATCGAGGGCAAAAGCAACTCCCAAAGATGGCGTTGGGCGTCCAAGGTATGTATATAGAGCAAAGTACGCTTGCCTCACGGAGCGTATAAAAAAATTTTCATTAGGTAGTGGCCCAAACCGTGCCGGAGTAAGAGCTACAGTGTTGTGCGCTTTTACAAGCCCCATAAGAAGCCATATATCCGAAGCGCAAAGGTACATTAGCCCATCGAAAACAAGAACGTACTCAGCATCGACACGTTGGATACGCTCAGCTAAGGGGATGGCCTCACCGCTCCTTAAACGGTAGAAGCGTATATTCTCGTTAGGGGTTACCCAAGAAGAAGGTTGTGTACTTTGGTGGTAGTAAATTTCTGCGACGACAGGTGTAGTGCTTTTTTCTACAACACGCTGAATTAGTTTTATATTCCACCTGTCGACACGTGAATCGGGTTCCTCTGCGCGGTATAGAAGGGCATGTACTACACGAGACATGGTGTGTTAGGATGTACTCTTACACAATTTGTTTTCTAAATTTTAATTTCCTAAAATTCAACTCGGTTTTTCCATTTTGCCGTGGCGTTTAAACGCAATGATAACGTACCCCAACGAGATTGCCATAAGTATAAGCGACAAGAATTGTGCTTGAGAGACGCCAAACACGTCGCGCGGGTTTAAACGGATAAATTCGATAGAAAAACGGAATAGCGCGTGTAAAAAAAGGTAGAGGAAAAATTTTGAGCCCAATGGCCAATTTTTTTTGCGTACGTTCCAGAGAAAAATAAAGCACAAGAACGAAAACGCTGATTCAAAGAAGGGGGTGTTGATGGCGGTGGCGGCTAAATTACCGCCTGCATGTTCAGCGAGCCATTGGCTCCAACTGGCGGCGCCGTTGGGAAATGCCATACAAAAAGGTGCGGGTAAATTCCAAGTACAAAGCCCGCCGTAGCAGCCATCCCCTGAAAAAATGCAACCAGAGCGGCCAAAGACGTATCCTAAGGCGAGCATGGGGGTTAGGGTATCTATCCCAAAAAGGATGTTTACTTTGTTTTTGTGAAAAATATAGATGATTGCAAGCGCTGCAAGGATAAATCCACCGTACCATGTAAGGCCAGCTCCCGAAAAAAGATGCGACCAAAGCGAGCCCTGTAGAAATTCAGGGGTGTTACGGATTTCAAAGACGTACGCAATTTTTGCGCCGATAATTCCGCCCAAAACGCCTGCGAGAAGAATATAGTCGCCCAATTTTACGTTAAGCCCCACGCGTGGAAACTCTCGTTCGATGAGTAAAAAAGAGCTGTAAAAAGCAAGCGCCATTGTAATGCCGTAGGGGGAAACCTGCGCCCATGACACGATGGTGCTTTTGAGCATACCGTCTTGGTATGTGCAAGCGGTTAAAAAAACGGGAATAAGAATTAAGAGGGGTTTTAAGCGTCGAAACATACGGCAGAGATGCCACTTAAAACTCACGGTCAATCGAATAGAAAAATTGTCTTTACGGCAACGCTGCCTTTTTTTCTACTAAGCCATGTTTGAACGAATTGGTCGAGGATTTTCTTTTCCGTTGCAGGGGATTAACTACATTACCCAACACAAACTTTGGGGTTCAATGGTCTTGCCCATCCTCTTGACAGCGGTTCTTTTGGCGCTTTTAGTTTTTCTTTTCTGGTTTTTCCTTTTTTCACAAATAGGTACGTGGCTGCAAATTGACCCAACAAACTGGTTTTTTCTATTGCGTTGGTTTTACAATATTTTTGCATTTGTTTTTAAGGTAGTCGTTTTCTACTATCTTCTCTCTTTAAGCCTTATTATCTATTTTGGACTTTTTGGGATTGTCGTAGGTCCGTTTCTTACCCCTGTTATTGAAAAAATTCTACGTGCAGAAAATATACCAGTTATCCAGTTAACGTTTGCGCAACAAATAGCAAGTATTTTGGCTATACTTTGGCAAACCGTAAAAACGCTTCTTTTCCAAGGCGTGTTATCTTTGCTGTTTCTTCTCACAGGGCCACTCCAGCCGGTTCTCAATTTTGGGTTTTCAAGCTATTTTTTAGGGCGCGATAATTTTTTTCTTGTTTTTGAACTTATTGGCATGCCTAACGAATTTAAAACACGGATAAAAGAATTTCGTCCCGAAGCGACTGGGTTAGGTGCATTTTCTACTGTGTTTGTCTTTATACCAATTTTAGGAGCACTTTTTGCACCGCTTTTAACTGCTGTAGCGGCGACGCGTCTTTATATACAGAAAAAAAAATCGAAGTAGTTTAGCCTCTTGCCTGTAAAGTGCACGCTACACATAGTTCTATATTTATTCCTCTTTTTTGTTGCGCCGTGCCCAGCGTTTGCGAAGCTACATATTATTTTTGACGAAGCTTTACGCAACAGTAAACTCGAACAACTTATTTATAAATTTGTGCCCATAACAGGTGCAAGCGAAGTTGAGTTAAACTATGTAAAAGATTTTTTGCAAAAAGATAATGCTCCCAAATTTGCCGCACAGTTAAAAGAAGGCGACAGGGGGCTTTACATTGGCGCAGACATTTGGCCTCGCGACGCCTATATCGAAGCCCTTTCTAAAAACAAAGAGTTCCAAAAAAAGACAGAAAATATTTCTTTTCTTGTCGATAGCGGTATACTGCAACAAGGTGTTTCTTTACCGAAGGGCTTTTTTAGCCGAAGGGATTTGTGGCGTAAGTATGCAGAGCTTACGGGGCATACGTACTCAGGCTCATTTTTTACGCACTACCTCGACACACGGCCAATTGTTCCTAGAAGCGGTGAGTGGAAAAGCATTGTATGCGTCCACGAAACAGGAAGCATTGTTCCCAGTAGCGTGTCTTTAGTCTCTTTAAACCAAGGAAACTTAAATTTACGGATACGCGAGAATAAACACCTCAAATTTTTAGGCTCGCTTGTATGTATAAACGGACCAAAAGCCAATGCAATCCTCGAACTCCATGCGGCAAAGACCGATGTTGTATTTTCTGTATCGCCCGCTAGGTTTTCTTTTTGGAACGAAGCTGTTCCGCTGTATATTAACCTAAACGCCGACAACACTATTTATGCACCACTCGAAATACAAATTAAGCCTGAGGTAAATGAAACGCAAACAGAATTTTTTCTTCAAGGCGAGCGTGTAACGTGCGTAACAAACCGGTGCCGTAAAAAAAACGCACGCCTTTTATTACCCGCAATTGAAGAGACCCACGCGCAAATTATTTTAGCGGTAAGGGGAGGAGCAGATTCATATTTTAGAGGAACCTTGCACCTCATGTCAGGGACGATTGAAATTGCGACCGCGCCGCTTTTATTGAAACCGCACAGTTGGATTTCTGAAGTAACGTACGCCATCAAAAACCCTTCTGAATACAGGCGTGCATTTTTTATCATCTTAGCTCTGATTATTTTTGGAGTTTTACTTATCTATGTTGTATACCGCCAAATAAAACGGGCGTGGAAAGTTTTGCGCGAACGCAGAAAAGTGCACCGTAGCGTGCAATCTAACGCAATGGTAGAAGTGCACCGCGGCGATATACTCCAATTGACGGCATCACGCAATCCGTTTGGTTGCGAGCTCTACGGGTTTGGCTCAATTGTGACTTTAGCAATCGGAGAAGATTCGGCAAAAATTACGCACGCAGATTTATCTCGAAGTTTGCCTCTTGATAAATTTAGTTATAACTTGCCTGATGGCTATGTTATTAAAATTAAAGAGTTGAATAACGGAACTTTGCGCCTTGAAGCGTCTTTAAGGATTTAGCGGTTATACGAAATTTGCCAAAAAATTCTGGGAAGTGCGCTTCTGCTTAGATCATAAACAGGCTCTAAGCAGAATTAGCGGAGGCGGTTTGTTTGCGATAACGAGCTTATTTTAACGAAGTCAACGCCCGTAGATTTATTCCGTGCTATTTTATTTAAGCATTCGTATGCTTTTTCGTCGGATGCGTCGACAGACATGATACGCGTCGCGTTTACTTCTTTTTCAGAAACAAAATTTTGTACTGAAGCGCACGCCCCATTCTCATTTCCTACAAATGTACGCGCACGAAATGCACGAAAATTCATGATGCGTCCCGTTTTGTAAAATGGCGCTATAGCGTCTTTACTACCAGAGGTTGTATCAAGGATAATGAGGTTTCTTTTTTCGTTGAGATTATTTATTGCGTTAAAAAGAGAGCGTAGCGCAGGAACGTTTTTGCAAAAACGGGAACAGTAAAGCGGGCTTAAACCAACAACGCCTTCTGTAATTTCAAGCGACTCAAGGTATTCTGCAAGTTTGTCGGCATCTAACGCTTCGCTTATCGTAAGTAAACGGCCATCTGCAATTTCGATACTCTCGTCTTCTAAAGGAATTGCAAGCCAAATTTCATCGCCGTACGAAGAAAGTTGCTCGATGAGCGCTTTGGAATCGCCGCGCCCTACAGTGATTCCAAAGGTAATGGGGACACCCAAGGTACGCCATTTGACAAGGTCATTATTAGTACGGACGTTTTGTATGTATAGCGCTATTTGTTTTCCTTGGACGGGGTTTTTAGGCCATAAATCCAGTGCGTCGCGCACGAAAAGTTTAAAATACACGGTCTCGTTGCCATACCTTGTTTTGTAAAGATACATTCCGTTTTGCGGGCGCAGTTTATACGTTTCGCGTTTTACTGTAAAAAAATTTTTAAGTAGTATATCGATGAATTTGGTGCGCATTGCTTTGGTGTAATTTCCTTGGCAAGCGATTGACGTTAATGGATAACCTTTCTTCTTTACGGTTACCGTTTCACACGCGTCTTCTTCCCATAAATTTTCTAAATCGCGTGTAACATTTTGCAATGCTTCGGGCAAAGTTGATTGGTACGGCATACGTGCGTTTCGAGGCGAAACACTAAGCGCAGCGAGCGTAGTTATAAAAAGTAAGCTATTTCTTAAAATCATTGGGTAATATAAAGTTGTCATCGTATTCGATACGCCGTGGAGTTTGTGGAGGAGAAATCTCTGGCGCTTGGAGCACTGTTTCAGGAGCAAGGACGGCAAAATTTCCAGGAACATGGAAAAAATAAAAACGTCCGAGAGAGTCCATAAGCGATGCTTTTGCAATTTTTTGTGCTGGTAAAGTGTTATCGTGGCTATCGCCTTCTAAAGCAAGCGAATAGAAAGCGTTGTCGCAAATAGTCCGGTATTTTTTTTCTCGGCTTTGCGGAACTAAACAAGAAACCACAACCGGCCCTTCGGTTGCAAGAATAATTGCTGTTTCTTCGCGCAAAAATCTATTGCGTGTTTGGATTTCCCATACTGAAAGGTGCAAATTCTCTTGGAATTTAGAATCCCGTTCTTCGATAAGGCGTACACTTGAGTATTCACTCGCAAGCCGCGCTGCTTTTTGGTTTATAATTTGGGGAATTGTGAGCGCTGTATCACTCACAAAGCTACGTACTTCGATGCGCGCCTCTCCTTTACGAAACTGGACAATAACGCCATTTTTTTTAACCGACTCTATAGGGCGCCAGTTTTCTGGAATGTCTATTTTAAATGGAGACTCACCTGAGCGCGAATTCCATTGGTAGGGTTGCGCTAAAAGAGGCGCAGAAAAGGCTGCAAAAAGCATAATTTTTTGAGCGTAAATGCGCATCTATTTATATTCTCGACCAGTTGGCTTGATTTTTAACGTAAATTCTTTAAATTATGCTCTGTACGATTAATTTGGGCCTCGACTGTTTTTTCATTGTCTATTGGAATACAGTTGTACGGAGGAACATTTTTTCTTCGTGTATCTAAGTTATCCAGAATTTCAAACCAGTCGGTATATTTGTGCTCGGTTAAAAACTCCGTGTTTGCTAAATGCTCCTTTCGCGTTAAATACCCCAGGTCCTCATCGCAAGGTGGAATGTGGAGCGTTGCCTTTTTACAGTAAAAAAGTAGTAACGCTACCCATAAAAAATGCTTACGCATGGCTAAAAATAATATCGACAGATTGAAGGTCAAATCCATTCTCTTTTCCCTTGACGCGTAAAATCAAACCCTGCACTTGACAACTAAGTACGCAACTTTTGCGAACCAAAAGGCTAAATAGAAGGTCTATGGTTTATACTTTAGATTAAACAACATAAAATAGGAGATTAACATGAGACAACCCAAAATTCTTGCTGTTGCCGTACTCGTGGTCGTTGCTTCTTTAAGCATCGCCTGTGGTAGCGCAAAAATTCCAGACGATTCACCGGATATTTTCCCTTCGAGCGTTAGTAAAGAAGACGCAAGCGCAGCTATCCAAGATGCACAAGCGGCATACAATGCATTAGGCGATGACGGTTCTGCAGAAACAAGAGATGCAAAGCAGTTTTTAAACAAAGCAAAAGAGTATCTTTCCGATGGAGAACCCGAAGCAGCTTGGTCTGCAGCGACTAAAGCAAAATCATTTTGTGCCCTTTCAAAAGCGGCTCGCGATGTGCGTGCAGCAGGGCTTAAGTAAGAGGTAAAAAAAATGAAAAAATTTGTTATATCAATACTTATAGCAGCAATCGTTTCACCTGCTTTTGCAGGCGTTATTAAAGAAAGCCAAGCCAAGCGCGAAGTAGACGATGCAATCGAAGCTCTTGCAGCAATGGATGCACGTGCCGACCTTGCGACGTTTCTTCCGCAACGTGAAGCATATTCAGCGCGTACGTACCACAATAAAGCACGTAACTTTTTAGCAGACGGCGATTACGATAAAGCGTCATTCTACGCAATTCTTTCGACAAACTACTCGAAAATTAGCGTATACCGTGGATTGCTTGCAAAAGCCGATCGCGACAAGCTCGAACGCGCAGCGCAAGGTGCCGTCGTGCCCAGCCTTAAAACAGCCGGTCTTAAAGGTAAAGGCAAGAGCGATATTTTTGCCGGAACTTACACATTGAAAACGGTCTATAACGTCCGCAGTGTTTGGCGTGTAGACAAAATTCCAGCACTCCACGACGGTATGACTGAAAAACTCATGACCATTGCTGGTGTAATGAAGCAACAAGGCGATGTTAAAATGAATATCGAAACCAAGGCGCGTAGTGAAGAAATTTCAGAAAAGTACGCAAAAGATATCAAAGACTTTATGATTGAAAAAGGTATTGATGCCTCACGCATTGAATACGTGAATAAAAAAGGCCGCGACAGTATAGAAATTACTCTCTCTGGCGTTAAACATTAGTTAAAAGTGAGCGAGTCAGAAGTGACTCGCTCATTTTATTTTATTTTCCAAATCACCGCTTTATCTTTTGCCCGCGTGACTGCG
>JABARV010000005.1 GCA_019186965.1 Turneriella sp.
TCCAAAAATTTCGGCTGTTTTTTGCATTTCATTGTAATTCCTCCTGTCAGGCGGATTAACTTTCGCGTAGATAACAATCTGCCCCTATATATTAAATACCAGAAAACACGTAAATTTTCTCACTTTTGGTAAAAAAAATACAATTTTTGGGAAAAAGCTGTTTTAGCTATGAAATTCCATAGCTATGGCAGTATTTCATAGCTATGGAAATCCGGCGCTATTGAAATTGATTGTTGGAATAACCACTTCGCTTTGCCGCATATAACGCCCTTTTACACTGGATGCATGCGAAACCTTATTGCTACAACCGTAATTTGCACACTCCTTATTTCATGCAAAAAAAGTCCACATATTTCGTCGAAAGAAATTAGTAGTTTGGCGAGTATTCCAGTTACCAAAATACTCTCACAGAAAAAATACCAATTAGATGAAAATCCATCGTTAGAAGATATTTCGCTATTCGAAGGAGACAAGAAGACGCACATCGCGTTTTTCACTCCTACGGAGAAAGGATATACTTTGCTACGCAAATATACTTTTGATCAAGAAATTATCGATCCCAAAATACATTTCGTAAGTATTGGAAACAAGAAGTCGCAACTTCTTCTTACGTATGGATCCAAAGAAAAATCTATTTTTCTTTTGGATACAAAAGACTTCATTCAGGAATTTTCTTCAAAAATGGTAGATATAGCGACAGTTAAAATAATCAAATCTGAAGAAAAACCGTTTGACGAACTTCTCGTTTTCGGCGATAAAAACTACCGTTTTAATGGAATCCGGTGGATACCTTTTAACGCAGATGAGATTTTTCCATTCCTTGAAACGTTTAATGTCCAAGGTGAAGATAGTCTTATAGAAATTGTGAACCGCGGGCAATTTGGTACACGTGTAATTGTTACTTTAGCGTTTGCTGGCATTACGGGCGATATTGGAAAAAAAATAAGGCTTACAAAAGATATCCCAACGGTACGGCTCTACAAGCCAGGCTATCCTGCACACAAAAAAGGCGGAGGTAACCAAGCGCTCAATTATCCATTAGTAGAAATTCAAAAAGATTCTTGGGGGAAAAATGGCCGTATCAAGCTTCCATTATTTATGGATGGTATTGAACACTTTTCTATACGTGCAGTATATTCGCAACGTGGGCATACACTCGAGTGGCCGTCTATTGCCGCCGCAGGAATCATAAAAGATGGCCAAGGCTATTTAGCGGTTACGAAATAAATCCGAAAATAATAGTATGCGCCTTCTACTCCCTACCCTAGTATTTATATTTTCGACAGGCTGTAGCTTTTTTCAAAGCCATGGCGAATTTTCGTTTAACATTGCTGACCATAGAACGCTTTCCAATTTGGAACAACATTTTTTTCGTCCATCCCGATTTGAGAAACCAAAGGCAATCCCAATTTTTGAAACCGACGATGTTTTTTGGTACGCATACCGACCAGCCAATATCGACTCTACTGCATTTTATGGAATTTCATTACAGAAAAAAAGTTTAGGTTTTCAGGAGATTGATTTACGCAATCGAACTATTACGCAAGGCCAAAATTTGGTTATCGACCACTACGAAAATTTAGAAGAAGGTGAATATAGGCTTAGGATTGCTTATCGCAATGAAGTCATCGATCAAGTAGAATTTATCGTTGTAGCCGATTCTGCAAGTGAATCTATCGACTACGAAAAAGACGAAACCGAAATTTAATCGCAGGGAAGCGCAATTGTAAAACGCGTTTTTCCCGGTTTGCTCGACAATGCTAAAAATCCTTTGTGTTTTAGAACAACATTGCGGATAATTCCTAAGCCAAGTCCAGTTCCTTCTCCCGGAGCTTTTGTTGTAAAAAAAGGATCAAAAATTTTGGATTGGTACTCCGCAGGAATTCCGGATCCTGAATCTTGTATTGAGATGAGTACATAACGGTTTTCGCTTTTTTTTCCCAACGCTGCTTCGAGTTTTTCGTCACTTAGAACATTTTTTGAATCGAAAGTTGTATCTATAGATCTTTCGCGTACAAAAATTTCAAGCACTCCTTGTCCCTTCATCGCGTGCACAGCATTCACGATTAAATTCGAATATATTTGGTTAAGCTCCCCAGGATTACAGGAAATTTTTGATACATCTTCGTAGTGTCTTTCTATACGTATACCATGTTTAAGCTGGTTATGGAAAACTGTTAGTGTGTTTTCAATCCCATCGCGTACATCGACATTTTCCGCTTCTGCTTGATCACGGTGTGAATAGTGTTTCAGCGCTTTGACAATATTAAGGATAGAGGAAAGAGCAAACTGCATGTTGTGTAAATTTTTATCAATATTGACAAGAGCGCGAAACACATGGAACTCCCTCTCATCTACTGTTGAGGCTAATCCGATAATTTTTTCATCTTCCTGAAGTCCCATATCCAAGAGAAAATCTGCGCGGTCTTTTGCTGCATCCTCCGAAAGAGTTGGCGATGCAATTTTTTGTGTAAGAATTTTGGCTACTCGAAATTTTTCAGTTGCGCTCAACGCTTTTTTTTCTTTATTTTCGCGAACCCGCGCAACCTCAGTTAAAAGAAAACGCATAGGCTGCGATGCAATCCTGTTTTCGACAATCGTAGAGATTATGAGGTTCAAATTATGGTTCAGATTTTCTGCTGCGCCGCTGACGACAGACGTGGGGGTATTGATTTCGTGTGCAATGCCTGCAACCATGACGCCTAAACTTGCCATTTTCTCCTGCTGGATTAACTGCGCTTGCGCGTTGGAAAGTTCGCTTGTACGTTCTTTTACTTTTTCTTCCAAGTGAAATAGCATTGCATGTAGACGTTCGTAAAGCGTAGCGTTCGAAAGCGACACCGTTGTAATATCGCGGATTTCTAAAAGGAAGCGCAATTCTTTTTTGTTAAAGCTTTTATTTTTATCGCGCCCTACTAAATACAGTATTGCCAAGACAGAATTGTTTAAGTTGAAGGGAACAAGAATTTCTGCGTTTGTTGTTTTAAAAAAATCAAGAGCGTCTTTTCGGATATTAGAAAATCTTTTTGCATGCTCGAAATCATGTCTACTAAAAATACGGTCTTGCTCGCCAAGCCATAAAATAAAATCGTCAAAAATACGAAAATTAAGTTTCTCTTCGCGATCTGCCACCTTAACTGGAATAAAAGCCCCAGCTTTGTCGTTCCAGTACAATACAACGGCGTGGGTATCGTTAAATATCTCGTCGATAAGTTCTTGTACGCGTGCAATTGCGTCTTCGACGTTTAGCAGTGAAATAATATTCTTTTGGTAATAGCGTCTTTTGAGAGAAAAAGAACCATTGCGCATTGTTGTTTAAGTTTAGTACTTTTCTTTTTTTTTCTTAAGATTTTCAAGAGCACTCGAAAGACGCTCCAGTGTTTCAAATGCCTGCGTTGGATCTCCGTCAAAAAATTGTAATAGGGATAAATCTAACATTTCCTTTGCAGTACGTTTTTCTTTGTTCTCGATACTTTCTCGTTTATGCCGAATATTTTTTTTAGTCTCTTGTGGAACTTGTTCGCGTAAAGAGGTATAAAATTTCTTGAGTTCCGTGTCGCGTGCAGCAATCTTTTTAAAGCCTGCTGCCGCTTGGCGTAAATTTCCACCCGATAGACTAATCTTTGCGCTTAGATCGAGAAGTATTCTATCTTCTGGATTTCGAGCAAGAAGTAAATTAATCTGCCTAAGCGCCAATTCTGGTCGATTAGTATGGAAATACAGAAGAGCCAACGCAGTTTGTGCTTGCGTATTTTGTGGTTCCACTTTTAACGCATTTTTAATTGAAATTTCTGATTTATCGTTTTGCCCAAGTTTTCCGAAAACATACCCCAAAAGAATATGCGCGTTAAGGTAGCGCGAATCGAGGCGCAGTACCGAACGCAATTCCTTCTGAGCACCCGTATAATTGCCTTTTTTGTAGAATTCGACGGCAAGGTTATAATGTGCACGCACATCGTTTTTAGAAACAAGAGCACGCTCGTAACAAACGATTGCTTTATCGCTCTTGCCTTGCCGAGTATAAATCGCGCCCGCGTTAAGCCAAGCGTCAAAGAAATTTTGGTCTATCTGTAGCGCCATTTTATACTTCTCCAATGCGGTTTTAAAATCGCCTTTCTTTTCGGCTAAAAGCGCCTGCTCAAAAAGAGCCTTTCGCGACGTACTTTGTCGTGCCGATATTTTTTCAGGCATCTTTCTATAAATCGGTAGTTTTAACGTGTTTTTGGCATAAATTTTTCGCACGAAAAAGATTTACCGTGCGTATTCAACTTTGGCTCCTGCGTTTATGTCGCTGACTTCCCTCGAACAGGTAGATTGTTCCGGTAAAAAAGTACTTTTACGCGTTGATTTCAACGTTCCACTCGATAAATCTACCCACGCAATTACGGATGACACCCGCATGGTGAAGACGCTTCCAACAATCGAGCTACTGCTAAAGCGAGGCGCAGCGCTTATTCTCGTTTCGCATTTGGGACGCCCAGAGAAAAAGGGTGATGCTACTTTATCGTTGGAAAAAGTAGCTACACACTTGGCAAAGCTGCTTCCTAATACTAAAGTACACTTTTCTCCCGAAGCAGTGGGACATTCTGTTGAAAAACTCGCACACGATTTAAAAAGCGGAGAGATTTTAGTATTGGAAAATATCCGCTTTTATAAAGAGGAAACATCTAAAGACGAAAAAGAACGTACCGAATTTGCCAAAAAGCTCTGCAGCCTTGCCGATATCTACGTTAACGACGCCTTTGGCGCAGCACACCGCGCACACGCGTCTATTTACGAATGCGCAAAAATTCTTCCCAGCTATGCTGGGCTTCTACTTAAAAAAGAAATTGAAGTTTTAGAAAAGCTCGTAACCAATCCGCAACGTCCTTTTGTTGCGGTTATTGGCGGTTCTAAAGTTTCCTCGAAACTAGCTGTCCTCGAAAATTTAGTCCTTAAAGCCGACTCTATACTTATTGGCGGAGCGATGGCGTACACATTTTTAAAATCACGCCTTATTGAAGTGGGTAGCTCGCTTGTAGAAAAAGAATACCTCAGCCAAGCTTTCCAAATTATTGACAAAGCTGCCTATAACAAGCACGCAATGCTTCTTCCCGAAGACCACATTGTCGCTTCCGAATTTAGTGAAAACGCAAAAATAAAAACGGTTAAACGCGCAATTCCAGATGGCTTTATGGGAATGGACATTGGCCCTAAAACAAGAGATGCGTATTCACGCGTTATCAAAAACGCTAAGACAGTACTCTGGAATGGACCAATGGGTGTTTTTGAAATGAAAAAATTTTCGCAGGGCACTTTTGCAATCGCCAAAGCAATGTCTAAAGTTAAAGGAACAACAATTGTCGGTGGTGGAGATTCTATTTTTGCGCTTACACAATCTGGCTTGGAAGACAAAATGACGCACATCTCGACAGGCGGCGGTGCGACATTAGAATACCTTGAAGGAAAAAAACTACCGGGGGTTGAAGTCCTTCTGCGTAAGTAATCTACGGTTCCGCAGATAAATCGGTGTATGATTGATTGGAACCAAGAACTTTCCCCTATTGTCCAAAGCCTTAAACCTTCTGGAATCCGTGCGTTTTTCGATATCGTCGCTACGCGCAAAGACTGTATTTCGTTGGGCGTTGGAGAGCCCGATTTTGTTACGCCGCAAATCGTCGTCGACCACGCAATCCAAGCTTTGCGCGATGGTTACACGCATTATACAGGAAACTCAGGGCTGTTATCGTTACGCCGCGAAATAGCAAAATACCTTGATAAAGAATATGGCCTTTCATACAATCCCGAAAAAGAAATTTTGATCACAGTTGGGGTTTCGCAGGGTGTCGACCTTGCTTTTCGAGCGTTACTTTCATCGGGCGAAGGCGTTCTTTATGGAGAGCCGTGCTATGTCTCGTACGACCCAATGGTGCGTCTCGCAGGCGGGTGTCCACAAAAAATTGACACAACTGCGGAAACAAATTTTTCGCTTACTGCAAATGCAATCCGTAAGAAAATAGAAAGCGCAAACGAAAAATCAAAGATCTTATTTTTAAATTATCCTTCAAACCCAACAGGCGCTTCAATTACAGAAAGCGAACTCAATAAAATTGCATCGCTTGTAAAAGAAAAGAATCTTATTGTTTTTTCTGACGAAATATATGGCGAAATTTCATACGAACAGAAGCATATCCCATTTGCAACGCTCCCTGGCATGAAAGAGCGCACTTTGCTTTTAGGTGGTTTTTCCAAGGCGTTTGCAATGACAGGTTGGCGTATCGGTTACGCATGTGGACCTGAGCACCTTATTAAAGCGATGACAAAAATCCACCAGTACTCGATGCTTTGTGCGCCAACAATTAGCCAAATTGCCGCAGAAGTTGCACTAAAATATGCAACAGCCGAACGGGATAAAATGGTCGACGAGTACCGCATGCGTCGCAATTTAATTGTCAAAGGGTTTAACGGTATGGGACTTACATGCTTTATGCCTCAAGGAGCATTTTACGTTTTCCCCGATATACAAAAAACACGGCTAAACTCAATGGAATTTGCACAAAAATTACTCGAAGCAGAAAATGTCGCGGTTGTCCCCGGAACTGCGTTCGGCGACTCGGGAGAAGGATTTATTCGCTGCTCTTACGCAACAGGGAAACGTGAAATCGAAGAAGCGCTTAAAAAAATTGCGGCATTTGTAAAGAAATTGGCCTCTGGCTAAATTTTTATTTTTTAACGCCATACGCGCAGCGCTTCAAAATAAATAGCTTTTTGCTCTCCCACAAGTCCTTTGAAACGCCCATAGAATTGTACATCGCTTTTATTATTAGAGGATTCATTGGATTCTTCTAATACTTTTTCACTCTTGAAAACGTGCACCAAATAGTCTTGCCCAAGCTCGTGCACAATAAGCCGGTAATTACTTCCTTGCCCATTTGGATCTTTTGCGACATCACGAACACTACCAGAGAAAACCAGAAGACTATCCACATAAAATTTAGGATATTTGAGTAGTTGATTTAAGGCAACATTGTCATTGAAATCTGTATAGGGAACGTCTGGAATAAAACCCAAAAAAACTCTCGATTTTTCACGGCTTTGGAAATCTGCGTTTGAGTTAATAAGGCGGTTTAAAATATAACGCGCTTGGTTAATTTTTTTCTCTTTTAATTTCGTTTTTGCTTTTTCAAAATCGGAAATTATGCCTTCCCGCGTATGGTATGTATATAGAGTCGCCTGTGGATCAACTATTGGCATTACTGCAGCGAAATCCGCTATTTGAAAATTGGCAGCACTATTTTCATTAAGCGTTCTATAGGTATACCACAAAGAGATTACTATAGCGGAAGATACAAGTAGTAACAAGCCTAAAAAAGTTTTAAGTAAAAATTTTTTTTTGCGGAGTGAAAAAAAATATTTTTTTTGTTCTGCTTTATTAGTTTTTGAAGAGTTAGGTATATTTGTATATACAGCAGAAGAAGGAAGGCTTGGCTCTATCGTAACTGGTGGCGGTAATTCAGGAGGCAGAACAATATAGTCAGCAGCGTGAAACGCAATATTTTCTATAGTTTTTATTTTACGAAATTTTTTAACGAGAGCGCGTGCAAGCCATCCTTCGTTACCATCGACGATTTGCAAATAGTACCAAAGCGCTTTTTCTACGTCGTTTTGGAGTAATGCATAATACGCTTTTAAATAATGTAGGTAGATATTTTCTACACTAAAAGATTTAAGTTCAGAGAGGTATTCTTCAAAGGCTTTAACATCCGGCTCGAAAGCGGCGCTTAGCGCTGATAAATACCACGCCCAAAAGTTCTGCGGTTCTCTATCGGCAATCTCTAACGCTGCGTTACGAGCCTCAAGAAAATTGCCACGCCGGAATAACTCAAAAGCCGCAGCAAGTTCCACAGCTCTACTTTTGGTTTACGCGTTCAACGTAGGTAAGATCGCGCAGGTCGATTTTTATAACATCTCCCGTTTTTACAAAAAGCGGAGTTTGGATTTTTCCACCGCCTTCAACAGTAACTTCTTTATACGCAGTTGTCGCGGTATCGCCTTTTAACCCCTCTTCTGCATATTCGACTTTTACAGTTACAAAATTGGGTGGAATAACGCTAACAGGCTTTTCGTTATAGAGAAGAATTTGGAACTCCATTCCATCTGTGATATAGGCAAGGATGTCTTCGAGATCTTTTTTATCGACGTGTATTTGGTCGTACGTTTCGGTGTCCATAAAAACAAGCTGATCGCCGTCTTCAAAATTGTACGTTGCGTTGCGTTTTTCAAGTTCGACATCCTCGAGCATCTCACCCGAACGCCAAGTACGTTCTACAGTTGTTCCTTTGCTTAGAGACTTGATACGCACGCGCACAATTGCCGCACCTTTTCCCGGTTTGTGGTGTTCAAAACTTTGGATAACTACAAGGTCTCCATCAACTTTAAGCGCCATACCGCGTTTGATATGATTTGAGTTAATCATGCGGATGGATAGACTTACGCGATACGGCGAAAAGCGCGAATTGAAAAATAAAAACCCGCTTACCCTGCTGGATTTTTTTCTTTCAGGGAAAGCGGGCGAGAAGACGCCCCGTTGGGTCGCCCCATCGGGTATACCCCCACTGGGAGGAGGATTGCTTGTTTATCGGCTTAAAAGGCAAATAACTTGAACTTTAACCCTTAATTTGCCGTTTTTCAATCGTCTTAACTAAGAACCCTGAAAGAAAGTATAAAACCATCATTGGAACCATAAGTGTAAGCATCGCAAAAACATCCGGCGGCATAACAACAATCGAAAAAAGGCATAAAACAACAATCGCATGCCGCCAATAGCGAAAATAAAGTCTACTCGATACTATGCCAAGCGACCCCAAAAGGACAGACACGATTGGTAGCTGAAAACTTAAACCAAAAGCCAAATGAAACCCTGTAAAAAAGGAGAGATAGTCGGCAACCGTTAAATTGACCTCTGGACGAATACTTTCAGTTGCAGAAAGCACGACGGGAGGCGGAAGCCACTGGAAAATTAAAAAATCAGCGACTGTTCCCCATGTGACAAGCCGAGCAAAAATAACTCCACTCCAAAAAAGTGCCATCGAGGCTAAAAGTATAACGCTCCCCTTACGCCTAAATTTCTCCGAAAGCGCAGGAGTGATAAAACGCCAAATTTCGAAGAGGATAAAAGGGAACGCCAAAATAAACCCAGCGAGTAAGAGAATTTTAAATTCAATCGCGAAATTATCCCCCAAGCGAGTCGTCATTATCTTAACAGAAGGCATGTCGGGCAAGCGCGATTTTCGGATAAGCGCGGCGACAGGTCCCATGATAAAATCCCAAACGCGTGCATAAAAAAAATAGCTTACCGTAGAAAATATAAGAATCCACAAAAGAGAACGCATCAAGCGCGTACGCAATTCGTTTAAATGCCCTGCCATCGGCATAAAGCCCTGGTCTTTGCGTAGCTTTTTAAGGCTAGCATTTGCGGCACTCTGCCGCGACGATTCGTTGCCTATTTCCTGATCCAGTGGCATTGCAAACTTAAGGAAGACTTTTTTTGACTTCAAAATATTCTGAGGCAATTTTGTGGACAATATCGGCCGCTTTTTCAATACTTTTTATTTGCGCCACACCATGCCCTGCTGACCAAACCTCTTTCCACGATTTTGCCGCTACAGAAAGCCCAACATCTGACTTAAAATTGGGATCTAATTTATCCAAAGAACGTTTAAGCCAATTCGCGGGAATTCCTGAAATTTTAGCCGAATACATAATTTCTTCAGGCGCAGAATCAATCAGCATTTGCTTGTACTCTTCGTACGCATGCGCTTCAGGTGTTGCAATAAGACGTGTACCCACGTAAACAGCATCTGCGCCCAACGCAAACGCTGCCGCCATCTGCTTCCCCGAAGAAATTGCACCCGATGCAACAATAGGAATGTTGGGAATTTCGGACTTTAGATAAGGAATAAGCGCAAAAGGACTGATTGCCCCCGCATGGCCACCCGCTCCTTGTGCGACAGCAATTATTGCGTCTGCTCCCGATTTTGCAACAATTTCTGCATGGCGGAGCGTTGTTACATCACAAAAAACTTTTGTACCATTTGACTTTGCTTCCTTAACTATAGAACGTGGACTTCCCAGCGAAGTAATAAGGAGCTCAACCTTGTACTGCATACAAACTTGAAATTGGTCCATCCAACGCGGATTGTGTTCTTTGTGTAAAATAATGTTTATCCCGATAGGCTTGGACGTTTTTTGGCGGATTTCGTCAAGACCACGCCTAAACTCGTCGGTTGTGCGGTAGTTTAAAGCAGGCATTGTACCTACCCCACCTGCGTTCGAAACTGCTGAAACAAGCTCGGGATACGAAACTAAAAACATCGGAGCACCAATGATGGGAAGATCGACTTTGAGCATGCTGGTAATTGCTGTCCGTATTTTCATAGGGGGAAGATTATTTCGTTTAACAGGCTGTAAATCAGTCCGCAACTATACAGCATTTCTTAGTTAAGAAAAGCTAATTTTATTTAAGATTTATACTATTTCTTAGTTAAGAAAATAGTCTAAAAAGTATAAACCGATATTTTTTTCAAAAAAAATTCAAAAAATGAGAAAATTTAAACATTTTCTGGTATTTAATATATAGAGGGCTACTTCCTACATGGAATACCTCCAAATAAGGTATTATGCAAAAAATTACAGCAATAGAATTTCACAAGTCATCTGTTTCTCTTTCGAAATTAGCACGAAGGCGTATAAAAATATGCCAACAAATTTTACTGCGGCATGGAATTTTTTTGACCGATGGCGAAGTATATGAACGGATCTTGAAACTTTACCTTAATAATTGGGCAGGGCACGGCAAAAAGAGCGCAACCGCACGGCGTTATAATAAAGAGGGCAAAGGGTATAAAATTTGTTCGCTTTATATCAACAAAATCCTGTATTCGGCGGTTTGGGAACGCGCTATCCATTCGGGAGAGTCGGTATCGCGTATTCTCGACGTGGCGATACGCGTGTACATGGCGCGCATGTTGGAGATGCTGCTTTCAAGACGTGTAAGTCCGTTCCAGCGCGAGAGGAATATACGTTATTGGGGTATGCGTCTTGCGCGACGCACAAAACAATATCCTGACTTTTTTCTTAGTTACGAATGTAGAACGGAAACAAATAATTTTTGTACACTAAAATACCAACAAATTACGGAGTTAATCAGCGTAGATGGCCTACCACCTTCGCAAATCGAAGAACTTTCCTCGATTGCCGCGTAGATCCTTTCACATACCCAGCGATGCGATAAAGGTGCGCAGGTATCCCAGATTCAATCGTTTTTCTGCAGAGACGAGGAGAACCTCAAAAAAGGTTTTTGTACCTTCGTATGTTTTTATAACTTGAGTTGTTTCCTTTTGGCGTAATTGATCACTTTTGTTGAGGCACAAGAGTATTGGAATTTGTAATACTTTCGCTGCATTTATAATACCACTTTCTTCTTCACCAAGAGAGCGGCGTACATCCATGACCAAGCACAGAGCCTTTATTTTTCGTTTAGCTTTTAAATAGCCATTGAGCATTTGTAGAAAACGTTCACGGTAAAATCGCGAGCTTTGCGCGTACCCGTAACCGGGAAAATCAGCGACTGTTATATTCGATCCACCAATTTGGTAAATATGGATAAGCCGAGTACTTCCGGGGCGTGATGAGACCTGTGGCATTTTATGCGCATTAAGTAGTGCGCGCAAGAGAGAAGATTTACCACTATTAGAGCGCCCGATAAACGCAATTTCACCGCTTGTTTCTGGTAGAAGTTTTGCGTGGTTAAATTTTCCTAAATAGTGTGCGGGAAGCCTTTCTGTATCGGGAAAGGTTTCTTTTCCATAAATCATCCGTAAAGAGGCTTAGATGCTTTGCCGCGTGCCTGTGTTTGTAAGGCGCAGCCACATTTTAAATTTGCCTGATTTATCCTCGTACCAAGTTACTCCAACATCGGCAAGTTTTTTCTTTAGACGGTATCTATCCAGATCGAGAATTTTTTCAGTGGATAAATTTTTTATTCCAGTATTGCTATTAGAAGCCACGCTTTAGTATCGACTACCCGCTATACTGAAATTGAAGTTTACGGAAAATGTTATGTCGCTTTAAAAATTTTAATCGAATTTTTCAAGCGATGCGCCTTTACGAAAAAAGCGGTTAATGTTTGCATTTACATCCTCGTCTTCGGTAAGTACGCCTGCGTGGTGGTGCTTTGCCCGCGCATCTATAATAAGCGAACCTTTGCAGCCCCAGTGTTTATATTCGGTAAAGCTATCGACGCCGTAAATATCGCGTGCAGGGTCAGAACGTGTAAAAGTTGTCCAAAGAAAGTTATCTAAATTTTTTGCACTATATTCGGCATCGTCGGCAACTATAATAAAAACAATACCAAGTTCAAGAAACTCACGACAACTACTTGCAAAAGAGCGCATTTCGTACTCAGCGCTTTTATAATCTTTAAAAGGCGTCGTCCGTACAACCAATACTCCAGGAAGCGCAAGCCGAGCATCCCGAAATGTATACCGCTTCAAAGCACGCTCGGGCAATTCGTGTGCAAGAGTTCTTTTTTTCTCTCCGTAAGATGCAATAACGAGTTTTGAACCTTCGTGGAGTGCGTGCCCTGTATAGTCTAAAGAATCCATCGTAGTACACGTTTGAAAATGTAAATCACGAGTTAAATCGACACGTTCTAAAATATGGATTAAAAATTTATCGACACGGTTTACCGAAATTTTTTCTTCTTTTTCTTCGGCTGTTATAAAGAGGTACTTTGCCAAAGACATTTGGTTAAAGCCTAAAATCGCATTTGCTTGGGTTAAAATTTCACGCGGCTTTTTTTCCGTGTAAGGTAAATAGCGCTCGCTTCCTAAAGCCAAAAGGAGTGGATGTACTCCTGCGGCGTCGACAGCGTTTACTTCTTTAACCCCTGGAACTTCATAGCTAATTAAATCTTTTGTAAGGTTATGTATAAGCCGCCCAAATTCCGAATCTTCTTGCGGTGGACGTCCGACTACAGTAAAAGGCCAGATTGCATTTTTTTTTCGCACAAAAATATTGTTAACCTGCAAGTATGGGAAATCATGCGCCAGCGAATAGTATCCCAAATGGTCTCCAAAGGGGCCTTCGGGTAGCATTGCATCGGCAATTTCTCCGTGGATTGCAAAATCGACTTGGGGTGAAAGTAAAAAGCCACCGTACTTACGGTACTTAAAGGCACGCTTTCCCAGCATTGATGCAAAGAGGACTTCGCTAATCGTTTCGGGAAGAGGCATCACCGCCGCCAAAATGAGTGCAGGAGGGCCACCCACGAGTACGCTTACTTTCAGCCGTTCTTTTCTTTGAAGCGCAATTGTGTGGTGGATTCCAATACCACGGTGTATTTGGTAGTGCAGCCCCATCGTCTTGTTGGGAGTGTATTTGTTACCGCTTGTCTGTACGCGGTACATCCCAAGGTTGGAGCGCATAACTCCTGGAAATTCGGGATTTTCCGTATAGACCATAGGTAGAGTAATAAAATCACCGCCATCTTTAGGCCACGATTTAACAACGGGAATTTTATCAATAGTTGTTTTTTCAAAACGCGGCATAATGCATGCACGCCGTGGCAACGCATGCACGCCAATGCGTAAAGCGCTCAGCGCGTTTTTGGGATTTAACGCTGCAAGAGGATTAACTTTGATTTGGAAAACATCACGAATTTGTTTTAAAGATTTGCGAAATAAAAATTCGCACCGCTCTTGTGTACCAAATAAATTAGAAACCGCAGGAAAGTTTCGACCTCTTACGTTCTCAAAAAAAATCGCAGGTCCCTTTTGTGCATGTATACGCCTATGGACAGACGCCATCTCAAGCTCGGTGCTGATCTCTTCCTTTACACGAACAAGTTTTCCGTGCCGCTCTAAATCCAGAACCGCGTCGGCAAGAGTTTTATACCGCATTACAATCCAAGATTTTTTTCATTTCATAAATAGCTTGGTTAAGCCCCACTGCGATGCTGCGTGAAATAATTGCGTGGCCAATATTAAATTCGCTAATTTCTAAAATCGGCAACAAATACGACGCATTAAAATAATTTATCCCGTGCCCTGCGTGTACTTCAAGCGATTCCTTGTGCGCAAAACTTGATGCCATACGTAGGCGCTCAATTTCTTTATCGCGCTCTTTCGCAATTAAAAATGCACGGGCAAAAGATCCTGTATGGAATTCAACACCACTTACATGCGCCTCTTTTGCAGCACGCACCATTTTTTCTTCTGGTTCTATAAAAAGGTATGTTTGTATTCCATGATTGAAAAGTTTTTCAGAGTACTCTGCAATTTTATTTTTATATTGAACAGCGTCTAAACCTCCTTCGGTGGTAACCTCTTCACGTTTTTCGGGAACAATACAAACCGAATACGGTTTTAATTCAAGGACGGTAGACAAAATTTCGTCGCTCAACGCCATCTCAAAATTTATAGGAATCTTGAGATGTTTTTTTAATTCGAAAACATCTGCGTCGCGTACATGCCGTCTATCTTCGCGCAAATGTACGGTAATAAGGTCTGCACCAGCGTTTTGTGCGCACATTGCCATTTCAAGTAAAGAAGGATCGTTTTCTCCACGTGCGTTGCGCAACGTCGCTACGTGGTCTATATTTACTCCTAAATTAATTTTTCGTTTCACTTAGTTTGCCTCTTCGCCTGACGGTTGTGATTTTTTTTGGAATTCTGGTTTTACCGAATAACGCACGCTAATATTTTCTGGAGTTACACTCACTATTTGAATTTTTTTTCCCGTTGATAAAATTTTTGCACGCACCAAAACCCCCGTTTCATTTGCATAAGGAAGAATACTTCCCGTACGTGCATTATAGCGTGTATCCTCGGCATTTATATACGCGTAGATTTCGCTTGCGTCTATTGATTTAATCGCACTCGATTCGCCTTGGAGTAAAACTTGCACCGTTGCATCTGAAAGGGTTGCTAAAAGTTGAGAGTCGAGATTTTGTATTTTTACTGGAATGTGCTCGAATTTTTTCTCTTCACTATACGTTTTTGGAATAAAATCTACGCGCACTAAAATTTCTTTTGTCTTGTTTATAGAAATTGATTCAGGAAGCCTAAGGTTAACCTTACGCGAGAAGCTGCGTTGTGCACCTTCTATATCAACGGGTTCTGTGTCGATACTCGTTAAATTTTTGACTGTTTCTGTTGGACCTTCAACTTCAATTTCGCGAGGATTTGTACTTGTTCTTTGTAGCCTAAACGCGCTATCGGGAGTTCCCACTGTAACGGCGCGTATTGCAACCTTTTTAAATAGAGCGCGTTCTAACGCAACAGAAATCGCCTCCGGTTTTTGTACAACGTCGACACGTTCGGGAAGCTGGCGTGCGTCAAAAATAAGTGGATACTTTGCTTCTCCACCCTTGGCATTTTCTAAATTAACTTCTGCTTTAAGCGCGGTTGTCGAAAATTTAATAAACTCATCACGGCCACGTATTGTTATTTTTACAAACCGCGTTTGCCCACTTTTAAGATAAAGATTTTGTGGTTTTTTTATATATTCAATCTGTACGTTAATGGTTGTTTGGGAGACACGAGCAAATTCAACATAAAGCCAAAGCCCCGCGCCAATAACAAGGCAAATAAGTTTTGCAATAAAATCTTCAATAAAAATATAACGAAGGGTTCGACGGATCACAATGCCCTCCATTCTTCGACAAGCGTATTTTGGTTAAACGCAATAAGTATTTTACGCAAACGCGCTTGGTCGATATTTTCTTTCATTCCTCCTAAAAACGCCAAAGACACTTTGCCATTTGTTTCAGAAACAACTATAATAAGAGCATCGGAATCTTCAGCAAGGCCTAACGCAGCGCGGTGCCGTGCTCCGTGTGCACGTTTCACTTCTCTGGAGGTGCTCATGGGTAAATAGCAGGCAGCAGCATTAACCAACCCTCCTTCGATAATTACCGCGCCGTCGTGTAGTGGGTTTTTACCGTAAAAAATCGAAACAAGTAGTTCTTTAGAGACGCTCCCCGCTATTTGTACCCCCGACTCGGCAAATTGTTTAAGTCCAACTTTGTTGACAAGAACAATAAGCGCTCCGCATTTTGCATCGCTCATTTGTTTAACTGCACCACCAATTTCATCAACAGGTATTTGTTGTACTCGGATAAATGTCCTGTACCACCGCGCTTGGCCAATTTGGTAGAAGAGCCTACGCAGTTCAGGTTGCAGTACAAGAATAATGGCAATTACAAAATAAGCAGATATCGAATCGAAAAGCCAGCTTAGAGTTTCAAGCTGTACACGGTGGCTAAGAACACTCAGCGCAAGAAAAAGTGCGACACCACCCAAAATAGGAACAGCACGTGACTGGCGTATTAAACGGTAGCCATAGTACACGACAAGGGTAACAAGGAGGATATCGAAAATGTCTTTCGCATTAAAATTCATACTGGACCAAATGAGAAAGAATGCGTAATATATCTGCCATTTCTTTTACATCGTGAACGCGCAAAATGTCACAGCCTCGTAAAGTTAAATATGTTTGCACTCCCAAAGTTGCAAAAAGCCTATCCTCGGCTTCGCGGCCATCCAAAATTTTCCCAATAAATGATTTTCGGGAAACTCCAGCAAGTAAAGGATAACCATGCTTGCGCAAATGAGGATGTGCGGCGATAAGGCGTAAATTATGTTCGACTGTTTTTCCAAAACCAATTCCGGTATCCCAAATAATGCGCTCTGGAGAAACCCCACGCTCTTTAAGTGACTGTGTTTTTTTAAGAAGGTAGTTTTCGACTTCACGCACAACATCGCTGTAGCTTGGGTTTATTTGCATTGTCTGAGGAGTGCCTTTCGTGTGCATGAGCACATACGTAGCCCCTGCATCTGCAATAAACCGATAAGTTTCGTAATCCCCACCCGAAACATCGTTAAAGGTAGTTATCCCAAGCGCTGCCGTTTTTTGCATCACGTATAAAGAGCGTGTATCGATGGATATTTTCTTTAGCGCTTCTTTCCCCATTTTATCTACGAACGCTTGAAGAAATTTTGTTAAAATTTCCAATTGATCCTCTGGCAAAACAGGAGTAGCTCCCGGGCGTGTGCTTTCGGCGCCAACGTCGATAACCGAGGCTCCGCCAGAGAGCATCGCTTCAGCGCGACTTAACGCAACTTCACCTATTGCACACGAAGCAGAATAAAAAGAATCTTTAGTAAGATTTATAACTCCCCATAACTGGGGAGCTTTGTTTGTTCTAAGCGCTTTATCTTTTTCCAACAAAAAATTTAGAAAGAAAAATTAAGTTCGCCAAAATACTGGAACTCTTTTCCCAATACGTCGCGGTTTGCCGAAACGGCTAACTGGAAAGTTTTTCCCAAGTTGACGCCAAAGCCAATTGCGGGTTTTGATCCGTTAAGCCCCAGCATTGCATACATATACCGGTTAAACCCGTACGCAAGCCCCATATTGAGGTTTACCCCGTCGCCAGCAGGTTTATCCAAATTTGCGGTAAACCCAAGTATTAATTTAAAATTCGAGTTTGGCGGAGGCGCTTGGATTTGCATCGAAAAAGAAAAAAGCGTATCGAGCTTACCCACATCTTTAAAGCCGCTACCGCTACGCTTATCGACAAAAGCTAAATTCTTTATATCTGCTGCAACAGCCAAAAGTGGAGGCAAGACAACCATCTGTGCGCCGACGTTGATACCACCGCCGTTAACGGTGCTACCCGATAGATCTTCGCGGAGTGCAAAACCGCTGATGCCCAAACGCAAAGGGCCTGCGCCCCAACCATACCCTATATACGCAACATGCGACATAGCAAACGCATCGCCTGTCGATACTCCCGACGCGTCGTATGTTTTAATTGCAGAAACTCGCGAGCCTCCGTAACCTGCGCCAATGGCTCCGTTACCAACTGTTAAACCAACACCGCCGAAATAAAGAAGGCGACCGTTGGAAAGCATGCTTCCCGATGTATTCAGTTGCGTTTGCATACTACGTTCAGTAATCTCTACTGTTTTGGAATCGGGTGTCCCCTTAGTGTTTTGGTCTTCTAAAAGCTTATTAAACTCAGCGTCGTCTCCAGCGAGGTTGTCACCCCCGCGTGCAGTATCGACGGTTTGTGTGATGCGCTTTTCGGAGTAAATTTGTGCAAGCCCTGCGGGATTCCAATAAAGCGCCGAGGGGTCAGAAACTACGACGCCGTATGCGTTTCCTAAGCCCGCACTTTTAGCACCAAAACCATTTTGCAAAAATTCTGCAGACGAGGCCAGCGCAAAAACAGGACTTACTCCAGCGGCAATAAAAAGGCTGATTAATTTATTTTTCATAAAATTTCCTTACTGGACAATAATTTTGAGCATTTCGTTTGTGCCTTCAACTTTTGTAGGCGTCGTCACAACCACTTTGATGTAGTAGACCCCGGGGGCAACCGAGGTGCCGTTGGATTCAATACCGCCCCAAAAAATTTGACCGCTACCGTTGGGTGTAACCTGTGTACGGTAAATTTCTGTTAGGTTGTAATCGTACACAATTAAATCGTGCTGGTTAGTATTTATAAACGCTGGCGCACTTATCTTTTCTATTTTTAAGACTCCTTGTGCGGGATTGTATGGATTTGGGTATGCTTTAAACGTCGCCTCTTCGACAGGTAAATTGCTGCATGCCGTAAAAATGACTACTACCCCTAAAATATAACGTAAATAATTCATAGTTATCCCCTTTTCTTTTTTAGCGGACAAGACTTTTTGCCGCTTTTTTTTGTACTTCTTTAGCCACGTCGCGAATCGATGTCTCCAAAAACTCTAACACGTATTTGAGCGCTTTATCGTCCATTGTTTCAAATGCGTCTTGACGGCGGTGTTCCTGGTAACGGTTAAACGCCCCATTTAATTGTGCAATAAACTGGTGTGCCCCCATGTTGATAATTTCACGTTCCACTTTAAGGTCACGAAAAAGTTTTTCAAACTGCTGGATTTGTGCTAAACTAATTGTTCCATAAAATAGGTTGAGAAATGGGTCGGAAACGGGTTTTCCTCCCGCAAGTTCCAGTGGTTCTTTTGCATCGTAAATAAGTTCATCAGCCATATACGTACCTTATGCCTCTTTCCTAAAGCGTGTCAACCGATTATCTATCACAGCGTTGCTCCCAAGTGGGCGCCTTCGTAAATTGCGCGTTTAGCATCGAGCTCCCCCGCTTCTTTTGCCCCTCCAATGACGTGAATAGTTATCCCAGCGTCACTAAGTCCTTTTTCCAAATCGCGTTGTGGCTCTTGCCCTGCGCAAACGACGATTGTATCAACCGGCAATACTCTTGTTTCTCCTTTGACGGCATAGTGCAAGCCTTTGTCATCAATTTTTTCGTATGTAACGCTTGAAATTTGTTCAACGCCGCGTTCTTGAAGAGTAAGCTTGTGTATCCATCCCGTTGTTTTACCGAGTGACGAACCGAACTTTCCATTGCTACGCTTGAACATTGTTACTTTGCGTGGCGGCGTTGTATAGTCTTTTGCCTTTTCGGTAAGTCCTGCACGGGTGCCAACGTTTAAATCGAACCCCCATTCTTTTGCAAATTCTTTCGGATTTTTCCAGCTATCAAAACCAGGGTCAGTTAAGTAAAGCGCGATGTCAAAGCCAATACCACCACCACCGATAACGGCAACGTTTTTACCGACTTTTTTCCGTTCGCGTAAAACATCAATATAGCTGAGGACGTTTGCGTTTTCAGAACCCGGAATATTAAGGCGGCGCGGAGTAATTCCGGTTGCTAAAATAACTGCGTCGTAACCTTCGCTTGATAGCTCTTTGGCGTCAACTTTTTTCCCAAGCTTCAAAAATACTCCGTATTCTTTGAGCATATTGCCAAAATAGCGCACGGTTTCGTCGAACTCTCTTTTAGAAGGAATTTCACGCGCAATACGCAATTGTCCACCGATTCCGTCGGATGCATCGTAGAGCGTAACTTTATGGCCGCGTTCTGCCAAGACACTTGCGCACGAAAGACCAGCAGGGCCAGCACCCACAACGGCATATTTTTTGGGATTTTCCGTTTTCACATAATTTAACAAGGTTTCTGCGCCTGCACGTGGATTAACCAAGCAACTGGTTGTTTTGCCGCTAAAGGTATTGTCTAAACACGCTTGGTTACACGCAATACAGGTATTAATAAAATGTGATTTTCCCTCACGCGCTTTTGCGACAAAAAAGCTATCGGCAAGAAAAGGACGCGCCATTGAAACTAAATCCGCCTGTCCCTTAGCGATAATTTCTTCTGCAATTTCAGGCGTATTGATACGGTTCGATGTTACTACGGGGATAGAGACTTCTTTTTTAAATTTTGCCGTTACTTCCGCAAAGGTTCCACGAGGAACAACCATGTAAATTGTAGGAATGCGCGCTTCATGCCAACCAATCCCTGTGTTGATGATTGTCGCCCCCGCCTTCTCGATTGCTTTTCCTAAAAGAACAACCTCTTCCCATGAGGAACCACCCTCGACAAGATCCAAAAGCGATAAGCGGTAAATAATGATAAATTTTTCCCCTACTGCCCTACGTACCGCTTTAACGACTTCGACAGGAAAGCGCATCCGCTTTTCGTACGTTCCCCCCCATTCGTCGTCACGGTTATTGGTACGTTGTGCGGTAAACTGGTTGATGAGGTAGCCTTCACTCCCCATAATTTCTACACCATCGTACCCTGCGTACTGGGCAAGTTTTGCCGTACGCGCATAATCTTCAATTGTTTGTAGAATTGCTTCGTGCGATAATTTTTTAGGTTTTACAAAGTTTATGGGCGCCTGGATTTCCGATACCCCCACCGCGTCGCGGTGGTAGCCGTAGCGCCCTGTATGCAAAATTTGCATCGCGATAAGCCCGCCATGGTCGTGTACCGCTTTAGGAAGAATTTTATGCGCCTCTGCTTCTTCTTCCGTATCCATTTTGGCGGCATCTTTAAAAACGCGCCCTGCAGGGTTTGGGGCAATCCCCCCCGTTACAATAAGCGCGGCCTCGCCTTTGGCGCGTTCTGCATAAAAAGCGGCAAGGCGCTCGAAGCCTCCTTCGGTTTCCTCAAGCCCTGTGTGCATTGACCCCATTAGGGAACGGTTACGTAAACTAACGTATCCTAAATTAAGCGGCGAAAGAAAGTGCTCAAATGCCTGCATGGGGCAATTTGCGAAAGTGAAACAGACGTTCAAACCCTTCTTCAGATTGCTACGGATATTACTCGAACATTTTTTGCGTATCGGCAGGCACTGAAACTTCTTCTGCTAAAAATGCTTTTTGTAAAATAGAACTAGTGTCTTCTGTTTCTATAGACTCTATCCCAACGGTATTGTGCGGTTGATTTCCCTCTACTTTTTTTATGGGCGGAGTAGCTGTTTTATCTTCAAATTTTTCACCTTTTTCAATAGCACTTTTAAGGCGTTCTATTTTTTGTACCAGTTGCGTTACCGAGGGCTCTTGCATTTTTTGGACAAGATCAACCACAGCAATTTCAAGCGCCATTTTTAGTTCGCTCGATTTTGCAGAGAGCATTTGTGCAAAATCTTGGTTGAGTCGAAATAGTTGCTGAAAAACACGGATAAGGGTTGCTCTATCCCAAAGAGAGGCTCGCGATGCGATTTGCTCTTTTTCTTCTTTTGATAAAGAGTGTATTTCTACCTTCTCGGACAAAAGGACAAGCGCACGCATGTACGCAAGTAAATCTTTAAGGAATACCCGTAAATTTGCTCCAGACTGCGAAAGCTCGTGGAGGGCATTAAGTAGCTGGTGTAAATCATTTTGGCGTAAGCCTTCGACAAAGTTATTATAGACGTCTAAGGGCAAAATATCTAAAGATTCACGCACAATTGCTGTCGTAAGGGCACTTTGCCCCGAAAACGCGAGGGTTTGGTCTAAAAGCGAGATAGCGTCGCGCAACGACCCTTCTCCCCGCTCGGCAATAGGCAGGAGCGCATCTTTTTCAAACGCAATTTTTTCCTGCGTTAAAATATGCTCTAGCCTTTCTGCAATTTGGCGTGTATTAAATTTTTTAAAAGTAAATACTTGGCAGCGTGAAAGGATTGTCTCTGGAATTTTATGCAACTCAGTCGTTGCTAAAATAAATACAACGTGCTGCGGCGGCTCTTCCAACGTTTTTAAAAGAGCGTTAAAAGATTCTGTCGTAAGCATGTGTACTTCGTCAACAATGTACACTTTGTAGCGGGACTTCATCGGCGCAAAAACAGCTTGCGCACGCAGCTCACGGATATTTTCAATACCACGGTTAGAAGCAGCGTCTATTTCGATAACGTCGGTAGACATTCCTTCGGTAATCTCAACGCAATGTTCGCACGTATTACAAATAGTTGAAGTTGGTCCATCGACGCAGTTAAGCGCCTTTGCAAGGATACGCGCCATTGTTGTTTTCCCCACACCACGGGCGCCGTGGAAAAGATACGCATGCCCTATTTTTTTAAAATCGAGCGCATTTTTTAAACTTTGTGAAGCCGCAAGTTGCCCAACCAAGTCGTCGAATGTTTGGGGGCGGTAACGTGTCGCAAGGCTCATGTGCTTACTATTCGTCGTCTCCTTCGAAAAAATCTTTATTGCGGAAAGGTGGCTTTGGCGCCGTTGTGGGGATTGTTATAGAGGGAGGTAATCCTTCTTCGTTTGGCGTATCTCCCAAATCAATTTTATTACCCGTCTCGGGGCCTGTGTCAGGCAAAAAATATTCGGTGTATGTTTCGGCACACGTGGAACCATCCGCCAAAGGCATTCCACTACCACGGCAAAGCGTTAACGAATTTACTCCACCCGATTTCAAGTACGGTTCTTCATTCCTAATTTTATCTTGGATACGGGCTTGGTAGTTTGCCCAAATAGGCGCGGCGACGCCAGCGCCCGCTTGGCCAGGCCCCAGAGAAAGGCTTGGGCGATCGTAACCCACCCAAACAGCAGATGTATAACGTCTATTGAAACCTACAAACCAAGCGTCTCTGTAACTGTTGGTTGTACCCGTTTTACCCGCAGCGTATCCACCGTACCCTGTTTTGCGTACACTCGAACCTGTACCTTGGTTAACCGCCGTTTCTAAAAGAGAACGCGTAATTGTAGATGCGCCCAAGCTCAAAATATGGATTTTTTTTGGTGGAGGCGTAAAATCTTTTAACAATTTTTTACTACGATTAAAAACCTTACGTATAAAAATAGGTTCGATACTTTCTCCCCCCCGCGCAAAATGAGAAAACGCACGCGCCATTCCCAAAGGAGAAACTTCGTACGTACCCAACGCAATCGACAAATTGTAAGGGACTTGCTGCGGCTTAACATAAAGCTCGTTCGCAATTATAGGAATTACATTGCCAAGCCCAACTTCTCGCAGAAGGGCAATACTCACCGTATTTACCGAATAACGGAGCGCATCGCGTAACGTAATAAATCCACGAAATCCCGAAGAGTAATTTTGGGGCATCCATAAGTCGCCACGTTCGTCGATGCTTACAATAGGAGAATCGGGAAATTGTGTTGCCGCAGTTACTTTTTTCGTTTCAATAGCAGCTGCGTAAAGGAGCGGCTTAAAAGAAGAACCCGGTTGTCTTTCCATTTGGAGGGCTCGGTTCATTTGGTTTTGCGTGTTAAAAGGTAAGCCTCCGACGACTGCTGTAACCTCGCCTGTCATATTGTCGATTTCTACAAACGCCCCTTGCACGGCAAGGTAGCGGTTAGCAAATGGGTTATCTGCCCGTAAGCGCAAAAGAAGCGCATCAAGTTTTTCATCGCTACCAAATCCCAAATTGACAAGTTCTAAAGGATCAAGAAAATCTTCAAAGAAGATCATCTGTTGTTCGTACTGCTGGAAGCGCCGTTCTGGAGTAAGCGCCGGTAAGTTGAGTGCAAATTGTGAAAGAGTAAGGAGTGCTGAATACTCGTGCGAAAGCTCAAGCTGTTTACTAAAGAAGTAATTACGCGAAATTGAATTTTGTGCACGTAGCCCTCGCCATAGCGCCGACTGTGCCGCCTTTTGGTGGTCTAAATCGAGTCCAGTATAAATTTTCAATCCTTCGTTATAGAGTGCCTGCTTACCAAACTCCTTCTCTAAAATTGGGCGTACCCATTCCGAATAGTATGGCGCATTATCTACCCGACGCCCGTACGCAGTTTCTGTGGGGGCTATGTTGAGTGTGGTGTAGTAGTTAACCGCTTCTTGGTCTGCTTTTTGAGCAGCACGTATGTCGATAAAGCCTAAATCGACCATTTTAAGGAGCGCCTGTTGCAAGCGGATTCGAGAGACGTGTGGATTACGGATGGGAGAGTAACGGTTGGGAGAGCTTGGTAATGTAGCAAGTAACGCAGACTGCGCAATGGTCAAATTTTTAACGGTTGTTTCAAAGTAGAATTGTGACGCAGCCTCTACCCCGTAATTTCCATGCCCAAAATAAATTTGGTTACAGTATAAGTGAAGAATTTTGTCTTTGGGATAAAGTGCGTCGATAATGATGGCAAGCACAGCTTCTTTGATTTTTCGTGTATACGTACGTTTTTGATCCGTAAGAACAACTTTTGCAAGCTGCTGCGTAATTGTTGACCCTCCCTGTTTTACCTGCCCCGCTTGCAAGTTAATTAAAAACGCCCGAAAAATTCCTTGTAGAGAAATTCCCCAGTGGTCGTAAAAGCGGTTATCTTCCATTGCAATAAAAGCTTGCTTTAGGTGTGCGGGAATATCTTTTTCTGGGACTAAAATCCGTTGGTCTTGAAAAAATGTCGTGATGAGCCTATCTTTTCTATCGTAAAGTTCGCTTGGAACAGAGGGTTTGTAATCGTCTAAGTGGAATGCCCTCCACGCTTGGCTAAGCAACGCCAAAGAGAAAAAAGCAACAATAAACAGAGGAAATCCGTACGCTGCAAGTGTACCCCAGCGTTGTGCAGGCTTTGGAAGCTCTGTACAACGTGCGATTAAAAAAGCAAATTTAGAAAGCCTCTGGATAAGAAAACGCACACAGGCAAAACCGCCACTTTTCTTGCGCTGTAAACCGTTATACCGTTGACGCGTCTTACGCTAATCTAAAATAAACCAATGGGAACAGAAATTTCTCCAGAAAAACTCGCCGAGCTTCGAAACTTAGGGGGAGACGCCCTTATAACTAAACTTTTAGCCAAGTTCGTTGAAAACTCAGCCACGCTGCTTGCGGACGCAAAAAAAGCACTCGATGCAAACGACGCAACTAAGCTCGATTACTGCGTACACACGCTCAAAGGCAGCGCAATGAGTTTGGGGCTTTCTACGATGGGTGCCATTCTTGTCGATTTAAACACACGTACCAAAGCAAAAAATCTTGAAGGCGCAGGTGCCGATTTAGATAAATTAGAGATACTTCTTAAAGAAGTAAAAACGTACAAAGACAGAGCGTTTCCTGGCTAATCTTTTACGCAGCTAAAGTAGCGCGAATAACCTCTTTAACTTTTTCAGCGTGGAAACTCACCCTCGGCGGGGAGGTTTTTAGAGCCTGTGCGGCAATGTGCCGTTTTTGATTACTGCCGATTGCTGTGCCGTTCAAAAGCCGCGCTCACCCGTGATGGTTCATGATCATTCGTTGTGACAAGCCTTGAGGATGCAGATCAAGCAATCGACCTCCCCCGCCGAAGGTAAGTTTTTATGATAGCCGAAGCACTCAATACGCCAATTATAGATCTTTTTGAAGAAGACTCAATGTAAGTGCGGCTTTTATTATCTACAACCGTTAGTTCCATAATTTTGGGTAATCCCTAACCAAGCGGTTAATACAAAAAATCGTCAGTTTGGTTCCCAAATTGTATATTTTTTACACCAATGGTCAAGACGGGTGCGGCGTTGAAAGGCAATAAAAAAAAATCCAGATCTGCTATTCAAACAACAGAAAAATACCAACTCAAATGCAAAAATTGCTCTGGCTTTGAGGAAAAGCTTGGTGTTGTCGAAGAGAACTATATAAAAGAAGAAGTTACTCTTATGCAAAAGCACGAGATCATCCGCCAAATGTCGATGTGCATGGGCGCAGACATCGAATGCCTACAACACGCAGAAAAACTCTTCGATAATTTCAAATACCTCATTACCGAATACGTCGTCAAACACGAATTTAATCGCGAAAATAAACTATCGATGCAAATGGTACTTTGGCTCGAAGAAAAATGCTGCCCCACCTCAATGGCTCCTTTGCATAGCGTAATAACAGAATACCTACAACGCCGTATTTGCAAATAAAACTATTTTTTCTCCCACACCCACGTAAGCTCATGCCCATTGTTCCACAAATGGTAAATTTGTGAATAAGGAATTTTTGCAAATTCGTAAATAATGTCTTTGTTAGAGACGCCACTAAATTTGAGCGTACACACCATAAATTTTAAATGTGGTAAATGAACCCATTCGCGCACTTTATAAAGAAGCTTTTGACTGTCGCACGCCATATCGCTCAAAAGAATATCCGTTTCACCTAAAAGCGTCTTATCGGCTTTAAGGCCATCGCCTTTTAAAAAACGTAGCGTCGAAAATCTTTTTAGTAATTTGGCGTCGCACATACTACGGTCAACAAGGGTTACCGTTGCGCCCAAGCTTGCCGCCACATAACTCCACCCCCCAGGGGTACCTCCTAAATCTAATACACGCTCCCCTTTTTTTATTGTGTTTTGTGTAAGCGTTAAAACTTCCCACAGTTTTAAGTATGCGCGGCTTGGCGGCCCTATTTTGTCTTCGGCAAAAAGAATTTTTCCTCCCGCAAAACCACGCTTAAGTGTGCGTGCAGAATAAAGAAGAGTATTTGCATCAAGTAGGGTAAACGCTCCACAAGGCGGATCTACTCTGCGCACGTTAAACTTCACTATTTTTTCTTTAGCCACCTTTAGCGTATCTGCGATAAGTTTTCCTCTACGAAAAAAAGAGGCGCCTACGTAATCCAACTTTTTTTCACGTAAGCGGAGTTTTTTTGCCGCGTCGGTGATAGACGTAAAAGAAATTTTTTCTACATTGGGCCAAAAATCTAAAACCCAGTAAAGCCTTTTGCCTAAATCGCTTAAAAATACATTTTTCGAGATTTCGTGGATTGGTACAGCGCTATACTTTGCTTCTGAAAGGAATTCAGGGCGTAATTCGTCTCGAATAAAATAAACGCACAGCACGTTGGTTAATCGGCCTTGAGGATAGTGCGCATACGTTTTAATTTAGAAATCCACGAATTTTTACCTGCTTTAAGGATTACCGGTTTTAAATCAAACCCACGCAAGGTATCGTGGACAAATTTTATAATATAATGGAAAACTTTTTCGCGAGCCAATTGGTGCGTTAAAAGTACGTGATGCGTACTTAAATTTTCGTCGAGCTTTAGTACAAACGCGCATTTTTCGCTTGAAGAGACGCGGCGGAAAATATAGTGCATGTTCTCGATATGTACTGTTTTATCGTCGTTTGCATGTATAAAACACGCGGGCGCTCGAATGCGGTATAGACGCTGCTTTACTTCGCCGACTCCCCTTTTAAAAGAATGTAGTGTCGAAAGCGTATACGCTTCCTCGTAGCCAACCCACGGTATCATGATTTTTTCAGAAAGTGCACCTTTCGCTTTGGGGATATGCTTTAGAAAGTATTTGAGAACTCCTGTAAAAAAAAGGCGTGGATCGCGTACAATAAAGCGTCCGTTCAAAAATCCGTTGAGCGTAACAGGCGCGGCGATGGTAATAATCCCCGTAGGCGGTGCATGCCGTTGAACGCGGGATGCTACGTTAAGGCATAAATTTCCCCCCATTGAAAATCCGACAAGAAAAAAATACCGAAAATTAGGACGCTCGTGTATGTACGTGTCGAGCACTTTGGTAAGCCAATGTTCATAGCGCGTGTGTGAAAAATTTTTGATGTTTGTTCCATGCCCAGGAAGAAGCGGCGCGATTACAGTGTGCCCTTCGCTATGGAGGAGATTTCCTAAGGTATGCATTGTGTAGGGTGAATCTTCAAAACCATGGACAAGTAAAAAACCTACGTCTGTAGACCCCCTAAGGCGAAAAGGTTCTGCGCCACGCATAAGTTGCGAAACCGGAGGAGTTTCCTGAAAATCGCGGGGATTAACTTTTTCTGGAAAGCCATAGTGCCCAACGATAAAGAGGGCTAAAAGGAGTATAATGACTAACAGCAACACTCAGGCTGAGTAAAAATGGCGTATCGTATGTAAATCAGAACTGCGCTTCTGCGGCTATAAGCGCCGACACCGTTTGGTAAAATGCTCCTCCCTCCGAACGGGGTACTCCCCAAAAACCATTCACGAGGAGTTGTAACGAAACGTAATCGTTCATTTTGTACGTAAGCTCTCCGGCAAGAAGCCCTGAACCATCGGTTACAAGTACGCTTGTGTAAAGCGCTCCTTCCCATTTATTAGAACCAAAAAGCTCAGGATCGTAAAGCCGCATAAACGCATAGTGCATCCCCAGCGAAAGGTATGCAAAATTCTGGTTTGCCGCAAGGAGAAAAAGTCGGTATGGATTTTGTGTCCCAAAGATAAATGCGCTGTTGTCGTACCGACTCCCCGCCACACCCAATGCATTGTAGAACAAGTTCATCTGCGACGCGTTATACCCTTCGCCGTTAAAATAGTACTCAATAGAAAGATTAAGCTTATTTTCAAAAGTGTACTGCGCACCCACAAGGCTACGCACGTACGCTTTGCCGCTTGAACGCTCCTCAAAAGTATAAAGAGCGCCTTGGACAAGGGTTGGCCCAACATAAATATCGTCATTGAGCTGCTTTACCGTTTGGACAGCGCTTCCCTCTTGCACGCGAACTTCGCCGTGGAGCTCTAAAGCGTCGCCAAAAACCTTTGCCAAGGTAACGCCTGCATTGTGGCGGTTACGATAAAAATAATGGAGGGATAAATCAATTCCCCAAACATACTCGTAGAGTTTTACCCAGTGTGCATCTTTCCGGTTAAATTGCGTAAGGCGGTCTATTTCCGTTGCAACTTTCGCGTCGGAGTAATTACTTTGCGTAAATTCGGGAACATAAGTGTACGAAAACGAACCTCCCTTCCATAAAAATTCGTTACGGAGCAAAATAGTTCCTTCGCGATTTTTAATGCGAACACGGTTATCAAGATTAAACCCAGGAAGCGTTGTCGGGTTTGCTAAAAAATCAACAACGTTGCGCGAATACCCTACCCCGTCGGTAATGTTTTTCCTACCCAAACTTAAAAGCCAAAAAGAACTTGGCCTAAAATTTAAGTACGCCTCTTTTAAAAAATTTTGTGCATGGCTGAGCGAAGGCTTTGCAAGGGATTCGTGCCCTTCGTATTGAAGGTAGAGGAACGTATCCGCAACGACTAATTCCAAAACAGGGTTTATTCCACCCCCGCCGATAATGGGGAGTTTTAAATCGACGCTTGCAAGAACACGGTTTTGTACGCGGGGTAATCCCAAAAAGTCGTCGGGATTAAGGAGTGAGTCTTTACGCGCTACTGCATACCCGGGTTCTTCACGTAAAAGTATTTGCCAAAAAAGAGGAAATGCTGGCGTTTCTTCTTCGGTTGTTTCATCTACTGTCGTCGTGGCGGAGGATGTATCAACGTTCTGCTTTTTTGCCCAAAGAGGCGCAGATAAAAAAAGTAAAAGTAAAATTTTAGAACTTACGCTATGAAAATATTTTTCTACAACCTTATGCATGTTTAAATTTCAAAAATAAAAATTTATTTTGCATTTATAAGTTTTTTTAAAAAAACTTTCACAAAAATATTTAACGCAATTCCGGTAGCGCAGACTGCTGGAAAATACTTGCAGGGAATTTCCTTTTCCCCATCGAAGTATAGTGGATTTCGCTTTTCCAATCGGGCTTTATTCCGTCGGTAATGTGGACGACAGTGGGCCGAGTTTCCCCTGCAATACTTTTATACCCTGTGTACGTTGCATACTTTAAAGGTTTACCTGATATGGCAAAAAAAGTTGCTTTAACGGGTCTATACGTTTTATGCTCTACCCAGTAGTGGATGCGGTAATAACTTACTTTATTTTTTGCGTTAAGCTCTAAAAGATAGCAATTTTTGCCATCCACTTTTTCGCTTTGCTTTAAAATTTTAGCGTTGTAATCGTCTGCGTAGTTGACGCGTGCAACGTCTGCGTTTGAAACTTCACCCATTAGACGCTGTTGTGGCGAAATCCTAAATGTGCGTTTAGAGCCAGGGATATACATCCAAAGGTCGTCATTTACCATAAGCATCGCTTTACCCTTTTCGCGTGGCGGGTTTAAAAATTTGACGACAGACGTTGTGCGGTCTTTGACATAAGTTTCAAGAGTCATTTCTTGCGCATCTTGGTCGGGTCTTTGCGAAACTACGCGTACCTTCATTTGGAACGATCCTTGTGGACCTCTTACTGCATCTGCGTGCCGGATAATTTGTGTCGCATCCTGTGCGTAAATAAACCCGGCGTTTAATAGCAAAATTAGTATTGTATTTTTTTTCATTTTTCGCCTCTTTAATTTTTTTTATACATGCCTTAATGCATCGACAACGCGCAATTTGGCCGCTTTAAACGCAGGATAAATGGAAGCGACAAAGCTTGAGCAAATTGCAACTAAAAATCCAATAAGGAAACTTGAGGGGTAAAGCTTTAGTTGCAACACAAAACTTTGGCTACTTCCGGGAGGGGGAGGCATGAGGAGTTTTGCGTGGTTTACAATAAAACCGACAAGCCCACCCATCGCCATGCCAATGAGTCCACCTATTACCCCAAGTAAAATTCCTTCAAGAATAAAAAGTTTTAGGATCGACGAACCTTCTGCGCCCATCGCGCGTATAGTTCCAATTTCTTGGACGCGTTCAAAAACCGACATTGTGAGCGTATTTACAATGGAGAAGACCACGACAAAAACAATAATAGTCGCAATAACCATAAACATCCCTTTAAGGAAAATCATTACCTGTTTGTAGTAATCTGCCAATTCGTACCAAGACACCATTTCTAAGTCGTAACCCTTTTTCGCAAAAACTGTTTTTAAATCCTCCATCGCTCGGTTTGTCATGTCGGTGTCGTGGAGCATCACGACGAGCTTTAAGACGCCATCGGTCGCTGAGAACCGTTTTGCATCGGCAAGCGGCATTACTGCAGCGACTTTATCGTACTCTTTAGAGACAGTCGAAAAGCATCCTTTCCAAAGAAGGTCTGTCGCGTTGAGCGCACCAATTGCGCTTGCCCCCATAAGGCTTAAAAGGTCGCCTTCTTGGACGCCAAGCGCGTCGCAAAGCTCGTTTCCAAGAAGAACGCTTCCTGTATCCTCTCCCGTTAAACGCGAGCCACGTTTGAGGTTAAGCGCACTCGATGTTCCATCGTCAAGGATTGACATAATGCGCTCGGGCTCGACCTCGATGCCTTGCGCGATAAAATTATACGATTGCCCGCCCTTCGTAATAAGTCCGTTAAGTTCCAAACGCGCTGTTACAACTTTAAGGCGGTCTTTTAAAGTGTCTCGAATAGTGTTTTTTATATCGTCCGAATTTTGTATAAGGTATGCAAATGGATTCATCCCTTTTGATTCACGGTAGCCTTTTTTGTAAATTTGTATATGCCCCAATTGCGAACGGATATACATTTCACGAAGCCCCCAGTCGGCAAAGTTTTGGTAGCCATCGAAATTGATGAGAGCGGCACAACCTAAAACAATCGAAAATAATGTAAGTAAGGTGCGCCGGCGGTTACGAAAGACATTACGGAATGCGATTTTTAAATCGGCGGGAATTTTAATTTTACTCATGCGGATTTCCTTGTGCGGGCACTTTTCTTTTTTGGTGCAGATTTTTTTTGTGCGCCGTCTTTTTCTATTTTACCGTCGTGGATGCGTATAACGCGTTTGGCAAAAGAAAGTACATCGGGATCGTGCGTCGCAAAAATAAACGTTGTCTTGTAACGGTTATTCATCTCTTGCATAAGGTGCAAAATTGATTTTCCTGTTTGCGAATCTAAATTTGCTGTTGGCTCATCGGCTAAAACAATACGGGGACGCGTTACAAGCGCCCGCGCAATTGCGACACGTTGCCTTTGGCCTCCCGAAAGCTGGTTGGGACGGTGGTTACGGTGTGCTGTAAGCCCCACTTGTTCAATAATTTCGTCCACTGCGTTTTTTCTTTCACCTTCGGGAATGCCTTTTAGAAGAAGCGCGTATTCGACATTTTCGTAAACCGATAAAACAGGAATTAGGTTAAACGCCTGAAAAATAAATCCGATATTTTTACGGCGCACTTTTGCTAGCTCTTTCTCCGATTTACTATTTGTCTCTTCACCGCAAACAATAACCTTTCCTTCGGTTGCTACATCGATACAACCCAAAAGGTTAAGGAGGGTACTTTTTCCAGAGCCAGAAGGCCCCATAATAACGGTAAATTCTCCTTCGCTGATTTGTAAATCTATCCCCCGAAGCGCAGGGACTTCAAAGTCTCCCATCGCGTATCGCTTTTGGACGTTATCGAGAGCAACTATTGGCATACCCATGTTTACACCGTAAACTTTTCGAGTGTTGCGTCAACTAAAATTCCAGAACCCATTTGGAGGAATGCGCTCATAAACATTGCCCGAAATTCGCTTTCTTGAACATCGAGCATTCCTATAACGTAGAGCGACGCCATGCCGTGGCAAAGCCCCCAAATTGCTCTGGCGACTTCTTCGTTCGTGCCTTCTTTTAAAAAGCCCTCGCGCATTCCGTCTGCAACGCGGTCTAAAAGAAATTGGTATGTTTGGTGTGCACGTATGCCTACTGAACCTTCATTATGGACTTTCTGGAAAATATCCGGCGACATGAAAATTAACCTAAAAATTTTGGGATTTTCAACGACAAAATCGACAAATGCCTTGCCGGCTAATAAAAGTCGTTCCGCAGCAGTTTTTCCCGCTAAAGCGCGGTATTGGTACTCGCCAAAAACTGTAAAACCTTGTTCGACAAGGGCAAGGAGAATTGCGTCTTTATTAGGGAAGTGGCGGTAGAGCGCCATTGCTGTAATATGTAGCTTTTGTGCAATGCGGCGCATCGAAACAGCGCTTATGCCATTTGAAAGGTAAAGCTCTAACGCTGTAGACAAAATTTTTTCCGGCATAGTTTTTTGTTTCTTTTTAGGAGGCACAACAGCTACCACAGAAACATATCTGTATACACTGTACACAAATATCTATTTCTCGATAGCTTAAACGTTTCGTTTGGGTTCAAACTGCAAATAACGTTCGACGAGGCTCACGCTCTTGTCGCTCTCGCGGCGCATTGGGGGTAAAATTGTATCGGGAACACGGCTCATCGTATCCATTGTGCGTAAAAGATTTGAACGAAAATCAGCAAAGACGCGGCGGGGGAACGCAAGTGTATTTCCTTTATGGAATGTTTTTAAAAGCTTGCGTGCTTCGCTTCTATCGATGAGCTTCCGGCGCAAGAGGTCTTCTGTAGAAGCAGTAAACTCATTCGCGCCAAAACCGTAATTGCGAATCATATCAGAGATAACACGAAAAAGCCCTGCACGGGTGATAACATCTGCCTTGTACAAAAACACTGCCGTTTGGAAATAATTTTGTGTTGGAATTACTTTTTCGGAGAGAGTTGTATGGGTGTGTGCTGGACTTTTTTGCTCTAAATGGATAAATATTTGCCGCACGGCATCACGTGGCCTATACCCACTATCGCTTAGCCTTTTAAGATTATCCGCAATCAACTGCATTTCGTCGCGGGCGACCTCCCACTTTTTTAAAATCGTTAAAACTTCATAGGCCTCTAAATTTCCTGCGGCAATATCTGCATAAAGAGAATAAATCGCGGCATCGTATTCGGAGTCGTCGCCAAAAAGGATTTCCTCAGCGCGTACGGGAAAAATTCCTCGTGCGTAAATTAAAGCGGCAAGCTTAAAACCGATTTTATCGATAATTTTTTTGAACTGAAACTTCTTCATTGCCGCACGCCAGTTTTTAAAAAGAATACCGTCAAAAGAAACGCCGTCGAGTTTTAATTTTTCGGCGACAACCTTGTGGAGCCCCTCGGGAGAGCCTGAAATAAAATAAATGGGAACGGGTGGCTTTGAAGTATCTGGGCCACGCCGGATTTCCCGCACCACTGCAGCGACGCCAGGAATATTCTTTTTCTCTTCTGCTTTTTCAAAAGGGATCCGCATAAGTTTACGGAACGATTCAAAACGGGTATCCAAATACGTTTTGTCTAAATCGAAGGTACAGACAAGGCCATCGTATTTGGAGTTACTCCGCTTAACTCCGTACATCTGTTCGAGGGACTTAAGCATCGGGTACAAAAATGTGTATTATATGGTAGAATAAAAGCGCAAAAAGGCCGCTTACGGGGATAGTAATTATCCACGCCCAAAAAAGCTTAACGGTAATTCCCCAACGCACCGAACTGATGCGTTTTGCAAGCCCAACGCCAATGATACTTCCCGTAATCGTGTGTGTTGTGCTTACGGGAATCCCTAATTCGCCTGTTGTAAAGAGTGTCACCGCGCCCGCCGTTTCGGAAGCAACGCCTTCAAACGCAGTGAGCTTGGTAATTTTAGTACCCATTGTTTTTACGATACGCCATCCGCCAAAAAGGGTACCAACGCCAATTGCTGAATAACAACTAATGACAACCCATTGCGGTAATTCGGTCAAAACTTGAATTTTACCCGTAACGAGCATTGCCGCGCCAATAATTCCCATTACTTTTTGCGCGTCGTTACCACCGTGTCCCAACGAAAACGCTGCAGAAGATAAAAGCTGTAATCTACGAAACCATTTTTCTGTACGCATCGGGTGCGAGTTTTTGCACAGGTGTAAAAGGATAATCGAGTTCATATACGACATAATCATCCCTAAAAAAGGCGCAAGTACAATAAAAAGGATAATCGGCCAAATTTTTTCCATGTGCACGACGCCAAAACCTGCGTGCGCAACAGCAGCGCCCGCAAAGCCGCCTATAAGCGTATGCGACGAACTCGAAGGAATACCAAAATACCAAGTAATAAGGCTCCATGCAATTGCCGCGAGTAGCCCCGCCATAATAACAAAAAGGGTGATTGCGCTCGTATCGACAGTTTTTGCGACTGTGTCGGCGACATGGTGCTCAAAAATATAGTACGCCAAAAAGTTAAAAACCGCTGCCCAAATAACTGCCTGCAGTGGGGATAAAACCCGTGTCGCAACAATTGTCGCTATGGAATTTGCTGCATCGTGAAAGCCATTGATAAAATCAAAAAGTAACGCTAAAATAATAACAATGACAAAAAGTTCCATTTTAAGAATACTTTATAACGATGCTTTCCATAACATCCGCGACATCTTCGCAACTGTCGGTTGCCGTTTCGAGAACGGCAAAAAGTTCCTTCATTTTAATGAGATTAATCGCGTTTTTTTGTTTAAGGAAAAGGTCTTTGATGGCAGCGTTAAAAATATGATCTGCCTGGTTTTCCAAGCTATGCACTTGTACAAGAAGCTCAGTAATTTTGTGCCGTTCTTTTAAATTCATGAGAAGAGGGGTCGCTTGCGCCAAAATTTCAATTTGTTTTTTGAGCACCTTGGCGATTTCAATTGCAGGTTCGGGAAAAGTCGCAATATTATAGAGCCGCGTACGCGCCGCCGCCCCTTGGATGTTGTCGGCAATGTCGTCCATTGAGGATGCTAAGGCATGCACGTCTTCACGATCAAACGGGGTGATGAATGTTTCTTCCAAAGCGACATAAACGGAATGGGTTATATCGTCCCCTACGTTCTCGAGCCGGTCAACCTCTTTACAAAGCCTTTCCCTGTTTTTTGCGTTACGCTCTGCCATTAGCTGCGTTAGCGCGTCGGCAAGTTGGATTAAGTTATCGGTATCTTTTTTAAAAAGTGGGCCGAAAGTGCGATCCTTAGGGGATAAGAATCTAAAAAAGCTTGTAAGGGACATGTGTTACCTCGTAAGACTGAAATGAGACGCCTCTTATATCGTAAAGTCGTTTGACAGCGTGTTTTTAATCAAAGTTATCCCTGTTCCATGAGAAAAGCGCGTATCGAACGCAAAACCAACGAAACGGGCATCGAACTTACCTTAGACCTCGACGGCACGGGAAAACTTTCGGGCAAAAATCCCATCCCCTTTTTCAACCACATGCTACAGCATACCGCAAAATACAGTATGTTCGATTTAGACCTCAACCTTAATGGAGACATCGAAATCGACTGCCACCATTCTGTCGAAGATACAGGGATTGTACTGGGCGAAGCGTTGCGGCAAGCGGTAGGTATTAAGGAAGGAATTTTTCGTTATGGTTCGTTCACCCTCCCCATGGACGAGACGCTCACAACAGTCACGGTCGATTTATCGGGAAGGCCCTACTTCATATACCGTGGCGAACCATTAAAGACAATGGGTAAATTTGGTATTTACGACTCTGAACTCAGCCTTGAGTTTCTACACAAGCTTTCGATACACGCCGCAATGAATCTGCACGTACAAGTACACTACGGCGAAAACCGCCACCACATACACGAGTCGATTTTCAAGGCTTTGGGGTTTTCCTTGCGGCAAGCGGTTGCTATCGATGCACGCCGTGCAAACGAAATTCCGTCTACAAAGGGAAGTTTGTAGCAGGATGCGTGCGCGTGCAGCGAATGCAGATATTACCCTCCTCGATTTTGGCATGGGCAACATCCGTTCGCTCCAAAAAGCGTTCGAGTTTTTAGGTGCGCACGTTACTGTAACAGAAGATGCAGCGCGTGCGGCAAAGTCGGATGTTCTTTTGCTACCGGGAGATGGCGCCTTTGTACAAGCAATGCGCGGCCTAAAAAATCGCCAACTCGACGAAGCAATTTGGGAAGCACACCAAAAACAAAAAATTATTTTTGGTATATGTATTGGTTTCCAAATTTTTTTTGAAAGCTCTACCGAATTTGGTGCCGAAAAAGGATTGGGTCTTGTAAAAGGAAAAATTACCCGCCTTAAAAAAAATACTGAGGCGAAATGGATACCGCACGTCGGATGGACGACGACTGATTTTTTACCGCATAGTATTTTAGGAAAAAATATCGAACCCCACTCGATGTTCTATTACGTACACAGCTTCGCAAACCACGGGAAACATGAATTTGCGGCGGCAACAACAAACTACGGGCAGCTTTTTACGTCAGCCTTGGAACACGAAAATTTATTCGCGGTACAATTCCATCCCGAAAAATCGCATACCGCCGGATTAACTCTTATCAAAAATTTTTTGGAGTGTTTATGAAACTTATCCCAGCGCTCGATATCTTGGACGGTAAAGTTGTGCGTCTTTCGCAAGGTAACTACCAAACAGCCAAGGTCTACTACCAGTACCCTGTCGATTTGGCGTTCCACTTTGCCGACAACGGCGCCGAAAGGTTGCACTTGGTTGACCTTAAAGGCTCAAAAGAAGGGCGGGTATGCGAAGGAAGGCTTTTTGCCGACATCCGCCGTAGCGTCAATATCCCCTGCGAAGTAGGCGGAGGAATCCGCAAAATTGAGGACTTCCACTTTTATTTCGACAATGGCTTTCTACCCGAAACCGATTTTCTGATGGTAGGCTCACTGCCTTTTGTCGACAAAGACGAATTTGAAAAAATTGTAACGTCTTATGCAAATTCTCTCCTTATGACGGTAGACGCATGGGGTAACGAGGTAAAACATTCGGGGTGGCTTAAGGATGCAGGGTACACGGTCGAAAAGCTTATCGGCGAACTTTTTGCCAAAGGGATAAATAACTATTTAGTAACACAAATCAAAAGAGACGGAATGCTTGAAGGGCCTGATTTTGGGCTTTACGATTTTATCTTACAAAATTTTCCCCAAATAAACCTTATCGCTTCGGGAGGGGTAAGTTCAATAGACGACTTAGCCCGCCTTGCGCAAAAAAAATTATACGGTGCAATTATTGGCCGTGCGTTTTATGAAGGAAAAATTACTGCACAAATGATGCGGGACTTTTCTAACCTACAACAGAAAACTTAAAATCACGCATTTTAGTTTCTACATCTTTATAATATTTTTCGTTAAAGACAGCTTCTTCATAAGGTTTATGCGTAAAGATGAGCATCTCGCCGCCATGCCACTCGACAACCGCCTTTTTTTTATCGACAATGTTGCCCGAGGTCAAGTTACGCGAAATTTCGCGAGCACCAATTCCTTTAAGGTCGCGTAAAAGAGAGCGAAAAAATGCTTCTTTAGCGGGATCGTAAAACCTAAACGCACGGTGGAAAAGAAGCGCATCGTGAAAGTATTCGGGAAGATTGAACCCCCCGTATGCGTGTGTATCGACAACAAGGCTTCGCAAAAAAGTTTCGATACGGTTAAAAATCCCAAGCCCAGGAAAATCTTGCCCGGGAAAAAGCAACTTTTCCCAAGCACGGTTTGTTTTTTTATCATGTGCGCGTAAAATATGGCGCGACTCGAGCCAATCGATAAAAAGCATTTTAAGTGCGGGCATTAAAGGATGGCGGTGGAGTTTAAAGTGCGAAAGCCTTAGGCGCATGTGGAGAATTTTTTCGCCTTTGTATGTTAAATAAAACCTGTGGTCGCGCTCCGTCAAAAAATCAAGCTCAAGCTTAATAGGATAATAACCACGCGCCTTTAGCTCAGTAATAATCTGCGCTTTTTCGAGCGCATGCCAAAGCTCTTCTTCTGTATAGGTCGATAAAAAAAGTTTTTTTCCATCACCAAAATGTGTTGCCCCTAAAAGCTCATCGCTAAAATCGATTTCTTCCAAGTCTTGAAAATCGAAGCGTTTAGAGTTCATAATCTATCGTGAAATATTCGGATTGTCTGCGCGTGTAGGTGTACCGTTTCTTTCATGTTACGCGCATAACCACCCGCTGTAAGAGTTACAATGGGCACACTAGGCATAAAACTTTTAATGCACCTATCGCGTTCAGCAATCCCTTCTGCAGTAAGCGAAAGTCCACCCAATGTATCTTCTTTATACACATCGACACCTGCAAGATAGAAAATAATTTCAGGTTGGATGATTTCTTTAACGATTGCAAGGTTCTCTTTAAGTATTTTTAAATACTCACCATCGCCAATATGGGACTCTAATTCAACATCATGGCTCGACTGTTCTTTAGGCGGATAGTTCTCCTTCTCGTGCATAGAAAAAGTATATGTGTTTTCGTCTTTTTGGAGGAGCACCGCAGTTCCATTTCCTTGGTGAACATCAAGATCAATAACGGCGATTTTCATTTTCGGATTTTCTTGGCGCAACGCCGCAATTGCCACGGCAACATCATTAATGTAACAGAAGCCTTCTGCATGGTCTGCAAACGAGTGGTGAAAACCTCCCGACAAGTTTGACGCAACGCCATGCTTTAAAGCTATTGCCGCAGCCAGCACTGTTCCTTGCGTTGCTGCAAGCACCCCCTCAACGATTCTATTGTCGATGGGAATTTCAGCACGCTTTGTTTTTTCGGTAAGGCGTGCGGCTAAAAAGTCTTTAAGGTATTTTTTAGTGTGCACACGCAAAAGATCTTCTTCGTCGATAAGGGTGGGTTCGTTCCAAATCCATCTTTCGTACTTGAGTTCATCGTAAAGCAAGCGGTATTTCTCAGCAGAAAGAACATGCGTATAGTCAGTTAAATCGTATTTGGGGGAGTAAATAAGGTTTCCTGTTTTTCGTATCATTGTTAATCTTTATAATTTGCTATTTAGCGCACGGGAAACGAGTATTGATTTCCACCGGCTCTATAATCAAGCAATATAATGGGTAAACGGCGTAAAGGCTTCTTTAAGAAAAAAAAGCGTAAACTTTAGGATGTCCGATAAAACCATTTACGCTTGATTTTATGAGGCCAAATTCCCGATAATCACTTATGTGCAAAAAATATTTTTACCTTTTTTTTCTTGGCCTTTTTATGCCGCTTGCGGCTTGGGCGGTTGGTGTTGACGAAAAAGAAATCAAAAGCCAAACAAGCTTCAAATTTATCAACAGTCCCGATACAAGCGGCTCAGATACTGTTCGTGCGATCAAAGGTATTGGGCGTAACCTCGCCATAAGCGGTAATTCTGGCGCATATAGCGTAATCCATGCAATTGGGCCTAAAGGCGAAAAATTTGACGCTGACATTATTTTAATTGGTAAAAACGCGACCGTAAACCATATCAAAAACATCCGCCGCATCATAGAGGGCTACCTTGTACAAAAATATAAATACTCGCAACAAGACGCCGCGTCGCTTGCGCTTTTTGTTACTTATTACAATGGATTTTATAGAAAAAATATCAATTACTTTAAAGAAAACTACAAACCTGTAGTCACGCGACACATTACGCCACAAAATGTGGGGCTCGACCGCAAGTATTCAGGTTGGCCCGGCAAGTCGCGTATTATAATTCCACTAAGCGATGGTGGCGAAAAGCCCGATGCAGGAAAAATTGGTGAAAAGGATGTCATGGAAGAGGTCCGTAAAAACGAAAAGAAGACCAAGGACCGCGAAAACATAACGAAACTCCAAGAAAAAGAGATACAAAGGAAAGAACGGCAAATTACCAAGCAAAAAGAACAAATTACTAAACGAAAAGAAAATATAGCAGAAAAGGAAAAAAACATCCAAGAAGAAAAGAAAAAGAATGAGAACAACCCAAACGCAGAAGATAAAAAGAAAAAAGAAGATGAGATAGCAAAAAAAGAAGAAGAAATTAGAAAAGAGAAAGAAGAAGTAAAAAAAGAAGAAGAAAACGTCGCAAAAGAAGATAAAAAAATTGAAGAAAGAAAAACAGAAATCGCGCAAAACAAGCAAAACATACAAGCCGATAAAAATGCGCAGGCGCGGGCAGAGCAACGTAAAAACGAAACTCCTGCACAGCGAGAGGCAAGACTTGACGCTAAAGAAAAAGAACTAAAAGAGAACCGTAAAGAAGACAGCATCTTTGGCGGCAACCTATACTATTTGCGCGTACGCGATTTTTCTTCCGACGGAAAATACCGAAACGACTTTTACATCATCGATCCTAAAAACCGAAAAGTACGCGTAAAATCGCCTTACACAGGTATCGTAGGTAAAAAATTTGACGTTGTCGATAAAGACGTCATCGTAATTGGCGAGAAAAAAACTCCCGCAGGCGTGAAGCATTATCTTGTCCGCTTAGACGGTGAAACTCTTATCGATAAAAAATACGGTAGCGACGAGGTGTTTTGGCGCGGTTTTGTCGAGGTACGCGAAAACGAGATCTACGCCATTGTAAATCACAACGACGCATACTATCTTGGTAAATTCGATAAAGATTTAAAATTGTTGCAACGGAGCGAGGTTAAAGTATACGAAGACACTTTTTTCTCTTTCTACGAAAATACCATTTACGTAAATAGCGCCGACCGTAAAATTGAAGTTTTAAACCGCGCCGATTTAAAAGCAGCGGGTAGTATCATCCCCTAAGGATCGGGCATGTCTAAAGAACCAAAAGAATTACAGCTCGATAGCGGCACTTACGCCCCTTGGCAGCGTGAATTTTTTAAAAACATCGACATTTTTGTCAAAGCAGGTTTAAAAGAAGATAAAGCGCGAGAGATACTCATCAAATATTTGAAGCTCTCCTCCGAAACGCCCATTCCACGCGTCATGGAGACATTCAAAGACGAAAGTAAACTCGAAGAAGTAGGAGTTTTTACCCAACGCGACGATAATTTACGCGACTTCATGATTGATTTCTTGACGCCAATGCTCAAGAAATTCCATATCGAAGGGGAAGAAAATTTACAAGAAATTTTGCCTCTCTTGGGAAAGTATCCCGTTACTCTCGTTTCAAACCACCTAAGCCATTTTGACACCGCCGCGATGTACGGCCTTCTCTACAACCACAGTAAAGAGGCACGCAAACTTGCAGATTCCATGGTTTTTATCGCGGGAAGGCTTGTCTTCTTGGCAGATTTTACGCGGTTGGGGCTTTATACAATAGAAAGCCTTTTGGTTTGCTCTAAGCGCGACATGACCGATAACCCGGGAATGGCCGACATGATGACGCGCATCAACATGCGTTCTTTTCGGCAAGCGGCAGATTTACAAAAGCAAGGCAAAGTTATCTGTATTTTTCCCGAAGGCACACGTTCGCGCACGGGTAGGCTTATCACCTTTGTCGACACGGTGTACCACTATGTAATGAATAAAATCATCGTTCCTATTTCTCTCGTTGGTACCGATAAAATTCTTCCTGCGGAAAGCTTCCTTTTCCAACAAGCAACGGGAAAGCTCGTGATTGGGAAGCCAATCCTCGTAGGGCGTATACCCGGTAAAAATCCTCCTGAAAGCGTACAACGTTTAGAAATTCCCGAAGTGGAAAATAAAAAACAGTTCGTTATCGATTCACTCGCCCTTTTAATTGGCCAAAACCTTGACCGGCACATGCATGGTACGTATAGGAACTTGTATTTGGACGACGGTAAAGTTAAAAAGAAGAACATCCTCATCCATGCAAAACCTTCAACAACTCCCGAAGTGGGTATTGTCGGCCACAGCCCCATGGGGACTGCAATCGCAGCGGTTTTAGCAAATAAAGAGGTGAATATACGCATCTATTTGCCCAGCCCCGATAAAGCAAGGGCATTTAACGAAGTAAACACCGACTTAACAAATTTCCCCCTTTTTAAACTACCGCCCAATATCGCGTTTACTGCTGATCCCAAAGACCTTTCCAAGTGTAGCCTTTACGTACAAGCCGTCCGTCCATGGGAAATTGACGAGTATTATGAAAAAATTACTCCAGTCCTCAACGAAAGCTATGCCACGATTGTGGGTGTCGTCAAGGGATTTACCGGTTCTAAGTACGGTATCATTTTCGACGATTTGGAGAAAATTTTTAAGATCAACCCTGCTCGTTTTGCTGTAATGTCTGGCGCTAATTATCCCGAACACATAGTAGAACGTAAACCCAGCGGTTTTGAACTTGCTGCGGTAAATACGTCTCTTCTTGCAGAGCTCATCGAGTTTTTTACCGTAGGGTATGTTTTTACGCGCCCGGCAGTTAATCCGTACGATGTACGTGGGTTACAGTTAGGAGGTGCAATAAAAAATATTTATGCGTTGGGCGTTGGCCTTGTTGACGGTTACTACGAAAAATATTTAGGCGGAAATAACGACTCCACCCTATTCCATTTAGCGCACCGGATTTCTGCCGAAATGGCGAATTTAGTCGTCGAAATGGGCGGGCGTAAATCGACGCTTGCAGGGGTTGCAGGAATAACAGACCTTATGCTAAGCTGCTTTGGCCAAGACAGCCACAACCGCCAGTACGGGCACGATTTCGTTTTTGAAACGCACGATAAATCTAAAACGCTTTCGGGTGTATACGGGATTAAAGCGTTACCACGTTTGGTAAAACTACGCGACGAAAAATATCCTATTGCAAAGGCAATCCACGACGTAATAGAAGGGGGCAAAAAACTCGACGATGCCATAGAACACATCGCGGATACGTTTTCAATTTCGCGCAGTGTGCAATTTAGGGATTAAAACTTGCTAAAAGAAACGACATAACTCCACGATAATATAAATGTGGAATATGTCGCTTTTTTATTTTTAGCCTTGGGCGTTGTGCTGGTTCTTGCAGGGGTGATACTGCAGGTACGCGAAAAGCAAAGCCTTGCAACTTCGTCGGGTATCCGTATTGACGAATACCTCCGCAGCCGTAACGCAAAGTATTTTGAAGGAGCACCTACCGAAAAGGCGCCCACACAAAAAGTTACTTCGCCTATTACCTCCCCAAACCCGGGGTTTCCTTTACAAGCAGCATCTTCCGCTGCGCCACAGGGGAGTGTACCAGGGCCATTCCAGTTTGTTGAAAACGCTCCTCCTGTTGAAGCGGCAAAAGTACAACAAGATTCTGTGCCGGTAAGCGTCCAGCGTACAAATCCACGCTTTTTTGAAAAATTTGCATTTCTTTATTTAGATTCAAGCCAACGCAACGTATACGATGGCGCGGGAAATTCTGCTGCGTTCGACCTTTCTGAAGTAAGCGGTATCCGCCGCTTTGGCCGTGGAGTTTTCGCGTACGATGGATTTAGCTTCTATTTCGACCACACAAGTGGGCAAGAACGCTTTCCCCTCTCGAATTTAAAAACAGTGGGATTTTATCCCAACTGCGTCGCTCTTACGTTCAAAGGGAATCAGCCAGTTGCTTTACTCTTTATGGAAGAAACCGATAGCATCCGCAAGGTTTTAGAAACCTTTCGGACAGCCCACTGATGCGCACGTATGATTTTAGCATCCACAACAAAACAGTAAAGCGGGATAAAAGCCGCTACTTCACCTACGCGTTCATTATTCTTCTTTTAGGCGTCATCGTCTGGTTTGCCTCTTACGTTGTGCTTAACTCGCCGAGCATTATGTACTATTTCCGCGAAAATAAATATTCGGGAATTGAAAAAGCGCATTCACAAGCAATGGCAGTAATTGAAAAAGCCAGTGGTGCAGATTCCGAAAGCCTCTTAGAGACAAATGAAGTTATAGACTTTCTTGAATTAGCGCACACCTTGCAAAAAAGCCATAACGAAGACCCAATCCTTTACTACCACGAAGCAATCGTACTTTCTGAAATTTTACGAAAACAAATCCACGCGAAAGGTGCAGCGCTAATTTTTATTTTTTTTCGCGACTTTATCGAAAAAACAATTTTCCCTTCGGATTACGACCACACGCTCTGGCAGCGTGTTATTTTGTTGGGAAGACAGGCCCGCGCATTGGGACTTCCCGATGTACTCCAAGAAAAACTTAAAGAAGCGCAAATTGACGCATACTTAATCGGTGGTAGGCCATGGTGGGAAAGCGCACTCGAATTTGGTGAAACTCCATCTGTGCGAAAAACGCCTGCGTGGCAGCTTATCCAAGCAGGGCTTGCACGTGAGACGCCCAACTTTGAACTCATCAAAGCCGCGTACGGGCACATGCTTCTAACATTTGTAAAAGCCTGCTATTATTTGCGTTCAGGAAACTCACCCCTTGGAATATCCAATTTGCGCGAAGTTGCTAAAAATCCCTCCGACGCCGCCGCAAAGGACGCTGCGCTCTATATGCTTGGTTATTTAAGCGGGCGCGATAAACGCGTTAAAGAGCAGTTGGCATACTACCAAGATATCCGCTTTAAAGAATTTCAACCTAAAAATCCCTTTTTTGTGGACGAATACCAATACCTACTGCGCTTTACAGGCCAAAAAAGCGAGGCTGACCAACTTGTGCGGGCATGGGAAGAACTTTCATCACAGAACAAGGAATAGTTGACCGGCCTCGTCGAAATTTCTACCTTCCCGCATGGATATTCTCTCGAACCCCTATCTTAATATTTTCTTTAACGCACTAATTAGCGGCGGTGCATTTTTATTTTTCGTTTTAGCTTTGGGTACAATTGCCTTCAAATACCCACGCGCATCCGCACCATATTTAACCCTGCTTTGTTTTGTAATGGGTATAACCCAACTTTACGCATGGCTAAACCTTAATACAATATTCTTTAGCCCTGCGTGGGCAAATTATATTTTCGTTGGCGCTAATTTCTTTATAGGGCCTGGGGTGTACTACTTTTACAAATCGACTGCAGATGAAAATTTTTCTTCTACGCATAAAACATACCTCGCGTTTATTCCTGGCGTTGTTGTCTTAATTGCAATTCCACTCGTAAGTTTAATTCTACCACAGGCAGTCCCCAAAGACCCACGGCAGTTTTTTTTAACGGGTACTCCCAGCTTCGTCGACGTCACATTTTCGATCGCAATGGTGCACAATGCCCTCTATTATATACGGCTCTTTTTTGTCACACGCCCACTTCTTAAGCAAAATCCACAAATCCAAAAAAATGGCGGATTTACTGCGTTTCTACTTTTTTTTGGAATAATTACATGCATAAACCTCTATGGGCTAGTTGCATACTTTACGCGTGACATTCGGCATTTCTATGCAGACGCATGCATCATCACGCTCCTTATTGTATCCATCCTCATTTTTGCCCTACGCTACCCACAATATTTTTTGAAAATAAAGCCCGAATAACTTGGTAATTTTTGACTGCGATGGTGTCTTGGTTGACACCGAAGACATTTATTTTTCGATGAACCAAGAGTTTATCCGCCAAAATGTTGCGGACGCTAAACTTGCCTCGGTATTTAATTTTGCATACTACGAACATTTTATCGGCCTTTCCTCCGACCTTATGTGGAAAGAAATCCGAAAAAAGTTTAATTTAACCCCGAGCGTAGATGGCTTAATTGCAGACGAAAAAGAACGTAAAGCTATTGCGCTAAAAAACGCTGCGCTTAAACCGATACCTGGTGTGCGCGACTTTATTCTGGCGCTTAAAAAAGCAGGCATTAAACTCGCCGTCGCCTCTTCGGGAAGGGGGGACATTGTACGCTTAATTTTGGAAAAAAGCGGACTCAAAGATTTTTTTCCTGTTGTTGTTACCGGAGAAGACGTTAAAAATGGGAAGCCTGCGCCAGATATTTTTCTTAAAGCCGCTTCCTTAAGCGCCGTTTCCCCTCAAGAAGCAATTGTTATCGAAGATAGCCGTAACGGTACTTTAGGAGGAAAAGCTGCACAAATGCGTGTCGTCGGCTATGTAAACCCTAAATCGGGTACACAGGATTTATCTAAAGCGGATATCCGCGTAAGTAGTTTTATGGATCCCCTACTCTACGAATTTTGTAATATCCGTAAATAGCATTTAAAAATTCATTCCCAGCCCTAAACGTACCGTACGTTCAATCCCTTGCTCAACAGGGTCACGGAAAGAGGTTCCTGAAAGGGGGTACTCTGCAAGTTCGGTACGTGAATTCAAAAGATTGTAGATATCAAGAAATGCCCATGCTGTGTTTCCCACAAAAAGGGTTTCGTAGCGCAGGCGTAAATCCCACGCAAAGGAATACGTATGCCTGCCGATACCTGTAACACCGCCACCGCGCTCGGTCAAAGGAACAACAATTGGTCCTTGCGCCAGTCCTGTAACAAGTTCGTCACGCACCATAGGCTCTCCATCGCGGTAGCGCAGCACATTTACTGCCGAGAAAACACGCGCAAATTTATAACCAAAAACAATTTTACCCATGTACCCACGGTCGTTATCTAACCTACCAAAACGGTTTTCCCGAAAATTAGTATCGGCAGTCGATTCGTTGTAAACACCGGTATCGTTATAAAACGCGGAAAGCCCATGCGGTGTATACCCCACACCGTAGTAGGCGCCAATAGAACCTTGGAATATCCAACTCGTGTCTGTCGGCAAACGTGCAAGCTGTATCTCAAAATGCGCGTAGTACGCGTTAGTGTCTTGGTTGGTGAGCTGGTATATTTCATTACCGCCAGCTACCCTATTAAAAACTGCTATACCTGTACTATTATTTACCGCGTTAAAGCCTGGAGATGCCCCTTCTTTATAACGCACCTCTAAAAGGTTACGGTAAATACGTGCGTTGGTATTAACTTTTAGAACCCAATGCATCCACGCCCTATACCCAAAACTTAAACTGAGTTCCTCTTTTTGCGGCGCTTGGAGGTTTTTTGCGGTACTGTGGTATTTTCCCCCTGTACGTGTACCGTTTGTGAGCTCCCCCGCGTCGCCATTTTGGTTGCCGTTTGCATCCGTCCACAGGTAGCGTGTACCACTTAGAGAGTCTTTGTTAGCAAATGCAACCTCTTCCAAAGAAAAACCTAATGTATCGTGTAAAAGAGCGCCTGCCAAAAAGAACGAACGACCCAACTGGCTTTTTACATTAATGTTCGCCGCGGGATGTATGAACGCAAATTTAGTCCCTGCATCGGTAAAGCCCCAGTCGATGTGTGCATTCACACCACCTGCAAGCGTTGTTTTACCCAATTCTTTTTGTGCACGCACAAAAGGCTGCCACCGCAACAAATAATTTGCTTCACGCGTTGCGCTCTCGTACTCGGTTAATGCAAAAAAAGTACCGTATAAATTTTCTGCCATTTTGCTGCCGTTGGGTAGAGCACGGCGGAATTCTGTTTCTAAACGTGAATTAGTACCGTATTCGATGCGGGCCCACGAGAGTTCTTTTTTACGAAACCCCGATGCATCCCAAAATAAGGTGTGTACATCTTGCGGGAATGTAGGCGGAGGCGTAAGAAGGCTATTAATAAGGGATCTATTAAGAAAATTTGACTGCATTTTTGTACTACGGTACGCATACCCTAAGGCAAGGCTTCCTGTACTTTTTGTATTATCAAATGCGTAGTTAAGAAGCGCGGCATATTGGGTCTCTCGGAGCGTTTCTTTTTCGTCCATAAAGTACTCAGCCCCCCAAGCCGAGCGTGAGCGCAATTGGGTTGAAAAAAAGAGCGAATCGTTTTGAACCCACCGCGGCGTATACGTACCCAAAAGTGTTGAACTGTATGTGCGTTCTGGATTTTTAAGGGTATTAAATTTTCTCTCCGAAGTTTGTGCGTCTGCAAAAATATACCCTTCTTGCCCCAAAGGAATTAAAGTTCTCCCTTCTGCGGAAGGGAAAACAAATGCTCGGCTTTGCGTAGGGGCGCCCCAATCGCTTGCAGGTTCGCGGTCTGCTGTCGCACGGGGGATAAACGGAATGCCACCTACGGCAAAGGGTAAGGAAAGCTCGGCAAACCTTTGCGCACGTTCGCTTTTTATCGCAGTTAAATGGATGCCGTTTTTATTTGCTTCCGAAACAGCATATTTTCGCGTCGTAATATTTTCAAGAACGCCCAGCGGCATGTAAATAAGCGGCTCGCCCCTACTCGAAGGGTTTGAGATATCCGCTCCCAAAAAATACCACCGTTGCCATTTATGCGATTCCCCAAACATCGATACCTGAACTCTTTCGGGGCTTGAAAATCCGCCTGTATCGGTATTGGAAAGTACTGCTGGTTGGAATAAAAATTCTAAAAGAGACGCAACATGCCCCCCGTTGGGTAAAACTTTTAAGTCGCTTGCAGAAAGATTAAACTCCGTAGAGTAAATGGATAAACTGGGTTCATTTTCTGCCGTCTTTTCTTCGCTTTGTTCCTCCTCAGCCAAAAGTGGAAATAACGTACACATAACCCAAAAAAAGGAGTGCAGAGTTAATCGGACTATATTCACGGAGAATTTCCCTGAGAAAAATTATTTTGTTGGAACGCTTGCCAAACCGCGTGGTCGATTGCCGTCATCTCGCCGCGGAACGCTTCAAATTTTTCGTAGTTTTGTGTCTGGTGCGCGTGGATAATAAGCATCGCTAAAAGCTGCAAAAGGCGTGGCTCAAACGCTTTTTTGTGCTCCCTAGCAGAAATATATTCCTGCTTAAGCCTATTAAACTCGCTCTCCACTTGCCGTGCTTCATCGACCTTAAGTTTTCGCCTATAACGGTAAACACCATTTACTTCGAGCAAAAGTGCATAAATCCTCTCGCGTATCCCTTTTGTGGAATTTTGTTCTGTACCGCTATAGCCTTCTTCACGCACAAGTTGCATTAAGTCGCGAAAAATTCCCCCTGGCATAAATTCAGGGTATTCGGAAACAACTTCGGGGCGTAAATAAAGTGCCTCACGGTAATGCTCAAAAAAGTTTTGTTCATCCCCCGTCATATTTGCCGCATGCGCTGCTAAATAATGCGCTCCCGCATGCGTCGAATGGTTTGCTAAAACAAACCCTAACACGTCTTTTGCCGAAGGATAGTTTGCAATAATTAAAAGCGAATATGCCAGTTGAAGAAGATCCTTAATTTGCAGTTGGTAACTTTTTTGTCCTGCTAAATCACGCGCAAAATTATCCGCAATTTGCGCATGGCAAAGCATTATAGCCGCACGGCGTACCGTCGAATACTCGCCGTTTACCGTCAACTCATCCAAAATCTCTAAAAAAGCGCGTCCCTTTTCCATACCCTGCGGCATTATGTTTAACCGTTCGCTACGGTGTAAAAGGTAACGTGTGATCTCAAAGGCTTCGTCGGCCTGGATATGCTCCGCCGATTTTGTCGCGCCGTTACTTGCGGGTAGTTCTTTAATGTAATGCGCTGCCAATGCAGATGCACGGGAGAAATTTTGAGAGACGATTTCGTCAGCAATTGACTGCGCGTAAGAGGCGTCCACCGGCGGCAAAATATGTTTTAAAGAAGCGGCGTAAATCAATAGAGTGTAGATTAAATACTCAAATATATACCAACTTTGCGTGGTGCACCAGTGGTTCAAGAAACGCCGACCGCTGTGTTCCATCGCTCTTTTCCCAACCGACAAATCCCAAAAAATGGCGTGCACGCGTCAATGCGACGTATAAAATGCGTACCTCTTCGTCTAAATCGTTATCACGGTGCGGCATCAAGTGTTCGGCTATCCCAAAAACAATAACGTTATCAAACTCAAGTCCTTTACTTTTGTGTATAGTCATAACTTCAAAATTATTAGGCTTATTTCTTTCGAGTTTTATACGTACATGGTTTGTCCTCACTAAAACGTGTACGCTTTCTTCTGTAAGAAATGCTAATTTTTTCCTTGCATAAACTAAAAAATCCTTCCAAGCATCTTCTACCTTTGTAGTTTTGGAGGTAAAAAACAAAACAGGTTTCTTTTGTTTTTTATGTATCGCTTCAAGCTTCTTTTTTACGTACGTTTTGGATTCACGGATAATTTTGTTGCCCAGCTTTACAATGTACTTCTGGCTACGGTAATTTTTGACCAAATACACACGCTCGAAGTTTTTAAACCGACGACCAAAATCACGCGTTAAGGATACATCCGCCCCACGGAAGCGATAGATACTTTGCCAATCGTCCCCAACGGCAAATAATTTTTTCGCGCCTAAAGACTCGATAAAGCTTACCTGATCGGGAGACGTATCTTGGAATTCATCGACAAAGACGGCGTCGAATAAATCTTTCCCCGCATTATTTTTTGTTGCGCGGCTTATCATTGTATCGAAATCGATAAACCCATTTTGGGTAAGATACTGGGCATAAAGAGAATCTCCTTGTGCGTATTTTTCAGTGGATAAAAATTGCCGCGAAAGAAGAATCGCATCCGGCACATTTTTGTATTCAGCAAAAAGATTGCGGAGGATATTGGCGCGTATACTTTGCTGGTGGAGTAAAATTTTTTCTTTCGCGCCTAAACTACGTAAAAGCTTCCACGCAAGTGCGTGCATTGTACCCGCATAACCTACTTTTACATTTTGTTTTGCAAGCCTTTCTTTAAGTTCGTAAGCGGCCTTACGTGAAAAAGTAATAATTGCGATACGGCTTGCTACAAAGCCTGCGTCGATTGCAGCCAAGACAGATGCAACAAGCGTCGTCGTTTTTCCACTACCTGCGCCAGCAATTACCTGTAGTGCACTTTTATCGCTTTCCCAAAGCCGTAGCGCTGCGTACGCTTGCTCTGGATTTAACTCTGCTAAATATGGTTTTATATCCTTGCTACTCAAGACGTGATTACCTCTTCTAAATACCCGATCACCCTTTCAGCAATATTAACTCCCGTTGTGCCTTCAATCCCTTCAAGACCAGGCGATGCATTTACCTCAAGCACCATGGGGCCTCGGTTAGATTCTATAAGGTCGACACCTGCAAAATCGAGTCCTAAAATGCGTGCGGCAAGTTTTACCGTACGCGCCGCTTCAATCGAAAGCTCCACTTTTTCTGCATCCGCTCCTCGATGGATATTAGAACGAAAATCGTAGCCTGTTGCTTGCCTGCGCATCGCAGCAATAAGCTCTCCCCCCAAGATAATTGCACGGTAATCAGAACCACGAGACTCTGCGATAAATTCTTGTACAATAAGTTGCAAACCTTGGTCGAGAAGAGTCTCAATAAGGCTACGCGCTGCACCTTTAGAGTCAGCAATCATAACGCCGGTACCTTGAGAGCCTGTTGGCACTTTTAGTATGTAAGGGGGAGCGCCAATTTTTTCAAACGCCGTATCTATATGCGCGGGATCTTCTAAAAGAACGCTACGCGGCACAGCGATTTTGTTTTGCGCTAAAATTTGCATCGTTACAAATTTGTCGCGGCAACGCGCCATCGCGTGGCTTGTGTTTAAAGATTTAACATGCATCATTTCGTAGTGACGGATAATTGCAAGGGTGTGCGCGCTTTTTTTCTGCCCTAAACGGGGAATAATGCAGTGTGGCGTCTCAATTTTTTGGTCCGCGTAATAAAGTTCGAGTGCATTACGCTCTAAATATGCAGACATTTGTACGGGAGGGTACACGCGCATTTTGTGCCCACGCTTATACCCTTCTTCAAAAAAACGGCGGGTTGAATAAAGTGTACGCGCATTCGATAAAACATGGATTGTGAGGGGAATTAGGCTTTTTTCGTTATTAGGCGGCACATGCTCTGCTTAAAAGACGAATCCACACGCAAAGAGATATTCACTCATTTTCAAGATTAACAGCATAAAAGGTCGATACTATACAAGGTCTATTTTGGATGTCTTATAAGGGTAAAATATTTTTTCTCTTTTTACTAACCCTACCTTTTGGGTGCTCGCGTGAAGTATGGCAATTTTCGACAGCACAAGGGCTTCCTACAACGGAAAAATTGTGGCGTATCGCGGATGTTCTTCTTTACGAACCAGGGTACGCACAGGCGCGGATGCTCGCAAGCGATTGGGAGACGTACACCCAAAAAATAACGCACGCCGAAAGAGAAGCGCACCTTCTTGACACACTCGCCAACGACCCCACTATTTTAAATTTTCTTAAAGAAAAAAAGCCGCTTCCTTCTTCTACTTTGGAGCGCGACACAGCAACCCTTCTCGATAATTTTGCCAACGGTGCCCTTAAAGCATGGCGTCTACGCGATATCTACCAAAAAACTATTCTTGAACGCGACGTGCGTCGCCTATCCTCAATTGATACAACAATTGTTCGCCGTGAAATAGGAAAGCGCTATTTTACCATCCCCATCACGGGCGCAGGTTCTAATTACATACTCGATGGAGAATGGGATATTACACGCTTGCCGGATTTCCCCTTAAGCCATGCGAATTCTGAGTATTTATTTTTAACTACAGATAAGGAACTCAATGTTTTAGCGTTAGGTAAAAAAGGAGGCACTTTTTTACAAGACACAGCTTGGTTTAAAAATGGAAAGTTTGCTTCTCCCCTATACGGGCTTTTCCGTGGGCAACGGATTTTTGCGTTACACGAAAAAGATTTCATTTTTATTGTTGTCTACCCTTTTGCCGGAATTTTGTTCTATATTATCCGTGCCGTAATATTCCTTTTACTACTTACCGCAGCGCCTGTAACATTTATCAAATTAAAAGCTATCCGCCGAAGCGCTAAAAATGCCTCAGAGAATGGTTCGCGCAACTGGGTTCAAGAACACTACGCAAAGAGTTTAACAATGAACGCCGACGCCCTGAAACTGGGGGATAAAGCGCTTGGGGTAGTCTCTTCGCTTAAAGAACGCGAGCTACAAATCTTGAATGAATTTGGTAAACACCTCACCGAACTAAACACAAACCTCTCAACACAAACACGGCGTATCTTGGACGAAACAGCAACCACACCACAAACGCAACCCCTCCCAAGGCTACAGCCCACCAAGAAAAAGGCTCCGCTATACAAAAAACATGTCTTCAAAGAACCTATTCGTATAGAAGGTAAAGAAGGCAGTGAAGTCGAAGTTTCCATTGAACTTGATCTTCCACTTTCTGACGAAAAGGAACTAAGCCCAGCGGAAAAATCGACTTACATTGGTTCGTTACGCCGCCGTGCGCGTGAAAAAATGAAAACAGGACACGATTATATTCCCGACGAAACTGTAGAAAATTATAATTTTAACGTGGAGCCCCCCCTTCCTCTCCCTAAACCCAAGGATATCCCAGAAGAAAAAACACCTAAAAATATCGATGTTGACGCAATACAAAACTTTAAGTACTCTGGAAAAAACCGTGTACTCCCCATTGTTTTACCTGATAAATAAGAGCCTGTGTAGGTAGACCCACCCGCAAACAAGTTTACAAAGCTGTTGACGCTTTGAGAAAATTCTATTTCTGCACTCCACCATGAAAAAAATATTTGTTTGGAGCCAAGTGCTCCTCCTCACGTGTTACTTTGCCCTCCCGACAATTTTGTCGGCGTCTAAATGCCAGGGGTTAAGCCAAAGCCAGTGCAAAAGCGACGATGATTGTACTTGGGTTAGTGGCTATACGCAAAAAGACGGGGACAAAGTAAACGCATACTGCCGTGCGAAGCCGGGTAAGGGTGACAGCTCTAAGAAATCAAAAAAGAAAGAGAAGAACGCAACCCAACCCGAATCGAGTGAAGATACAAGCGCAAAAGACGATTCTAAAGCAGAAAAGAAAGAAAAGAAAAAGAAGAAAAATAAAAAAGAAAAAGCTGAAACTTCCTCAAGCGCAGAGGCAAAAGACGCCAAAGAAAACAAACCTAAAAAAGAGAAGAAGTCTAAAAAATCAAAAAAGAAATCGAAGAAAGATAAAAGCGAATAAAAAAATTACCTAATTTTGTGCGCGTAGCGCACAAAATTAGGCAGTTAATTACTTTAAGCTAATTACTCGTCGCTACCGTCGTCAGGAAGCTCGTAATCGTCGTAAGCGTATCCATCTTCGCCAGGGTCTTCTTGACCCATGTACTGTATTGGGATAATTTTATCGAGCATTACTACGTCAAACGAACTTTTGAGTTCGGGGTTTGCGTTAGTAACGTTTAGCCTTCCGTCGGTTCGCACGAGAATACTTTGCAATTCGACAAATTTTGCGATTAATTCGGAATTTGCTGCATTCAATTTTGCTAGATCAATTTCGAGCAATAGCTCAGGAATTTTTGCCATTTCAAGTTCACTGACAACTTTGTCTAAATGGCGAATCATGTTGATTAACCCCAGCTTGTTATCGTGGTCTTCGATAAGGACAAGCCATTTCTTTTCACTTTTATTTACTTGCATAAGAGATTACGGAGCGGCATAGAATTTTTTTAAGCTCCCGTGTCGACTAAATCACGATTTACGGCTACAATAAAAATTTACCTATTTCCATGGTATGCAAGGCCAATCTTCCAAAACCTGCAATTATCGCTCACAACTTGATTACATTACCATTGGTCTTCCCTTTGGTATCTTTAAAATTTTATTTGCTTTAGCGCTTTCTCGTGCATCAACCGATTTAGTTTCTACAGGGATTGCTTTTTCTTTAATTGCACTTGGTACATTAGATTTACTTATCAACACCCTCAACATTATCGTTTGCCTCGCCTTACGTAAACAAATGATTCCCGTTTGTACATTCGCTATTTTGTTCACATACCTAAGCCGTAAAGCGGGGGATGACGCACCCAAACATGCACGGCGCGTTGACTTCGGGATGGCTCTCGACGTGATGCTTTCTTTTGTCTTGGTCGCGCTTTGTTTAGGGTTAAAATACCTTGTGTACTTTACACCAAACGAACTTTTGTTGTGGAATATCTCTGTTATTTTTAACGTGCTGGGAGCAGGAATTTCTCGCATGCTTGCTTCAATGGAAAAGTCGGATGCCCACTGAAACCCAATTGGCCATCCAACGCGCCGCTCAAATCCTTTTAACAGCGAAACATCCCATTCTTCTTACAGGAGCGGGAATTTCTGCAGAAAGTGGAATTCCCACCTTTCGCGGCAAAGAAGGTTTATGGAAAAACTTCCGCGCAGAAGATTTAGCAACTCCTGAAGCGTTTAGCCGTGATAGAAAACTTGTGTGGGAATGGTACAACTGGCGTAAAAGACTCATTCTCTCTAAAAAACCAAACGAAGCGCACTACGCAGCATACCGCTTAAAAGAAAAACTACCCAACCTTTTGTGCATCACGCAGAACGTCGATTCGCTCCATAAACGCGCAGGGCTTAAAGATATTTTAGAAATGCACGGTAATATTTTCCGTGTACGCTGCCAAAAATGTTTTCGTGTCGGTATAATCGAAGGTGAAGTTACGCACGAGACAGCATGCAAGTATTGCAACTTACCTGAACTACGTCCCGATATCGTCTGGTTTGGCGAAGCTTTAGACGCATCGCTTATGCACGAAATCCATTCACAACTTTTGCGCTGCGATGTAATTCTCGTGGTGGGTACATCAGGCCATGTTTACCCAGCGGCGGGATTTGCTATCGAAGTAAGGCGGCGGGGTGGTTATGTTATCGAAATAAATACCGACGAAAACCACCGTGCGTTTCCTAACGATATTTACCTGCAAGGTAACGCAGCAACACTATTGCCGCAATTAGATAGCTTACTATCAGGCGACTAAAAGGGAATAAAAACGGCGGGTGACCAACTCCATTCGCTCGTTTTTGAACTTCCCACAACAAATGTATAGTACCCAACGGAAATTCCCCAATACACCCGACCAAAAAGGTTCGACATAAGACCTACCGACGGGCCATACGACCACCCTTCAGCATCAACACCGCCGCGTAAATAGTACTTTGTCGCACCAAAAGAAGGCGTTAAAAGATAACCAGCAAAAGGACCAATAAAATACGTTAAAGAAGGGCCAATGGAATACTGCTTGTAGGTAGAACCAAACAGCATTCCTCCTCCTAACCCAGCGCCCAAACGCTCGAAAAGGAAATATGTATAGCTTGCGCTTAAACCGTAGACGGCGCCACTTTTGTCGCTCGTTACCACAGGGCCAAAACCAAAGCCTTGGCACCCTGCGCCAAAAGCAAATTCTTGGCAGCGTAAACGCCGTTGGGTTGCACTATCTGCTACGGGGGCATGGGTTTCTTTTTGCGCCTCTACATCCGTCGAATGCGCCTCGCCTTTTGCCGCCTCTGCATTTATTTTGAGGGTGGACAAAAAAAACGCTACTATAAAAAAATATTTTTTACACCGCATCGCTTTCTCCCGCATTCTCTCAACTTAGCTCGTTGACAAGTTGAACAAAAATTTGCGCTCCTTCTTCTAAAATTTCTTCTTTAACGGCGTAGCTAATGCGGATAGATTTTTTATTCTGGCTAAAAATATACCCGGGAACTAAAAGAAGACGCTTCTCAATTGCACGCGGTACAAATTCGGCAGAATCTATAGGGATGTCGGGGTACACATAAAAAGCACCATCGGGATGCGGAAGGTTTGTCGCCTTGGAAAGTATTCCGTAGACCAGGTCGCGGCGTTTACGCATAAATTTAAGTTCTTCTTCAATCGGTGTTTTTAACGCGGTTATCGCACCCCACTGGACTACATGCGGTGCACATACCATTGTATATTGCTGCAATGTTACCATCTTTTGCACAATGGGAGCAAACCTTTCGGGAGATGCAAGATAGCCTACGCGAAGCCCTGTCATTGCATGGCTCTTGGAAAATCCATTTAGCGTAAGCGTACTTTCGGGGGCAAGCAAAGCCATACTTACATGCCTTTTTTCGTAATCAAAAGCCGAATAAATTTCATCAGAAGCTATAATCGCGTCGTTTTCTTCTGCAAGGCTTTTTAACAGGTTTAGTTGTTCACGGCTTAAAATTTTGCCTGTAGGGTTTGAAGGGGAAGCAAAAATAATAAGTTTGAGTTTGACCGAATCGCGTTTTAATTTTTCACGTAGAAAATCAACTTCGTTTATTCCAAAATTTTCAGGAATTGTATATTCTTTTCCTTCGTGGTATTTTATGAGCGCTTGGTAAATCATAAAATAGGGATCAACCATGAGCACTGCATCACCCTTCCCGATAACCGTTTGAAAAAGGAGGAACAAAATAGACGCAACCCCTGTTGATACGATAACATTATCGGGTTTTATTAAGTAACCAATTTTAGGTTCTAAAAATTCGCCGATTGCCTCGCGTAAAGAAACAAGACCAGCGGTTGGTGTGTACGCAGTTTTATTATCTTGAAGCGCTTTTATTATAGCTTCTTTTACTACCTGCGGCACAGGAAAATCCGGTTGGCCAATCGAGAGGTTTAACGGATTTTTTATTTTGGCAGCTAAGTCGAAGACCTTGCGGATTTCACTCGTATCAATACCATGGATACGGGCGCTTAAAAAATCGCGCATTACTCTTCCAAAATTTTTTCCATCTTTTTTTCTTGCTCTTCAATAACAAGATTGTTGAACTCAATACGGCACTGGTTAGACGACCACGATTTTACCTTTTCTTGCGCAGCCTTGCATTCGGCAGAGTTTACATCTTTACACAATTTTTCCGTGTACTGTTTGCAATACGATTTGCCACAATTAAGCGTAAATGCGGTTGCCGCGCTAACGCAAAGAAGAAGAAATACTCTTTTAAGCATGGCATGGAAAAGAAAAAACAGAGTACTGCGTCAAGACAAATGGAGTCTACGCACCAACGCAAAAACTTTGTATACGCAATTTAAAGGTACCTTAGCATGAAAAAGGCTGTTTTAGCAGTTATTGCTATACTGCTTATTACAGCAGCGTTCCTTTTTCTTAAAGAATATTTTCTCCTTAAAAAAATTGAAAGTGTACTTAAAGACGCTTCTTCTGGAAATACGGCGCAAGCACAAACAAAAAATCAAGAAAATCTTGAAGAAAACTTATCTTCTATAAAAAAAGAAATCCCCCTTTTTGTCTACGGCGTAAAGCAAAATGGGAACACAATTTCTGCACGCGTGCATTTCGCAAAATTCAAAAGTACGGTCGAACGCTCTCCAGAGATTTTACGCTCGTGGGGACATTTGGGATGGAAAGTTTTGGAAGATATTCCTGCGTTGTGTATCAAAAATTTAGGAGAGAGGACTCCTTTTTCTCCCTTGGGTGTTCGCCCGGGCGAATGCATTATCGAGATAAACGGGGAGACCATCAACCAACCTATGCGTAATTTGGGAATTTGGCTAACCCTCCAAAACAGGAAAAATTTGCACATCGTTACTTTACGCGCCGGAAAAAGAGTGGAATACTTCCTTAGAAAAGGATAACTGTTTTGTCTGAAAAAAGTAGAATCCAAAATACCATCCGGTTGTTTGCCGTTATTTTCTCCACGTTATGCGTTGCATGGCTTCTTGTAAAAACGACACAAATTGTGGGGATTGATTTCGTACGCGTAAAGAACGAATCGATGCTTCCCTACCTTAAACCCGACGACCTACTTGTTATTTTAAAAACATCGCCATGCATACAAATTCCGTTTACACAAAAAAAGATTTTTTGTACTCCCTGTGATACCGGCCATGCGTACGTTTTCCAAAATCCACTACACAACGGGCTTTACCTTGTGAAGTTTGCCGTTAAAAAGCCGCACTTTACAAGAGACATAATCTGGTTTACGCACCAATCCAAAAATTCGTCCGCTTCTTTCGATGCAAATGTTTCGTGTTTTTTTGAAGGTTCAAATACCGAGCACTCGATTGATTCGCGCCATTTTGGAGCAATTAGCCTCCAAAAAATTGTAGGGAAAGTAATTTACCCAACTGTAAAAATACCGCATGATTGACGCAAAACACAACCACAGCCAAACACTCTTTTCGTTACGTTACAAAATTATCCTTGTTTTTTTACTTTTTATATTTTTTATTATGGCGTACCGCGCAGTTGAACTTGCGCTTGCCTCACCACTTCCCCCTTCGGTTATTGGAGATGCCCCAAAAGTGCGGCGCGGGGTCATTTTCGATGCACGCGGCCACGAGCTTGCCATATCACGCGATACGGTTTCGGTTGGGATAAAACCACTTGAAGCGCGGTTACAACTTGAAGGTGTCGATGTTCTTGCGCGGGTTACCGGAGTTCCCAAAACAGAAATTTTACAGAAGATTAAGTCGAGTGAAAAGTTTTTTTACCTACGCCGAAAAATGCCAATCGAGGAAGCTGCATCGCTTAGGAAGCTCGACATGGCTGGGCTTGTTCTACAAACCGAACCCGACCGCTACTACCCCAACGGAAACCTTGCTTCGCAAATTCTTGGGTTTACCGGAGTTGACGGCGAGGGGCTTTCGGGAATTGAATTTGGCCAAAATAGCATCCTTGCACAACCCCGCGCCAAAACGCCTACTTCGGGTATAAGTAACCAAGACTTCATTGGGCAAAACATCCATTTAACGATCAATTCATTTGTGCAGCACCAGTTAGAAAAAACCCTTGCAAGGGGACTTACCGAAAGCGTGTCAAAACACGCAATGGGAGTTATTTTGGAAACTCCAACGGGAAAGGTGCTCGCGATGTCGTCGCAACCCGACTTTGACCCCAATAATCCTACAAAGGCAGCCGAAGGTACGCGTAAAAACCTTCCGATTAGTTTCCAGTACGAACCCGGTTCTACATTCAAAGTTTTCACGATGGCTGCGCTTTTACGCGAAAACATGCTCGACGACAAACACGAGTATTTTTGCCCCGGATATTTTGAGTACAAAGGAACTCGTATAAGTTGCACGCATAAACACGGCAAAGAGACTTTTACCGACGTGATGAAAAATTCGTGTAACTACGGGGTTATTACCGCATCGTGGCAGTTACCTGTACTTAAACTCTACGAAAATTTAAAAGCGTTCGGTATTGGATCCACAACCGAAATAGCGCTTCCCGGCGAAGCCAAAGGACATTTACCCAGTCCAAAGGATTGGGATTACTTTTTAAAAATGTCTATTCCCATTGGGCATGGGGTAAGCGTTACCCCTTTACAACTCGCTGTCGCTGCAAATGCCATTGGTAACGACGGTAATTTTATGCCACCGATGCTCATCGACCACATTACCGATTCCCAAGGGAATGTGGTTGAACGCTTTTCTCCCAAAGCTAAGTACCGCGTGGCAAGTCTTGAAAACAGCCGCAAAATCCGTGCGACGCTACGCGAAGTGGTTAAAAGTGGAACTGGTACAGGGGCAGATTTAGGGCTTAAAGAATTCGACGTTTGTGGCAAAACAGGTACCTCGATTAAATCGGACAAGCGCGGCTATACAGATAAATACCAAGCGTCCTTCGTTGGTTTTTTTCCGTGCGATAAACCCGAAATCACGATACTACTCATGTTCGACGAGCCCAGGGGAGAATACCACCAAGGAGCAACCGTCGCCGCACCCGCGTTCCGGCGTATTTTGCGCGAGATTATCCCTGCAATCCACGTAGGAGAACTGCGGCAAGTACGTGCGCTCCCCACTGCTCAGTACCGCTCAATTTCTACAGAAAAATCGCAAATGCCCGATTTTCAAGGATTTAGTAAGAAAGAACTCCTTTTTCAAGTCCTTTCCAAGTTTCCGGGAGACCATAAATTTGAAGGTTCTGGCTATGTTGTTTCACAAAACCCTAAAGCCGGAGCAGCGATAACTCCGCCTTATAGCTTTAGTTTTAGGTTAAGTTTTCCCGATGAATAACTAAGAGCTTGTAGCTTTATCGCAAAATCCTTGTATGACGGCACAAAAGCCTTACTCTGTGTTAACTCGAATGCTAAATTGGTCAAAGAAACGCGTGCACTACGCGATGCTCGCAATAATTATTTTTAGTAGTGCGGTTATCGTAGCGCAAGACGCCGAACTCGCTCCTCCCAAGCCTCCTACGCATAGCGACGAGAAACCCAAAACAACCAGCCCTGACGATGCACAAATAGAGAAATTAGCGACCGAAAGTGAAGCGGTTGAAAACGATGAAAAACCGCAAAAGAAAAAAAAGGGCAAAAAAAATCAAGTAACAGAAAGCAAGCAAAAAGAGAAGGCACCCCCTACTTTCCGTCCTGATTTTCGCGACCAAGAAATACAAGACGTTCTTAAAATTTTCTCGAAAATTATCGGAAAAAACATAATTGCGGACGAAAAAGTCAAAGGTAAAATTACCGTTATTTCTCCGTACAAAATTCCACGTTCGCTCGCATACCCGTACCTCTATTCAATGCTCGCGATTAAAGGTTTTGGTATTGTCGAAGAAAACGAAAACCTTATCCGCGTGGTCGCCCTTAAAGACGCGCTTGCGGGAAGTGTCCTCATTTTCTTAGGGCGCGACGAAATAAAAGAAAAAGAAGTAAAAAGCGATCTTCCGGTAACGCAAATTCTTCCCGTATACGGGAGTAAACCATCAAAACTTTCAGCAATTCTTAAAAGGCTAACCAGCGCAAATACCGAACTTGTCGATTACGACGACATCAACATGCTTATTATTAGCGGAAGTCTTTTTGAAGTAAACCGCCTCATCCGTATCGCAAACCTTATCGATCTTATGCCCGAGAAAAAAGAATGCGATACAACTAAAGATCCTGACTGCGGCGTTATCCGGCAAGACGGTAACGTACACGTGTACCGCCTGGAAAATATGCAAGCAGAGAACGTGGAAGCAACGCTTAAAAAAATCCAGCTTCCCGTAGAACCCCTGCGCTCTGCCCCCGCCTCCACTTCTGCAGCAGGGGGCAATCCACCGCCTGCTGTCACACAGGCAAATGTACAAAAAAGACCCATCGACGTTGTAGCGCACAAAGAAACCAACAGCATTATTTTTGTCGGTACAAACGACGAGTTCGAGCTTGTACGTAGCCTCATTAAACGTATCGATTTGCAGCGCCAACAGGTGTTACTCGAAGTCTTAATTGTCGAAGTGGGTGTCGACAACACAAACGAATTTGGTATTGACTGGCTTGTTGGTAAAGGATACAACGCCCAATTTAACAGCACCAAAATTGCCGCAACCTCGGGTTACATTGCGCAAGACGGAACCGTAAAAACCTCGGGATTAAGTTCGCTTCCCGGGTTTACTTTATCTTTTACCGATAAATCTATTTCTGGGTTAATGGGCATTTTAAACGCACACGTTGGGCGCTCCAATTTTATGGTCGTCTCTGCGCCGCAAATTTTGACATTAGATAACCAAGAAGCGGAAATCAATGTCGGTGAAGATAGGCCAGTCCAGGTAAATACAATTTCGTCGGCTGTTACTGCAACGGGGCTTAGCCAATCGAAAAGTTTTGAATACCGTCCGGTTGGGGTTAAACTCAAATTTACCCCACAGGTAAATAAAAACCGTATGGTGACACTCAACCTATACCAAGAAGTAAAAAGCATTACAAGCACCGATTCCAATTCTGGAAACCCCATCATTGGAAAAAAAGACATCAAAACATTCGTGCGCGTGCAAGACGGCCAAACAATCGTTATAGGTGGACTTGTCAGTAGCGACCGCCGCACAGAAATGAAAAAAGTTCCTATTTTAGGAGATCTTCCACTTTTGGGGTATATTTTTAAACGCACTGGCACCACTAAAAAACGCAGTAACTTACTTGTCTTTATCACCCCCCACGTTCTTACAAACCGCGCTTTAGCAGACAAGGTAACCGAAGATTTACGCGAAGACCAAATCAAAGAACTTAAGCGCAGCCAAGTGGAATAGTGTACGGGGAGATTAAAGAGCGGCAAATACAGGCTCCTTTAATATGCGAAAGTTTGGCGAAATTCTCCTCGACGCAGGCTTAATCGAAGAAGCCGAGCTTAAAAAAGCGCTTTCGCTCCAGCGTAAATCTTCTCTAAAAATTGGGCAAATTCTCGTCAAAAAAGGACTTATTTCCGAAGACGACGCGCTTAAAGCGCTTTCGCAACAGTACGAAATTGAGTACATTGAAAAACTCGAACCGTCTGGAATTGAAGCGCTTGTTGAAAAAGTTCCTCTTAAGTTTGTACAAAAATACCGTGTAGCTCCGTATTACGTAAAAGACAGAGAAATAAAAATTGCGCTAAGCGACCCCTCGCTTTTACATCCCTTGGATGAATTCCGTTTGCTTTTTATTGGGTACGATGTAATTCCTGTACTTACGCGTGAAAGTGAAATTTTACGCATTATCCATAACGTCTATGAGGCAAAATCACGTGCGGAAGATTCATCTATAGAAATGGGGGACGGGCTTGAAATTTTGGACGACATCCAAGATTTACAAGACTCTTCTGAACTTGCAAACCAAGCGCCAATTATTAAACTTGTAAATATGGTTCTCTCGAATGCGGTCAACGAAAAGGCATCCGATATCCACTTTGAACCGCACGAAAATAAATTTACCATCCGTTTTCGTATCGACGGTATTTTACACGAGATGATGTCCCCCCCTAAATCTATACAAAACGGCGTTATCTCGCGCGTCAAAATTATGGCAAATTTGAACATTGCCGAAAACAGGCTTCCGCAAGACGGGCGTATTCGCGTGCGCTTTGGCGGAAACGATATCGACATCCGCGTTTCGTCTTTACCCACACAACACGGCGAGAGATTGGTTTTGCGCTTACTCAACAGGACAACCGCAAAATACGATTTAGCCAACATTGGTTTTGAAAAACAAACATACGAACAGTTTGTTTCGATGATTAACGAACCCAACGGAATTATCCTTATTACAGGGCCAACGGGTTCTGGAAAAACTACAACACTTTATGCCGCGCTTGTGCGCCTCAATAGTCCCGAAAGAAATATTATTACCGTAGAAGATCCTATAGAATACCAAATCGAAGGGATTGGCCAAGTACAGGCGCGTTCAAAAATTGGATTTACCTTTGCCGAAGGGTTGCGTTCAATTTTGCGCCAAGACCCCGACGTTATTATGGTGGGGGAAATCCGCGACGAGGAAACCGCACGTATCGCAATCCAATCATCTTTAACAGGCCACCTTGTCTTCTCGACGCTCCACACAAACGACGCACCTTCCGCAATTACACGCCTTCTCGACATGGGGATTGAACCATTTCTAGTCACGTCAACGTGCCGAGGGATTATGGCGCAGCGTTTGGTCAGAAGGCTGTGTTCGCACTGTAAAAAAACACGCACAATTACGATAAAAGAATTAACTGCGCTGGGGCTTACGTATCTGGAGCGTAAAACAAAAGCAAAAACAAAAGGGAAAAAAGCTCCTCCAAAACCAGCTTCAGAAAAAATCCAAATTTTTGAAAGCGGCGGTTGCAAAGAGTGCATGCACACAGGCTTTCGTGGGCGTATGGGTGTATACGAATTTATGCCACTAACAAGTAAAATTCGCGAAATGGTTTTAGCGCGTGCTTCACTCGACGACATAAAAAATGTGGCCATTGACGAAGGATTGATTACGTTACGAAACGCAGCGCTACGCCAAGTGGTAAATGGTACAACCTCTTTAGATGAAGCCTTGCGGATAACTTAAATGCCACACTACCAGTATACCGCGTTTAACCAAAAAGGACAAAAGGTAACAGACGTCATAGAAGCTATCTCTGCGCAAGCAGCTACACAAAAACTTAAAGCGTTAAACCTTTACGTACGGGAAATACGCGCCGATTCGACTAAACGCGACAGGGAGCTTTTTCCCTTTTTAAGTAACCTACTCTACCGTATCAAGCGTAAAGACACAGGAATTTTTTCACGCCAACTTGGCACCCTTTTAGGCGCAGGAATTCCCCTGAACGAAGCCCTTTCTGACATTAGCGAACAAACCGAAAACAAACACCTGCGAAAGATTATCCAAGAAATGAAACAACAAGTCACCGAAGGAAAGTCGCTCTCGGAGGCAATTAAACAGTATTCGGATGTTTTTCCGCCCGTGTACGCAAGCATGATTCGCGTAGGCGAAGCGACGGGTAACTACGAACCGACGCTAAAACGTTTGGCAGACCTCGAAGAGCGTAACGAAGAGCTTAAATCGCGTGCAATTACCGCGATGATTTACCCTGCGTTTATGCTTGCAATTTCTGTTGGGGTAATCTTTTTCCTTATGACTTCGGTGGTTCCGCAACTTTCCGACCTTTTTAGCGGTTTTAAGGCAGAGCTTCCCCTTATCACGCGTATCGTAATTGGGCTTTCAAAAATTTTCTCAAACTTTTGGCATGTAATGATTTTATCTATCGCGGGCGGCATTTACGCGTTTGTCCGTTACCGCTCGACGCCAAAGGGCAAAAGGAAAACCGATACAATAATTATGCGGATTCCCTTTTTCGGAAATTTACTCCGCCGTATCCAAGTAGGACTTTTCTGCCGTAACTTGGGAATTCTCGCCGAAAACCAAGTTCCCCTTTTAGACTCGCTCCGTATTGTCGCAGGTACCGTCACCAACTCTATTTTTGTCGAAGAGATAAACTCTGCAGCGGAGCAAATTAAAGAAGGTTCGTCGCTTCGGGAGTCTTTACGCGACTCGGTGATGCTGCCGCAAATGGCAAAAGGGATGATCTCCGCTGGAGAAAGTACCGACCGCCTGTCGGAGCTACTCATCAAAGCCGCCGAAATTATGGAAAGTGAAGTCGACGGCGCTGTACGCCGCATGACACAGTCCTTGGAACCTATCATGATTATTTTTTTGGGCGGCATTGTCGCGGCGATTATGGCGGCAGTTATGTTGCCGATGTACAAGATGACCGAGTATATTAAATAAGGCCGTGTGGTTACGACTACTCGAATACATTTCGCTTTCGCGTAAAAGACTTTTACGTATACGACGAATTTTTGCGCGTAAAATTACTCCACCTAAAATTCTAATTATCCGCAACGACGGCCTGGGAGACTTTATTTTGACTCTCCCCATGGTTTCTGCGCTCAAAAAACAACTGCCACACGCACGTGTTTACGTTCTTTGTGCACGCAACCTCCATTCGATGTCCGCATTTCTCCCCGAAATTGACGGCTGGATTTTAGATCCCGGCTGTCTACTTAAAAGACACACAAAGAAAAAAAGGCAGCTACAAATAAAAACCGAATATACTAATTTGGTACGCGAAATCGCCGCATACCGTTTTGACCTTGCAATCTTTTCGTACGCTGAACCTAAAAGCGCAAAACTTGTTCGCGACGCGGGTATTCCGTACCGCTTAGGTCCTTTACGCCGTTCATTCCTTTACCGTTTTAACTTATGGTACTTTATCCGCCGCAAAAATACTAACCAGTCGGAGTTTCAGCTCAACCTTAAAATTTTACGTGCGCTTCGCTTAGAAAGTTTATTCCAGTTTCCACGCGTCAAAATTCCACCATTACGGATGGCAAAAATAAAAGGACGCTACATCGTTATGCACCCTTACAAAAGGTCGGGAACTGCGCTTGTTTGGCCAATGGAGAACTTCCAAGCCCTTGCAAAATACTACGCCGAAAAAAAAACTCAGGTAGTTATCCTGGGAGATGGCGCCGACGAAGAAATACTCCAAAAGTATTTTGGCCGAATACCGCGTGTTAAAATAATGACGCACCTAACTCTTGTACAAAGCGCGGCTCTTCTTAAACAAGCAGCACATTTTTTTGGAAATTCCTCTGGCCCATTGCACTTGGCCGCGCTTGTAGGTTGTCCACACACTGCTTTTTTTCCGCAGAATAAAGCTTCCTCTCAGCGTAGGTGGCGCACACTCCCTTTAGATAAAGCCCCTTTTTTGTCAGAGTACCTTCTTAGTACAGATTTCCCTATGGATACGCTTAAATGCAAACTTGCAAAGTGCAAGTTTTATCCTTGTACGGCACAAATTAGCGTCGAAGCTGCAATTAACTCCGCCAATGCATGGAAAAAACGGCGGAGAAAGTAATCCGATCGTTTAATGACACCTTACTGACAATGCACGGGCTTTACGTTTTTGCCCAACCTAAAATAAAGGATATGCCTACTTCCTATGCCGCCATTGGGCTTTTTTAAACGCTTCCACGCTCTATCGCTAAGCATTGCTACACACGAAGTGGAAGCCCTTGCAGCGTTTCCTGACTCACGCCGTTTCTACACCGAAAACTCCATCACGCTTCCACCAACAATCCGTGGACTTCTTTATATGGCGACGTGTAACCGTATCGAAATCTATACCGAATTTTCTGAAGGAATAGAACCTAAAGATGGCTTTGCTACACTTTATAACTTATCGCCTATTTTCAAAAAGATGGAAGAGGCCAAACCTCGCTACCTAAGCGGCGAAAAAGTTTTAGTCCACCTTATTTCAGTTGCAAGCGGACTTAAAAGCCTCGCTTTAGGTGAAACACAAATAGCGGGACAAATTAAACGTGACATGTCTCAGGCAAGCGCACTGGGCTGGCTTTCCTCTGGCCTTTCGACACTTCTTGCAAAAGCATTGGAAGCGCAAAAAAAGATACGTACGCAAACAGGAATTTCTGAAAATGCGTACTCGCTTATGAGCCTTGTCGAAGAAGCAATTTGCGAACGTAACCTTCACCCAATACAAAGCACCCTCGTTCTTGTAGGTGCATCGGATATGTCGGCAAAAGTAACGCGTTTTGCTTTGCGGCGAGGCGTCAAAAATTTTACTTTAGTACGCAAAGAAGTTTCTCGTGCGATGAACCGCGAAATGCGGCGGCTAATAGACTATACGCCAAACTGTTTCCGTATAGTTTCTTTGGCAGATTTCCAACAAGACTCCTCAAATTTATCCGCGCAAGCGATTATACTCGCCTCGAGCGCAACGGAGCCACTCTTCTCTGCACACGATTTGGCAAATCTTACAAGAAACAAAACCCTCGTTGAAAACTCTGCCGTGGTGGATCTATCGCTTCCAGCAAATGTTGCACCCGACGCAGCAGAAAAACTGGGTAACCGGTTTATTTCTCTAGCGTCGCTAAAAAAAATTTCCGATGAAGCGCGTGCACAAAGAGCGGCATCTGCCAAAGAAGCAGAACCCATTATCCGACGGACGGTATACCAGCTATGGCTCGACTCGCTTTACCGCGAGAATCCTTCCGTCGTGCGCGACTATTTAGAAACCAAAACCAACCAAACCGACAGCCAATGGCAACGCCTTGCCGAAGAAGCTTCGCTGAACGAAAAACAAAAACGTATTTTATACGACTTTGTAAAAAAAGAACAAAGGCGTACCCTGCAGCAACACCGCGAGATGATCCTTGACCTTATTTCAAACGCGAAAATTACTCCTGAAATTTAATATGGCACATCCCGTTAAAAAATCCATTACACTTGCTTCGCGTGACTCGCTTTTAGCGCTTGCACAAACCATAGACGCTGCTATGCGTTTAGAAAAAGTTGGATTCCAAGTGCGTATAGAAGCTTTGAAAACAGCGGGCGATATTAAACTCGACGGTCCTCTTTACCATGTAGCGGATAGCGCAACTAAAGAAGGCCGTGCTTTTTTTACGCGAGAACTTGACGAAGCCCTTATTACAAACCGTACAGACGCGGCTGTACACTCTTTTAAAGATTTGCCTACAGAAAAAATTCCAGAAATTTCGGACGCAATCCTTTTTTCTGAAACCACATCTGCAGATATTCTCCTTTCGCTCTCGCCAATTAATTTAAAAAACGACGGAGAAAAACTCGTTATTGGAACATCGTCGCTGCGCCGTATACACCAGCTTGGTTTTACCTTTCCAAAAGCCAAAACAGCAACTTTACGCGGCAATATAGTTACGCGCCTTAAAAGACTTGTCGAAAAAAATAACGGCATCAATACCATTTTAATCGCAGAAGCAGGCTTTGAGCGGATGAAAAAATTTTCATCTATCGAGCCCAAGCTCTATACGCATTTTTTAGAAGAACACACACGAAAACACCTCGAAGATGAACTTTCGCATTTTAAAAAATATACCGCAGTGGGTCTTCACACATACCAGATAAATGAAAAAAAATTTCCCACAGCGCCAGGCCAAGGAGTTCTTGCTTTCCAGTTCTCAAAAAAAGCAGAGCAGAAACTCTCTCTGCATATAGCAGAAATTTTTCCTGAACACGCCAAAATTGCTTCACGCACATTTGTCGAACGGCAAGTAATGACGCTCCTCGAGACTGGTTGCCACGCGCCCATTGGGGTTTCTGCGTTTTATTCTTCCCAGCCCAATTTTCACGTATCGCTCTGTTTTAGCCGAAAAACTGAAACAAACCCTGTGTATTTTGCAGAATCAATTTTTTTAGAACGTATTGTCCACGATGCAACAAATATAGTTTCTGAAATAAAAGAAGGGTTTGACAAAATTTTTTGGTGGGGAAAAACAAACGCCGTTATAGATAATCCTAAATTCCAGTTTATAAACGCCATCGAAGAGCGCTATTTAAACACTGACGCACAAAAAATTCTGGATGCAGAAGTTCTCTTTATCGTAAGCCCGTCTATCTTTCCTTTTCTTGAAAAAAATCCGCAACTTTTAACTAAAGATTTTTTTACCGCCGGCGAAGAGACAAGCCGACGCTTAAAGGAAAAATTTCCACAAGTTAAAGTTTACGAAACAGGAAAAGGATTTAGTTCTGCGCTCGATTCTATAAAAGCGAATGCGGTTTGGTTGGGGTCTTTGGCAGGGCTTTCCCGTGCACAAGAAATAGCGAGAGGATGTACAAATTTTCGCTTTGTTCCCGTTTACGAAAATTTGCCCACACCTTACGAAAAAATATTAAGTAAAACTCCCATACTAAAACAATTGAAGGGAAACACTCTACACGCGCTTACTTCAGGTACGGCGGCAAGAAGTTTTGTAGAATTTTATAAAAAAGAAAATCCAAAAAATGGTTTAGTTTCGTGCTTTGGAAACTCCGCCCAAGAAGTTTTAAAAGAGCATGGAATACCTATATACCATTTAAGCGAAGCACCCAACTTCAAACTTTACACCGATGAACTTTTAGGAAACACCAATCTAATGCACCACGAGGAAATAAATGGAACATAGGAAATCTCTACGCCTTTGGAAGCGTGCGCTTGCTGCAATACCTGGCGGGGTAAATTCACCCGTACGTGCGTTTGGTTCTGTAGGTATAGATCCCGTTTTTATAAAATCAGGAAAAGGCACATACGTGTACGACGTGGACGACAATAAGTATCTAGACTTTCTCTCGAGTTGGGGGCCTTTAATTTTAGGGCATGCCCCACGCAAAGTCGTTAAAGCTACGCGCAAAGCCGCTTTACAAGGTTCAACTTTTGGCGCGGTTACAGAACTCGAAGTAGAACTTGCTGAATTTATTTTAGCCAAACTGCCGTTTGCCGACAAAATCCGTTTTGTAAATTCTGGCACAGAAGCTGTAATGACTGCATTGCGGTTAGCGCGGGGCGTTACAGGGCGCGATAAAATAATTAAATTTGAGGGATGTTACCATGGGCACAGCGATGCACTCCTTGCAAAGGCAGGTTCTGGCCTTTTAACTTTATCGGGAAACATCGCTGAGGCAAGCTCTCCCGGAGTACCCGAAGAGATTGTGCAAAACACCTTGGTTCTACCCTTAGATAACAAAGTAGTCTTTGAAGAAACTTTAAAAAAACACGCAACGAGTATCGCTGCTGTCATTATAGAGCCTGTACCTGCAAACGCCGGACTTTTGCTGCAAACACGCGAATTTATCGAATTTATTTTAAAATCTGCGCAGGCAAAAGGAATTCTTGTTATTTTTGACGAAGTTATTTCTGGGTTTCGTTTGGGATTTTCGGGTTATTCAGGGCGTGAAAAATTCTCTCCAGACTTAATAACATACGGAAAAATTATTGGTGGAGGTTTACCCGTAGGCGCTATCGCGGGGAAAAAACATGTTATGGATTCCTTAGCACCCCAAGGACCTGTTTACCAAGCAGGAACCCTTTCAGGCAATCCGCTCGCAATGGCTGCTGGACTTGCTGCGCTCAAAGCACTCAGCCGCAAAAACGGAGAAGTTTACCGGAACCTTCGGGAAAAAGCGGAGTACTTAAAAAAATCCTTCACAGAGGAAATAAGTCCACTTTTTTCTTCTTACGAATGGCAAATACGTTTAGTACAGGAAGAATCACTTTTTTGGTTTTCGTTCCAGCAAAAAGGCGAGACAAAAACTGTACGTAACGTACAAGACATCGAACCTTTTTCGGCAAAACTTTACGCTAAAATTTTTCGCAGTTTGCTTGACCTTGGAATTTATATTGCACCTTCTGCATACGAAGTTGGTTTTTTAAACGATGCAATGGTATTTAAAGATATTGATTTTTTTATACGTTCACTCAAAAAAGTAATAACTGGATTACCAAAAGCACTTCGAGAAATTTCTTAAATGGAGACCCAGAAAAAAAATCTATCGCGGATTTCTTTTTTTACAGGCTCGACGCTTGTAATGGCATTCTCGATGCTTTCTGTGATCGTTTTTATTTTTTGGTGGCAACACCTTATTGATAGAAATCTCGAAAACCAGTACCAATTTTTTGTACGACAAATTTCCGAAGGGCATATTTCTAACGCTATGCGCGAACTTATCGAGAAGCAAGATAATAGACTAGCGGATAAAATTTTTGTATCAAAAACCTCTAATGCCGTGTGGCCTAATGCCACCCAGTTTGTTGAAGAAAGACTGCAAAGCCGCCGCCAAATGGTTTTCTACGAACAATCTTTTTTTATTATTTTGCTTTTAGCGGTGCATATTTACTTGCTTTACGTTTATTTTCGTGAACACCGTAGAAGAAAAATTATTGAACAAGCAATTCTTTTAGCGACACACGAATTGAGGCAACCTTTACAATCGCTTTCTTTGGCGCTTGAAGCAATTTATCCTAAAGCACCAGAAAAAACACAAGGCGCCGTTCTCTCTGGACTTAACGACATACACCGCTTAGGCGAACTCGTACGTTATTTAGCGGGAGCATTTAATCCCAAAACAAATACAGGTTCTCTTGTAATTAAAAATTTAGAAGAGCACCTTACTACCTTACTTAATATAGATTTTGAAAAAACAAAAAAACGTATTCAACTACGAGTAAATTCTCGCTCTATATTCAAGCTACGTATTGGAGAAGAAAAACTACATTTTATACTGCGAAACCTTATCGAAAATGCACTCAAATATACTCAAGGTAAAATTCAAGTGACTGCAACCAACGAAAGCAATTGTTTTACTTTTTGTGTGACAAATTCGGGCGAAGCGATGGACAAGGCGTCTTTTAAAAGAATTGGAAATGCTTTTTACCGTGCAACATCTGCCGATGTGCAAAACAAAACAGGGTTTGGACTTGGCCTACATTTATGTGGCTATATTGCGCGGCGCTCGGGCGGAAAATTGACTCTCGAAAATAGTACGGATGGTATAACGCGCACGATTTTAAAACTACGGAGTTACCCATGAGCCGTGAAAAACACATTGCGATTGTCGAAGACGACGATACCATACGAGAGCTTCTTTCAGAACATTTAAAAGAAGCGGGATACCGTGTTTCTGCTTTTTTTAGCGCAGAACAACTGGAACGTAAGCTCGATCTCGACTACAATTTACTGCTTTTGGATATTATGCTTCCCGGAAAAAGTGGATTGCAGCTTTTAAAAGATATACGCGCAAAAGGAGTAGATTTTCCAGTTATACTCGTAACTGCCTCCGAAGCAGATGCCCACATCGATGCAGCACTTTCCGATGGCGCAAACGACTACATCATTAAACCTTTTAATTTAAAACACCTCCTTTTAAAAATTGAAAATTTATTCCACCAAATCGATGCAACGCTTAAAGCTGATTCAAGCGAAATATATACTGTCGGCGCGGGAAAGTACGAAGTCGAATTACAAGTCGTCGTCCGTGATAAAAAAGAATACAAGCTTACTCCCTCTGAAGCGACGACACTACTTTATTTTTTAGAAAACTCCAACCGCATTATTAGCCGTGAAGAGCTGCAAGAACACATTGGCGCACATGCAAAAAATATTTCTTCGCGTAACCTTGATAATTATATTTTGAAGTTTCGTAAGCTTTTTGAATTCAACCCCAAAGAACCAACGTTCTTTGTCACAATACCCCGCAAAGGATACGCCCTAAAAAAATAAATATGGAAAAGCCAATGAATTTATTTGATAGCGCCGTACGCGCAATTAAAACTCCGTCGACTCCTATATGGTTTATGCGGCAAGCGGGTAGGTACCTTCCCGAATACCGCGAGGTACGCAAAAAATATTCGTTCGATGAAATGCTCAAAAACGCCGACATCGCGACAGAGGTTACCTTGCAACCTATACGCCGCTTTAATTTGGATGCGGCTGTTATTTTTGCTGACATTATGACAATTCTCGCTGCGGTAGATATCCCCTTCCATTTTATGGCAGGCGGCCCTACCCTCGAATTTGATATATCCTCTTCGCACGATGTTGAAAAACTGAGTGCAGAACGATTGCAACAAAACCAGAAAAGCCTCACACCTTTTTTAACGGCAATCCGCCAGACACGCAGAGCGCTTGGGAGCGAAAAATCTGTAGTTGGTTTTGCCGCCTCGCCTTTTACCCTTTTAAGTTACCTCATCGAAGGTAAAACCTCTAAAACACATAACCGCACCCGTGCATTTATGGCGTCTTATCCCGAAACGTTTAAAAAAATTATGCACTCGGTTGCAAAGCTTACAGTAGAATATCTTAAATTGCAACACAGCGCGGGAGTAAGTGCGGTACAAATTTTTGAATCGTGGGGGGATGTTTTAGGTGGATACGAATATACCGAATATGTTCTTCCCCATATTGAAACAATCGTAAACGCCATCTCTACCACCCTTCCTGTTATTTTTTACGACAAAGGGGCTTCTATCCATTTTAAGCATGTAAAACCTTTTCTCGAAAAAAATACGGCTATCTATTCGATAGATTGGCGCATTGGTATTCACGAAATGGCAAATTTCAAAGTGCAGGGAAACCTCGACCCTGCGCTTTTAGAAAGCACGCCCGAGGCAGTAAAAATTGCGACAAAGGAAATTATAAGTTCCAGAAATTCAATCCCCGGACACATCTTCAACTTGGGGCATGGAATTACCCCCGAAGCTAAAATGGAATGCGTCGAAGCAATGGTCGAGACAGTAAAAACGACAAAAATTTAAACCATTTACTTTGTCGTAATCGTTGTTACTCCCACCTGCCCCGCGACCCAGTTATCCCCGGTGCGCCATAAACTCGACAAAATGAGCTGACGGATAAAGAAAAGTTCTTTGGGGAGCTTGTCGTAAATACGGTCGAAAAATTCTTCGTGCTGCAATACCTCGTCTTTGTAAAGACGGGTATTTATCGTCATGACTTTGTTAAAATCTTCACGAGAGAAATCTAACCCTTCCCAATCCATTTCGTCGTAACGCGGCATCCATCCCAATGGGCTTTCTGTCGCCGTACCTTTACCATGAACACGGTCGACAATCCATTCCAAGACGCGGGTGTTTTCGCCAAAACCAGGCCAAAGAAATTTTCCATTTTGGTCTTTGCGGAACCAGTTTACAAAAAACATTCGGGGTGGATTTCCTAAATCACGGCCCACTTGTAACCAGTGGTTGAAGTAATCTGCCATGTGGTAGCCGCAAAAGGGAATCATTGCAAAGGGGTCTCGGCGTACTTTTCCAATGGTACCTGCGGCAGCAGCTGTCATCTCCGAACCAATGGTTGCGGCAAAATAGACTCCGTGGTTCCAGTTGCACGCTTGGAAAACCAAAGGAACCGTTGTCGAACGGCGGCCACCAAAGACAAACGCGCTAATTTTAACGCCGTTGGGATTGTCAAAGTCCGCATCAAGCGCCGGATTTTGTGTTGCTGGTGAAGTGAAGCGTGCGTTGGGGTGTGCTGCGTGGCGGCCACAGTCGGGTGTCCACGGCTGTCCCGTCCAATCGGTAATGCCTTCAGGAATTTCCTTCGTCATTCCTTCCCACCAAACGTCGCCGTCTGCGGTTAAGGCTACGTTGGTAAAAATGGTGTTCTTGCTAATGATTTCCATCGCGTTGCTATTCGATTCTTTCGAGGTGCCGGGAAGTACGCCAAAGTATCCTGCTTCGGGGTTAATGGCAACAAGGCCGCCATCGGGAGCACGGCGTATCCACGCGATATCGTCTCCTACGGTAGTTACTTTGTAACCTTCGTACGCCTTGGGAGGAACCATCATTGCGAAATTAGTTTTACCGCATGCAGAAGGAAACGCCGCTGCTATATACGTTTTGTCTCCTTCGGGTTTTTCAAAACCCAAAATGAGCATGTGTTCGGCAAGCCAACCTTCGTCACGGCCAATGACAGAGGCTATACGCAACGCAAGGCACTTTTTACCTAAAAGTGCATTACCTCCATAACCCGAGCCGTAAGACCAAATTGCGCGTTCTTCGGGAAAGTGGACAATGTATTTATTTTCTGCATTGCATGGCCAACGTACATCTTTTTGGCCTTTTTCCAGCGGCGCTCCCACTGAGTGCATGCACGGAATAAAATTTCCATCGCCGATTTTTTGGAGCGCGGCTTTTCCCATACGTGTCATGATTTTCATGCTCACGACGGCATAAGGTGAATCGGTAATTTGTACACCGTAGAGGGACATTGGGCTTTCAAGGGGCCCCATACAAAACGGCACCACGTACATGGTACGCCCGCGCATTGAACCATTAAAAAGCGAATTTAGCTTTGTCTTCATTTCGCGTGGATCCATCCAGTTATTGGTGGGGCCTGCATCGGCGGGGCGTTTTGAGCAAATAAACGTACGCTCTTCGACACGTGCGACATCCGCAGGGTCTGACCATGCAAGATAGCTATTAGGCCGTTTTTCGGGGTTTAGCTTGATGAGAGTCCCGCTTGTAACCATTTCGGCACATAAACGGTCGTATTCTTCTTCGCTTCCATCGCAAAAGTGTATATTATCGGGTTGTGTGAGGTTCGCCATCGCTTCAACCCAGCCAACAAGGCGTTGGTTTTTTACAAATTTGGGCACTTCCATGCTGTTTTGAACGGGAAATAGGTTCACGGCGTCAAGCGAGTCTACCCTTTAAACCAAAAATTTGTTGTCCATGCCGCTCTTTTATTGATTCATGCTTGCCTCGTATGAATCTCAAGACTTACGCAGAAATAAGGCGGTTACTTTCCGTAACATCCATCATTATCCAATTTGCGTTAGATATTTTTGTTTCCAACCTTTACCGTCCTCGTGGATTAAGAAAACGTTCGTTTAGTAGAAGGTTACTTGCTTTGGTATTGCGGCTTCTTTTGCGGCGCCCTGCTGGAATGGTACATTTTCCTGTTCGACTACGGCAAACGATTGAAAGGCTCGGACCCACGTACGTAAAATTAGGGCAAATTCTTTCGTTGCGCGAAGATCTACTTCCCCGACGCATTACCTACGAACTTCGTAACTTACAAACAAAAGTACCTCCCATCACATACGAGGAAGCGAAGATGGTTATTGAACAAGAATTCAACGTACCATTACGCCATATCTTTAAAGAATTTGCTCCAAAACCTGTCGGTGCTGCTTCTTTAGCGCAGGCGCATATCGCGTATTTACGTAACGGCCAAAAGGTTGTCGTAAAAGTCCAGCGTCCTGGAATCGTTCCTATAATGACAAACGACCTAAGGATTATGCAACGCCTCGCTTGGGTGCTCCAGCAAATTCCTTACATCCGCGATTTTCAACCACGTAAACTTATCCAAGAATTTTCCGACTATACAATGAAAGAGTTGGACTTTAACCAAGAAGGAAAACACGCAGATATTTTTCGAGAAAACTTCAAAGACCAAGACGACGTAATTTTACCCAAAATTTATTGGGAATACACAACTAAAAAAGTATTAACGCTAGAATTTATCGAAGGCATTAAACCCGACGACAGCGAAAAACTTAAAAAATTAGGAATCGACGGGCCGCACGTCGCTGCGCTTGGAGCGCGTGTCGTTATCAAACAACTTTTTATCGACGGCTTTTTCCACGGCGATCCACACCCTGGAAACATCTTCATAGTAGGTAAAGACCGCTTTTGCATGATTGACTTAGGAATGATTGGCCAGTTTACCCCGCAAACAATGAATGCGATGTTCCTTTTCTACTACTACCTTATCATCCATGACTTTGAAACAGCGTCAAAGTACATGGTAAGCCTCACCGAGACCACCCCTCAATCCGACATCCCCGGCTTTAGGGCAGAGGTTGAAGAAATTGGTAAAAGGTGGATTGGCGCAGGTTTCAAAAATTACTCTTTGGGCAAGTTAATCCTCAATTCGATGAATATGGGGGCAAAATACAAACTCTATTTCAACAAAGACATTATGCTTGCGGTTAAAGCAATCGTTACTATAGAAGCAGTAGGGTATATTCTCGATCCAAACATGAATTTGGCAAAAGTGTCCCTCCCCATGATGAGCGAAATTTTTGTTAAACGGATTTCTCCCATGCGTATGGCAAAGCCTGTACTGCGTGCTCTTCCCGATTATTTAGACTTTTTAGAGCATGCCCCCGCCACCCTACTAAAAACGCTTGGGATGTTTTCGAGCGGTAAATTCCAAGTCGAGATGCTCGAGAAAAAAATTGAAAAGAAACCGCAAACCCCTCTTTGGAAACTATGGATTCCTTTTGCGGCGCTAACAACTGCACTTTTATTGCTCCCACAGGACGCCCCTTTGGGTGGCGAATTGCGGATTACTCCACAACTACAAATGCCCGTTGCTTCTGCCATTGGGTTTGCTATTGCAGCATGGTATGGCATAAGGTATTGGCGGCACGCTCGCAAATAGTTTTCCGGGATAAATTTGGATCCTGTTTATAATCTAAATGGAACTTCATAATTTTGGCACTCTATTACAGTAAAAACACGTTTTAGAGTGGGCGGTGCGCGTGTTTCTTCTTATTATTACAGCGTACTTAACTTTTACTGTGCGCTACATAAACTTGAAAACATTACTTGTTGCGGTGTCTCAAAAACAGAATTTGGCGGAATTAAACATTATTGGTGTATATGTTCGATAATGTAGTTAGTATTCTATATTGCAGGTATGTAGCTTTCCAGATAATCTTAAACAATACCTAAAAAAGAGGAAACGAAGTGGATCTTGAACAACTACCGGAAATTCAGAAAATTATCCATATTGGCAAAGCCAACGGGGAAATCACTTACGACGAAATCAACGATATTCTACCGGAAAAACTCACCAACTCCGATAAAATCGACGACGTTTTTATTTTGCTCAACCAGTACGGAATCGAAATCGTAGAAGAGTACGAAAAAAAGCAGGTGGGGCGCCGCGGCGATACCTCTTCTGTTATTGTGCCAGGAAACTTTGGTTCTTTGGGCGAACAAAAAGTATCAAAAGCGCTTGTCTCAGAGCTTAAATCGCAAGGCTACGAAATTAAGCAGCCCGAAGGAAAAAACGTATTAACAATACAAGACCTCGCGATGCAAATGCTCAACCGTGGGTACGATTTAGACCCCTTACAATTATTACTCCAAAAACCAGAATTTCGCCCAACAATCCCCAAAAAAAGAAAGACAGCGGGAACAGCTGGTACAAGCGCCGCGGATGACCCTATTCGCCTTTACCTTAAAGAGATTGGAAAAATTTCACTTATTTCAGGAGACAAAGAAGTTGAATTAGCACGCCGCATCGAGGGTGGCGAAAATATTATGGAGGACGCAGTTTTGCGCTCCTCGCTATTGCGTAGCGCATTTATTAAAGCGTATAACCGTGTCGATAAAGGCACACTCCGAATTACCGATATCGCCCGCGCTTCTAAAACATACTACATTAGCACAAGCGAACAAAAAGACTTACGCGAAAAATTTCTTAAAGAAATTAAACCCGTTATCGACTACGATAAACAAATTGCGTCGTTAAAGGCAAAACTAAAACGCTACACGCACAAAAGTAAAAAACACCAGGAAGTTTGGGCACAAATTCTTAAACTTGAAGGTTTGGCATCTGAGCATGTTATCCGCGTTGGGGTATCGCAGAAAGAGTTACAAAAACACGTCAATAAAATCAAGAGTATGGTTTTCCGCATTAAGGAAATTAAACGGCATTTCTTAAAACTCAAAGAACGGTACGGCCACGACGTTAAAGGGATTAAAGCGTTTAACCGCTATATAGAGCGCAACGAAGACTTGCACGTGGTTGAACGGGAATTGGGATGCACCGTTGAAGACGTAAAAAACCTAATTAAAGACATCCGCAACAACGAACGCAAGTTACGCCGCATGGAACAAGAAGCAGGTTCGCCAACGCTTATTATTCTGCTTTGGGGTGAGAAAATTGGGCGCGGTAGCCGCGAAATCGATTCTGCAAAAAAAGAGCTTATCAACGCAAACTTGCGTCTTGTCGTTTCTATTGCAAAGCGTTTTGCTAACCGCGGAATGCATTTCTTCGATCTTATCCAAGAGGGAAACATTGGCCTTATGCGTGCGGTAGAAAAATTTGAATACCGCAAAGGGTATAAGTTTTCGACATACGCGACATGGTGGATTCGCCAAGCGATAACCCGAGCGCTTTCGGAGCAAGCGCGTACAATACGTATTCCCTCGCACATGATTGAACAGATTAACAAAGTCAATCGAGAAGCGCGTATCTTTTTGCAAGAAACCGGCCGCGAGCCTTCGGACGATGAAATCGGCGAGCGTTTGGGGTGGCCTGTTGCAAAAGTAAAACAGGTGAAGAGCGTTGCAAAAGATCCCGTATCGCTCGAAACTCCAGTAGGCGAAGATGAAGATTCCGAGCTGGGCGACTTTGTAGAAGATAAAAAGGCGCCGAGCCCACTACAGGCAACTGCGCAATCCATTCTTGCAGAACAGTTAAAGCACGTCCTTGCAACTCTCCCTGCACGCGAACAAAAAGTAATCCGCATGCGTTTTGGCCTAGACGACGGCTATACGCATACCTTGGAAGAAGTTGGTTACGTATTTAAAGTTACTCGCGAACGTATACGCCAAATTGAAGCAAAAGCTTTACGCCGTTTGCGTGCACCTACACGGATGCGCCGTTTACGCGACTTTTTAGACCAGCATTGAATAACGCTACAGGGCTTAAAAAGCGTGCAGAGAAAGTTTTTCTCCTCCTTACAAAGGAGTTTGGGGATCCCGACTGCCCGCTCCACTTTGCGACAATTGAACAGCTTGCCGTTGCAGTAATTTTATCGGCACAGTGTACGGATGCCCGTGTTAATTTGGTTACTCCCGCGCTATTTGCAAAATTTCCCGATATGGAATCTTTAGCGAAGGCTAAAATTACCGACATTGAAAAGCTTATCTTTAGTACTGGCTTTTACCACAATAAAGCAAAGAATTTATCTGCATTGGCAAAAATTCTTGTGAAAGAGTATGGCGGAAAAATACCCAAAGATTTTGCGCTCCTACCTACTTTACCCGGTATTGGGCGTAAAACGGCAAATGTCATTATGGCGGAAGGTTTTGGTGAGGCACCTGGAGTCACTGTCGATACGCATGTTAAGAGGGTTAGTAACCGCTTAGGATTTACAACAAGTACTAATCCTGTTATTGTAGAGCGCCATTTAATGGAAATTTTTCAAAGAAAAAAGTGGCGCACGCTACCGCTACTTTTAATCCTCCACGGACGCAAAACGTGCATTGCACGTAGGCCTCAGTGTGAAACATGTGTTTTATTGAAAATTTGCCCCACGGGACAGGAGGTCACAGGGTTTAAGGCCGGCATGGATGCCGTCTTTGCCTGAAACCACGGGACAGGAAGTCACAGGGTTTAAGGCCGGCATGGATGCCGTCTTTGCCTGAAACCACGGGACAGGAAGTCACAGGGTTTCGGGCTGGCATGGATGCCGTCTTTGCCTGAAACCACGGGACAGGAGGTCACAGGATTTCGGGCTGGCATGGATGCCGTCTTTGCCTGAAACCACGGGACAGGAGGTCACAGGGTTTAAGGCCGGCATGGATGCCGTCTTTGCCTGAAACCACGGGACAGGAAGTCACAGGGTTTAAGATTAAATAATTTGTTTTGGGTGCACGCTGCACCCAAAACAAATATACCTTTACTGGTTGTTTTTCGCGTTCAACGCCATGCTCATCCAAAAGCCACGGACGTCAAACCAAGGTTCTCCTAAATAGAGTGTATTGCTGACTTCGAGGTGGTCTAAGCCAGTCGTCATGATGCTATAGCTTGGGCTACCTTTCCATGTTCCCCACTTTGCAGAGGAAAGCGGAACAAGTCCATCGTTAGCAAGCCCTTGTCCTTTTGCAACCCCGCCTACGCCGGTAATAGGAACTAAAAGCCCCATCATCGGGTGTTGGATTAAGTCTGGAACGGTGACTTTAGAGCCGTACGAGTAGTATTTTACTCCCGAAGCGTTTGGTGCCGACGCATTAAATGCGGATGCATTTGTTGTTGTTAAGGATTGCAACGATGCTTTTATATTGTTGCTATTACCGCCCCAAACAATACCGACAAGCGCATTGAGCGCAGTGGAAACATACGGCATTAACCACGAGGGGATGACGGTAAGCACAATATCTGCGACTGGGCTTCCCTTGTGAGGAGTGCTGAGCGAGGTAAGCGTTGATACTTTAGACGCCATGCCAAGGTTTGATACCATATAGCGGCTATCTAAACCACCTTGTGAATGGCCAATAATGTGTACTTTGGTATATCCGCCAGAGGCCATAAAAAGGTTTACCTTCGTTTTTAGTTCATTTGCGCGGAACGCATTCGACTGCAACGCGGATTTTCCTGGGGCATATACAGCTACACCTTGCGAGCGTAGGTAGTCGTCGAGCCCACCCCAGTATTGCATAATACCGATAATGGAATTAGTATCGTTGGCTCCCCAGCCAAACATACCGTGCGACAACACGATTGGGTACGAACCCTTGAGAGAGGTTTGCGAACTACCTGCACCGGCAAAAACACCCGTTGCTAAAAATAGTGTCGCTATAATTGAAGCGATTTTCAACTTCATAAAGAAATTTCTCCTTCACGCCTTATTCACTTATTATGTCGTTTCATTATAGTGCGGGGCCAAAAAAAGAAGCTTTTTTGTAAGGAGCCTCATGCGGTGTCTTAAGAGCGAGCAAATTGCTTACCCTCGGCGGCAAGGTCGGACAATCTTTGGCCAAACCATAGTTTTTGAAGCCTCGGCGGGGAGGTCGAACTAAGCCGACATATTTTGTTTTCTCTGCTTCTGGTCGATCAATGATCGTCGGGTCAGCAATCAAAAACGGCACATTACCGCAGAGCATACGCTGCAGAACCATGTCGTGATCATTGAACTCATTTAAGAATCGCGTAATGCGCCGATATGCTGTTTCATAATTTGCTTTCATCGCATGCGCAACAGATGAAATTCTGAGTGCCCGCGCTGCAAGAATTGCGTTTACTCCCCGCCGAGGAGAAGAAAAACTATTTGACATACGCAATTAGAAATGGTGTGTAATTCTTATGCTAAATAAGATCCTATTTCGTTTTGCCTCTTTTCTTTTAGTAACCGTCCCGTTTACCTATCTTGCGGCGGATATTCAACCACTTTCGGATGCAACGCTCTGTAATGCCGACTCCTCGTATGGCGGCAGTTGTTACTTAAACGACATGAATACAGTGAACCAACCCGCCGATACGCAAACCCAGAGTTTAGGTGTGCCGAATCGGCTCATCGAAAACGACATGAATATGTTCGTCAACCCGGGACAAGTCATGAATTACGGCACCGCGTACCTGGAAGGTCGAAGCTCCGCTAACCTCGTTTGGGGCGGTGCAACCGTGCCTTTGCCAGCAAACCAAAAATTGGCAGTTTTTGTACGCCGTCCTATGAACGCCAATAGCCTTTTAGGCTCTGTTGTGGGGCTTTTGGGTAAATATTCCCCTGCGCTAAATGCGAGTAATCCGTTGAATGGTGTGACCGGTGTACAGATGGGGATACTCGATACCAAAGCTAAAGGTTTTGGTAATCTCGACGCGATGTACGGTCTCAGCATGGGCGATATGAATTTCGGTTTTCGCCTAAGCTATGCAAATCTGAAAAATAATTATGACAAAACTCAAACCAACGGCGATATTTCAAAATACAAAATTAGTGCACACAACATCGGCGTTGGCTTGGGTTTGCAGTGGAAAAACTTAGGGCCGGGCTATCTCGACCTTTCATTGTCTTCGGATATTGCATTCTTTAATGCAAGTTCTAATTATACGGTCACAGGTGTGTCGGGTGAATCGACGATTGAAAGTACCGCGTTGCCCTCGATTAGCTTTCTTGGTCGTTATGTGACACCCGTGGGTCAAGATAAACTGATTCTGGCTGTGAACGTCGACCAATATAAAATGCCGCTCGAAATACGCGCGACCGACTCGGGTGTGGCGTCTTCAGTCGATACCTCGGCGTCGGCGTTTAACTTGGCGCTCGATGCAGCGTACCACCAAATGCTGCAAGATGGTAAACTGCGCGTCATTTACTCGGCGGGTGTCGGTTCAACCAACATAACGTATTTGAATAAAGCGAGCGGTGCTGAAAGTAGCTTTGAAAGTTCGCACTTTTATATCCCCATTGGCGTTGCGGTCGAACATCTGACATTTGAAGCTTTCAAAACGCGTATCGGTGTGCGTAAGAATATTTTCTCCAATAAATCGCTTAAAGATGCAACGCCGACTCAAACCACAACGCAAGCGACTTCTTTCTATCTTGACGACGAGCTCCTGTTGGCAACCGGCTTTGGCTGGGTACCGGCGGATAAAGTACAAATTGACTTTGCGTTGAACGCCACTGTTTTAAGTTCAACCATGCTTTTTAGCTCGGTTTCAGCGCGCTACCACTATTAAAATGACCTTCTTAAGGCTGGTATGCGTCAAATAAGTATAAGGGGAGTCTTTATGAAAGTATTGTTTTTGGCGTTTCTTGTATTTGCGGGCAGTCTTTTTGCCGTTGAAGGTCGAGTCACCTATTTGGTAGGCAAGGCCACAATCAGGAGCGGTAAAAAAAGCCAAGCGCTCAAGCTCGGCGGCACCATACGCGAAGGCGACGTGATTTCAACCGCTAAAAATAGCAGACTGGGCGTGCAGATGTCCGACGGCGCGTCTTTTTTAGTCAACTCAATGACGACGCTGGAAATACGCCCTAAATCAACGTATTATCAAGCGCAAGGTACAATTAGCATGAACTTTCGTAAAGGTGGTAAAGATGCTACCAGCAAGTGGGCGATTAAAACCCACGTGGTCACGGCGGGTGTACGTGGTACTTCGTTTACCGTCGATGCAAGTAAAAACTGGGCACGCATCGTGATGTTTCGAGGCAAAGTCATCATGACCGACTTTGTGCGTGAGACGGGCTTGCAAAGCGATCCCAATCTTATGATGCAAGACTTTTTGAACGACATTGAACTCAACGCCGGCACTGCACTGCGCTACGACGGCAGCGACGTCAAAAAAGAAAATGTCAACTTAGATGATGAGCCGACCAAAGCGCTGCACGATGAACACGCGAAGTTAGAAAAGTCTGTGGCATGGAAAAAAGCCGGTGCTGAGTTAAAATAGCAAAAAAGCTACCACATGACGGCAGCAAATCGCCGCTACCGACCGCGAGATTGAAAGGATACGATTATACCATTCGGTGACACAGTTTTTTGCATAACCGAACTTACACACGAGCAACTTAAATTGACGAATGTAATTGGATCGATTTTTGACGGTACGTTTGTATATAGGAAATTACTCCCCATTAGAGCCTACTCAGCCCATGATCTCTCAGGTGTAAAGTCTGTTTCACAGGGTGACTATTTAATCCAGGGACATATGTTACAGTTGGGTTGCTGAAATAAGCGCCTGGACTGGTTTTGAGGATGATAACGGCAATAATGTTTACTTTTTCCCGGTTATCGACGATTGTAGCCGTGTCGCAACGGTGCACGTTTGCGACTCTAAATCCGGCGGTGAGGCGGTTGTGGCAATGGAGAAATTCATTGAACAATACGGCCAACCAGAACAGGTACAGACCGACAACGGCGTGGAGTTTACGAACGATATACATCCCGCCGTCGTGTCGGTGCTGTGCGCGGGACTTATGCCCTATTTGAACAGTATCTATATGGGAACGGAATTTCGCACCAGCTGATCAAAGTTCGCACGCCAGAGCACAACGGAAAAGTTGAACGCCTAAATGGTACCATTAAGCGCAGGCCACACTGGTCTCTGAACCGATTGACACCGCATGAACGATTTTACGGCATTCGTCTGGCTAAGACCGCTTAAGTGTACGATATCTCCCCGGATTGGACGCATGAGGCTCTGAATCCTCTTTACGCCGCTTTTGTTTTCTTAACTTTGCCAAATGCGGATGCGGATTTTTTTGGCGTTATGCTTAATTTCTCTTATGCCAGTTTTTTATCTATGGGCGCAAGAAAAGGCGCCTAACACAGCATCTCCAAAAGTTGAGGCTTCCACTACGCAACCTTCTCCTACCCAAGAAGCAACGTTGACAAACGCCATCGCCGAAGCAGGCCAATGGCATTTTGGCTCAGACCCCACCGTTTGGGTGATGATCTTTATCTTCAACTTGGCGCTTTTCGTGGTTCTCGAGCGCGTCTACGTTTTACGCCACACACGTAGCAAAACTTCTGAGCTTGTTGACTACACGACAACAGCGCTTTCTAAAGGGGAAGATCCCCAAAAAATCGCAGAGGCTATTCACGATCCTAAATACGGTTTAGAGGGCCGTGTAGCCGCTATATCGCTTAAAGGGTGGGCGCATGGCGAACACGCGATGAAAGAATTTGCGGAAGCAGCCCTCATTGGAGAAAGACGGCGTTTAGAAAAGCGTCTGGTTATCCTTTCGACATTAGGGAATAACACCCCTTTTATTGGCCTACTGGGTACTGTATTAGGAATTATGAAAGCGTTCCGTGATTTATCCACAATGGGAGACGCTGGCCCAGCGGTCGTTATGCGCGGTATTTCCGAAGCGCTTATTGCAACCGCGATGGGGCTTGCCGTTGCAATTCCCGTTGTTATTGCGTACAATGCGCTTTCGCGTGCGGTACAAGACAAAATTTCACAAGCAGACGAAATTGCGACCCTTTTACGCGCAATGCGGCTTAACCGGTAATGGCATTTTCTAACAAAAATAGCGGCGGCCCCATAAGCGACATTAATGTCACGCCGCTTGTCGATATTATGCTTGTGCTCGTTATTATTTTAATGGTCACTGCTGAATTTACGCGATACAAAACAGTTCCTGTGCATTTACCCAAAGTCAACGCGGCGGCTGTAAAAACAGAACCCCACCGCGTAACGGTAACCATAAAAAAAACAGGCGAGATCTATATACAAGATAAAGCCGCAAACGACCTTAACGACCTTTTTGAACAGGTTAAAGCAGCGAAAGCGGCGTTTCCCGACCTCGCCGTTATCTTACGCGCCGAAGGAGACCATCCGTACAAAAAAATCTTAACCGTCCTCGATAAGATAAAAGCGGCTGGAGCGTCAAAGGTTGGGCTTGCTGTCGACGCAGATAAAACATACTAAACATGCGCACTCCAAATAAAAGTTCTACAAACTTGTCTATGCTATATACGCCGCAGCGGCAAAAAAATTTATTTGCTCCATTAGATTCAATTGCGATTAAAGTAACGTTTGCTCTTTTTACTCTCATTCTGCTTGCGATTCCTTCTTTCTTTTTTATTTTTAAAAATATCTCTCTTCTTGCTTATTACGCAGTGTATCCTTTGTTGCTTACTTTAGGGCTTTACTTACGCTTTCGTAAAAAAGAATACTTGAGTGGCCTTGTTACCATCGTTGGGGTCTATGCGGTGGTTTTCTGGATCTCTATTTTGAGCAACATCCAACAGACATCGCACCTTATGTGGTGGATTATCTCACTACTCCCTTGGGTGCTTTTTACAGATCGCCAAAAAGTTGGGCTTGTTGTTACCGCGCTTCTTCCCATTGTTTTTTCTTTCTTTATAGGAGAGATAAATTTACCTAAAAGCCCACTTGTCCCTGCAGAGCAAGATTTTGTAAGGCGCCTCCTTTATATTTCCGTTGCTGTCGGTGCGTTTGCCTGTATTTTTTTCCAAAGGCAAAGCCTTTCTGCAATTGAACATGCACGCGCAGAAGAAAATGATTTTTTAGTAACGGCTTTTGAAACAATCCCGTTCCCCATCCTTGTCAAAGATGGTATCACTTTGGAAATTATTTCTTTTAATAGCGCGGCAAAAGATATTTTTGGCCTTTCACCGGAAAAAACATACTCCAACACAGATATTTTTACCGCACGGAGCGCCGCAGCAGTTTCTGTATTAGATAACGAAACAATGCAGTCTATGGCTTACCATGTTGAAGAAAAAGAGCATCTTGAGTCTATCTCGGGTATGCATTTATATCTTCGTTCTTCGCGAATTCCGCTTATCCTTAAAAAAAGTGGACGCCGACTACTTTTTTGGGTATTTGAATTAAGGGATTGACAAGACCATTTCGTGAAAAGGTCAATCCTTTATGATTGACGTTGGCGAAGAAATACGTATACAAAGAAAATCAGGCCCTACAAGCCTTTTTCTCCACATTCCTTACCTTAACTACATTTTCTTTTTCTTTCAAGCGCGTGGCGCATACAACATTGTAAAAAATCTATACGAACAGAAAAAAATCGTACCCAGTTTTTTTCAATCAGCTTGGTTAACAATAAAATTTGCGCTTCTTAGCACAATGGCCTCTACAGCCATCTTTGCAATACTACTACTTATGGGGTATAATCCCTTTGGTAAAGTACTTGCAAAATACATCTACTCAATTAGCACGTTAATTGGAGGACTTCTACCTGTAACTCCGTTAGCGCTATTTTTTGGCGAAGTTCCTGCGAGTTTATTTTTTCCAACATTCTCTACCGCTACGTTTATCGCAATTGGTATAATTACTTTCGGTACTTATTTTATTTTTGGAATGGCAGGCGCTACTTTAGCTATCTTTAACATAAAGGCAGATTTACGCCGCGCAGAATTCTATTAACCCCACGCCTACAAAACCCAAAATTCGTTTAAACATGGCCATGACTTTAGATGGCCATGTTGCACACCCTACGCAGGCATGGGAATTTGGCTCACCAGAAGATAGAAGGCGTATGGACAGGCTACGCGAGTGGGCGGATTGCCTCGTTGTTTCTCGCCGCACTCTTGAGCACGACGACATGAACCTCACCGTGCGGACAAAACCGCACAGCAAAAGACACCCGCGTCCTGTAATTGTCATGAAATCTCTACGTCCTTTTAAGCCAAATTTACGTACCCTAAAAAACCGACACAGGGGGGGAGAGCTATGGATTTCCATAGCTACTCCTCCTAAAATAGAAACCCTTTGGCCCGATTTACACGAGATGTGGCCTGTTTTCACATTTAACCAGATACACGATATCGTATCTTCGCTCCAAGGGCGAGGATACCAGAAAATTTTATTGGAAGGTGGGCCTACACTCAATGGTTTATTTTTCGAATCTAACCTTGTGGATGAATTTTACTTAACGATTTTACCTCTTATTTGGGGAGGGAAAACCACAGACCGCTCTGTAATTACCGAAAATCCAATACCACTACAGCGTTTTACGCTACGCAGCTGTGAAAGAAGAAAAAATGAGATTTATTTACACTACGCAAAAAAGCGTACGTGAGGACATTAGACTTGCCGTTTAAAGTAAGCGAAAATTTCTTTTTCGTCAATGCGAACGATTGTCGGCCTTCCATGCGGGCAACGCAGTGGCATTTTACATTTTTGTAGTTTCGCGTACAATTCACGAAAATCTGTTAGCGACGCGCTTTCGCCCTTACGGATTGCGTGCCGACACGATAAATCTTTTGCGAGTTGATCAAAAAGGTCGCTTGTATTTATCCCTCCCAAACCCTCGACGATTTTAATCGCAGTGTCAAGCGCGGCTAACTCTTCGCCTAATTCAACATACGAAGGGATTGACTCAAGCGCTAAACCTGCTGGCCCCAAATCGTTCAATTTAAAGCCTAATGCAAGTAGTTCTTTTTGGTGTTTTTTTATACGATCGTGACTAAAAACATCGGTCGAAATAGGTAGAGCGCTCAGCAAATTTTGTGTAATATTTTTCTTTTGTGCCAACTGATCTAAAAAAAATTCGTAGTTAATCCTCTCGTGTGCGGTATGTTGGTCGATAAGAAAAAGCCCTTCGGGATTTGTTCCGACAATAAAAGTATTAAAAATACGCGTATGGAGTGCAAGGTTCTCGGGGAGTAAAGTTGGCGCTTCTTTGTCGCTAAATTTTAAAAGTGTACTCCCGCTAAAAAGAGTTTGGTCTAAAGGCGCTTCTTTAAGAGGCGCATTATTCCCAAATGTTTTTGTTGCCGTTTGGAGGTTGCCCTCTTTGCCTACTCTATCTTGCGGAAGGCGTACCATGCTTGCCGCCGCTATCCCTCCTTCTTGGCTAATTGTACGGCTAAACGCTTGCCTTAAAAAATTTTGTACGGCAATTTCTTCTTTAAACCTAACCTCACGTTTTTGCGGATGCACATTCACGTCGATATCTCGTTCTTTTACAGAAAGGAAAAGCGCCGCGAATGGAAATCTGCCTTTTGGCATAAGTTCGCCGTATGCATGCCGTAAAAGCATCACAAGCGGTTTATATTCGACTGGCCTCTTGTTTACCCATAAACGGATGTCGCTAGCAAAATTGCGGTAAAAATAAAATTTTGAGATATACCCTTCGAGCGTAAAACCGTCGGACGTCCAAAAAAGCGGCAGAAGATTTTCTTGGATACTGCCGCCGAAAATTTGAGAAAGGCGCTCCAAAAGATGCGAGCATGAAGGAAGAACAACGGGTTCTTTGTTATCCAGCGTATAGCGAAAAGTAACGCCGTAACGCGCAATCGTTACCTGCATAAGGATATCATTTATTTGCCTTACAATTTTCGCACGGTTCTTGTAATAGGAACGCCGCACCGGAACATTATAAAAGAGGTCGCGGACAACGACACGAGTTCCTTTTATTATAGGTGAAGGCGTAGTGCTCCGCCCTGTCTCGTCGACAGTAACTTGCGAGCCGAGGCTATCTATTTGTTTTGACTCTATCGTGAGTCTACTTACCGCTGCAATTGAACCTAAGGCTTCTCCGCGAAATCCCATAGTCTTTGCCGTAATTAGCTCTTCAAAAGAGCGGATTTTACTCGTTGCAAAACTATCTACTGCAAGAAGTAAATCATCCTCGTGGATGCCATGCCCGTCGTCGCGCACCTGAATTTCTTCAAAGCCATCCCCTAAAATTTGTATATCAATTTGTGTTGCGTTTGCATCGAGTGAATTCTCGACAAGTTCTTTAACGATTGCAGCGGGCGATTCGATTACCTCTCCTGCCGCGATTTGCGCAATGAGCGCATCGTTGAGTTTGTGGATTCGTGCCCTTGCCATACAATAAAAAAGGCCGCCTAAAAGCAATATAGCTTTTTGGGCAGCCTTTTTGGACTAACTACTTAGTTACAATTACTACCAAGCATTTTCGTCGCTATGGCCGCGACGAAAATTTCCACCGCCTCGACCGCCACGGTTGTTTCCACGGTTGCCACCGCCAAAACCACCACGACCGCCACCATGACCTCCACCACGGTTTCCCTCTTCACGAGGGCGAGCTTCGTTTACAACGAGGTTGCGACCATTTACATCGCGGCCATTCATTTGTTTTACCGCATTTTGCGCCCCTTCGCCATCTTCCATTTCGACAAACGCAAAGCCACGTGAGCGCCCCGAATCGCGATCACGCACGATTTTTACGGAAGATACTGTGCCAAACGCTTCAAAAGCAGAACGTAATTCTTCTTCGGTTGCGGCATAAGCTAAGTTACCTACATAGATATTCATTGTTGTTATTTTCTCCTGATTTTTTACTATCAGCGCGCCGATGAAAAAGACATGGTTTCCATGCCCGTTTGCAACACCGACCAAGAGAATACAAAAACGCCCTTGACCTACATCCTTGAAGGCTGTCGAACTGTCGAACCATCCTGACACTCTGAAAATAGAATATTTACTATTCTTTACCAAATTTGTCCGCTTGTTGGCCTTGTCAACGTATTATTATTGACGCGTGAAAAAGCTGCTACGGGTGTTCCACGCACCCTTAAGCCAAAAGCTTTTGAGCGCAAAGATAGAAACTTAGGAGAATACAATGCTGAAAAAATTATTAGCATTACTGCTCGCACTCACTTTCATCGGTGGCGTAGTAGCGCAAGACGCAGAAGCAACTTCAGAAGAAGCGCCTGCATCTGCACCTGCAAAAGACGACGCTAAGCCAGCGAAAAAAAAGAAAGCGAAAAAAGCAAAAAAGCACAAGAAGAAGCGCAAAGCTAAAAAAGCTGCCGCAGAATCTGCCGAAAACGGAAACTAATCCGTATTCGAAAACCATTCGAATGTCATAATTCTATGGTTTGACATCGGGCTCCGTTTAGGTAAACACCTTTATGGAGTCCCGATGACTTTTTCCTTAAATAACTTTAACACCTCGAAAATTTTAATCCTTTCTGCTTCTATCTGCTCTTTTGGGTATTTTTTTGTTCGCATATATTGTAACCTGTTGGGTCCTGGGCATACCACCGTTGGTAGGCTTTGCCACGTAAATACCTTCCCTTGTAGTTCCAAAAGCTCTTTTTTATCCCTAAATACAAAAGCTGCCGCCTGCCCAAAAAGAATAATTCCTTTGATTGAAAACTTCTCGATGTCGCTACGCACGTGGATTTGGCAGTTTTCTACTTGTTCAACGGTTCCTGTTTCATCCATTGAGAAATGGCAACGCAAAATTTCGCGTACAAGGGCATTTTCGGCACGAAACCCCAAAACTCCTTCAACCATTTTCTCGAACAAACTATTTTCTGCTAAGTCGTTATAGAATTTAGCTTTTGGGCCTAAAAATGGATTATGGACAAGAAAAAGGTATGGTTGCGAAATTCTATGGAAACCAAATTGCTCTTTTTTATAAGAAATTCTACGCGCACATAACGTACACGCATTTTTATCAAACTTACGTTCAATAACTTTTTCAGATACAACTGGCCTAAAAGAGAGCTTTATTTTTTCGGGTTCAAGCTCTTCATCGCGACGCCACAGAAAAAATCGACGCCCTTTTAAAAGACGCAGGGCGTCTTCTAAAATTTCACTGAGTTCGGGATAGAGATCGACGCGCAATTATTCGATTTCGGGTGCGCGTGTTTGCATTCTACGCTTACGTTGTAATTTGTCGAATATTTCTTGCGCAGCAAGTGTCCGTAACGCTTCGGGAACAGCTTTTAGGCGTGCCTTATTAATAACTTCGCCAGTATCGACACAAATTCCATACGATTTTTCTTTAATACGTTTGAGCGCCGCGTCAATTTCTTCCAAACGCTCACGATCGCCTTGCGAAAGCGACATTTTAAGCTCACGCTCGATGAGTTCGGTCGCAAGATCGGCCAAGTCGCCCACGTCCTCTTTTTCACTTGAAGTTAATTCGTCTTCTTTACCTTGGATTTCTTTGATGAGTCGAGCCTTTTTCTCTGAAAGAAGCTCTTTAAATTCGTTCAGCTCTTTGGCTGAAAAAGGAGATTTTGCCATTGGCGCAAGTTAACCTATCTGGATTGTTTTGGCAAGTTTTTTATTGTTTTTTGCGTGGTTAGTGGGCGTCTAACACCAATATTGTTGCGTCGTCGTTGAGTACGGGTTGTATAGTGCGAAATTTAAGCATATCGTCAAAAAGTTTTACACAAACATTTTGCGCATCTAAAAGTGTCGTTTTTTGCAATAAAAGCCGCAAGCTTTCTTTTCCATACATTTCTCCTCTATCGTTTTCATGCTCTAAAACTCCATCGGTTAAAAAAACTACTCGATCTTTAGGATTAAGTTCTATAGTACGTTCTGCGTATTTTTGATCTGCAAAAACTCCTACCATCCCTCCTTGGCAGTTATACGTATTTATTTCACCTGTTTCTCTATTTATCGTCCAAAGGTCGGGATGGCCTCCGTTGGCAAAGGTAAGTTTTTTTTGTGCAGGTGAAAAAAAAGCGTAAATAAGCGTCAAAAAGCGATTCCCTATATGCCCGTACAAAGTTGCGTTTAGGTACGCAGCCATTTGCGCGGGTGAATTTGCCAGGTCGTGCCGCACGGCGACCGCCATTTTGGCCATCCCTGTAATGAGCGCTGCAGGAACTCCGTGGCCGCTCACGTCGGCAATAAAGATTCCATAGCCGTCTTTTACTTCAAATACATCGTAAAGATCGCCCCCCACTTGCGCCATTGGGGTAAAGTGCGCGGCAAACCCAAACGAGGTATTCTGGGGAAGACTTTCCGGCAAAAATGCGCGTTGTATCGTTTGTGCAGCGTTAAGTTCTCTATCTTTTTCTTTAAGCTCTTCGATATGCTGCTTGAGCGAAGAGAGCATCGAATTGAATGAACTTGCAAGTTCGCCAAATTCGTCTCGGCGGTTAAGTGTAACGGCAAAATCAAGATTTCCTTTAGCTAACTCACGCGTCCCTTGCTTTAAAATTTTTAACGGCCTTGTCATCTGGAAACTAAAGAAAATCGCTAGTATAAAAACAATTACAAACGCAACGCTAATAGCGACGGCCAGATTTTGTTTTAATTCTTGGATTGGAGCAAGTATTGCTGCTTCTGAATACTCCAACGACACCAAAAGGTTGGGAGCTTCTCCTTTAAGCCCCACGCTCGTCGAAAAAACCATACAGCGGTTGTTTATATTTAGCGCACACGCCTGAATTGTGTATTCGGGGGGTATTTTACTAAATACTTCTTTCTCGATAATAGACGGCCAGCTTGCGAGAATAAAACCGTTACGGCTTTCATCACGTGAAAGAAATACCGCCTTCATAAAGTGCAAACCTTGCGCTTTTTGTCCTTCAAATATTTTTAAAATTTCACGAGAATCCACTTGGGTTGACACAAGATTTCCGCCATTCGTCAGTAGCAGGTTAAAAATACTACGGGCGAAAAAAAGAGCTTGCGCCTTTCCTTCTTGCTGTGCTTTACTGATGCTTGACGCTTCAAACCGTGAAACACTATAAATCGAAATTGGAATAATCGATACACTGATAACGCACAATAATGCTATAATAAGTTTGTTTCGGACACGCACCTGCCCTGCTTTGTACTAAGTCTCAGGTAAACAATCTTTTTTATACAACAAGTAGGAGGGGCCACAGAGTAATTTTTTTATAATTTTTTTTAGATTTCTGTAAAATTAAGGCACTTCTTCCTCCTGTGTGCCGATATAAAGCCGTGGATACAAGGAGTTACACTTGGAAGAATTATTAAAAAAAGTTATCAATTTGGGTATTGGATCAATCCAAACGCTTGAGGCGAATTTACAGTTCGCGCTCAAAAAAACCGAAGAGAGCATCAACGATCTTGTCACAAAAGGTGATACCTCAAATTCCGAGACAGCCAGTAAGATAAAAAAACGCGTCAACGACCTATTGCTTTCTGTACAAGACTATGAAAACAAAGTCAAGGCCACAGCTACCCAGCTTATCGCGGCTTTAGAAGAGATTAAAACAATGCCCCAAAAAGCCCAGAACGATTTGGAAAAATATATCGATACACTTTCCACAAAAATACGAACGCTCTTTTCTAAGGAACAAGACTAAAAGCGCTACGGGATTTAAAGCCTTGTAGCGCTTTTACTTATTTCTTTTTATGACGGTTAGCGCGACGCTTTTTTTTCCGTTTATGGTTTGCAATTTTTCTACGTTTACGTTTACGGCCACTGGGCATCGGTGACTTCATTATTTGAAAGGACAGCGTGTAAAGACCTTTATATTTGCCACCTGTAAAACTTGTGGAATTTATCGAAGACTTAAATCTACTACCTGCAAGTATGCGCGGTAGCGTAATTGTTATGGGTGATTTTGACGGTATCCACCGTGGGCACAGGGTTCTTATTTCTGAAGCGATTTCTTATGCACAAAAAGAGAAGCTGACCTCAATACTTTTAACGTACGAACCAAGTCCTAAAAAAATTATGCGTAAACTTACGTTAGATAGCAGACTCACAACGCATGAAGAAAAAAAAATGATTCTGGCCAACACAGGGCTCGACATGGTTATTTTTTATCCGGTATCTAAAGACACCCTAAGGATTTCAGCCCGCAATTTTTTACGGAACTTTCTTTTGGAAAGATTATCGATGCGCCACCTTGTTATGGGTAACGACCACCATTTTGGATACAACCGCCGTGGAAATGCAACCTACTTAAAGGCTGCCCAAGCGCGTTACGGCTTTACGCTATCTATCGTCGAAGAGCAACTAACGCACGGAAAAAGAACATCCTCCTCGCGCATCCGCGAAGCGCTCGCGCAAGGAGACACTCCAGAAGCGGCAGATATCATAGGTAGGCCATATTCAGTAACTGGGATAGTAATCCGTGGAGAAATGCGAGGACGCACCATTGGATTTCCTACGGCAAACCTTAAATTAGATCCTGAAAAACTTCTTCCCGCTATAGGAGTCTATAAAGGAATAACGGTACTTGAAAATGGCGAACGTATAACCTCTGTTGCAAATCTGGGGAAAAAACCGACTGCTGGCAATTTTCCTGTTGGAGTAGAAATCCACCTGTTAAATTTTACGCAGGACCTTTACGGTAAACATCTCACGTTTGAATTTGGGAAGCGCCTTCGCGCCGAAAAAAAATTTGCAAACTTTGAAGAACTCCGCGCACAAATTGCCACCGACATAAGCCAAGCGCGTTTGTAAATTTGGCGCACAATTTTTAATTTAAAAAAAGTGTCGCTTTTTCCTATATTTTGACGTATATTAAAGGGGATGGGGAAAAGTTGCCTCAAGCTTATTTTAGGAGCGTTTTTTGCGTCTATAGCCGTTTTTCCGCTTCACCCTCGCGATGTTGTCGGTGTACTACTCGAAGACACTATCGCGACTTTTTCCGATTCGTACGACCTTCTTGTCTATTCACTCAAAGCAGCAATCCAACGCGATTTGCGCGAGCAGCGCCAAAGCGTCCGTGAAGAGGCAAAGGTCACGAACGAACGTGTCGAAGCGTATCTTGAAGCAAAGGGTATTTTTTCACGCCGCGACCGCCAACCCATTACCCGCAAAGAATTTGCGCAGCTTATGTTCCAGCGGTTTGATTTACCACGCGGATTTTTTACAAAACTTTTAAAAACAACATCCTGGTACTATAGAGACGCCGTTCGTCTTGGGCTTTTTAACGACACCGATTCGTCGGATGGTACTATGTCCACCCGCGAAATGCTCTCTGTTTTTATAAAAGCCGAAGCTTTAGGCCGCTCTCGATAAAATTAAGCGTGTTTACTTAAAATATTTTTGTAGTGTTCTTTAGGCGCTGCTCCTACTGCCCTGTCTACAACTTCGCCATTTTTAAATACCATAAGTGTTGGAATACTTGTAATGCCAAACTTCATTGCAGTTTCTGGATTTTCATCGACGTTCATTTTTACAATAGACACTTTGCCAGACATTTCTTTTTGTAAATCTTCCAAAACTGGTGCGACCATTCTGCATGGGCCACACCAAGGCGCCCAAAAATCTACCATTACTAGACCGGACGCTATTTTATCTGAAAAATTTTGGTCTGAAATTTCTTGTACTAGCCCCATAACTACCTACCTTTTGGCTTGACGCTTTATTTCCTTGAAGTATACAAAACAAACAAGCTTTTAGCAAGTTTTTGTCCTTCATGCGCCGTTTAGCTTTAAAGAAAAAAAAACGATTTACGAAATCGCGTGCATTCACGCTCGCGATTATTCCCAATTCACAGCACCATAAACGCGAATGGCGGATTTCGTACGCCGCAATTTATTTTGTTTTTACGATGCTTATTTTACTCGGAGTCGTTCTTATCTTCTCCATTTGGCGTCAAGCTCCCGTCACGTACGAAAAAAAGGAATCCGCAGAACTTGCTGCGGCATGGATTGCACGGTGGAATTTACTGGAAAACGGAAAAAATGAAATTCGTAAAAACTTAGACCAACTTAAAGAAATTGGCGACGATTACTACAAAACAATTTTTAAGGCGCCTCCCGAATTAGAAAATTTTTCTTCGTTAAACCCATCTACAGAACAAAATGCAAAAATTTTACCGCTTAAAAGCGTAATGCGGCTCTTGACTGCACGCGAAGAAGCTTATATTAGCATGCCCATTGGAATTGCAATACACTCAAACCAAATTACATCGCTTTATGGGGGCCGGGTCGATCCCTTCGGTTTAGAAACAAGTTTCCACACAGGCATCGATTTTGCTGCTGGAACCGGAACTCCTATCTACGCAACTGCTGACGGTGTCGTCGTAACAACAGATGATGCGGGAGAATCGGGTTTGGGTAAATACGTTAAAATTTTACACAAATACGGAATCATGACTGTTTACGGGCACATGAGCCTTATTACAACTACTAAAGATAAGAAAGTTAAACGTGGTGATAAAATTGGTGAGGTAGGTTCCACTGGCCGCTCGACAGGGCCACATTTACACTACGAAGTCCACGTAAAAAACCAAGGCCCTGAAACGTGGTTTGACCTAACGTACAATCCCATGCCGTTTATTAAGGAACAGTTGTAACAATTAACACATAATGGAAAAGAAACCACGCATTTTTATTTGGGGAATGGGATTAATAGGCGCCTCGCTGGGTTTAAAACTCAAAACGCTTGGCTATTTCGTGCAAGGATGTGTGCGCTCCGAAGAAAGCCAAAAAGTGTTGCACGGGATGGGGTTTGAATCTGTTTTTATCCGCCAAGACGAAGCTTTGTCTGCACTTGAAAACTGCGATATACTCGTCTTAGGGATAACCCTATCCGATTCGTACCCTGTTCTCGATTTGGTTTTTTCAAACCCAAAACTTGCAAACCGCTTAATTGTTTTCGATACCTGTTCTACCAAAAAAGATATTTGCGAATTTGTTGCACAAAAATATCCACAGGCGCAATTTGTCGGAGTGCACCCTATGGCGGGTAAAGAAACGAATGGTCCATCGTCTGCAGACGCAGCGCTTTACGAAGGCGCAACTATTTATATTGTACCCAGCAAAAAAAGCGAAGTAAACTCTACTGTAGCTACGCTTTGGAAAAATTGTGGCACCACCCCTGTGTATATTGAAGCTGCCGAGCACGATAGGCTCATGGCGTACATGAGCCACGGCTTACATTTTACTGCGTGCATTTTGGCACTTATGGCAAAGGACGTAGAACACATCGCGCCTTCTGTTTATCCTGGTGCTGGCAGCTTTCGTGACATGACGCGTATTGCACAAAGCCCTGGAGCACTTTGGCGCGGCATTATACTGAGCAACAAAGAGAATATTGTTTCGTGGCTAAAACAACTTGCGCACGAGACAGAAACTATCGCTACGGATTTAGAAAACGAAGCGCTCGATATTGTGCAATTTTTTGAAAAAGCAAATGAAGCGCGAAATCGCGTTATGCGTAAGTCGTAAATCGCCCCTGTTCCGGTTTAGGATTATTTTCTTCTTTGGTCGGTTTATCTTCAAAAAAACTTTCTTTAGGTTTGTTGCCTTTACCCTCGTTCTTCTTTTTTTTCCCCTGCCCTTCGGTTTGTGAATACTCTGGAGGTTCGTAGTCGCGTTCCAAAAAAAGATCTTCCTCAAGCAGTTGCGCCTGTGGCGCTACAACACTTTCGTCTCGTACAACTTGTTCGCGTTTAGCATCTTCGTTAGCCAATTGCCCGACAATATGTGGCTTATCGAGACGAACCGCCTCTACCCTTGCCGCTTCGTACGAATTTTGGATTCCAATTTGTAAATCAAGCGGTTTCATTTTCTCTACTTATTTTTTTACGTCGCTATAGCGCCCTTTACGGCGATGTTTTTGGAAGTGTACGTCGTCTTCTTCGGGGGGAACATACGCTATAATATTAATGCGTCCATTTTCTTCGACAAAACTGACGTTGTTATATTCGTCTTGAACAGCGAAGGAAGCCCCATTGATTTCAATGGTAACGCCTGGGAACACAGTTTTCTCGACATGTACCGCGCCCAAAGCTTCATTATCTTTCATGAACTCAGAAATATTAGCCGCTTCTGCAAATGCTTCACGAAGACGTTCTTCCAACTTTTCTTTAAACGCAAGCGTCTTTACCAGTTGCTCTTCTTTCGCATCCCCAAATGCTTCTGGCGCTGCGGCTTTTTGCTGTTGCAATGTCTTTAAATTGACTTCTGTTTGTTCTAACTTTTCTTTAAGTTGTTTTTCGATTTGGGCAATTTGCTTCATCTGCTGCATCGCACGCGGATTAACTCCGGCAATCACTTTCGTCGGCGTCGCCGCCATTGCGCCTAAAGATTTAACCCTAACAACGCCTCCGCAAATAATTTCGCCGCCAACAAGTTGCGCTCTTTTTCCATTGCAAATAACGTTACGCCCTGCGTAAACACGCGAATGCATAATATTTTCAGCCATCACGACATCAAGTTCTGCCATACAGGTTGAACTCTGCAAAAATTTTCCATAAATAGAGCCGGATGTAGATTCGATTTGCGCGTTCTCGCGACCAATGATACCTTGCCGTACAATAATGTCGCCCTCTGCTTCGACAAATGCTTTTTGTATAGTACCCGCAACCTCGACTCCGCCAGCGGCCTTGACGTGCATGTTATCGTCGATATTTCCTGTTACAACAATAGAACCCAAGAAGGTAATGTTACCTGTCGTAATGCCCACGTCACCGTAAACAGTGAACATGTCATGGACGCTTAAAATACCACCACGATAAATAACTTGCCCGTTTTTCTCTGCTAAAAGCCGTTTTCCATCATCGGAAAGCATCGTTCCTGGGCCAGGCCGTATCGTTACAGGGTTACCATTTTTTGCCGGAGTTATTTTATTAAAAAGATCTCTCCCCTCTTGCCCACGCTGCGCAGGAACTAAAACAGCAAGTACTTGCCCTTGTATAACGTTCTCTACAAGGTCACGCTCTAAAAAGTCTACACGCCCCGATTCATCTTCCTTAAATTCAATCTTTTTCTCGGTACGTACCTTGTAGTCAATATAACCGTCGTTACCATTTCTAGCGGCAGTGCCCTCTGCTACAACAACTGGTGTTGCGTACGCTTCTTCGTCCAATGCTTTTTCAATAATATTTTCGCGAATCCCAAACTGGACACCATTTGCTTTTATAGCCTGGATAACATCCGCTACCTGCAAATGGCGTCCGCCTGGACGTGGGCGCGTCATTGTCATTATGGCACGCATGTGGTCTGCAGAAATTTCGATCGAAAGATGCGAATCTGCTTCTGGCCGGGGAGTCCACTCCGCAATTTTAAGAGGTTTTGCACTTTTCGCTTTGAGCTCGCTTTCAAGGCGGCCCTTATCAAACGCGGTAACTCCTGCAAGGCGTAGTTTTTCCAATGCTTGTTGCAGCGACACAGGAGCCCCATCCCCAACAGGGGGACGTACGGTAACATAGACTCCAGTACGATAAATACGCACGAGTATTTTTCCTTCTGCATTAATTGCAATTGGCCCATCTTCTGAAAAAGCTGCCGCTGCCATGGCATCCGAAAGCGAAATGTCCATGTCTGCTAAATCGCTAAAGCGGTTATCTTCTTTTGCTTTAAAAACATGTATACGGTACGGTAGTTTTCGCAAGCCCAAAAGCTGAGAGCCACCTCGGCTTAAAATTTTATAATCAAGCTGCAAGGTGTCCAACTGCATTTCCATTGCCGCCAATTTTAAAGCCTGCTTTACAGAATCAGCAACGACGATAACTTCGGACGGAGGCCTGTTTTTGGCCTCATTTTTTAAATCGTCTTCATTTTCAAGAGCAAGAAAAATTTGGCGTAACTGATCCCCTGCCGATGCCACCTTTACTCCTTTTGCTTTTCTATGAGTTTAACCATCCCTTTATACTCTTTTGCCTTTTTTGAGTTTGGATAGTATTTAAGTAGTTTGTTAAACCCGTCGAGTGCTTTGTCGTAGTCTTTAACTTTACGGTAGTAAAGGTACGCAAGATGTTCAAGAACAGCGCTGTCTTTTGGATGCTCGAGCAAAAAGTCGTTATACACCTTTGCTGCCTTTTCATTTTGTCCCCCTTGTTCGTAGCTTGATGCAAGCGGCAGAATAATTTCACGCGAATTTTCTTTCTTACGAGCAGCCTCAAAATACTCAATCGCACTTTGAAACTTTTTTTGCCTGTATAACGTGTTCGCAAGGTTTAGGTTTGCATCAAACGAACTGGGTTCTATGTCTAGTGCTTTGCGGTAAGCATTCTCCGCTTGTTCTAATTTTTGCGTACGTGCGTAAATTTTTCCTAAATTAATCCAGCCATTAAAGTATTGCGGATTTTTCTTTACACTTATTTGGTATTGTTTTTCAGCATTATCAAACTCTCCTGCGTCTTCGAGTAATTTACCATAAGTATAATGTAAGTCTGCTGGAGAATTTTCGTTGATGATATTAGAGAGGACGCGATCGGCGCCTTTGGGATCTTTGAGCTTATGGTACACAAGCGCTAAATTAAAAGTCGCCTCGTAGTGTTGCGGCTTTTGCGAAACAACTTTCGAAAGCTCTTCTTTGGCATCGCTATAACGCTTTTCCTTTAAATAAATTTCCCCCCTTTGGTACTGTACATCAATACCGTTACCCGCTTTCGAGAGCTCTTGCAAAGCCTGGCTATACTTTCCTTGTTTTTTTAAGAGGATTGCACTATTAAAATGTGGTTGCGTAAGTGCAGGATCAACTTCGCTCGCTTTACGGTACGCACTAAGCGCAGAATCAACTTTACCTTGCTTCTCACGAGAAAGCCCCAACGAATACTGTGCCGGAGCAAATTTTTCATCTGCTGCTGCTGCCTTGGCAAAATGCCTTTCTGCGTCTACGTACTTTTGCGCAAGATACAATTGCCTTCCCAAATAGTAATTTGCTTTGGAATGGTTTGGATCTTTTTCAAGAATTTTTTTATATTCATCTGCTGCGAGATTATTTTTTCCTTGCGCTTCGAGCGTACGTCCCAAAAAATAACGTGCGTCCAAGTTCTGTGGTTCTTTTTCTAAGGCTTTTTTGAAATGTGCTTCTGCTGCAATATAATCTTTTTCGGAAAAAGCTTTTTTACCCGCATCGATATCGCGTTGAGCGCTCTCCACTCCTTTATTTGTGCTTCCTGTATTTGTTGCAGAAGTTGTATTTGTGCTTGTTCCTGTTTGCTTTTCAGGAACACTTAAACCATCTTCGGGAGGTGTTTTTGCCGTTGCGTTTTCGTATCCCCCACCTGGCGTTGTCCCCTGTGTAGAGCCTTTATCTACTTTCGCTACGGAGTCATTGGGCGGAAAAAGTTCATTGTAGAGTTTCGTATATTTTTCTCTCAGTCCAGTATTGCGTCCATCGCGTTTTAACGCATCCCTAAAATGTTCGAGCGCTTTTTTCTTGTTATTCTGCGCAAGTTCGGCATCGCCCATCGCTGCAAGAATTTTAGGGTTTTTGTTATCCAACGCATACGCCTTTTTAAGCGCAGCAAGATACCCTTCTTCGTCGCCTAAACTTTTTAAAAAGCGTGCGTACTCAAAGTGTAAATCTGCATTTTGTGGATCAAGCGTAAGTGCCCTCTTATACGCATCTTTTGCCTTTTCGTTATTTTTGGTGCGCACAAAACCACGTGCAAGGTTGCGGAAAGCAAGCGCATTCTTGGGGTTTTTTCGCACTCCCATCTTGAGCCACTCCATCGCAGCTTTAGGTCTCTTCTTTTTAAATTCTTGATTTGCAAGAAGCGCGTACGTTTCAGGATCGTTTTCGTCCAAATCTAATGCGCGTAAATACTGGAGCCTTGCTTCATCGTCTTTTTTAAGTTTTTCTAAAACACGACCTTTCCTTTTTAAAGGCGCAGTTTTGGTTGGCTCGCTTTGTGTAGCTTTCTCTGCATACAAAAGCGCTTTGTCGCTTTCACCCAATGCTTCGTAAATTTTAGAAAGCAAAAGGTACTGTTCTGTTAAAAAATTTTTTGTGGCGTTTTGTTCTATCCCAAGCCTAATAGCTTCTAACGCATGTTTTTCCGCATTTTTTAAATCGGGACGTGCTTTTTCTAAAGGTTGGTTTTCTGCAAGCGAATAATAAAGCTTTGCCAGTTGGGCATGCGTTTTATAGTCTCGGTTATCTAATTTTAGAAGTTCAAGTAGGGAGCGGATTTCAACATCGCGTTCGTCCTGGATGTGTAGGGGGTTATAAGCCGCCGATCCATTATTTTTTTTACTAACAAAATAGCTCCCCACCAAAAAAGTGGCGATTAAAACAATCGCGGCGCCCCTTTTGGCTGAAAGATACGGAACTTCCCTCATATACCATTATCGGCATTTCCCGTGAGAGTGAAAGGAAGTTTTATTGTGTTTTAAGCTGGCCACTTGCAGCGTCGTAACGCGATGCACATTTAGCCATTACCTTGTGCGAAACGAAAAGGTTTCTATCCTTATCGTAGTAACCTTCGGCACCTGCGTCGGCGCCATCTTGGAATGTATCGGGAAGAAGGGTTTTTCCTGAATGCTCAACAACAATTTCGTTTTTTCCGTCGATAAGTCGGAAGCGGGCTTTAACGCCTTCGCGTTCGATACTCCCCTCTTTCACCTTCCCGTAAAGGGTTAAATTCCGTTTTAAAAGGTTTGAATCGGTATTTTTGGCGATCTCTGCCTGAAAATCGTGCAATTGGACGTGTACCTGTGCAGCGGAAGTGCTCGATGTAACGGCAAGCACAACGAGTGCCCCTGCAAGAAGGATAAAAAAGACCGCTAACTTTGTCCGCATGTTTCATTATAATAAATCGAAACCTGACCGCCCATTGTTTTTGGCTCCTCGTTTGGATTTATTGACGGTGTGTTTCATTTTTGTACATTGCACCATCCATGGACGCTCTTCTTATATTGAGTCTTGTAATCTATATCGTTGATATCCTCTTTTTATTTTATTACGGCGTACACTGCTTTGTCATGGTGCGTCTTTTTTTCAAACACCGCCGCAATTGTGAAACAGACGAAAATCGCCTTGAAGAACTGACAAAAAAAATGAAGTCTTGGCCACGCGTCACGGTACAGCTTCCCATGTTCAACGAATACTACGTTGCAGAAAGGCTCATTGATACGACAATGAAAGTCAAGTATCCTAAAGACCGGCTCGAAGTACAAGTCCTTGACGACTCTACCGATGAAACAACCGATTTAGTCCGAAAAAAAGTTGCGTACTACAAGAAGAAAGGTTTTGATATTAAACTCATCCACCGTGTAAATCGGCAAGGGCACAAAGCGGGTGCGCTACGCGAGGCACAGGAAAAAGCAAGAGGCGAGTTTATTGCGATTTTTGACGCTGATTTTATGCCTGCAGAAGACTTTCTTATAAAAACTGTTCCGTATTTTTATGAGGCAGAAGATATCGGTATGGTTCAAACACGTTGGGGACACATCAACGCCGACTACAGTATTTTAACTAAAGGCCAAAGCTTAGGTATCGACGGCCATTTTACAATTGAACAAATTGCGCGTGGAGGTTCTGGATTGTGGATGAACTTCAACGGCACTGCAGGCATTTGGCGGAAAAAATGTATCTACGACGCAGGCAACTGGTCTTCTGATACACTCACCGAAGATTTTGATCTTTCGTACCGTGCAGAGCTCAAAGGCTGGCGCTTTAAGTATGTCGTCGACGTCGTTAATCCAGCAGAATTGCCTGCAACAGTTTCTGCGTATAAATCACAGCAGTTCCGCTGGTGTAAAGGTTCAATACAAACGACAGTGAAATTAGCGCCGACGATTTTTCGCACCAATTTACCGTGGAAGGTTAAACTCGAAGCACTTACGCACCTTACCAATTACCTTGTGCATCCACTTATGGTTATCAATATCCTTGCAACGTTGCCTGTACTCTATTTTAGCGAACGCTTGGGAAATATACCCGATGCAATAATTGGTATTGCCGCTGTCTTTTTTTCTTTGGGAACTTTTGGCCCCATTGCAATGTACCTTGTCTCGCAAAAAGTCCTCTACAACCGCTGGGCAAACCGCGTTGCTTGGATGCCCATCCTTACGATGATTGGCACAGGAATTGCGGTTTCAAACACACGAGCCGTTTGGCAGGCATTTACCGGAAAAAAATCGACATTCATCCGTACGCCAAAATTACGCATCGAAGGCCAAACAGATAAAGTTGCTGAGCGGATGAAATACGCCGGCCACGTAAAATTAGATAAAACTCCTTTTTTAGAATTTCTTATGGGACTCTATTGCCTTGTAATTATCTACACCGCATTTGCTTTTAACCGTACAATGTTTGTTCCTTTTATGGCGATGTACGCATCGGGATTTCTCTACATTAGCCTTGCATCTTTTTACGAAAACTTCAAAGAAATGCGGGCAAAACGTGAGTTCTCGTTAAGAACTGCAACGGCGGCTGCAATCGTTACAACGCCGTTTAAAAAATAGTAGTTAAATAAATTTATAAACGCGTACAAGAGCGAGGATAAGGTAGCCCATACCTAAAAAAACTCCAAACGGAATTTGTTTCTCCGAAGGTGCATAGAGAAGAATCGAACGGCGCCGTAGTATATAAAATACAATTGCAAGCATTGCCGCAAGCCCTGGAAGAAATAACGCAAGGGGATGCCCTAAAAGTAACCCAAGGGCGAGCACCAGAGGAACATCCGCCGCTCCCATTTTATACCCCGATAAAATACGTAAAAGGTGGAATAAAAAATACCAAACAAACGCCACCGATAAATCGAGCATTAAATCTATATTGGGAACAAAGCCACGGGAAATCCAACCCCATACGGGGTAGCGGATAGCGAACAAGTAAATCAGCGCAAGAAGAAGTAAAACAAAAATTGCCTCGAGGGGAATTAAAAGAACGCGGTAGTCGATTGCCATAATAACCCAAAGCGAAGCGTATGCAACAAGAAGCAATGTAAACTCTACGGGATGCACCGAAGCAAATCCCAGTAAGACCCCGTAGAGAAAAGCCAGTGCTTCAAAAAAAGGAAAGCGGTACGAAAGCGGGCGAGAACACGAAGTACATTTTTTATTTACTAAAAAATATCCTACAATCGGAATTAGCCCATACCACGGTACATGGGTCATACACATTTCACAACGCGACGAAGAATAAAAAACAAATGCAAGTTTATTTTCTATACGTTTGCGCTCAGTCGAGTAGTATGCTGTGTAGATACGCCATGCCAGTTGGTCGCAAAAAGAATGCCAAACTGCAAAAAGAACTCCAGCGCCAATGGTGAGAACTACTTCCATCGCTCAATTTGCGCGAGTCACAAGATACTTTTGCAAATACTCGGTAATGTCTTTTATATTGCGGTCAACCATGTGCCGAAACTCAGTTGGTATTTGTTGTTCGCGGATAACGCGGTAGTAATTAAGCGCACGCGTGATTTGCTTACGTTTAATAAATTGGTGGGCTTTAACAAGCATCGGTTTGTACTTATAGTATGCATATTCAAAAATACCATTGTCCTTTGCTAAATGGTACGAGTGTGGAATTTTTGTAAAATCGTAAGTGAGGGTAAGGAAAGGAGTGTCTTCTTGGTCGGGAGTTTTTAACTCAAGAACTCCTCGAATTTCCTGTACCTTGTTCTCTTCGGGTTTATCTTCGTCCGAACCAGAATCATTTGCGCCGCCTTCTGTATCTGCGGGGGCGTTGGGCATGGCATTTCCATCAGGTGCCATATTGGGAATTTCCGGCGGCTCCATAACCCCTTCCGAAGGTGGGGGATTAAGAGGAGCACTTGGCTTATTTCCAGAACCTGAAGTATCTGGAACTGAAGCTTCTTCGTCTGCTTGGGGTAAAGCCGCCTTTTCACTTTCTCCATCTTGCGCGGAAGGCGCTTCTTCTGGAGGTTCCTCTGCGGGCATTTCTTCTTTACGCCTGTCGCGTCCCGAACGGCGTTCAGGAGCGCTTCCACCGCGGGTATCTGGAGCGCCCTTACGCCTATCTTTACCCTGCCTTAAATTTTGTTGTTCCTCTTCTTTATCTTCGGTTTCATCAATTGTTCCCTCAGCGGGTGGAGTATCTTCTGATTCTGCTTCTGATTTTTCTGTACCCCCTGAAGATTTTTTTTCTATAATTGAATCTTTTAGTTCAAAAAGAGCGCGAGCAATTTCAAAAAAACCTTTATCTAAATTGATGGTAATATTTTTTGCTTCAACGGGCATCTCAGAAACATTTACTCTTGTTTCTGGCATCTCTTGCCATGGATTTCTTTGCCAACTATTTTGGTTCCACGGGGAAAGCGGCATAAAACTACCCCAATCGTGGCTTCTACGGTATTTTTCTAAAGCGTCGAGGTTCTTCTCAATTTTTTCTTTTATAGTTTTGTCTTGAATTTTTACGAGAAGCTTTTCATAGATAACTTTTGTAAGCTGTAGTTCGCCTTCTCTAATAAAAAGTTCTGCATTTTTAAGACTGCGAAAAAAGTGGGAATACTCGCTTTCCTCTCCTACAATATCCTCTGCAAGGTATGGCAATTGGAAAGGGCCTGGCACAACCGAAAGCGAACCATCCGCTGCAATTTTTATACTACGGGTGGGTAAATCAATCGGTAGCGTTTTAGGCCAAAAAATATCTTTTGCAGAAGCGGTTGGAACATTTTCATCTACTTTTTTACTCTCGCCCCCTTCATTTAATAATTCTGTAGAAACGTGGTGGCTTGTAAGAGGTGGCGGGGTGGACTGTTTTATTTTATCGGAAGGAAGGTATACGTCACGGATAAAACTGCCTTTGTCGAGTTGTGAATGTAAATTTTTCAAATTTTCAGAGATGCGTTCCATTGTATCCGTGAACGCCACAAGAGGCTCTACCGCTTTATCGGCGGCGGTTACGCCTTGCTCTGTTTCTTCATACCCAAAATTTTCACCAAAAGAAATGGGATTTTCCAACTCTCCTTTTGCATTAAGGCGATTCCAAGGAAAAATTGCCCAAGGTTGGATTAACTCGTCTTCTTGAGATTCAAGTACTCCAGAATCGCTCTGAATATCCGTCGCCTGGTGAGAGGTAGTAGAACTTGGCACTCCGCCATCTACAGTACCGGAACCGCTTCCGCTTACTCCAGACACGCCGCCGCCATCTGTGCCGCGTATTCGCTTGAGTAACTTCGCAGCTTTTTCCCTTAAGCTTGATTTTTTGGATACACTACCTACCCCATGCTCTAAAGGTGGGGTTGTAGAAATACCGCTTCCTGAAGCGCGAGAAAGAAGTTTTCGTGCTCTTTCGCGTAAAGAAAGCTTTGTGGGCCTTGGGGTTGTTTGCGTTAAAGCACCTAAATGTTCGTATTGTGCTTCTAAATCAATTTTATCGGTTAAAGCTTGCGAACGCTCATAAAATGAAGAACGAACCCAATCAACGCCTTTTTTCTCGCTGGCGTTACGGGATACACCTGTCGATTTTATGCCGGATGTTCTCGCTTTCTTGATAGATTTGGCAAGCAAGCCCACAAATAATTATCGACTTTCGCCCAAGCAAACTTGTCTTTAGCCGCCTCTAAGTTGATTTTCTAACCGTTTAACACGATCTTTTGCCTGTTCGGTGGTTAAGCCCTCTTGTTTAAGCCTTTGCTCGTACTGTTCTTTAAACTGTTGTGCATCCTGCGTTTTCTTTAGCTTAACGCTGGTAGCCCAAAGGAAATAGATGACATCCACATCGTTATTGTTGAGCGAACGCGCCTGTTCAAAGTTATCGAATGCGAGTTTATAGTCTTTTAGGCCACTAAAATAGATTTGCCCCAAAGCCGAATACGCGTTTGCGTTACGGTTATCTAAAGCTATAGCCTTTTGTGCGGTATCAAGCGCCTTTTTATAGTCATGTTTGTAGTAATAGTATTTCGCCATCTCTTCGATTCCAACCGCAAAATTAGGGTTTTGTGCATAGACCTTATCGAACCAATCTTTAGCCTCTTTAAGTAAATCTTCGCTCCCTTTCCCTTTATCGTCCAAAGTGAGTTCGTACTTTTTTAAGCTAACTACCGCCATATTAAACTGTGCGTTGATATAATTGGGATCAACCTCGAGAGATTTTTTATAATAGTTTTCTGCTTCGACAACATTTTGTTCTCCTAAAAGAAAAATATTGCCCAGTTCTTTATAGGCTTCTGCTGTTGGATTTTTTTCAACTGCCGCAAAAATTTTACTTTTTGCCTCTTTCCATTTTTGGTTTTTCCTTAATTCAACCCCTTCTTGGAGTAAAGCCTCGTATCCTTTTCCGCAGTAGGTTGACAATAGAGCGACTAAAACAAATAAAAAAGTTTTTCTCATGTGCAAAGATGGCATCGCTTATAACGCAGTCAACAAGAAAGAATTTTTTTAAGATCTTAATGGGTACCCGTGCCCTGCTTTTAATCTGCTTCTACTGATTTTACCTCTGGCGGCAAGGGTAGCTTCTTTTGCACCACTACAATTTTTTGTGGTAAAGTCGACGCCAAAGGCGCTCCTTTAGATTTTGAACGCACATCGACACGGTAATAGTACGTTCCCGGCTTAAGAGAAAGCACGGCACTTCCCTTTCCTTTTACATTCGTACTTTTGACTACCTTTGAAAAGCTCTTTGTGGGCGAAACCCTAACCCGATAGTAGTTATTTTTATCCACTGGTTTCCACGAAATAAGCGCCAATGCAACCGCTTGATCTGGATCGAGGGTAAAACTCTCTTTTGCACTCGCCGTCAGCCTATGTTTTTTACCTGTTAAATGTGTTTCTTCACCTTTTGGTTCTATGCTTTTGCCTTCTGCTGGTAATTTTTTTCCAGTTTTACTTTTTGTAGTGTTTATACCTTTTTGTTCGCGTGAATCTACCTCGGCTAAAAGCTCACCTTTATCCGATACGGTAAAAGTCGCTGTTTTGGGCGCACGCTTTGCACTCGTGGGCGAAAGACGCCAGTAGTATTTTCCCTGCTTTAGACTACCAACAGCCAAGCTTTGGTCTGCTGTCGTTTCCTTACGGATAATTTTTTTGAAAGCAGCATCTTCAGAAAGTTCTACTTTTACAGGCGTGTCGGATTTCCACCGCAACGAAAGGTTGTTCGCCTCGTTCGCATAAACCGTTTGTCCTGCGCTTGGGTAAGTAAGCTCAAATGTATTATCCGCACGGGCACGAAAAATTCCTGTCCCTGAAGATATTTTAGCTGCATCTTTTGTGCATTGGGTACGCCATTTGTAGCTTCCTGCATCCACCTTAGTGCGTGTGGGAGAAGTTTTGGCTGCAATTGTACGAGTTTTTCTTTCGCTCTCCAGAAAAATTTTACAATCTTTTGCGCCAGCCGGTTTTTTAAAGGAGAATTCAACCTCTTTAGAAGTGTCGTCGATAACTACACCATCTACCGGCGTAAGCAACTGGATTTGTGTTTTTTCTTTTTTAAGAGTTCCTTTGGTTAAAGTTCCTACTTCGCCCGCTTCGAGATGCTCTGCTTTACCATCTTTTTTTACAGAAACATTTCCTTCTTTAACGTCAATACCGATAGAGCTACCGTCGGTCGCAATTTGTGTTTTTGCATTCGAGAGTTCAATTTCTGTTCCATCTGCTGTTTTAATTTTTGCGTCTTTAGCGTCTTTTGCATCTGCTTGTACAGAGCCGCTGTGCAGAGTAAGCCCTACCCCTGCTTGGTTTTCGTCGATTTCAATCATCGACTCTGGATCCATGTCTACTTTGAGCCCATTTTTAAGAGTAATACGTGCATCCGATTTTTGTTTTGTCATCACCCAATCGTACGCGTACACTGGAGATTTTACATCGACATCTTGCCACTGGAGGCTATCGGCAAATTTGCGCTGCACTTCGTGGTATTTATACTCGACTGTCCCTACGGGTTTCGCGCTACTCTGCCCGCCGCTTTTATTTCGAAAATGGCACTGTAAAAAATAGAGTAACAACAAAATAATAGCCACAACGACAGTGGTAACAACTTTATCGCGGCGGCTCAGTTTCATTTGCTATTACTTCCGTTTTCCTTTTTGTGGGTAGAAATCGATACGCTTATGTAGCTCGGCAAGACTTTTTGGCGCGGTCGAATCTTTAGTTTTTCCTAACACAGCGTATACCCTTTGCGCGTCCGTTTTTCCCTTTACTTTAACTTTCTGCATTTGTACACAGGAAAATTTTTCACGGACAAGCTTGTAGGTGTTTTCGCTAATAAGGATATCTGTTCCAAAAACTTTGTTTAGCCCCTCCATACGCGAGGCAAGGTTCACCGCATCGCCAATAACGGTATACTCCAAACGGTCGTTAGAACCAATTTGCCCCGCCAAAACTTCGCCTGTATTGATTCCCATACCAATACGGATAATCGGCTTATTTTTGCTACCGCGTTTTTCGTTAAATTTGTGCAATGCCTGCCGCATCTCGAGAGCAGCTAAAATAGCGTTTTCAACATCGTTGTCTTTTGCAACGGGCGCTCCCCATAAGGCCATAATTGCATCGCCAATAAATTTATCGACAACCCCGTTATACTTGTAGACGATATCGACCATCAAGGTCATATATTCGTTTAAAAAACCAACCACTTCTTCTGGAGAAAGCTTTTCCGAAATTGAAGTAAAAGAGCGTATATCAGAAAAAAATACCGTTACCGTTTTTGTTTCGCCGCCCAACGCCAAGTCACCCTTCATCACCATGTTCGCCACTTCTTTGTTGACGAATTTTCCAAAAGCGCCTTTAAGTTTTTCCCGCTCTTTTAAGCCAACAGCCATTTCATTAAAAGCTTGCGTCAACTCTCCTGTTTCGTCGTCGGATGCCTTTTCCAAATGGACGTCGTAATCCCCGCTGCGTATGGTCTGTGTTGCACGGACAAGCTTTTTTAAAGGATCTGAAATTGTACGTGAGAAAAAGTAAATAAAAAGAAACGCCACCGCAATAGTAAGGAGTGCAATAATAATCGTTAAAAGCCGCGCCCAACGCACGCCGGCTAATGCGACATCCTCATTAACAGTCGTAATAATTCCTGCGCTGCCAAGCCCTAACTTTCGGTAGCTACCGTATTCGGACACTCCGTTATAAGTATACCGCTGGACTCCTGTTAAAACCTGCTTTGTAAAATTTTTAAACGCGATTTCGACGATGGGGTATTTAGAAACATCTTGCCCAAATTGGAAATGGTGGCTATCCGAATGCGCGACAAGTTTTTTATCTGCATCGACAAGCATTGCATCGTAAAGTGACGTTGTAACACCTTTCGTTCTTACTGCTGCCAAGAGAGCCGCCAAAGAATTACCGTTCATGATAGCTGCAACAGCCTGCGTTCCTTGCTTTTTTACAGGCACGACCAAAAGCCATATACGTTGCCTTGGAGAACTAAGGGCACGGATAATAAACTTTCCCGTACGGATTTCTTTTGCGTCGTCTGCGCTAAATTTTAAATACGACAAAAGAGTTGTACGTTGAAGGCCAAAACGTTCCAATTTTTTCTCTAGTGCATACACTGCTGTAGGTTCTTCATCCAACGATACATAATTTGCAATTAAAAAGAAATCCTTCTCTGGTAAAAAGTATGCTTTTTCGACAGCGGCTCCTTTATGCGAAAGAGAACTTAATAAACGCAGTTGTTCGGCCGTATTACGCAGTTCTCCTTCAATTTTGTCAGAGAGCATTTTTGCGTTATTTCCGTTATTGAGTTTAACCATTTCTGTCATGTTCGTTTGGAACATATCGAGAGAAATTCCTGTAAAAAGGAGTACGCTAATAATAATGATTAAAGAAACAAAGGCTATAAGCTTTGCACGGATTGTGGTAAAATTTCGTGCATAGATTTGCCGTAACTTATCGCGCATTTATACCTGCTGCATTAAGCCGTGCATCAAACTCCGGACGGAATTTTTTGATAATCGGCGTAACCGCCATAACTGCCGCATCGGAAAAAGGACAAATTGTTGTACCACCAACCATATTTGTCGTGAAACTTAACATTGTTAAAATGTCTTCTTCGATTGCCTTGTTGTCGCGCACACGGTGCATGATGTCAGACATCCAACGGGAACCTTCGCGGCACGGGGTACACTGCCCGCAACTTTCATGCCCGTAAAAGTGCGCAACGCGGTACGTAAGTTCGACTAAATCGGTTGTGTCGTCCAATACCATAAGCCCACCTGAACCCAACATCGAACCCACCGCGCTAATCCCTTCGTAATCTAAAACCGCTTTTTCAACTTCTTCGGGAGTAAGGATGGGTGTAGAGCTTCCCCCCGGAATAACTGCTTTTAAGGTTCTTCCGGGACGCAAACCTCCCGCGATTTCAATCACTTCGGAAAGTGGTAGTCCAAGCGGGAATTCGTAGACCCCCGGGTTTTGCACATGCCCAGAAATTGAAAAAACTTTTGTTCCACCCGATTTTTCGTTTCCCTTGCAAAGTTTCGCGTACGCTTCTGCGCCCATACGAAAAACTGCAGGCACGGTAGCAAACGTCTCTACGTTGTTGACAACAGTTGGCGAGGCATAAAGTCCCTTGAAGGCAGGAAAAGGAGGTTTAAGCCGTGGATGCCCACGCTTACCTTCCAAACTTTCTAAAAGCGCAGTCTCTTCGCCACAAATGTATGCACCTGCGCCGCGGTACGTTGCCAAGTGAAACTTACGGCCAGTACCTAAAATATTATCTCCTAAATACCCTTTCGCGTACGCTTCTTTGAGCGCAGCTTCGATCCTTTCCCAGCCTTTGTAAAATTCTCCCCTAAGGTAGATGTACCCTTGCTCGCTGTTGAGGGCAAGCGCGGCGATAACCATGCCTTCGATGATCGAGTGCGGAATTTCTTCTACCATGAAGCGGTCTTTGAAGGTTCCAGGCTCGGATTCGTCGGCGTTACAAACAACGTATTTGGGTTCGGGGCTATCTTTTGGAACGAAAGACCATTTCATCCCTGTGGGAAATCCAGCCCCCCCACGCCCGCGCAAATTTGAACGTTTAACTTCGTCTATAATTGCATCGGGAGTCCATTTTTCTTTTTCATCGCGGATTAACCGCTTAAGCGTAGCGTAGCCGCCTTCTGCTTCGTAACCTTCTAACGTGTACGAATTTTCTTTATGGAAGTAACTGAGCACAACCCGGTGCTCTTTGGGATGCGCAGGACGCGCCTTCGCTGGATGCATATAGAAGCATCTTTAGAACGCTTAAGCGGTGTAAATAAAAATGCAAAATTAGGAATTACGCTACTCTCGGTTTATCGAGCGGATAATCCCTGAAATAAGGTTTTGGAAGTCGCCCTTCCGCGCATGCGCAATTTCAACAACTTCTGCGTGGCTAAGCGTTGACGCAATCCCTGCACCCATGTTGGTTATTAGGCTTAATCCCAAAACCCTCATTCCACACTGCCGAGCGACAATAACTTCAGGTACAGTACTCATTCCACATGCATCTGCCCCTAAAATCCGAAGCATGCGTATCTCTGCTGGAGTTTCGTAAGTAGGTCCCGAAAGCGCTGCGTATACACCTTCGCGAAGTTCAATATTGTATTCACGCGCAACACGGTGTGCTTCTTTGGCAAGATGTGGAGTGTAAGAATCGGTTTGGTCGACAAAACGCTCCCCCCACTCTGGATAATGCTTACCGATGAGAGGATTTTGCCCCATTAAATTGAGATGGTCTTTAATAAGCATAAAATCACCAGGAGTAAAGGAGTCGTTTACCGCGCCCGCTGCGTTAGTCACGATGAGGGTGCGAACCCCCAAAGACGCCATAAGGCGAATCCCCATCGCAACCTGCTGCATCGAATAACCTTCGTAAAAGTGCACACGCCCCTGCATTAGCATTACGGACGTATCTTCAATGAAACCGGCGACAAAGCTGCCGCTGTGGCCTTCGACTGTCGATTTAGGAAAGTGTGGAACTTTTTCGTAAGGGATGGCTACACCATTTTGCGCTTGTGAAGCAAACTGCGAAAGACCAGAACCTAAGACAACGCCAGCTTGAAGCGGAAAATTAATTTTGGTGCGTAGATAATTGGCTGCGCCTTCAATTTCATTTGGGTTTATAGAGACCATTTTTTACTGCTTTAAAATTTCAAATTTTGTAGAAGGTAGATTTTTTTTAAGTGACTCACGGATACAATACTCTGTTATTTTCTGTTCATTGGGTCGCATTTTATCCCAAACTTTTTTTTCTGTAGTAATATAAAGTTTATCGTTATAAGTCCACAGCGAGCGTAGAAACATTTTTTCTTTTAGCAAATTACGTGCTTTAAGAGTCGCTACCTCGCCCGATGGGCCGGCGATAAGCTCGTAAAGTACGCGCCGCGCTACCGCTTCTCTGTCCGAAAGCTCTACGTTGCCAATTTTGTGTATAGGGTGTGCAACCATTTTTTGGACGGCAATAACTTCCGCTTTAACCTGTTCATCGTCAAGAAGCTTGCGGGTATCAATTTCCGTTTCTGTGGCCATTTTGTTGGCTTCCTGGAAAGTTCCGTCTTTTTTACCCTCGTCTTTTTCATCTACGCTATACATTTTTTCTATACCCGTTAGTGAAAGCGAGCGAGGGAAATAAAGCTCCATTGTTTCGAGCCCTTCGGTTTTTGAAACAAAAAGAAAAGCCAAAGGATTTACAAGTTGTAAATAGCTGCTTTTTGTAAGAGACATAAATGCGACAAAATCAAGAGCCAAAAGGAGCACCAAAAACCGAAAACGGTTACGGGGAACTAAAAACCAAGCTATAAAACGGTTAAGTAGCGAGGGTTTTCCACTATCTTTCTTGGAGAATTTATTTTTCAGACTTTGCCAGTTCACGTAAGAATGCTCCGATACCACGGCTAACCCCAACAGCGAACGCGTCGGCGTATTGGGTGCTCTGTAGTTTTTTGAGATCGTCTTTGTTAGTCAAATACCCCGTTTCTATTAAAATTGCCGGCATGAGTGAACCCCGAAGCACGGCGAAGTCTGCTTTTTTCACTTTGCGAGGTTTAATCATGCCGTCAAGGTGATTGGTAATCCCTGAAAAGACCATCCGTGCCAAGTTTTTACTTTCACGCTGTATTTGCGCATTCATTAAGCGGCTTGTAAGGCGGCGGATGTACGAACTTTTTTCATAGCGGTTGTTTTCGCGTAAGTAGAGTTCGCGTAAACTTTTGCTGCGGGCATTTTGTGCAAGGTAGTAAATTTCAAACCCTTTAACACGCGGGGAAATATGCGAATTGCAATGGATACTCACAAAAATACCAAACGGAGGAAACTCTTTCTTTTTTTGGATGCGGCGGTTTGCAAGAACACTACGCCTTTCCAAGCTAATAAATTTGTCCGAGCTGCGCGTCATATAAATTTGTGTATTGGGAAAATCTTTTTTGAGTCTCTTATAAAGGCGTTTAGCTAAACGCAGGGTAATATCCTTCTCTGCTATATCAAAATAACCCAACGCCCCTGAATCTTTTCCGCCATGCCCCGCATCGATATAAATAAAATCGAGTTTTTCCGCTGAAATCCTTTCTTCGTTAACTTGAATAAAAAGGTATTGTTTCGTAAATCTATACGAAACAGGAAGGCTTAATTCCGTAAGGATTTCTTCTACAAATTCCTGCGAAAAGAAAAATCCTTTGTTGTAGATAACACCAATATTATCCAATTCGTGGATTTCCGCTTGCGATTGGTACTCCGACTTACCAATTTCAAAAAGGATAACCCGTTTTGCGAACCGAATTTCTCCTTGGTTTTCCTTTCGGCTTATGTGGAGGGTCAATTGGGGGTGAGTGCGTTTGAGGTTTGCAATTGAAAGGTATGCTTCTCCTTTTATATACACCAAAGTGCTTCGTATTTGTTCAGGTGCGGCAAATAGGTATTGGCTGATGGCAATCTGAAGAAAAACATATATAAGGAAGAAAAACTTTCTCACAGAAATTAATCCACTTACATTGTCACTTTTGAATTGTCCCGTACTGCGGCAAAGCAGTTTTGACTCTAAATAACTGTGGGCCTCCTCAAAAAAGACCATAAGCGTGTACTTGTCGATCCATATAGGCAATTAGTAGTTAATACGTATGTCTATAGGTCGCGCGAAACGTATAAAGATTATTTTGAACAGCCACACACGCGCCCACTTGCAGATTATTTTTTTGAAAAAATCTATACCCTCGATGGAAAAGTGGAGCGGGATGCGTTAGCAGAAAAAACCTACAATAGGTTTAGGGCAATGCTTACCGAAAAGAGCCGTGCACGTATTGAAAACCTATTGCTCCTTAACGAACTTACCGATAAACTCGACACGGAACTCGCAAATTACCTTCGGGTACACCCCAAGCATTTAGTGGGTACGCCAGATAAGCAACACATCGATTTAAAAAAGTTACCACAGCTTTACCGCGAATGCAATCTTATGGCCGACAGGGTGGAACAGTTGCGCCTTGTTGTCCATAACCTGGAGTCTTTCTTCGAGCTATCCAAACACCCACTTGCAGGGGTTATTATGCGCCCTGTTTCTATTGCGGCGCGTACAGTCGGATTTACTTCGCTTTTTAAAATTTTTGAGGAAGGCTATTACGCCACTAAACCTATCTCGAAAGAAGTTTTTTTTGAATTCACACAATACGTACGCGGGCACGAAACACAGTTTTTAGAAAAGGTTTACAAAAAGCGCATCCACCTAACATGACAAAAATTAAAGTCGAGAGTAAAAAGCAAGATCCTGCAGGATTTACTCACCTTATACTTTCAAAGCCCAAAGAGTACCGCTATAAACCTGGGCAGTACACTTATTTGGCGTTAAGTGAAAACGACAAAAAAACACTGGCGTATGCCTCGCACGAAAGTGAACCACACTTGTATTTTCTTTTTCGCGGTGACTACACGCACAGTACAACCCCTACCCTCTCTAAACCACAGGGTGCGGGGTTTACATGCGTGTTTGATAATAATACTCCGATGCTCTTTATTACGCATGGTACAGGAATAACCGCTTTGCGCGGGGCAATGGTCGAACGTAAAATCCATAACCTCTTAAAAAAAGATACACTCCTTTACGGAAGCCCAAGTAAAGATAGCGAACCTTCGCTTGATTGTTTATCTGCAAATTTTGGTATAAACCAGCTACGCGCATACTCTCAAGACCCAAAAAATTTACACATCCAAGACGTACTCCAAACGTTGGATGTAAAAAATTTTGAAAGCATACTCCTTATAGGTTCAGGCTCGATGACAAAAACATGCAAAGAAATTCTTATTACAAAAAACTTTCCTATAGAAAAAATTTATACGAATTTTTAACAATCTCTTTTACTATTCCTTGACGGGATAAATCCCACCGCCAAAGCTTGTTTATGGTTACCATCAGCATACTCGCCAGCATCGCTGCTTTTTTGCACCTTGTGTTTTTTCTTTTTGAAAGCGTATTGTGGACAAAGCCCGTGGTGCGTAAAATTTTCGGTCAAACCGAAGCCGACGCGCACACGACAAAACTTCTCGCGCTCAACCAAGGTTTTTACAATTTGTTTTTAGCGCTTTCGACCGTTGCGGGGATTCTCTTGTGGCACACCGGCTCTATCCCAGCGGCGGTGGGAATTTTGACCGTGTCACTCGCGTCGATGGTGGGCGCGGCGGTGGTGTTGTTTTTTTCGGGCGGCGTAAAAATGCTACGGGGTGCGCTCATCCAGGGCCTTGTGCCTGCGGTGTGTTTAATTCTTTTGTGGCGTCCCGCGTAGGTTGACTTTAACGCTTCTTCAAGAAGCCGCAACGGCGTTAGGTTTTTCACGCGTTGCCGCACTGCCGATAACCCAAGTCGAGGACGAGTTTCGCGTTTTTTACGAAGAATACTTAACGCGCTGCGGGCACGCCGACTTAAAATATTTAGAGCGGCCCGAGCGTTTTACTTTAACTGCAATTTATCCCAACGCAAAGACCCTTCTGATTTTTTTATACCCATACCGTTTTCGCAGCGTGGAGGCGCAGCTACGCGCCGCGCCGTACAAAATTGCCCGCTACGCGTGGCAGAAAGATTACCATTATCTTTTGAAAGAGAAATTAAATGCGCTCCTTGAAAAATTCAACTGGCAGGGGCGTGCGGTCACCGATTCTGCACCGGTCTTAGAGAAGTACTGGGCGCGGCGTGCAGGTATGGGGTTTATCGGGCTGAACAGTCTTCTCATCGACCCTTTATCGGGGAGTTATTTTTTAATCGCTTCGCTTTTCATTGACGAGAAGCTTCAGCCGGATTTACCCCGTCGCGATCTCAATTCATTTTTGGCAAACGATTTCCACACCTTCTGTAAGGACTGCACGCTCTGTATCGACGCATGCCCCACCAGTGCGCTCTCGGGCGACGGACTTATGGACACCCAAAAATGTATTTCGTACCAGAGCATCGAAACGAAAGAAGCGGCAGTGTATCCCGAAGGCACAAAAAAGCACCGTTGGATTTTCGGCTGCGATATTTGCCAACAGGTGTGCCCTTACAATAAAAATGAAAAATCGTATAGCGACGAAAAATTCAACGAAACACACCCTGCCATTCCCCTTGTGGCTTCTGGTGAGGATACCCTCACACGCTCAGAGATTAAAGGTTCGGTTTTGGAGCGGCGTGGGATGAAAAAAGTGCGCGAGAATAAAGAAGCGCTTGAAAAATTTTAGTTTGTGCGTAGTGCGCTATAAAAGGCTTCGTAACGTGTGGGTTTGCCGTGCAACGAATATGCATAAACATTAATTTGGAATGTTGAGCTTGCGCGTGGTTTTAATTTTTTGAGCACAGTAAATCCATACGCACTACCGATGAATTTATTTTTCGCGTCAAAAAAACTCACCAGCACTTTGGGAAAGCTTATAGTGACTGTGTCTCGGTTCGTGAGTTTGCCGCTAAAAACATAGCCGTCCATAAATGAGCTGGTATCTTTTTTGAATTTCAAATTTGTTCCGAGTAAAGCATTCGAGCGCCTGGCATGGAGGCCAGCTTGTAAATTCAAGATGGCTTTATGGTTTGCATACTTCGGCAGTGGTTTGAACACACATGAAAATGGTAGTTTTTCTTTGGGTTGGATTGCTCTGTCGGGCGCCATACAATACGTTGTGCCGATGATTCCTCCCTGTTTGTCGAAATGGGTGAGAGAAACGTTCACCGAATAGATGGGAACTTTCCCCACATTTTCAATACGGCCAATGTGTTGCGCGTAACCACCAGCGCCCATTGCACGAAAGCTTTGGTCAACGAGGCGCCCTTTCACATCGTCCACCGCTTCAATTTCTCCCGTAGCAATGTCGCGGCTTCCTCCTCCTGCTCCAGGCAATACTTCGACAGGAGAAGAGTCTTCTCTGCTGCTTTTGTTTGTGTTGGAGCGTGGAGCATCGCGCGGGATTATCCCTTGTGCGGTTTTGAGGATTTCACCGGTGGAAGAATCGACGAGTCGCAAGTAGACTTCGTCACTATCGGCTTTTCCTGTGACGACCGACAAGATGACCGCGTCGACGCCTAAAATTTTACCCACTTTAGCAGCGGTGTGTACATCGATAACTCCCGATTGCCCCAACTCGGATTCTTTCAAAACTTGGTTGAGGCGTGAGCGTTCAACGACGCGCAAATCGGTGGAGTTTACAATTTCATGCGTAAGTTTTTCTGTAAGTTCGAGCGCGTCGGCTTCATTTGAAAGGCCGCGCGTCTCGGGCAATAGGATTGCGACAGTCTTTTGGGAAAGGCGATTTTTTCCAGCGGCAATCTCCTGCGCTAAACCACGCACTGTTGTCGTTTGCGCTTTTCCGCACGCGGTAAGAAGCACGGATAAAAATAGGCACAAAAAGAAAACATAACGCGCTAGCATACTGTGCAAGTATTAAAAGAAAAGTGTGTGTCAAATAGAAAATAGTAACGATAGTGTGACCTATTCTGTCGAGCCAAACCACCTGTTTTTTGGCACCCGCTCCAGAGGCAGACTATCCTATCTCTACACACCACCGCCCTCTTTGCAGACACCCGCAACGCCGGACGTTTCGGTGCCGAGTTCAGCTATGGCGACACGATAGGTGTTTTGCGTATGTCGGCGTACAGGCTCTCGTGCACCCGATTCAACCTGTCTGGATAATCTGTAATTATACCATCGACCCCCATACCTAAAAGTCGCGACATTTCATCTACACCGTTCACCGTCCATGTATAAAGCGGCATATCTTTTAGATGCGCTTTTTGTACAAAAAGTGGCGTAACATTTTTAAAAAAGGGCGCGACAATGTCGGCTTGGTATTCTTTTGCTTTTTCTATAATTTTTTCTTCTGAGCGTAAGCGTTTAGGAAGTTTAGAAAAACTATTGAAAAGCGCAACAGTTAAAATAGTCGGATTTACTTTTTTAACAAAAGGCAACAACCGTAGTTCAAAAGATTGTACAAGTACACGTTTTTCCATTCGTGCCGTAGATACTTTCTGGACAATGCTTTGTGCAATTTTTTCTAAATGCGCATCGGTCGCAGTAAACTCTGGTGTTACTTTAACGTCGATAGTTATATTTATTTTTTGTGCGTCTGTGTATTCTTTCTCAAAATTTTTAAGGAGTAAAAAAAATTCATCTAACGTAATTAACGGTGTTTTAGGAACAAGAAGCCGCGACGGAAATTTTTTATCTAGAACAGAACCGCAGTCAAGCTGCTTTAAATCGGCAAGCAAAAGCGAATTTACAGCCAAACGCCGCACACGGCTACCATCTGCGTGTATACAATTTTTCGGATTAAGGTATGCGTCGTGGTGTATAATAAACGCATTGTCGCGACTTTGCCTTACATCAAGTTCAATGTGCGTCATACCTAACCGGATTGCTTCTTCAAAAGCAGGCCACGTATTTTCGGGACGAAGTCCCCGTGCCCCACGGTGTCCTTGCAACGCCAATTTAGGTTTTACCGTAGGCGCAACAATGGACGCGGGTGTATTCAAATCGCTTACGCCCGCTGTGGGAGGAGAAAATTTTGAACAACCAATTACAGTGGAGAGAAAAACTCCAAAAAATAATTTCTTATTAAGCAACTGCTTTTTTCATCGCTCGGCGTTTTTTCACTGCGCTTGCTAATTCGTCCAAAAGCGGCGCAGTGGTTTCAAAGCTAATGCACGCGTCGGTGATCGATTTTCCGTATTCAAGTTTTGCGAGCGGCGCTTCTTTTTGGTTGCCTTCTTTAATGTGGCTTTCGAGCATTACGCCCATAATCGTTTCGCTTCCCTCGGCAACTTGTTTGGCCACGTCGCGTGCCACAATAGGTTGACGGGTAAAATCTTTCTTTGAATTGCCATGGCTACAGTCGATTACAACACGCGGAGTTACTTCGGCGGCAATAAGTTCTTTCGCTGCAGCTTCAACACTCGCTTTATCGTAATTTGCCCCCTGTGTAGATCCACGCAAAATTAAATGCGCAGTGGGATTTCCTTTAGTGTGGACAATCGCCGCGACACCTTGCTTCGTAATTGATAAAAAACGGTGCGGTGACCCTGCGGCACAAATAGCGTCAACGGCAATTTTTACATTACCGTCGGTGCCGTTCTTAAAACCCACCGCCATCGATAAGCCAGAGGCAAGTTCGCGGTGTATTTGGCTTTCGGTGGTGCGTGCGCCGATGGCTCCCCAACTTACGCAATCCGCCAAAAACTGCGGACTAATCGTGTCTAAAAATTCACAGCCTACAGGAAGCCCCATTCCTGTTAAATCTACCAAGAGCCGGCGGGCCAAACGCAACCCTTCGTTAATTTGGAATGAGTTGTCGATGTGGGGATCGTTAATAAGCCCTTTCCAGCCAGAGCGCGTGCGCGGTTTTTCAAAGTACACACGCATAATAATCTCTAAATCTTCTTTATACTTGTCGCGCAGCGGTTTCAAAAGAGACGCATACTCGTGTGCGGCCTTAATGTCGTGTATGGAGCACGGCCCCACGATGACCATCAGCCTGTCGTCTTCGCCTTTAACAATCGCGTTAATACGGTCACGAGACGCCTTTATGAAAGTTTGGTTTTCGTAGTTAAGAAGCACTTCCTCAAGAAGGATTGCTGGCGGAACAAGCGGCTTTAGCGTTTCTATACGAATATCGTCTGTAATCATAGTCTTATATCGGTAAATTGTACTTATTTTCAGGTAAAATTTCAATATTTTTTGGACGAAATCGAGATTTTTGCTATATTGGCAGTATAGCAAAAAGAGTGCTAACACATTTTTTAAAGAGTGATAGCGTATCGATTTGCGAGTGCCAATAGTTTAAAACAAGAAAACGTAAACTGGAACACTCTCCAGTTTTGGTGTTCTTGAGTTAAGCTTAACGGCGCTTAATTTTTGGAGGCGAGAGGAAATATGGCAATTAAACCATTAGCAGACCGCGTTCTCATCGAAGCGGCCCCTGAGAAAGAAGAAAAAATAGGTAGCATCTTTATCCCCGATACGGCAAAAGAAAAACCCAATATCGGCGTGATTGTTGCTGCTGGCCCAGGCAAAGTAACTGACGACGGCAAAACTGTGCCGCTACAAGTGAAAGCAGGGCAAAAAGTGCTCTACGGAAAATATAGCGGCACTGAAATCAAAGAAAACGGAAAAGAATATCTCATCGTGAGGGAGTCCGACATCCTCGCGGTTGTAGAATAAGGTAGGTAAACTATGGCGAAAATGCTAGAATACGACGAAAGCGCGCGCGCAAAGCTCATGACGGGCATCAATAAGCTCGCGAACGCTGTAAAAGTAACGCTTGGGCCACGCGGGCGCAACGTGGTTATCGATAAAAAATTTGGCGCACCCACCATCACTAAAGACGGTGTCACTGTAGCTAAAGAAATCGAACTTGAAGACGCGTACGAAAATATGGGTGCGCAGCTCGTAAAAGAAGTCTCAACAAAAACAAACGACGTCGCAGGCGACGGTACAACAACAGCAACCATTCTCGCACAAGCGATTGCACGCGAAGGGATCAAAAACGTGACAGCGGGTGCAAACCCCATGGACCTAAAACGCGGTATCGACAAAGCTGTCGAAGCGGTTGTCGAGTATGTTAAAAAAAGCTCTAAAAAAGTAGAGAGCAAAGATATAGCAGCGGTTGCGACAATCTCTGCCAATAACGATGCGGAAATTGGCAAGCTCATCGCCGACGCGATGGACAAAGTCGGCAAAGACGGAGTGATTACCGTTGAAGAAGCAAAATCAATCGAAACATCGCTCGATACTGTCGAGGGTATGCAATTCGACCGTGGCTATGTATCTTCGTACATGGTAACAGACGCTGAAAACATGACAGCGACGCTTGAAAATGCGTATGTTTTAATTTACGACAAAAAAATTAGCGCCGTTAAAGACGTAGCTCCCATCTTGAACCAAGTCGCTCAGGCAGGTAAACCCCTCCTCATCATCGCCGAAGATCTCGAAGGTGAAGCGTTGGCGACGATTGTTTACAACACCATCCGCAAAGCGATCAACTGCGTTGCCGTTAAAGCACCTGGTTTTGGCGACCGCCGTAAAGCGATGCTCGAAGACATTGCGATTTTAACCGGCGGCCATGTTATTTCAGAAGAGCTTGGCCAAAAACTCGAAAGCGCAACTCTCGAAAACTTAGGTAAAGTCGAGAAAGTGATTGTCGAAAAAGAAAACACCACCATCATCAAAGGTGGCGGTAAAGATTCCGACATCCAACACCGCATTAAACAAATCAAAAAACAAATCGAAGAAACTACGTCGGATTACGACCGTGAAAAACTGCAAGAACGCCTCGCAAAACTCGCGGGTGGCGTAGCAGTCATCCACGTCGGTGCGGCAACTGAAGTCGAAATGAAAGAGAAAAAGGCGCGCGTCGAAGACGCACTCTCTGCAACCCGCTCTGCGGTCGAAGAGGGTATTGTTGCAGGTGGCGGATTAACCCTTCTTAAAGCAATCCCCATTGTAGAAAAGCTCAAACTCGAAGGCGACCAAGAAACCGGTAAAGCGATTGTTGCCCGTGCGCTCGAAGAGCCACTACGCCAAATCGCCGCGAACTCCGGCATGGAAGGTTCGCTCATCGTGCAGCAAGCTAAAGGCGAAAAAGAAAACGTCGGTTTCAACGCGGCAACCTTACAATGGGAAGACATGCTTAAAGCAGGCATCATTGACCCAGCGAAAGTAACGCGTTCTGCGCTCCAAAACGCAGCATCGATTGCAGGCCTTGTGCTCACAACCGAGTGCCTCATCGCCGACAAGCCTGAGAAAAAAGACCCAATGGCAGGTGGCATGCCTCCTGGCGGTATGGGTGGAATGGGCGGCATGGGCGATTTCTAAGGTCGCCACCGAAGACGGAGAGCGAAGACGCTCGCGATACGAAAGGGGCTATCTAAAAAGTCCCCTGCCAAGCAAAAACGCCGGTGTTTGGTACCCAAACACCTCGCAAAACGGCCATAAATGGCCTGTTTTCGCTTGGCTGCCGCGCCTGTGCAGCGCGGTTCGGGACTTTTTAGACAGCCCCTTTCACTCGGTCACCGAGGGCAAATCTTATCGAGGTGCCCGTGGCTATCTCAAAGGCAGCTTCGGCTGCCTTTATTGCGTCCAAATCCGGCTTTACGGGAGTAATCAATGCGAAATACTCCCACTAATTCTTCTCATGCAGTACCGTAAACTAGGGAAAACAGGTATCGACGTAAGTGCAATTTGCCTCGGCACTATGACGTGGGGTGTCCAAAACTCTGAAAAAGAAGCACATGAACAAATAGACTACGCGTTAAGCCAGGGCGTCAATTTTATCGACACCGCAGAAATGTACCCCGTCCCCGCAACAGAGGAAAAATATGGGATTACCGAAAATTATATCGGATCGTACTTAGAAAAATATAAAAACCGAAGCAAAATAATTTTAGCGACGAAGGTTGCAGGAAACGGAACACGGTGGATGCACGGCGGCAGCGACATCAATCGGCAGAGTATTTTAAACTCACTCGACAGCTCTCTTAAAAGGCTTAAAACCGATTATATCGATCTCTACCAACTCCATTGGCCCAACCGAGGCAGCTACCACTTTGGCCAGCTATGGAATTACAAAACTAAGCGTAACTCGAAAGAAGATGAAATTGAGAATTTTACCGAAGTCCTAATAACGCTACAATCCCTTATTCAGGCGGGTAAAATCCGTTACATCGGATTATCCAACGAAACGGCGTGGGGGACGATGCAGTATATCCAGCTTTCCGAATCAAAAAATTTGCCGCGCGTTGCGTCGGTACAAAACGAGTACAGCCTACTCTACCGCCTGCACGAAGGCGATATGCACGAAATTTCTGTGCGTGAACAAATTGGACTTCTTGCATGGTCTCCTTTGGCTGCAGGAATGCTTTCTGGGAAATATAGAAACGGTGCAAGGCCACAAGGGAGCCGTTGGGCATTACAAAAAAAATTTAACCAGCGCGACACTCCAGAAGCACACAACGCCGTTGATGCCTACCTAAAGCTTGCAAAAACACACAGCCTCGATGTTACACAAATGGCGCTCGCGTTTGTACTCTCGCGTCCCTTTACTACAGCGGCGATTATAGGCGCAACAACGATGGAACAACTTAAAACCAATATCGCTGCGCACAGCCTTGTACTTTCTGATAGCGTTTTAAATGCGATTCAAAAAATTTGGCAAAAGTATCCAGTACCGTTTTAGAAAATTCTCGACACGTGTTGGTTTTTCACCGTTAAGTTTTTAGAGCCTCTTTTGCTGCCTCAAAACTTTCGACAATCCTAAAAAAAGACTTCAACTTTGTAATCTCAAAAACACGCATTACCTCTGCATTAGGTTCAGTAAAAACTACGCGTGCATCGCTATGTTTACGTGCGGCCAAAACAAAGTTCACAAGCGCTCCAATTCCTGATGAATCAATTGCGTCTATACCTCCAATATCAAAAATAACACGCACCCGTTCCTTCTTTAAAAGAGGCTCTAACTCTGCACGCACCTCGCGGGCAGTAAAAAGGTTGAGAGTCCCCCCTAAAAAGACGCTGGTGTACGCACCACCCTCGTGCTCGTCGATACCAACGCGGCAACGGTTCATCAAAATAAAATCCGCTTTAAAGAGAACCCCTTATGCAGCCGCTTGGATTGCCGTTGTGCCATAAGAAATTTCCTCCAAAATTAAAAATACTCCTTAAAATCACAATTTATAAATAACGCCTGCTCGCACCAAAGGCGCCAGCGTCAAGAAACCCGATTCCATATAGACAGGCAATTCGAGTGCAAACGATGCATCAAGCATTGTATTGATGCGATAAATAGCACTTACACCTACACGCGCACAAGGAAAATTATTAAAGAGACTTGCGTCAATACCGCTACCTGTGACCTTTGTTGATTGCAATACATAACCTGCCGCAATAAAGGGCTCTAAAATAAATTTTGTTCCTAAAAGAAATTCGTACCCCAGCCCTAAAGAAAGAATATAGTTTGTTGTTGTGGTTGTAGTGCCTAAGCTTTGTAAAACCGTATCGTTACCGTCTTTGAGGACATGGCTCATAAAAATAAAATCTGCAAACCCCTTTAAGGATGCCATTATGCGTGGCAAACGCGCTTCTAAAGAAACATTTAACAAAGGCAACTGTGGAGTAAAATATTTTGCGTACCCATTCACATAATAAGAACCACCTGCACCGATACCAACGCTAAAATCGTTAAAAAATGGCGTTGCCGACGATGCCCCCATCCGTGCTGCGTCTTCTTTACTGGGAATTATTTTACGCGCTTCAACTTCCATCTTGTCGGCAACTTGGCCAATCGCAGTAAAAAGTTCGCTATCGGCGGGCAGATCGAAATCTAAATTCGTAATAACTTTTTTAGATTTCACCTCCAACAAGAAAACATTTACGTGAATTTTGCTTTTCCCTTGTGCTTTACCTTTTGCGATAATGGGTTTATACCCTCCGGCGATAACAATATCTTGTTTAGAAAAAATTCCTAAATTCATCGCCGCTGTTTGCGTGTACAAATCTTTTCGTAAAACAAAATGTTCGCCTGCAACAAGCGCCCATTTTTCTTCGGGTAATTCGTCAAAAGCAAGTTTTTCTCTAAGGCGTGTCCCAAGGCTGTCGCTAATCGATGCCTCAAGGTATGCGAAGTTCGCGTCGTTTTCGATATTGATGATTGGCAACAAAACAACTTTTTGCAAAGACCAAAGAGGGAAGGAAAAAAATAAAGCTATTACACTTATAATGCGTAGGCATTGCATAGTTAGTCCTATTAGAGATATTTCAGGATGTCAAGCACATCGGTTTTTGAATGTGCGCTCTTACGAGCCTGTGCGACAACTCGCTGTAGCAATTTTTTTGCAAATTTTTGTACGCTATTTTGCACAAATTCCTCCGCGAATTGCGCCAATTCGCTCTGCAAGGGGCGAGGACGCCCAAATTTGTGCAAAATTTCGCATTTTTAAGCGAACCGCGTACAAAAATTTGCAAAAAAATTGCCTCTTTAACTAACGCTGCGCGAGTTGGCGCACAGGCTCTTACTCAGGTACGTATTTTTCTGTAATTGGCAAGTAGTAACATTGGACATCCGATACTTTAAGGTTTGTACGCAGTTTTACTGTTTGGTAAATTTGGTTACCATCGATTGTTACCATCGTACCATCACTTTTTTTAGAAACAAAAAGGTTGTGGTGGACTAAAGAGCCCTTCATCACGAGAATATCTCCTGGAGTAAACTTGCCGTCGTTTGCTTTGCAGCTCGAAGCAATTCCCTTAGGGCCAATACCCGTTTGCCAGTTTGCCGCATCGACGTTCGCTTTACGCACCATTGCAACGGCAAAAATTCCACACCATGAATTGATTTTTTTTCCTGGAAGTTTAATTCCATCCACCGCTGTTTGTCCCCAACTAAAAATATTTGTGTGGTAAGAAGTATCGTAAATATCTTTGAGGAGTTCCCAACCCAGTTTAAAACCACCCGTTCCGCCCAAATCGCTAATACGCCCAACGTATGTTCTTGCAGTATCGAGGATGAGCTGGCGCGTAGGGTGTAATTTTTGCCCTAAAGCTTTTATATCAGGCGGGGTATCGTCGAAGGTAACAGTAACAGCTCCATCTGCTCCTCCCGAAGTGCCTCCACCTGTAAGCGGAGTTCCTGGAGTAGGAAGCGTTACTGCCGCAAAGTTGACGGTAAGTGTATACGCACCTTTACGTTCACCATACGTGTTTACATAGGTATCCGCAACTAAATAGTATGTTCCCGCAACAAGTTCGCGGGTAAGAGAAATATCATCCCGTGCAAGAACGTTTGCTGCATTTAACGGAGTTGTTACCGAATTGAGTAAGTGGATGTCTATATCGACACCAGACGCCATTCCCGAAAGGGTGGCTGTCACCTTTTTAGTTTCAGTAAGCGTAAAGGTGTAAATAAATTCGGCGCCGCTTTCATTTTGTGCATACCCTGGGTATGTATTAAAAATACGGCTTGGTGCGTTTACTGTATTGCGGTTATCGGTAAACACACCTCCTACAGGAATTACAATGGGATTTGCCGCAATCCCCTCTACGGGTGCTTGCGCTTCAAGGTTGATTGTAAGGCCATAGGGTCCACTTTTAATTGAGCCTCCCGAAGGTTTATACGCATCGACTGTTACAAAATATGTTCCTGGATTAATTGTTTGGGTCGCAATCGAAGTGTTTCCACGAAAAGTTGCCGACGAATTATAAAGCGTCGCTTTTTTATTTGTATCGGTTTCAAGCGAAGTTAAAAGCTGTACATCGTTGTCGACGCTCGCATTGTCACCGGTAAGCGTTGCGCTAAAAGTTGCGCTCGTTGCAATAGTAAACGTGTAAATAACCTCACCACCCGTATGGTTTCCCGTAGTAACATACGGCGCATAGCCATCAATAATGTTTGAAGGAGCTCCCACAGTTGTTGAATTATTCGTGTATACAAGCGGAGTTCCTGGTACAAGGGTTGTTGTATCGATTGCAATGGGGTTAAGTTTTGACCCCAAAGGTTCTGGATTTAAGAGGGTAAACGAAAATCCCACGCCGCTATTGTCATCGGTCTTTTCGTCGCCTTCACCGTCTACAAGGCGCAACCTGTAATAAAATGTCCCTGTTTGTGTTGGAGAAAAAACAAGGGTATGATTTTTTTGAAAGCCACTTTCACTTTCTGTTAAAAGGGTATACGTACCTGCCGAAAGCCCCACGTCTACCGCTGCTTGCGCGGAAACGTTGGTGTCAAAAGTTAGGGTTACTTGGTAACCTGTTATCGAAGTTTGGATATTGGTGACGCTAATTGTACTCGCGGAGCTAATTATAAAGGAAGAAGCAAAATCTCCCCCTATTGCCGATGTGAGCTTACCGTCGGTAGAAACCGCAGATAGTTTAAAAAAGTAACGGCCATTTTCTAAATCGGTGAGAGTAATCGAATGTGTTTTTCCCGTTGCTGATAGGGTTCTTTTATTTTCTGAAAAATTTATTTTTCCAAATTCAATCCACACGCGTGCGTCGACACCTGTCGTAAATTCGACAGTGGCATTTTTTCCAGAAATTGTTACGCTACTTAAAGAAAGGGGAAAATCTGATGGAAATGCATCTGTTGCAATGGTTGTTTCTCCACCTTCTTGGGAGGTACTTGGTGTAGAAGCGCGGTTTACACACGCTAAAAGCAGTGCAGACAAAAACACACTAAAGAAAAAAGCATACAACCGCCCCATATAGTTGTATGTGCCATCACATGACAAGAGTGTCATTTTTTTAACAAAAATCTTTGATTCCAAAGAGCCCTGCGCCAAATCCCCTTGACACCGCGTCTACTTTTCGTGCGATGCACTATATGGAACTGGATATTTTCCGCACCGCTTATTTACCTCTTGGGTTGCGAGAACTAAACCAGAGGAAATGACAATGAAAATTATCAAACGCTATGCAAACCGTCGCCTTTACGACCCTGAAACTTCGCGCACCATTACCCTGGATGAAGTCGCCCAGTATATACGTGAAGGTACCGATATCAAGGTAATCGACAATACAAACGGTGAAGACATTACACGCAAAGTTTTGGGACAAACTTTTTTAAAACTCAACGATACCGACCACATCGGCAATCCCATTTTGCAAAACCAAATGCTCAAGCTCCTTATCCGTGAAAGTAAAGGCGGAGTTATCGAGTTACTGAAAAAACTTGTTTTAGCAGGTGTCGGCATGACGCAGAGTACATCCGACGAAAGGCGCACTCTTGTCGAAATGCTTGTAAACCCCTCCGAAGCGCACGAACAAGAGCAACGTGCATTTTTAAAATCGCTTGCCGATAAAGGCCAGCAAGAGGCCGACCGTATTCTACAAAGTATTTCGGGCGTTGTCTCTAATATCTCACAGTCCATACAAGAAAACATGCACTCAGTTTTAGATCCCAACGAACGTGCGCGTAAACTCGATAGCCTTTTAGGGCAAATTGAAAATATCCAAAAATCAATCCGCAAGTTTAGTAAATCCGAGAAACAAGACGCTAACATTAGCTAATGCTTGTAGTTACTCCCCCGCCTAAACGCAACTTCTTTAAGCAAGCGGGGGTCTATCTACTCATTTTAGGAGCTATAGCTGCATCTATTTTCTTTCTTGTTTATCGTTTTAGCGACCCTATTGAAGTTAAGGCGGAAAAACTTTTTATAAAGCGACAGTTAGACGATTTACATAAATTTACAAAAAACAAACTGGAAGGTGGAGCCTCTTCTCCCGTTCTGTTTTCTTACTATGTGGTTGCCGAGTTTAGCCTTAACAAAGAAGCCAACCTAAATAGCCTTTTGAGTAATCTGGAAGCGATAGATGCACGTCCCGTTTTTCGCCGCGAAACACTTTTACGCCTTTTGCAAATTCCCTCCAATAATGATCGGCACGGCGCTATATTGTCGGCAATGCTACACATCGATAAAGATACCAGTATGCAGCAACATACCAAGCTGCTTTTTGAGGGAAATTCTTCTCTAGAAAGCGATAGCAAAAATTTCGAACTCTTAGAAAAATTGTTTGCGCCAAATTTACGCACTGTAAAAGCCAGAAACCTCCAGTTTCGCGACGCCCCCTCAACCGACTCCTCCGTGCTTCGGCGTCTAACGACTGGCGAAAAGCTTCTTATCCGTAAAAGCGGCGAAAAGACAACGGTCTCTGGAAAAAGCGGGAAATGGGTATTTGTGCTTGATACAAATATGCACTCGGGCTGGGTATTTGACGCATACCTATCGCAGCCTTGAAGAGCTTGTCCGCCTGTTTCCAGAATAGTATAAGGCTTTAGTGACGTTCAAAGTTTTAATCATCGAAGATAACCATAGCTTCATCGATAGCCTAAAGGTGATGCTACGCGATTTACCTCTCGAATTTACGCACGCGTTTCGTTATACAGATGCGCAGGATATTATTGAAAAAACAGGTGTTTTTTACAATAAGCAAGTTGCGCTCGTGCAAGAAAACAGCGAACTTTCAACAGAAAATACGGCGCATTCCAAAAGGCATGTAAAACCTACTGTTCCAAAATTTTTTAACGAAGGCGGTATATTTCTCATTATCGTGGAACAAAATACAGAAACCAATATGAAGGGGGTTGATTTCATAGGGCATGCAATCCGTAAATTTCCCAACCTCTCTGAAAGCGACTTTGTTTTACTCACGCACCGGCTTGAACTTGTACCTCCTAAAAATTACGTTTTTCCCGTAATTGAAAAACCGCTACGTGCCCCACAAATTAGGCAAATTGTTCTCCAACGTATGAAATACGCACAGGATATTGTAGCGATGCAATCGCGTGCAGAAGGCGAAGCAACCCTCACCCTTGGCGAAAAAACACATGCGGATGAACCCAGCAAAAAAAGAGGATTACGCGAATTTTTAAAAATTAACCGTAAAACCGAAGAAGAATTACAACCTACAGAAGAAAATATAGAAGGCACACCTAAAGCCAGCCAAAAAAAGAAGATAAAGAAAGCAAAACAAAACCTACCAAAAAAGAAAAACTCTAACCCCAAACCAAAACCAAAGAAAGCAAAAAAGAAAACGTAAAATTACACCCCCAACGCAGCTGCAAATTTATCCAATATACTTTCTGCCTCTTCTTTTAAGTGTACCTTATCTTTTTCGAGTGTCGCTGCCGTAGATTTTTTACTTGCCATAAGGCTTAAATAAATTTTCACCTTTGGTTCTGTTCCCGAAGGGCGTATTGTTAGCCGCGAAAAATCTTTAAGCCAAAATTGGAGTACATCAGCCTCGCCTAAAAATTCTTTCAATTTGCGTGCCTCTACTGTTTTGGGGTCAGCCGCCCCTTTACGTAAATCGAGAATATCTTGAACCTCGCGCCCCAAGTGGATACGCGCAATAAAATCCGCCGGATCTTTAAGTTTTGCCATAACTTCTTTCAGCAAGTTGGGGTTTTGTGTAAGGTTGATGTTTTTTAAAAGCTCGTGGAAAAGGGAATGCTTCAAATAAATTTGGTCGAGCGCATCCACCAGATCGACATCCTCAGAAAGCTCCGCCAATGCAAGCGCAGAAGAAAGCGAATCTTTGTCGCGCACCCAAGAAATGGGTAAATACCCAAAGCTTTCTTCGCCGCCAAAAAGGTAGTTTACTTCGTCCTTTGCAATTTGCTCTGCTATGTATTTAAACCCTGTAAGCGTTTCTACTGTGCGGATACCATAACTTTCTGCGATAAGGCGCTGCAACTCTGTGGTGACAATAGTTTTTGCGATGTACGGATTTTTTTTCGTGTTGGTATTCCTACGCGCAATACTTTCTAAAAGAAGAGAACCTATTTGGTTACCCGTTAAAAAATGGTACGTTGCATCTTTCGCACGCGCCATTACCCCCACCCTATCGGCGTCGGGGTCGGTTGCGATAAGAAGGTCGGGCGCTTCTTTGGCGCTTTGTGCAGCCGCAAGAATACGTGTAAACGCCTGGGGGTCTTCGGGATTTGGCGACTTTACTGTTGGGAAATTTCCATCGGGTGCCCCTTGTTCAGAAAATAGCTGGAAGGATTTATAGCCTAATTCAATAAACGCTTTTTCAAAAAGCCACCCTCCTGTGCCGTGGAGCGGAGTATACCAAAGACGTCGCTTCTTCTCGTTATTTTTATAAAAAGATTCCTTCTTTAATAACGCCATATACGCCGTATAAATTTCGTCTTCGATAAGGTCTTTTGTATCGATGGGTGTCTCTGAAAGCGTGTGCAAGGTATTGGGTAAAGTTGCAAAATCAACTTCGAGAAAAAGCTTTTGGATTTCTTTGTCCACCGGAGAAATAATTTGTCCGCCATCTGCGCCATACGCTTTGTAGCCGTTGTATTCGGGAGGGTTATGCGACGCAGTAAGCACAACCCCGCAATCGGCTTTAAGGTGCCGAACAGCAAAAGAAAGAAACGGAGTCGGCGTTGGCCTTTTGAAAATTTTTACCCGTACTCCGTTTTGCGTAAGAAGATGGTAACTCAAACGGCTAAATTCGGGCGAAGTGAGGCGTGAGTCGTACGCCATCGCGCATAAAGGATTTGTATTTTTCTTTTTATAATACTGTGCAAGCGCTAAATTTAAACGCGCAATATTAAAGAGGTTTAACCTATTTGTACCCAACCCTGTTACCGCACGCATTCCCCCTGTTCCAAAAACAGGCTCTCCTGAAAATGCTCCCGAAGCAACCAGTTCGCCTTTTTGCTCTTCAAGAGTTTTTCTTTCTACAGCTGAAAGCGGGGCTTTAAGGAACGCTTCAAAATATTTTGCTGTTTCTGCGGGCATATACTTTTCTACGAGACTTTAAACGCACGTAAAGAAGAAATAGGGTTAGGAGCCCGGGCGCCAACTCGCGCACAGGCTCTTAGGTTTATTTTGCAAGTTCTTCAGCTAAAATTTTATTTGCAAGTTGTGGGTTTACCTTTCCCCGTGTTTTTTTCATAATTTCGCCTTGGAGGTGTTTAAGCGCACGTTCTTTACCCGCTTTAAAATCTGCAACCGACGCAGAATGCTCTCCCATAACGCTTAAGACAATCTCACGGATTTTGCCCTCGTCGCTAATTTGCCCCATACCTTTTTCATCGACGATGGCTTTTGGCCTTTTGCCCGTTTCGACCATTTCGGCAAAAACTTCTTTTGCAATTTTACTTGAGATAGTACCTGAATCAATAAGGTGTATAAGCTCCGCCAATGCATCTGCGGGAAAAAGTTCGTAAAGCGCCTTATGTTTTTCTTTGACGATGGCCATCATCTCGACCATTACCCAGTTTGAAGCTTTTTTCGCCGGCGCTCCCGCTTTAAGCACCTCTTCAAAATAAAGCGCGGTTGCTTTATCTGCTGTTAAAACCCCTGCATCGTATTCAGGAAGCCCAAATTCGGAAACATACCGTGCCCGCTTTTCGTGCGCGAGTTCTGGCAAATTTTTACGCAAAGCTTCTATTTGTTCCTTAGTTAAGATAAGCGGCACGAGGTCGGGGTCGGGAAAGTAGCGGTAGTCGTGCGCTTCTTCTTTTGAACGCATCGAAAGCGTAATGTCGCGGGCGGCGTTGTAGAGGCGGGTTTCTTGCACAACTTTTCCGCCCGATTCAATAAGCTCGCTTTGCCGCGCAATTTCGTACTCAATCGCCGCTTTTACCGATTTAAACGAGTTCAAGTTTTTAATTTCGACCCTTGTGCCAAGTTTATCGCTACCTTCAGGGCGCACGCTTACGTTTGCGTCGACGCGTAAACTCCCCTCTTCCATGTTGCAGTCGGAGACCTCAATGTACTCTAAAATTTGTTTAAGTTCGGTTAAATAAAGTACAGCTTCATCGGGAGTATCTATTTCTGGTTCGGAGACAATTTCGATAAGGGGGGTTCCCGCACGGTTTAAATCCACGTAACTTTCGTGCACCGAAGCATCTTCTGAGTGCATAAGTTTTCCCGCGTCTTCTTCCATGTGGATGCGCGTTATACCCACCGTTTTTTTTCCCGAACCTGAAACGATGCCAATTTTAGCCTTTGTGCAGTAAGGTTCAAAAAATTGCGAAATTTGGTAGCCTTTGGGGAGGTCTGGATAGAAATAATTTTTTCTATCAAACTTACTACGCTCATGGATTACTCCACCTAAGGCAAGCCCTGCTTTTACCGCTTTTGCAACCGCTTCTTTATTAAGTACTGGCAACGCGCCGGGTAGCCCCAAGCACACGGTTTGCACTTCTGTATTGGCGTTTGCTCCAAACGACGTTGCCGCAGGAGAAAAAAGTTTGCTCCGTGTGTTAAGCTGGCAGTGGACTTCGAGGCCAATGGTAGGGATAAACTTCATAGCGCAGTTTTTATGTGTGAAACAGTACGTCGAATGAAATGGGCTTTTATAGGCTTTGACGGGGAGCTTCACCAAAATAGCGCATTGCGTTTATAAGCTTTACTTCTTTATATATTCCTTTTTCTATATCGCGTACCGTAATACGTGCGGGAGCAACCTTTCCCTCTAAAAGCGCAACATGCCGTGCGACGCCATAAAGGAGCGGCACCTCGGGGGTGAGCCAGCGGATGCCGTCGAAAAAACACACATTTGCATAAAGCGCATCGCGCACCTGTCCCTGCTGGCAGATAATCGGCTCGACTCCCTCAGGGACATTTTGCCGCAAGCGATCGAGCGCACGACGGTCGGCGTATTTATAGCGATAGTCGAGGCCATCGGCAGGAACGAGAGCAATCCCCGTCACAGTGCGGCGGGTGTATGGTTCCACTTCGATGCTCTCGATGCGGTTTGAATAGGTGATCCGTATTTTGAAAAGGCCGTCTCGCGGTTTAGAGACGCCATCCAACGCACGCCGAAGGCCAAGCGACAGTGCAGCTCCATAATGCGCCAAGAGCGTTAAATCCACCCGTTTTTGGTGCAACTCAATGAGGGGGATTTCTCCATTTTCTAAACGCAGCGTTTCGATAAATTTCATAGGGGGATATACACTTTCTGTAAAAGTTCTTCGTATTCTGCCTCGGCGTCGCTGTAAATCGTGATGCCCGCACCGCTACGGAATTTGTAGGGCTTTGTGCGTAAATCGATATAGCGGATAAGCACACAGCTATAAAAATTTTCACCGTCGAAGAGCGCCGCCACACCGGTGAAAAAACCGCGCGGCTCGGTTTCGTAACGGCGCAGGAGCGACACGGTTTCGCGTTTGGGCGCACCGGTCACCGACCCCGCTGGTAAAAGATTGGGCAACCATACATGGATGCTGCGCCGCCAGTCAGGGGGCATCGTTCCACAAATCGCGGTGCTGGTTTGGTAGAGCGTGCGCCCATCGGCTTGCGGTATTCCAGTCATATAACGGTACTTCTCAATACGGATGGCTTTCGCTACACGCGCCAAATCGTTGCGCAGTAAATCGACCACCGTGGCGTGTTCTGCTTTTTCTTTTTCACTCGAAAGTAAATCTTCTTTATTATAGCCAGTGCCTTTCATCGGTGTGGCGCAGATGGTGTCGCCTTCGACCGACACAAACGCCTCGGGCGAAAACGCAATAAACTCGTTCTCGAAATAAACGGTGAAAGGCGCGGTCGAGTTTTCAAACAATGCATAGGGTTTAAGCGGCAATTCGACCGTGCTTTGGGTGCAATAGTTTGTAAGGTAAGAAAATCCGCCTTTGAGGTGCGATTGCAAAGCTTGTATCGCGCCGACCGTGCGTGCTTTTTCAGGGGGATTCACTATTTTCAACGCCAAACGCTGCCGCAGGGGTTCCGATTTTCCAAACCGAAAGTGTAAATTTTTTCCCTGAAAGCAGGCTGTCCCACTTCTTGAATTATTGTGCGTATCGACATTCAGCGCCTGTCCATTAAGCGGCGCACAATAAACGTGGCCATCGAAGTCTATGAGCGCAAAAAAGGCGCCACCGCTGGCAGAACACGCGTGCAGAGTGTCTATCACGGCTCATCTAAGCTGGTGTGGATAACGAGTCAATGAATACATCAAAAAAACTCATTTTTTTATGGACACTTTCCGTCTAACCTGTAAGATAGTACGAGAAGTAAATAATCTTATTTAGGAGGATTAATGAAAAAACTCATACTTTCAGCTGCGGTAATGGCATTTGTTGCTATTGGCTGCGGCGAAAAAAAAGAACAAGCTACTTTAGATACGGCGAAGTTTACCTATGTTAAAGGTGACGTTTTAGTAAGCGGCAAACCTGCGACTCTTGGCCAAACTGTAAGCAAAGATGCAACAATTGAGGTGAAAAACAACTCAATGGCTGTGTTGCAATTTGCCAACGCTGCGTCTATTACGCTTAAAGCAAACTCTCAATTGTCTATCGCAAATTTGAGCAAAAACGATAGCGGTAAACCCGTAATCGAACTTTCTCAATCAAGCGGTAGTTCTTTCAGCAAAATTGCTAAAGGGCAATCAGAGTTTTCAATCAAAACACCAACCGCTGTTGCGGGTGTGCGTGGTACATCGTTTGAGTTAATTGTCGGTAACGGCAAAGTAACCAAAATCAAAATGCTCGAAGGTAAAGTTGCTGTAGCAAAAGCAGATGCAACTCCAGCTGAAGTTGCTGACGCAGTTGTTGTCGATGCTGGACAAAAGGTCGAAGCGACACAAACAGCGATTTCAAAACCTGTCGAAATCACAGAAGCAGAAAAGTCTAGCTTACAGGCTATGAACACTGTCGAAATTGCTCCAGCAAGCGGCCAAGTTGTAGTTCCTGAAAGCGTAGAAAAATATGCTACAGGTGAGGCAGCATCAGCTTCTATAGCTGAAGCAGCAACACCCGAAAAAGCAGCTGCAAAACAACTGACTTTAGCTGACATCAAAGCTAAGTACGGACGTGTTGCAAAAATCGAAACTAAAAATGGCAAAACCTACTACGGTTACTTCAACCAAGCGGGCGCAAACATGGTCATTCAAACAGTGAATGGACAAGTAAGCATCCCAGTTGCAAGCGTACAAAAAGTTACGCCACAATAAGTAGAATAAGGGGGGTATCCAATTGGCTACCCCAACTTCCACTAAACCCGCCTTCTGGCGGGTTTTTTTATATTTACTCTTAAAAAGACTTGTCGCATAGAATGCCCGACCAAGCAATCCCCGACGCATGCTACAACGCTTTATCCTCCTGCTTGCCATTATCGCAAGCTTCACAACCCCAAACTTTTCGCTTACCGAAACACAAGAGAAACAAGCATCGCTACAGTTGAGCAGGGCTTTTAGCGCATACTATGCCGAAGACTTTGTCCAGGCGATAAAGGCGTTTGAAGATTATATCAAAATTAAAGGCGAGAGGGAAGTTGCCTTAAGGTACTTAGCGCGTATTGCCCTCGCCAATGGAGATGCAGAGCGCGCCATTGGGTATTTAGAACGTGCTATAAAACTCGACACAGATAACTCGTACTCGCTTCAACTTTTATCCGAAATCTATCTTAAAAAAAATCGCTACGACGATGCTGCGCGTGTTTTACAAACAATCCTCAAGGACGACCCCTTAAACGAAAGGGCTCTACAAATTTTAGCGTATATTTACCAGCAAAAGCAAGACCTAAGGCAAGCAGCTACTTACTACAAAAGACTCATTGTCGCGGTTCAAAAAGGTACTGGAAATCCAGATTTACTCGTGCAAGCGCTCTATTTCTTGGGTAACTATTACTACCAACAGGATAATTTTTTTCGCTCTCTTACGTATTTCAATAAGTTGCACGAGCTCGATAGCGAAAACGCCCGTTATTTACTTATTATCGGGGAACTCCAAAAAATAACAGGCCAATTTAAGGACTCGATAAAAACACACGAAATTTTGGTTGCACAACAACCCAATTTTGCCTCTGCGTGGGAATCGCTTGCAGAAACATACTATATCCTGGGAGACAAAAGAGCGCAGCACGCAATCCAAGAATACCAAAAATTAAAGCGCAAAGATTTACCCGATATTTTACGTGCGATTAAACTACAGACAACCGGAAAAGACGACGAAGCGTTAAAAGCATTTGACCACGCGCTTGTTAATAACCAAAACCGCCTAAGCGCTCGTGTGGGGCGTTACCGAATTTACGAAAACCGCTTGAAAGCGCTCACGCCAGATACACCTTCCCAAACACGGGCGGCGCTTGAGGTAGATGTGCGCAACGAAGCGTTTGCCGTTGTAATTATTTCACAACGTTTGAATGCGTACCCAATGGCACGCGAATACGCGCATAAAACCCTTTCGTACCTTAACAAACAAGCCGAAAAAATCAAATTTCGTGAAACATTTTATGCAAAAACCGCACACCCCCTATCGCATTCGTTACTTTCCGCTGAAATGGAGCAGCTTGCCATAGACTTTATAGAGCTTTACACAACACACGCTTCTACTCTGGAAAACCTTGGAGAAAAAAAAGCATCCATCACATACCAAGAACTTGCAGCACAGGCAATCCTCGAACTCCAAATTTTTATCGAGAATGCCCTCAAAGATCCAGAAGTGTTGAAGAACGCAGAAAAAAAAGCTGCCTACGAAAAACGAGCACGCGAAGCAAAAAACCAACTATACCAAACCCGCGTAAACCAAGCGTGGACACGCCTCAATACCGAAGGCCAAGTTTCTGAAGCGGAAAAAACCGCAGATGGCGCCATACAAATCGAGAAAGACTACGCTACTGCGTGGTTTGTAAAAGGTTTAATCCACAACAACATAGCACAAAAAAAACCAAACGAGTATAAAGCGGCTGCAGAATATTTTAAAAAAGCAATCCAAATTACCGAAGAGCGTAGCAAAAAGAAAGTAGCTCCAGCAAATTATTATTTTAACTTGGGTATGGCTCTCGAAAAATTTGCTGATTTTTCTGAGGCGGAAAAAGAACTAAAACGCACAATCGAAATAGACCCTTATAACCCCACATACCTCAATTATTTAGGATACATGTATTCGCTACGTAACATCCATTTAGATGAAGCCAATACTCTGGTACTGCGTGCTTTAGAAGACGACCCTGAAAACGAAGCATACTTAGACACATTTGGATGGATACAGTTTAAGCTTGGGCACTACCGCGAGGCGTTGGAGCAATTAACCGTTGCGGCGTCTTTTGCAGAAAAAAAGAAGCCGGTTGATTCAGTAATTTATTTCCACTTAGCCGAAGTACACGCGAAGCTTATTAATCGGATTACCGCAATCGAATACTACCAAAAAACTCTTGCAACAATCGACAAAGCGTCTGAACCTCTCGATGTGGAATACATACGCGAACAAATTAAAAAACTTGAACTTGACAATAAACAAAATCCAAAAACCAAAAAAGAGCATTCGGAGGATAAAAAATGAAATATAAAGACTTCAACGAATTTCGCGAAGCGTACAAGGTGCGGGCTTTAAGTCCCGAGTTTAAAAAAGTTGGACTAGAAACGCTAAAAAATATACACGAAGAAATTTTAGATAAACCAATCAAAGAATGGTTAGACTTTGCTGTAGATATTTCTCCCGACCGTAACGGAGAAAGCGAATGGCGCCACGCTCTTTCGGCGATTACAAAAGATATACGCGCAAAAAGCCAAGCGATTATCGTCAAAAATGGGCGCACTGGACGTGAAATTTTGGAACAAACTTCTATTGACGCATGGAAAAAAGTCGCGCAGCACCCCATTGATATTCCACCGCAAACCATCCGCTCAATTATGAACCAAAAAGCGGTACGCGAGCTTTTTTTAAATGTTGTAAACGATTCTATTACTGGTTTTACCAAAAGCATTAAGCTACCCCTCGTCGGTGATTTAAACAAGGTTGTAGATGACAAAATGATTAAAGGCTTCTTGATGCCTTTTATGGATTCGATCACAGGCATTGCAACCGATTTTGTAAACAATAAATCTAACCAACCCATGATGAGCGAATTTGCAGGGCAGCTTTTAGAAATTGCCCTCGACCAAAAACCCGATATTTTAAACGCTTTGATGAATCCAGAAATTGAAGATAAAATAATCGCGGCTACGCATGCAACTGCTGCGGACACAACCTTCCGCAAACGTGCGCACGAACACGTCTTGGATGTTATTTCTGCTATGAAAAAAGACGTTGGCAACAAATCTTTGCGTGAATGGCTCAAAGAACGTGGCCGCGCAATTCCTTTTAGTGCACCTACCGACAAAGAACTTGAACACGCACAAAAAATTCTTGCTGAATCCGAAGCATGTGCGCGTTTTATGTTCACAGAACTTACTTACCACAGCGCATAATATGCAACGCCGTGCAAGAACCGCCGTTCTTGTGGCGGCGATTTTCTCTTCGCTTTTTTTTTCCGTAGGTTACTGTTCATCTACACCAAATAAAGGAGTAGTTAAAGATAGTACTCAAGAATTAAATTCTTTAGAAAGAGAAGATTTCCAGAAAAAAATTAGCCACAACTACCTACCCTACAAATCGCTGTCTGTTGCCTTCACCCTTAAAGGAAAAATTGGGGGCGAAGAAATTTTTTACGAAGGCGAACTTACTTCGCAGCAGGACTCCTTAAAAATACAACTTAAAGACGCTGTTTTCCTCTCCCCTCTTTTAACGCTCACAATTGGAAAAGACACGGTCACGTTAAACGACCATGCCCGCGCAAAGCTTGAAAAAATTCCTCGCGCAGAGTACCGTTGGGTAAACCTTTTCGGCAGACTGTACCCTATCCACTTTTTTGAACCCTTGATGCGGGGATTTCTCCCCGTAGAAGTGTCGCTTGATTCGTCAAGTTTTACAAAAACTGCCGCTGGTGAAATTTTGGTACGCACAGATAACGATAGTTTTGAAGCTGCCCTGTATTTCAAAGAAGCAGCTTTAAAGAAAATTTTCTACCGTGATAAATCCAAGGGAGAAATTCTGGTTTTTCAATTGGGCAATCCTTTCAAAGTGCGCCTCTATCCGCAGTCTTTACGTATCGAACACACAAGCCAAAACGACAGCATTACCCTCCTTTTCAAAAATTTACGCGTCAAGGGTACAAAAAAAATTCCAAACTCTTAAAGTGTATGCGAACACTTGAGGAATTAAGGCGCGAAACTGCAATTTGTAAACGTTGTAGGCTTTCCGCTACACGGACAAATGTTGTTTTTGGCGAAGGAAATCCCAACGCAGATTTAATGTTCATCGGCGAAGGCCCCGGTAAGGATGAAGACCTGACAGGACGCCCCTTTATCGGCCGTGCGGGAATGCTACTTACCCGTATTATTGAAAACGGGCTCAAAATAAAACGCGAAGATGTTTATATCGCTAACATAGTAAAATGCCGCGCAACAGTAAACGGCTTGGGGTTACGCGACAGGCCGCCCGAAAAAGATGAAGTCGACGCGTGTGCGCCTTTTCTTCGAGAACAAATATCTCTTGTATCTCCAAAAGTAATTGTAACGCTGGGAAATCCGGCAACACGCTTTATTTTGCAGAAGGCGGAAGGTATTACCAAACTGCGCGGGAAATGGGGAGAGTATAACGGAATTGCCGTCATGCCTACTTACCACCCCAGTTTTCTTTTACGTAACGGCGGCGATGCCGTAAACACGCGCTATAAACGCGAGGTGTGGAACGATATGAAACTTGTTATGCAAAAGTTGGGACTACCCCTTTAAATTTTTTTGGTACTCCTTCGCATTCGCGACGTAATTTTTCCAAGTGCGTTGCATCATTTCTTTTTCTTCAATACGCACCTCGCGTAAAATTTTAGCAGGAGAACCAATCGCTAAAAATCCACTCTTTACAACAAAGCCTGGTGGAACAAGAGCTCCGGCGGCAACAAAACCGAAAGGCTCAACAAGTGCACCATCTAAAATCGTCGCTCCCATACCGATAAATGCATCGTCCATAATTGTAGCCCCGTGGATGATTACGCGGTGGCCAACTGTTACGCGATCGCCTATCGTTGTTGGAAATTTTCCTCCTGTAACGTGTACAACGCTTAAATCCTGGATGTTTGTTTGTGCCCCAATGCGTACCGAGTGTACATCCCCACGTACAATGCTTCCAAACCATACCGAGCTTTCATCGCCGAGAGTTACATCCGCCACAATAGTCGCGTTCGGCGCAACCCAAGCACTTCTTGAAACCTGTGGAGTTTTTGTACCTAATGCGTAAATCACACGCCACTCTACAGGTATGTAAAATACAGGCAAGCCAAATCGGTTTTGCTTTCTTTACGTCGTATATAAGCGCTATGACACGCCGCATGTGTGCGAAATTTTGGGGATGAGTGCAAATGTTCCTACAGACATCATTTTTAGTTTTACGGGACTTATCCGGCGCGGCGGACTAACAGGCCCGCACAAAGACGGCTGGGGAATTGCTTTTTACGAAGATAAAGGAGTGCGCCTTTTTCACGACCCTGAAGCAAGTAGCCAATCGCAAATTGCGGCGTTTTTACAAACCTATCCCATCCGCAGCGAAACTGTTATAAGCCATATACGTAAAGCCAACCGCGGTAAAGTAGCGCTTAAAAATACGCACCCTTTTGTACGCGAGCTTTGGGGACGCAATTGGGTATTCGCGCACAATGGCCAACTTAAAGGAATAAAAAAGGAAAAGCTGGATAGCTTTGAACCTGTCGGCACAACCGATAGCGAAGCGGCATTCTGTTGGCTTTTAGGAAAGTTGCGCCGTAAGTTTAAAAATCCTCCAGCTTCACATGTTTTAATCGACGCTGTGGAAAAACTTTTTCACGAATTAGCCAAACGTGGGGTAGCCAATATTCTTATGAGCGACTCCGATTTGCTTTTTACCCACTGCTCAAATAAGCTCGTCTACATTACACGCCGTGCGCCGTTTGGCCACGCGCAACTTTTAGATGCTGACGTAACGGTTGATTTTAAAAAAGCCACGAGCGAAAAAGATATTGTGACAATTTTGGCAACCCGTCCCTTAACGGGAGATGAAACTTGGAATCACTATTCGCAAGGCGAATACCGTGTGTGGCGGCGCGGCGAATGCGTTGTAAACTAACAGGGAGACCCGCCGAATTTGGATTATGTCACATTAGAGGATAACTATCCCTTATTATGTCACATCAGGGGATAACTATCCCAGCGAGCGATTTAAGTAAAAAAATCGCGATTTTTTTTAAAAAAACTGTACTTTTTTTTCTAAAAATGAGAAAATTTACGCGTTTTCTGGTATTTAATATATAAGAGAACAATTTATGATAGCAAAAATAACCACCGCCGGAAGACCCGGCTTTAACTCGACGCTCATCACTGTAGAAGCTGATATTTTAAGCGGACTTCCTAACCTCACTATTGTTGGCCTACCCGACCACGCTGTTCGGGAAAGCCGTGAACGCATCCGCTCGGCAATTACAAACGCAGGGTTTTATTTTCCCGCCAAGCAAATAGTAATAAACCTTTCGCCTAACGACACCCCAAAGGAAGGTGGGCTCATTGAAGCGGCGATGGCAACGGCAGTTCTTGTGGCATCTGGGCAACTGCCCCAGGAGGCTTTTCTTGAAACAGCACTTTTGGCATCTTTATCGTTAGACGGTTCGCTTAAAAGCGCACGTGCTTTAGCGGCAACCGCTGTTTACACCGCAGCACACGGCGGAATTAAAAAAATAATTATACCTAAATGTGCCCTCGACGAAATTGCAGCGCCCAAAGACACATCACTCTTTGCCATTTCTTCTCTTAAAGATCTGCGTGAGTTTTCCCAACAAAAAATTTTGTGTGTCGAGCACAAAGAATTTATTGCCGACACCGAATTTCCTGAACTTACGTTTGAGCAAATTTTCGGTTTAGAAGAAGAGAAACGCGCTTTGGCAATTTCTGCGGTGGGGCGACACCACCTTTTGATGGTGGGTTCCCCAGGTACGGGAAAAAGCCTTTTGGCGCGTGCGTATAGGTACATCTTGCCGCCGCTTTCATTTGCAGAAGCCGCCGAGATAACACGGGTACACTCGCTCGCGGGAATTACTTCGGGCGACTTAGTGCGTACGCGTCCATTCCGTGCACCCCACCACACGACATCGACCCCTGCTCTCGTAGGAGGAAGCACCTTGGTAAAGCCTGGAGAAATTAGCCTTGCGCATTTGGGGACTCTTTTCCTAGACGAGCTTCCTGAATTTAGGAACGAAGCACTACAAAGCTTACGCGAACCTTTGGAAGAAAAAAAGATTACTATCGCACGCGCACGGGGGCATATAACATACCCATCGGATTTTCAACTTATTGCGGCGGCAAATCCCTGCCGCTGCGGAAATTTATTTTCTGAAAGTAGGCAGTGCCAGTGCCGCAGTGGAACAGGGCTTGTACAATTTTCTAAAATAATTGGCCCGTTTCTTGACCGTATCGCGGTTGAGCTAAACCTCAACGCAGAGAAAAAAAATTATTTTGCCAAAGAAAATCTTACAACGCATACCGCACGAGAAAAAATTATAAAAGCACGTAAAAAATCTCTTACTAGAAATTCTGGACTTCTAAATAACGAAATAAAACCTGAAGCGTTATACCAAATTTTCTCAAGAGCAAATCCCGTTAAAATTTTTAACGACTATGCAAATTTGGAACGCCTTACCATGCGCTCTTGGATAAATACCCTACGCGTTGCGGTAAGTATTGCAGATTTTGAAAACGAAGAAGCCTCTGAGATACATATTTTAGAAGCGCTAAATTACCGTTTCCTTAATAAAAAAATCGACAACTTACGCGCAACCAAAGCAGCTTAAAACTTGGGTGATAATTTTACGCACGTGTGTGGAATTCTTGGTGTGTTTTTTTAAGTTCGTTATTGGCAAGGTGCGTATAAATTTGCGTCGTAGCAATGTCCATGTGCCCCAAAAGCTCTTGCACAGCCCGTAAATCGGCGTTATTTTGGAGTAAGTGTGTCGCAAAAGAATGGCGCAACGTATGCGGTGTAATGTTGCGGCCAATACCTGCGCGCTTCATATACCTTTTAAGAAGCCTCCACGCGCTTTTACGCGAAAGTGCGCCACCTTTTTTAGATATAAACACAAATTCAGATTCGTACTGGTTGAGTATTTCTGCGCGTGCTCTATCCAAATATTGGTTTAATAAACTTCCTGCAACTTCTCCATAGGGCACCAGCCTTTCGCGGCCACCCTTCCCTTTAATGGTGAGCACCTGATTTTCTCTATCGACATCTTGCAGCATAAGCATGCATGCTTCGGAAATGCGAAGCCCCGCAGAATAAAGAAATTCAAACATTGTTTTGTCGCGTAGTTCAAGAAGATTATCTTCGCTAAAGACCTCGAAAAGTTTTGCTACCTCATCCTGCGTTAAAAAATCTGGAAGCGCTTTTTCAATTTTAGGCGCCTCGATAAGCTGCATAGGGTTTGTTTCGATAAATTTACGGTTTTCGAGGTAGCCATAAAATTGGCGTAGCGACGCGACAACACGAGCACGTGTGCGGCTAGACAGCTTCTTTTTTGTCTCTTCGCGTAAAAAATTGGCGATATCTTTCTGCGATGTTCCTTGGAGCTGTTTTCGTTCCTTCGAGAGGAATTTCTCCAACTTTTGCACATCGGAAACATACGAAAAAATACTGTTTTCCGAAAGCCCTCGCTCTAGGCTTAAGTACTCTTTAAAGTTTGAGATAAAATTACGTTTTGCAGACATTGTATATTATTTTCGACTAACTGAAATTTTATTTTGACACATTTTTTATGTCACACGACGGAAACGGGATAAAAATTCTTAATAAATTAGTCTCTCGCAATTGATAATGCATTATCAATTGTAATTGACCCACTATACAAAAAATGTATTTTGGCGTGGTGCCTTTTTCGCGGTATACTGCAATTTTTTTTATCTGTATGCTTCCTCTTGCCGCAGCGGAAATCCGCGGTAAGGTTGTAGACGGCGAAGGAAACCACGTCCAAGGGGCAAATATCGCCTTGCCCGCACTGCGCCTGCACGTCCATAGCGACAACCAAGGGAATTTTATTTTTACGGATCTTCCTGTGGGTAGCTATGTTTTAAAAGTGCAAAAAGAAGGTTTGCCTTCTCGCGTCCTTAAGGTTGAGTTACCCGAAGAAGGCGCCGACGTTGTTGCACAGTTAGACATCCGCCATTTTAAGGCCAAAAAAATTATTATTTCGGGGTTTCGTCCCATTGACGAGGCGGATTTCGGTGGGAGCGCAACGGTTATCGAGGGAAAAAGCCTAACTCGTGTGCGCGGGCAAAACCTTGCAGAAAGCATACGCGACGTTCCCGGCGTCTCTCTGCAGTCGACAGGAAACGCGGTCGCCAAACCCATTATGCGCGGATTATCTTCGTACCGCTCACTCCTCCTTTTAGACGGCATTCCCGAAGAAGCACAGCAATTTGGCGACGAACACGGCCCCAATATTGATAATTTGGACGTCGAACGCATCGAAGTTTTACGGGGACCACAAAGCCTCATTTTTGGCTCGGGTGCCATTGGTGGTGCGGTGAACATCAAGACGCCCTACCTACCCTCGGCGCTCGAAGGAAGCGAACGCCTTACGGCAAAACTAACGGGCGACCTTTTTTCCAATAACCCAGGCGGAGCTACTTCGCTTTCGCTTGCCGGCGCTTCGGGAATTTTAGGCTACCGTGGTTCTTTTAGTTACCGTGAAGCGGGAAACACATACACCCCTTTAGGCAGTATACCCAACAGTGCGTACCGTGCTTTAAACGGTAGCACACTCGTGGGTGTGCAAGAAAAATGGGGAACTATTTCTTTACGCCTGTCGCGCTACGACACCCAAATACACCTACCCGAAGCAATCCAAGATAGCGCAACAGGTGCACTCGTTGCCGACCCCCACGCAAGTAACTACCAACACGTAATACACAACCGCGCACACCTCCACATGCTTTTTCCCATGGAGTGGGCAAAACTCGAAATAAACGCGGCGTACCAACAGAACGAAAGGCGTGAGTTTGAAAGTAAAGAAGCCCAAAATGCTGCGCTTAACCTCCTTCTTGGCACCTTTAATAGCGACGTAAAAATACACCATTCTCCGCTTGGCCCCTTTTTAGGAACGTGGGGAGGAAGCTATACGCACCAAAAAAACCAAACGCGTGGCGAAGAAGCACTTATTCCCTCTTACGATTTAAATTCTTATTCGGGATTTATTTTTGAAGAAGCGCGTTTCGACGCAATTAGTTTTCTGGGTGCACTCCGGACAGACACGCGTGTTTTAAACGCGCACGAAAATACGCATCTCGCCGTTTCGCCAACAACGCTGCAAAATAATGCCGTAACAGGCTCATTGGGGATTGTGTGGCGCTTCGTAGATAGCGCGTCTTTTTTCGCAAATTGGGGGCGTGCGTTTAGGGCTCCTACAGCGTTTGAGCTTTTTTCAAATGGTATCCACGAAGGTGTAGGAACTTTCGAGCGTGGTAGTTCTACTCTTAAAGAAGAAACGTCGCTTTTAAACGAAGTGGGTTTCAAATGGAAAAACGACACGTTAAAATTTGAAGCAACGGGGTATTATAATAAAATCACAAATTATATTTTTTCGACGCCTACAGGTTCTTTTTTCACCGATCCTTCTTCGGGAAATGTTTACCCGCTTTACAATACAACACAGGGGAACGCAAGCATTTACGGTATCGAAGCTACAATCGAATACCAACTTTTTAACTCTCTCGCGCTTTTAGGCGGTGCCGATTTTATCCGTGGCCGAAACGACACCCTTGGTGTTCCTTTATCGCTTATTCCCGCGAACCGCTTTCGTGCTGGAGTCTTACTCAGCACAAAAAAAATATCTGAGCTCTTAAATCCGTATTTGCAAGTAACGCTGCGATACAGTGCGCGTAAAAGTGAAATTTCGGATGAAGAAAAAAATCTATATTCTTCGTTTGCGCCTTACGCGCTTATCTCTCTTAGCTCGGGCGCAGATTTTGCTGTTGGCGAAGAGCTTTGGTCGTATACGTTTGGGATAGAAAACTTACTCAACCAAAAATACGTCGATTATTTAAGTAGGCAAAAGCTCTTTGCGCTCAACCCGGGAATCAATGTGTATTTTAAGATTACAGCCCCCATCAACTTAATCCACTAACCTACATTGAAAATTGAAACGCAAAACGGCTTTGTAAGGCTCCTTGAGGGGGGACGCGAACAATCGCTCTGGAAAAAAAATTCTCCCGACCTCATTATACACTCGTACTTGCGTACTGTCGCTTTGGCGTCCCTATCTTGGAGCGGCTTCAATGACCAAAGAAAAGGGCATGCGCTCATGTTTGGCTTAGGCGGCGGAATTTTATGCCGCTTTTTAGCGCGGCAATTTTCTAACCTAAGTTTAGATGTAGTAGAACCCGATACAAAAATTATCCAAATTGCAAAAGAACATTTTTCTCTTACCGAAAGCTCTATACAGAATCTGCGTATACACCAAACCGATGGCCGCAGTTACCTAAATAAAAGTACTCAGGTATACGATATGATAATTTTGGATGCATTCGACGCAATTTATATTCCCGCCGACTTAATGGGAATTGAGTTTCTTCGCCTTGTCCATTCGCGCCTAAAAGAGAGCGGCGTTTTTATTGCAAATACCTGGGTTTCTCCCGATTTATTGCCGCTGGAGAGCGCAACGTATAGGTATATATTTTCACCGCTTTACGACATCCGCCGCTACCCCAATACCGACGGCAACAGAATTTTACTTTTTAACCCTCAAAAAAATTTTTATAACTCCACGAAAAAAAATATTTCGCACATTTTACCAATCCACGCATATATCCGCGAAAACGCGCTTAAAGCAGATAAACGTATTTCGTACAAGACGTTACAGGAAAAAAGGTACAGCTTATATATTGCTGCGCATAAAATTCGTATCAAGGAAATAACTCCTCCTTTTGCCTCAGAGCTTATTTACGATACAAACGCAGACTTCTTGCGCCGCCAAGCAAAATTTGAATAGCGCTATAAATAAAGAATTTGTAAATTTATTTTAGAAAAAATTCGAGAACAGCTTTTTGCGTATGCAGCCGATTTTCTGCTTGGTCAAAAATACGCGACATGGGCGATTCAAAAACGGCTTCTGTAATTTCTTCGCCTTTATGCGCAGGTAAACAGTGTAGTATAATTGCGGATTTTTTTGCATACGAAAGGACTTCTTCGTTAAGCTGAAATTTTTTTAAATTTTCTTTTTTTTGTTCAGCCTTCGCTTCTTCGCCCATCGAAACCCAAACGTCGGTATAAAGCACGTCCGCGTCTTTTGCGGCTTGTAGAACATTTTGCGTAATTGTAACTTGCCCACCCAAGCGTGCGGCGATTGTTAAAACGTCTGCGCTGGGTAAAAGGTTCTCTGGTGTCGCGATAACAATCTCACAACCATAATGCGCCGAGCCAATAAGAAGCGAATGTGCAACATTTGAAGAACCATCTCCCACAAAAACCAGTTTTGCTCCCTTACCGATACCGTTTTCTTTAAGCGTCAAAAAATCCGCAAGCGCCTGGCAGGGATGGAACTTATCCGACAAACCATTTATAACAGGTATACGTGCGTGTGCGGCAAGCGATTCCAACGTAGAATGCGACTTTACACGCGCCATAATAGCGTTTACATACCGCGCCATTACGCGTGCGGTATCCGAAATTTCTTCGCCACGCGAAAGTTGCAAATCGTTTTGCGTTAAAATTAGTGGATAGCCCCCCAACTCTACTACCGCAACTTCAAACGAAATACGGGTGCGTGTCGAAGGCTTTTCAAAGAAAAGCGCGACACATTTATCCGTAAGCGGTTTACCCCAAGCCGCCTTATTTCTTTTACCATCGAGAGCACGCGTTAAAATCTCCTGAAACTCTTCGCGTGCAAGCGCGGTTAAACTTAAAAAGCTTCGACTCATTCTGCTGTTAGTTATGTTGCGTCGCTAGGGGGAGAAAGCTTGCGGATATATACATTATAATCAAGTTCTTTAAGCCGAGCAAGCGCACGGTCAAGCTTACTTTTAGATTTAGTCCTTCCTACTGTTACAAGATAGTAATCGCCGCTTTTTTCTGAACGTGCGCGTATTCCTTCGCTCTTAAGCTTTTCGACAAGATTTTGTGCGTCAGTTGGCCTTTTGAATGCAGCAACTTGGATTGTATAACGCGTCCGTGCAGCACTCTGCGCTTTTGCAGTCCCTGCGACTAGAGCTAATTCTTCGTCTACATCTTCACTGACAACAGATTTCACTTTTCGTTTTTTGCGTTTTTGGCCGCTTGCGTGTTTTTTGCTGTGGTCTATTTCTCCAGACACTTCGCTACGGGTGCGCGTTTTTTTTGCCTGCTTTTTGTGTTGCTTTGCCGCCGCGTTTCTTGGTGGCCCAGATACTAAGGGGTCTTCTTTAAGGGGGATTTCCGATTTTGTTTCAGGGACACTGGGTACCGCTGGCACAGAGGGAATTTCAACAGGAGTAGGCGATACATTTTCGCGAACAGGTGATGGACCAGAAGCCAACACAAGTTTATCCGCGCTTTCGATACTTGACGCAACGGGACTTGCTACATCTTTATCCGAGGCCAGTTTATCGCTTTTAGCGCTTTGGCTGCGCCCGATTGCCATCCCTAAAAACAGGGTTAAGCCTAATGCGACAAGCGCCCCCCCTACGAGAATTGCAATACGCCGCATGTCTAAATTCATTACATAAAATTCTTTCATAAAGATACCAACTTTTGATATACCCGTGAAACCTCTTCTTTAAGCTTATCGACGGTTCCCGAGTTATCTATTATATAGTCGGCCAAGCTACGCTTTTCTTCAATGGAAATTTGTGCGTTTAGCCGTGCATAGACCTCTTCTTCGGTAAGCGGCACTTTAGCGTCGTGCGCTCTTTTTAGCGTACGCGCCACGCAAACTTTTTCGGGTGCGTAAACGAGAATTGTTGCTTTTACGCGTTTATTTAATCCCGTTTCAAAAAGGAGAGGGACATCGTAGATAACAAGCTTACCCTCCCCTATATTTTTTAAACGCCGTTTAAATTCCTCTTGGATTGGCGGATGCATAATGCTGTTTAGTTGCAAAACCCTATCGGGGTCACCAAACGTAATGCTCCCTAAACGCGCACGGTTAAGCACTCCACTATTTGAAAAAAGTGGTTCTGGCGAATACTCTTGCCAAGCGTTTTCTATTTTCTCCCTAATTTCTTTGTAATAAGGTGCGGTAGGGTTTACCACATAACGCGCAATTTCATCCGCATCGAGAAGAGAAGCACCCATCTCTTGAAGCATTTTGGCGGCAGTCGATTTTCCGCTCCCTATAACTCCGGTTAAACCGTAAACTTGTGCGTAAGGATTTTCCACAGGGAAGCTTTGTGTTTTAGTATTCGGTGAAAAGCAATTTGCTCGCTCGTGTATTGAAAAATAAAAGCGCGGCTCTATATGCTTATACTAACAACAATTACTCTTCTTTTTATTTTGCTTTTAACGTATTTAACTATACGCGAGCTTAGGCACAAACCGCTTTCTTTCACTGTATATTTTCCTCATTTTAAACCTACCCTTGCATCGCACCGAGGTTTTGGTAAACACGGCCCCATTGCAGAAAACACCCTCCCTGCTTTTTTAGCCTCTGAAAAATTGGGATTTACCATGCACGAGTTTGACGTACGCCGCACTATAGACAACGAAGTTATGCTTTTACACGGCCCACGCCTTGAGGTAACAAGCGACGGCAAAGGACGTATGGAAGAGCACACTCTCTCTACTATTAAAACTTTGGACGCAGGATTTTACACCAAGAAAAATATAAATCCAAAAAAATATAAACCAACCCCTTTTGCAACTCTGCGCGAAGTGCTTACGAAACTTCCTAAAAAAACAAAGTTCAATATTGAAATCAAGCGCGACCGGTGGGATTTCTCCAAAGGGGTCGAAGATTTAACTGTACGCGTAGTTACTTACGAAGGTGTTGAAAGCCGCGTCTGTTTTTCGGGATTCCATTTTTTGACATTGTGGCACCTACGCCGTTTTCGCACAAAGGTTCCTATTGGGCTTCTTATTGAAAAAAGTCCCTTTGCGCTTTTAAAGCTACACCTTTACCGATTTCTTCTTTTACCCGACAATATCCACTTAGATTACAAACTCGCCACACCAAAACTTATGGCATCTCTTAAACGGCGCGGGTATGGCCTTGCATTTTGGACTGTCAACGACGCTGCAATAGTAAATGATTTATTCGCGCATGGCGCAGATGTTGTAATTACAGACAATATGGAGTTAGTCTAAATTCTTTCTTTAAGTAGCAACGCGGGAGATTTTTGCGAATAGAGAAAAAGAAAACTTAAAAAAGAAAACGCAACGCCTAAAAGGAGTAAAAATTGCGCAACAATAACGCGCTCAAAAGAAGCTGTTTGTATTGATTTTTCAGCAAAAAATCCGCTTAAGATTAAATCCGTTGAAACAGCGGGTAAAAGAGCCAGTAACGCAATAAAAATATTTTGCAAAGTGTAGTAGCCTAAGATTTTAAACCGCGTAAATCCAAGAGTTTCAAAATTACCCATTTCGTAACGCAAAGCACGGCACAAAATAGCCTGTACCATAAGTACACCAAAGGCAAACCCAATTAGGAGTAGCGCAAACGCGTAAAGGAGCACCGAATTGTGCACGCTTAAATATTTGGCGTAACGTACGAAAACCGCCGTCTCAACGTATGCGATAAGGTAAAGAAAACCAACGAGTGCCCACGCCATTGGCGCACGTTTAAGTCCCAAGCGCCAAAATTGGATCATTTTTTCTCCGCTGGCATTAAGTCGGGTACATAGACAGTCATGTCCGCAACTTTATCAGACTGGACTATGTCGACCACACGCACTCCCGACGCGCTACGCCCTTGGACTGCAATTTGTTTTACCTCGCTTCTAAGCACCATACCAGAATTTGTTGTAACAATTACTTCGGCGGCATCTGTTACTGTACGGATGACAACTGCGTTTCCTGTTTTTTCGGTTACTTTAAAAAATGCCATGCCTTTTCCGCCACGCCCTTTGGCGCCAAACTCATCGTACTTGACGCGCTTGCCATAACCCGCTTCGCTTACAACAAGAAGGTACGATTTATTTCCCTTAACAACGTCTAAACCGACCATGTAGTCTTGCCCTTCGAGCGTCATACCAATAATACCCGACGCAGCACGACCCTGTGCACGCATTTTTCCTAAATTGGTACGCAAGCCCGAGCCTTCGGCCGTCGCGAGAAAAATATCGTCCTTTTCTTCGACAATGGCGACATCGACCAAATAGTCTTTTTCCGATGCTTTAAATTGCATCGCCATCACTCCGCCTTTTTTAGCGTTTGCAATTTGCGCAAGTTCAAGTTTTTTAATAATCCCTTGCCGCGTAAGCATAAGAAGATATTTTTTGTCGCTAAACTCTGTGACAGAGCGCACAACGGTAATTATCTCGTCGCTCCCCATTGATAAAAATCCTTTGATGTGTTTGCCACGCGCATCTTTCGACGCTTCTGGAACCTCATACGCTTTCATATAAAAGACTTTTCCACGCGTCGAGAAGAAGAGAAGAAAATCTAAGCTTTGGCAAAAATGCACATGCTTAAGCGCGTCTTCTTTTTTACCGCCCGAGATAACTCCCTTACCACCGCGTTGCTGCCTACGGAAAGTATCGAGAGGCATTCTACGTATATAACCGCTTTCTGAAATGGTGATAACTTCGTTTTCATTTTGGATTAAATCTTCAGTTTCCATTTTTACCGAATCGCCATCGACAAGAGAAACTTCCGAGGTGCGGTTAACGCCGTGTTTAGCAACCACGACGCCCAACTCCGATTTAATGATGCCGTACATTCTTGCTTCCGATTTGAGGATGTCGCGAAGCTCTTTAATAAGTTTTTTGATTTCGGCAAGTTCTTCTAAAATCTTTTTTGATTCGAGCGAAGTAAGCTTCTGCAAGCGCATCTCTAAAATTGCGTTTGCCTGAATTTCGGAAAGTTTAAAGCGCTTCATAAGCGCAGTGCGTGCCACTTCGACGGTTTCGCTTTTACGGATAATTTTAATAACTTCATCGATAAAATCGAGGGCTATTTTTAAACCTTCGAGGATGTGTGCGCGTTCTTCGGCCTTTCTTAAATCGTACCGTGTACGGCGCTCAACGACTTCACGGCGGTGCGCAAGAAAGTGTTGCAGCATTTGCTTGAGGTTTAAAACTTGAGGTTCGCCACCAACAAGAGCTAAGAAAATAATTCCATAACTAATTTGGAGCGCGGTATGCTGGTAAAGCTGGTTTAGTACAATGTTAGCCTGCGCATCTTTTCGCAATTCAAAAACAATGCGCATTCCTGTACGGTCAGATTCATCGCGGATTTCTGCAATCCCTTCAATTTTTTTATCGTTTACTAAAGCAGCGATCCGTGAAAGTAAATCGTTCTTTTTTACTTCATAAGGAATTTGTGTAACGATAATTGCCTCACGCCCACGCGTCCCCTCTTCGATGTTTGCCACCGCACGTATTTTAATTGAACCACGCCCCGTCGTGTACGCAGATTTAAGCCCGTCTTTTCCGATAATTATTCCGCCTGTGGGAAAATCGGGCGCGGGGATCTTTTTCATCAGCTCTTTAATAGACGCCTCTGGATTATCGATTAAAAGCTCGAGCGCAGAAGCCACTTCTTTAAGGTTGTGCGGAGGAATTTTTGTCGCCATCCCCACGGCAATTCCCGATGAACCGTTAACCAAAAGGTTTGGCCATGCAGCGGGCAACACTTTAGGCTCGCGCCGCGTACCGTCAAAGTTGTCGGCAAAATCTACGGTCTCTTTGTCGATATCTTTCAAAAGCTCTTCCGCCATGGAAGTTAGCCTTGCTTCGGTATAGCGATACGCCGCAGGGGGATCTCCATCGACCGAACCAAAGTTACCTTGGCCGTCGATTAAAAGTTCACGCATAGAAAAATCTTGCGCCATGCGTACCATTGTATCGTACACTGCTGCGTCGCCGTGCGGGTGGTAGTTACCTATAACTTCACCGACTATTTTTGCCGACTTAACGTATGCCCTGTCTTGCCGCCACGCACGTTCGTTCATCGCGTGTAGAATACGGCGGTGGACGGGCTTCAAGCCGTCGCGTACGTCGGGAAGTGCACGCCCGACGATAACGCTCATCGCGTACGCTAGATACGACTTTTTCATTTGGTCTTCTATTTCAACCGGTATAATTTCTTTTGCTACCGTTTCGGGAATTTTGGATTCGTCGCCACCTTTTCCAGTGCGCTTACCTTTAGCCATGCGACATAATAAAGGGGTGAAACAGCCAGTCGAGAATTTAAGTTACAAACGTGACGCGGCATCCAAAACACATAAACTAACCCATGTACTTCCAAGATATCATCCAAACACTAAATACCTATTGGGCAGACCAAGGTTGTGTCATTGCACAAGGGCTCGACATGGAAGTGGGCGCAGGGACGTTTAACCCGCATACTTTTTTACGCGTCTTGGGACCAAATCCTTGGAACGTGGCGTATGTGGAACCATCCCGTAGACCCACCGATGGGCGCTACGCAGAAAACCCTAACCGAGGGCAGCACTACTACCAATACCAGGTAATTATGAAACCTTCCCCACCCAATGCACAGGATGTATACCTGGGGAGTTTGCGTGCTTTGGGGTTTAAACTCGAAGAGCACGACATCCGTTTTGTACAAGACGATTGGGAGTCCCCCACTCTGGGCGCATCGGGTTTAGGTTGGGAGGTTTGGCTCAACGGAATGGAAGTAACCCAGTTTACATATTTTCAACAATGCGGATCTTTACCGCTTAGCCCTATATCCGTCGAGTACACATACGGGCTTGAGCGTTTAGCCATGTATTTACAAGGAGTCGAAAATATGTTCGACATCCTTTGGAATAAAAACATGAAGTACGGCGACATACACCGCCAAACCGAGTGGGAATACTCACACTACAACTTTGAAGTTGCCGATACCAAAAAGCTTTTCCGTTGGTTCGACGAATACGAAGAAGAAGCAAAAAATATTCTCGCATGGGAAAAAGAACCGTTAGTTTTTCCTGCATACGATTACATGCTCAAATGCTCGCACGCGTTTAACCTTCTACATGCACGCGGGGCTGTTTCCCCAACAGAGAGACAAACCTTTATCGCACGGGTACGCCACCTTGCGCAGCGTATTGCGGAACGCTATGTCGCAATACAAAAAAAGGAGCTTGAGAAAAAAGGAGCGGCGTAGATGCCCACCCACTTCGATTTAATTTTATATTCTCTTTTAGTAATTGCCGCAAGCGGCGTCGCGACAATTTATCTTGCGCGGAAAAGCCGAATACACCCTGCGTATTTTTTTCTTCTTTCAGGGATTGCCCTTCCTTTTATTTTACCGTTTAGTTTTTCGTCGCAAAGCCTTCTTGTGCAACTTGCTGAAATCGGAGCTATTTTTATTATTTTCTTGGCCGCGCTCGAAATCGAGTGGGATATACGCTTTGTTTGGCAGGCACGTACCATATTCGCGTCCCTCATGCTACAGGCGATGACCGCGCTTCCCGTCGCAGCGGTTATGTACTTTTTTTCACAACCGCAAATTTCTGCCGCGTTGGCAATTGGGGTTTTAGCGGCAATGCACGCACCCGAAAGGCGGCCGACAAAGTTTGCTGAATCCTTTAGGGCAAACCGTATTACAAGCGACGTCGCGTTTATGGGGCTTACCTCTGAAATCACTGCGCTTCTTGCAATTACAATCCTTTCTACCTACTCACAAAATTTTTCTATTTCGGGAGACATTGCCAAAGCAATCGTCGGAGCCATGATAGTAGTCCTTGTCATGGTTTCACTTTTTCCGCCGATGGTGCGCTTTCTCGTGCGCCGCGTAGGCGAAGAGTCGTACGCGTTTTTTTATCTTCTTTTACTACTACTTATCCTCGTCGCAGGAATTTTACTCAAAATCGACTTAGAACCCCTCCTCGGGGTTTACGCGGCTGGATTTGTACTAAAACCCTTTATCTCCGATGGTTCGCGCGCCCTCGAACGCCTACGCTTTACTGGGCATAGCATCATCGTGCCCGCCTTTTATATCCTCTTAGGGATTTCAAGCGCACTTTTTTCTCCTTTCCAAAGCACCGCTCTTCTTTTAGCACTTCTTATCCTTGTGACATCGCTTATTGCGCGTGGCGCGTTTCTTTATTTTGTCCGTGTGCGCGATAGGCGTGCGCGGCTTAACCTCAGCCAACTCATCCGTAAAAACCCGCTTGTTCTTGTTTTGGTCTATATCGCGTACGCACGGGGAATAATCCCATCGCTTGCGCTCCATACAGTACTTTACTTTCTTATTTTAAACGAAATTCTCTCGGCGTATTTAAGCCGCAGCGCACGAGCGCCAAAACTCGAACAACTTGTAGAAGAAACGACTCGTGTCCTTGTCCCCGTTGCAAACCCAGAATCAATGATGCCGCTCTTGTCGCTTGCGGGGCACTTAGGAAACGCCGACGCACCTGCAAAAATTTATCCCTTAAATATCATCCCCGATACTACAGATACCGCTGTACGGATACGCAGCGTCGAGAACCAATTCCAAGAACTTAAAGCTCTCTATGCAACCCGCGAAGAGGATCTCGAACTTACAACGCGCATCGACAACGACCGTATCCACTCGATTATCCATACTTCACGTGAACTTCTCGCAGAAAAAATACTCTTAGGGCTTGGCTCTGTACCCACTTTGCAAAAACCGCAAGGCTATTCTTTTCTCGAAGCATTAGCTGAGCAAGCAACAATGCAAACCATACTCGCAGCAAACCTTCCTCTGGAGTTACCTATTGCATCGGAAGTTAATATTCTTATTTCTCACGAACGCATGGTATTTTCAAAAGAAGTGTGGGTACCAATTGTACTCAACCTCGCAAGGCGATTAAAAGCAGCTCCTGTGTTTTTTGGCGAACCGCAAGTGTTGCCGCAAATTGCTGAATACTTGGCGGAGCTTGATCCCCGCCGTAAATACCCTGTACGCGCAGGTAGGTTACACGCAGGGCTTGATCTTTTAACGCTGAGCAACAACGATAGCGCATTGTGGATTGCTATTTTGGAAAGGCCTACGTTTGCCCCTGAAGAAAGCATACACGCCCGCTTGCCCGAAATGATGCTCCGCGCTTTTGGCGAAAGAAATTTTATTCTCCTTTACCCTAAAATGGACGCAGAGTCTAAAACAATAAAAAAACCCAAAAAAGGCGCTTGGAAAAAAGTCAAACGCTTCTTTGGGTTTCGTTAAAGTGATTAAATTTTAAAAACTACCGCCGACAACTGCGCCGATAGCAAACCCACGTTCGTTATCCAACGCATCCGTCATTTTTATGGTAACATCAAATTTTACCGAAGCGAGGTGTTTCAAGATGGGAATACGAAAACCTGTGTTAAAAGCGCCGCGGTTAAGCGCACGCGTAGGTGCGTTTGCATAGAGATAGTCGTAATTTGCAAGTTCGTTGAGCCAATAAACGTATCCCCTAAATAGGCTTGGAAAGAAATCTAACGCAAAGCCCATGGAAAAATCGACATCACCGTTGGGAACCCACTGCCCAAATGTTTTACCAAAAACGAGAGTTGTATCGGCGCTCATTCCAAAAAGTTGTGCTTGGTACGTTGCCGCTAAGTATATTTGGCCAGCCGTCGTTCCTGGGTTCGAGTTAAGGCTTTGGTAGCTTCCGCCAATAGCGAGAGCGGACGCACCCGAACCCGACCACGGCGAAAAGCGCAATTTTGAGTGGAGTAAAACGTCGTTGTTGTTTTGTCCAGGAGCGGAGTTAAACGCTCCACCTATTTCCCAACGCCTAAAAAGCGACACATTTAATTGTGGAACGTGGTATACATAGTTATCATTATTAAAATATGTATACCCTGCGGTAAGGCCAAAATCCCGCCCTGCATCTTCCCAGCTAATGCGTGCTGTCGGCGTTGCAATAAGCCCCGTTTGGCCTGCAACGTTGGTCGATATATTTGCAAAACTCGGCACAAAAGATGCGCTTAAAAGCAAAATCCATATTTTTTTCATAGTTGGGGAGTATTAATCTGCCGAACGCATCGTCAAGCAACACCTCATTCTTAGTTAAGAATTCTTAAGGAGCCTGGAGCCCCATTGCCTGCCAAAGTAGATCAAGGTTCGCAGGAGTTAACACATGGCCTTCCGTTGGAAACTCTTTAAATATAGCAGTAATGCCATACTGCTCTAATAAAACCTGTCGCGCCTCAGGTTGTTGCTTTTGCACTCGAGGAGCGTCTTTTTTACCACCCACAGTGAGGATGACTGCTTTGCCTTTCATTAGGCGTGTAAAATATGCTATAAATGCGCTTGGGTCAAGCGTAGTCATTGGTTCTAAAAACTGGGGATAAAAATTTCCTTTAAAGCTTGCCATACCTGCATAATTAAAAAATATAAGTTCTTTCTCACCTTCCACGCTGTTGTCAATACTCTTTATAAAAGTTAAAAGCGCGGTGAGGCCGCCTGCCGAAAATCCCGTTACAAAAACTCGCTTTGTATCGCCAATTTGTATTTGCGCTAGGCGATTTAGGATGAGATTTGTTGCTTGCCGCGAGTCTTCGGCTGCTTCGACCATATCACCCGAGAGAGGCCACCAGTTTTGTACACTTAAAACAAGAAATTTTTTATTTTGTGCATATCGGTAAAAAACATCAGCAGCACTTTTGTAAGTATTCTTATTTTTACTATTGCCATGGAAAAAGACAACGATGGGACTCGTCGATAAGTTGGCCTTTGGAATTGTTGGTGGAATGTAAAGTAATGCACGTACACCACCCTTGCCTGCATACGCCATAAATTCACTCGTGGCGTGGATTTCGTATTTGCCAGGCTTGCCTTCGCCAAGAGTCTTAGGAAAAATTACATCCGACGCATGAAGCGGTATACTAAAGAAACCTAAATACACGATAGCAAGTACACGCCCAATGTTACACATACGCACACTTGATGCAAAATATTGCTCCCGTCAATCCAAAAGCACACACCCTAGGAGCCTCAGCGAGTTGGCGCACAGACTCCCACCAGTAACAGTTTAACAAACATCATGCTTTTTTTTGCCGATTCCGTATCTAAAGTATATTTTACCCTTATTGATAGCACTCTAAGCTTTAGAGTGCTATCAATAGGCCACAATGACGCACCGCCAAGGAGAAATACTACGCGCTCTTGTAAAAGAGTATGTGACAAGCGGAGAACCCGTCAGCTCGCAAATTCTTGTCGAGAAATTTGGTATGGCATTTTCTCCTGCAACTGTACGCAAAGAAATGTCTGTCCTTGAGCAAATGGGGCTTTTAAGCTCACCACACACCTCCGCAGGGCGCATCCCTACAGACCGTGCTTTCCAGCTCTATTTAGCCGACTTAGTACACTTATTCGAGATAACCCTCAACCAAAAAACAGAACTCGAAAACCTCTACCGCTCCGCCGCACTACAACTCGACCAGCTACTTAAAACAACTGCGCAAATGCTTTCACAGACATCCAATTTCGCAGGGATTGTCCTTGCGCCTAACAGCGTTGTCTCTACAATAAAGCGCATCGAACTTATTTCTGTTATGGAAAGCTTGGTGCTCATGGTAATGGTTAGCTCTTCGGGCGCAATATACGAAAAAAAAATAAAACTCGAACGTATTATAAACCAAGAAGATTTGTACAAAATTAGCCGTTACCTAAACCAAAACCTCAAAGGACACGATTTGGGAGACGTGCAAGAGCGCGGACTGGAGTTTTTACGCGCATCGATTACCGAACTGGGGGAGCTTTCCGATATCGGTACGCAAGTAACACAGGCGATTGTGTATAATCCCCCCGACCAAACAATCCACATCGAGGGCGATGCAAATTTATACCGTAAAATTTACGAGCTAACTCCAGACCGCCACAAAGCCGACCGCATTATTAAACAACTTGAAAGCAAAGATTACATAGCGTCCATTTTCGAAAAAATGAAAAATTTACCACAGGTAGGCTCGCAGGTGGGGATCGAAATCGACGGTGAAACTTTGTCGGGAATAACAATTCTTGGAAAAGGATATACATTAAGCGGCAAAAGCGTTGGCGCACTTGGGGTCATAGGCGCCAATAGAATGCCTTATGAAAAAATAATCCCTGCTCTGGATTACAGCTCACAAATTCTCTCGAACGTATTGGGTGAAAAAACAAACATTGAACTTGCAAGCGAAGAGCTCAAGGTGAACGAAATCGAAGTTACCGCACGTAAAGAGATTACCGGAAAAACGGTAAAAACTAAACCCACTAGTGCACGGGGAAAAATACATTAAATATATATTTAAGGAGAAATGCATGACCGAAGAGCGTACCGAAGAAGAAAACAAAATGCACGAAAGCGCAGGAACAGAGGATGAACAAAGCTCTCAAAAAATTGCGGAGGCAACAAATACGCTTAACGATGCGTCGAAAGAAAGTACATCGGTAGAAATAGATACGCTCAAAGCGCAAATAGAATCTCTTACATCGAGTTTGCAGCGCGAGCGTGCCGAATTCACTAATTTTCGTAAACGTGCCCTTACCGAAAAAGAACAACAAGCAGCGTTAACCACTGCGCGGCTTTTAAACGACCTTCTTCCCGCGTTAGATGCGTTTGATCAATTTTTTATCGCGTATAGCGAAAAGAGTAAAGCGAACACAGATATACAAGCGATTGTCGAAGGAGTCGAACTTGTACAGAAACAAATCGTTCGTGTTTTTAGCGAATCGGGTGTCGAAGAATTTAATCCCGTTGGTGAAGAATTTGATCCAACGGTTATGGAAGCCCTCACCCTCGTTGAAGGAGATGTGCCCGTCGAAACGGTAATGCAAGTATTCCAAAAAGGATACCGCATCCAAGGAAAACTAATCCGCGCAGCACGTGTAGTTGTAGCAAAACCAAAAACACCCGCTGAAGCAAACGCTGCAAGCGAAGAGAACAAAGTTATACAATAAAACAATAGGTATTAGAAGGAGTAAAAAATGGCAAAAGAAAAAATAATCGGAATCGACCTTGGAACTACCAACTCATGCGTTTCCGTTATGGAAGGTGGCGAGGCTATTGTTATCGCCAATAGCGAAGGAGCGCGTACAACGCCCTCGATTGTAGCTTTTACAGATAAGGGAGAAACTCTTACAGGACAAGTTGCAAAAAACCAAATGGTCACAAACCCCGAGAACACACTGCGTTCTGTAAAACGTTTTATTGGCCGCCGCTTTCAAGAGGTAGGCGACGAACTGCGTAAGGTTGCGTATAAGGTTAAAGAAGGGCCATCTAAAGACGTGTTAATCCAAACACGCGATAAGGACTACCGCCCCGAAGAAATCTCCGCACGCGTGCTTACCAAAATGAAACAAACAGCAGAAGAGTATTTGGGAACTAAAGTCGAAAAGGCTGTCGTTACAGTGCCTGCGTATTTTAACGACGAACAACGCCAAGCGACCAAAGACGCTGGACGCATCGCTGGTTTAGATGTCGTGCGGATTATCAACGAACCAACCGCCGCCGCGCTTGCGTACGGGCTTGATCGTGATAAATCGGGCGAAGTAATTGCCGTCTACGACTTAGGCGGTGGTACGTTCGATATCTCAATTCTCGAATTAGCCGACAACGTCTTTGAAGTCAAGGCGACAAACGGCGATACCAAATTGGGCGGCGACGACTTCGACCAAGCAGTTATCGAGTGGATTGTCTCTGAATTTAAAAAAGAAACCGCAATAGATGTCAGCAAAGATAAAATGGCTTTGCAGCGTTTACAAGAAGCGGCAGAAAAAGCTAAAATAGAGCTTTCCAATAAAGAAACTGCGGATATCAACATTCCCTTTATTACGATGGACGCCTCTGGTCCGCGCCACCTTAACATGACGCTTACCCGTGCAAAATTTAACCAACTGACCTCTGCACTTGTTGAACGCTCTGTTGAACCGTGCAAAAAATGTATCGCCGATTCAGGATACAGCATAAACGAAATTAACAAAGTTGTTTTGGTGGGTGGTTCAACACGGATCCCTGCGGTACGCGAAAAAGTAAAAGAGATTTTCGGCAAAGAACCAGATAAGTCGATTAACCCCGACGAGGCGGTTGCTATTGGCGCGGCTATCCAAGGCGGGGTGCTTGCTGGCGAAGTGACGGACGTACTTCTCCTCGACGTTACTCCCCTTTCGTTGGGAATTGAAACCTTAGGCGGCGTAATGACAAAAATTATCGCACGCAACACAACAATACCGACAAAAAAATCTGAGGTCTTTTCTACAGCGGCAGACAACCAAACTGCGGTCGACATCCACGTGCTCCAAGGCGAGCGTGAATTGGCGCGGGATAACCGTACACTGGGACGCTTTCAGCTTTCCGAAATACCAGCGGCCCCACGCGGCACACCACAAATCGAAGTAACATTCGATATCGACGCAAACGGTATCGTACACGTTTCGGCGAAAGATTTGAAAACCAATAAAGAACAGAAGATAAAAATTGAATCTTCAAGTTCTCTCTCAGAAGCCGAAATCGAAAAAATGGTCAAAGATGCGGAGATTAACGCAGAAGCAGATAAAAAAGCAAAAGAAGCGGCTTCACAGTATAACGAACTCGACCACATTATCTACACTACAGAAAAGATGATTGCAGAAGCAAAAAGTCTGGACGCAAGTGTAAAAAGCGAAATCGAAGGCGCGTTAAGCAAAGGTAAAGAAGCGTTAATGTCACGCGACGCGGATAAAATGAAAGCGGCGCTATCGACAATCAGCGAAGTAGTGCAAAAACACCAAGCGGCGTTTGCAAGCCAAGGGGCTACGCCTCAAAGCGAGCCACAGGCAGATGCAGGCAGTAGCGATGGCAATAGCGGCAACGAGAAAGTAGTCGATGCTGAGTTTACCGAAATAAAAGACGACAAAAAATAAAATAATTTCCCCCACGCATGCGTGGGGGAAAAACTAAAATAATACATGGCAGATAAACGCGACTATTACGAAATACTGGGTGTTGCTAAAAGCGCATCGCTCAACGATATTAAAGCAGCATACCGCAAGCTTGCAATGCAATACCATCCCGATAAAAATCCGGGAAACGCAGAAGCTGAAAAGAAATTTAAAGAGGCTACCGAAGCGTACGAAATTTTGCGCGACGAACAAAAGCGCAAAATTTACGACCAATACGGCCACGCTGGTTTGGGTGGCGCAGGCGCACAAGGGTTTGGCCAGGCAGCGTACAGCGACTTTTCCGATATTTTTTCGGGGACAAGCTTTGAAGATATTTTCGAAAATCTTTTCTCTGGATCGGGTTTTGGTCGTTCGCGTTCTGGAAGTTCTGCGCGGCGGGGAAGCGATTTACGCTACAATTTAGAAATTTCGCTCGAAGAAGTTTTTAGCGGCAAAGAAGAAGAAATAGTTATTCCACGCGAAGAAAGCTGCGACGATTGCAATGGCACTGGTTCCTCCGACGGTAAACTCGACACTTGCCATATTTGTGGTGGCTCTGGACAAGTGCGCCGCTCGACAGGATTTTTTTCCGTCGCTTCGACGTGTAACACCTGCGGCGGCACAGGAAAAATTATTAAGAACCGCTGCCGCACTTGCAGCGGACAAGGCACAGTGAGTAAAAAACGTAAACTTGCAATCCGCATTCCTGCAGGTATCGACGCGGGCACGCGGCTAAAAATTTCTGGAGAAGGCGAAGTGGGTCCACGCGGAGGTCCCTCGGGCGACCTTTACGTTGTGGTACACATACGCAAACATCCCAAGTTTGAACGCGACGGGGTTGATTTAGCGATGTATATCACTGTACCCGTAACGACAGCTATTTTGGGCGGCGAGGTCACCGTCGAAACACTGGATAAAAGTAAAGTCAAAGTAAAAATACCCGCTGGTACACAACCCGATACCCTTTTTCGTGTCCGCGGCAAGGGACTGCCTTACATGGGGGGACAGGGCAGGTTTGGCGATCTTATTGCACACGCACGCATTGAAATTCCAAAGTCGCTTTCGGCAAAGGCAAAAAATCTTGTAAAAGAACTCGATGCCGAAATGGAAGCAAGCGGCTCTGGCATCTTTGGAAAATTTCGTTAACGTTAAAAAAAGCGTTGTAACAAACCATGAAACCTCCCATTGAAAAAATTAAATTCGGCATCATTGGCGTGGGGCACATGGGTAGTTACCATCTCAACGTTGTTTCAGCCTTGCCAACGCACGAACTTGTTGGGATTTTTGACGCTCGACTTCCCTACGCAAAAGAAAAGGCTGAGTTATTTGACACAACAGCATTTGAAACTTACGAAGAACTTGTCGCAAAGTGCGACGCAGTAACAATTGCCGTGCCGACACACCTACACTTTGCCATTGCAAAGTACGCTCTTGAAAAAGGCGTACACGTTCTTGTAGAAAAACCCATTACGCTTAATATAAAAGAAGCGGAAGAGCTTATCCAAATTGCCGCACAAAAAAAATTGATTTTACAAGTAGGCCACGTTGAACGCTTCAACGGAGCCGTTATGGCGCTTGCCAACATTGTCACAGAACCGCTCTTAATCCAAACGCGGCGCCTGCATCCACACAATAACCGTATTTTGGACGTTGGGGTCGTCCTTGATCTTTTAATCCACGATATTGACATTGTACTTAATTTAGTTAAAGCGCCGCTTATAAAGCATGCAGCAATGGGAAGCCTTGTTACAGGTAACCACGAAGATGTTGCAGTCATCGACCTACAATTTGAAGGAGGTTGCATTGCAACCTTGACAGCATCACGACTTTCACAATACAAAGAACGTACGCTTACAGTTACGCAAAAAAATAATTTTGTTATTTTAAATTATGGTGCGCAAGAAATTGAAATCCACCGCCAAGGAAACTCGGTTACCGTAACAGCTCCTGATGAAATAAAATATTCACAGGAGTCCGTTGTTGAGCGCGTGTATGTCCACAAAGACAATCCACTCAAAAGCGAACACGAACATTTTTACAAGTGCATTTTAGGTAAGGAAAAACCGCTTGTTACGGGCGAAACCGACCTTAGGACGCTTAAAATAGCTTTGGAAAGTATCGAACAAATTAAAGAAAATAGCAAACGATAACGCAAAAAAGCGTACTATTCGTCTTTCCACTTAATGCACTCACCCGGGCAGTCGTCCATCGTTTCTTGCATTTTTGCATAATCTTCTTCGGGAACAATAGCATCTTGTATGTTTTGGTTATTGTTGTGCGTTTCGGAAAGATCGTCGTTATCCATCCTAAAATATTGGGGAAGCGTATCAACACAAAGACTGCAACTGGTGCAATCGTCTTTAATAACCCATGCTTTTCGGCTCATAATTAGAAAGTATAAAAAGCAAACAAAGCGTCAATTTTTTGTTGCAACGCCACAAAGAAATTCGACAATTTAGTGACGTGCATTAACCAGTGATAGAGAAAATGCCAAATTTTTTGCTTCAGCAATGGGTAAGACTTCCGATAGTAATTATGTCACATACGTGGCATTCTCCAAGGAAGGAGGATTTAAAGGCATGGATGCCGTAAGGGAATTTCCCTCTAATTTTAAGGAGTATCCATGCACAAACCTTCAATTGCGGCAAGCCGTAATAAATTCAAAAAAATCTTATCCCAATACGTAAAACACCAAGGGTTAGACTTAGAGGTTACCCTAAAAACGGGAGAAAGAGTAACCCTATCTAAAATGCGTAAAATTGAAGGTGATCATGTTGTTTCCCGTACAGCGCGGGGGGCAGAATCATCGCTTGCTATTCGAGACATCCGCCACTTGGAAGTTTTTGTCAGTTAAGTAAGCAACCTCATGCGCCAACTCGTTGGCGCATGAGGCTCTAAGCAAATTCCCTAACTTTATTGCCAACGTGTCTAAGGCAGCTTTTCTGTACCCGTGCGCCGGATCGCTGCATTATGGCCGCTCGTTTTTTTAGCCGCGTGCGCCACATCCCCTAATTCAGGACCTCCCGTTCGGTTCGACGAAGTTATTGCACGCGCTACTACCCTTACAGAGACTGGGAGTGTCGATGAGGCCAAGTATGGCGAACTTGTCGACGCGCTCAAACGAATCCGCGAAGACGCATCCTACTACAAAAGTAACGCACAAAATATGCTTCTCGCCGAAAATTTTATGAAGCTCTTTCCTTCCGTTACGTGCGAATTGGAAGTAGCCGAGCCCGACGAAAAAATAACTGTTGCGCACGGATACAAAAACCCACTCGAACTTGTCGCTACTTGCCCGGCTAAGGCCCCTTTTGCCTTCGAAACGACGAGCGATGCGGTAAAACTTAAAGGTGAAAGCTTTACTTTTAACGATGGAAAACTTTCGGCAAAATTACGCGTCGAAGGAGTAGATAAAAATCCCGCTAAAAACACAATCCGTTTTGGAGCGCGTTACTACGCCTCTGAACTTTTAACACTACTGCGCCTCGACTTTGATAGCGTTGACAAGAGTGTCATTGCAATCAATCCTGTAGAATACAAACTTGCAAGGGCCCCTTCTCCCGATGAAAGCGAAAATGGAGTCGCACTTCGCTCCACAAACGATTCTGCGGTACACGAAGGAAAAAATGCACCCACAGAAATCAGCCTAAAAGTTGAATTCAAGAAAGGTTCTATACAGCTTACACGTGAGATGCGTGAAAAAATTGCAGCACTTAAAATTTCTCCAGGACAAAAAGTGCGTATTACAGGCTACGGAGACAAAACGGGTAAAAATATGGAGGCTATTGCAAACCTACGTGCGCGTGTTATAGCTTCTTTCCTTAACGAAACTACAGGTGAAGTCGACGCTGTTCTTGAATGGAAACACAAACCCGATAGCGGTATGGAAAGCATGGCTTTCATAGAAGGAGTTAAATAAATGCATATTTTTGCCTCAATCGTTTTTAACTTGATGCTTGCAACTGCAGGGTACGCAGTACTTACAGCGCTCCTTTATATCATCCAAGTACGCCGCGTACGTTTGGCCGCTGGCCAAACGCCCGCCGATGCTCTTTACGCAACTAAAGCTTTGCGCACTTCACTTTCGTCGGCGCGTTCCGCAGTAGAATTACACCTTATCGCAGTTTCCATTTGTGTTGCTCTTCTTTTATACATGCTTGCTACAGCGGATTTTTCCATCGTGTACGTTGCAGAGCACGTCAACTTACAGCTCCCAATGTTCTACCGCCTCACCTCGCTTTGGGCAGGGCAAGCAGGTTCGATGCTTTGGTGGAATTTTTTAGTTATACTCTTTTCTTACTTAGCAATACGCCACATACGTAAGGTCGAACCCGTGCTTGAACCTTACATGATTGCAATACTCATGGCTATTTCATTATTTTTTACTGCGATTGGCTGCTTTGCGCCAAGCTCAGACCCATTCCGTATTTTTCAAGCGGGTATAGATGTGTATGCACAACCCGAGGGGCGTGGGCTTAACCCACTACTCCAACATTGGGCGATGATTATCCATCCGCCAATTTTATACTTGGGCTACGTTGCATTTGCCGTGCCTTTCGCGATAGCTATGTCTGCCCTCCTTTATAGCCGCAATAGCAAAAATACTGCCGAAGCTGTAGGGCTGCAAAGCCTTGCTGTTTCTCAACGTTGGATTAAATATGTGCGGCGTTGGACTATTTTCAGTTGGTTCTTCTTGGGCGCGGGGATCCTTTTGGGCGGCAAATGGGCATACGAAGAACTTGGCTGGGGTGGTTACTGGGCATGGGACCCTGTCGAGAACGCTTCTTTAATGCCGTGGCTTACCGCAACGGCTTTCCTCCACTCGATTATCGTCGAAGAAAAACGGGGAATGCTTAAAGTGTGGAACATGGTTTTGGTTTCGATTACTTTCATCATGACCGTTGTCGGTACAGCGCTTACCCGTTCGGGTGTTGTGCAGTCTGTACACGCGTTTGCCCAATCCAATTTAGGGGGATTTTTTCTTGCGTTCATTATCCTCATTATACTTTTTTGCGCATGGCTGATTTACCGCCGCTACGATTTACTCAAGTCGGCGACGCCCATTGAGTCCCTCCTAAGCCGCGAGGTAGGTTTTCTCTTTAACAATGTACTTTTGCTTGCATCGCTTTTTATCGTCTTTTTTGGTACAATGTACCCTACTATAAGCGAAGCCATTTCAGGAAGGCGTGAGTCTGTTACCGCAGAATGGTTTAACCGTTTTATGGCTCCCATGGGAATCATTATTTTATTTCTAACGGGATTAGGCCCCCTACTTGCGTGGCGGGTTACAAAGCTTAAAGTACTCTTTAAAAATTTACGCCTACCCCTCGCTATGGCGTTTGTTGCCGCGCTTGCTGCATTTTTTATCGCAGGAGGATTTGTCCTCCATTGGAACACAACACGCATTCTAGCCCTTTTCACATTTGCGGGATCTGCATTCGTTATTACTGGAGTTCTCGAAGAATGGTATAAAGCAAGCCGTGCGCGGCGTGACTACACCCGTGAGAATTTTTTTATCGCACACCTACTTGTTCTTTTCCAAAACAAGCGCCGTTTTTTGGGTTACATGGTACACATCGCCATGGCGATTTTATTTTCGGGCTTTGCCGGCCTTTCTTTTGGAACAGAAGGAAGGCTAACCCTTGCGCAGGGCGAAACACAGGAATTTAGCGGCTACCAAATCCATATCGAAAAATATGAGGAGAAAATGATGCCCGAAGGTGCGCGTGTGCCACTTTATGGAACGCGTATGGTTACCATCGCGGTTTATAAAGATAATAAACTTTTAGGGCGCGACACCACAGAAATCCGCACATACCCAATGTTCAGCTTTCGCGACGCAGCATTTTCCGATTCACAAAACACTTCAGAGCCTGCAATCATCTCGACACTCTTCCGTGATGTCTATGTGCAGCTAGGCGGCGATGAAAAAGGCCGCCTTGTAATGCAGGTGTGGATCAACCCGCTCGTGCGCTGGGTATGGGCTGGTTTTGGATTTTACATCATTATGGGCCTTTTACTTTTGCTTCCTATTGGCGAAAAAAAGGTTCTCCGTTTGGGACGCTTTACACTCTCTGTTACTCCACAGCCCAAAACGGCGTAAGCGCCAAATGCAATGGAAGGAAACACCGCGCTAAGCCTCGAAAGAGACGTTGAATTTTTACATGCCCTCTTTGAAGAGATACTTGTCGAAAGCGAAGGTGAAGCGTTTGCACGCACCGTTAAAGAAATTCTTAAACTTTCACGCGCATACCGCGAAAAAAAAAGTGAAAAAGAATTTCAAGATTTAATCCACCTTGTCGAAGCAACGCCGCTTAACGACGCTGAAAAATTAACGCGTGCTTTAACTGTATACCTTACCCTTGTCAACATTGCTGAAGAACACCACAAAGTACGGCTTACACGGCGCGAGAAAGAAGGCGCAACAGCAAAAACCTTTGACGCTCTTTTAGCTGCGCAAGTAACTCCCGACGCGCTTTACGACGCTGTTATCAACTTGCGCATCGAGCTTGTGCTTACCGCACACCCTACAGAAATTATGCGGCGGGGACTTCTCCAAAAATATACCAACATTTCACTTGCGCTACAAATCCGCGATTACGCAGATGTTCCGCCTTTAGATAGAAAATTTAACGAAGAGGCAATTTGCCGTGAAATCTACGGAATTTGGGAAACAGACGCTATCCGCAAAAAACAACCACGCGCTACAGACGAAGCATACGGCGGGCTTTTAATTTTTGAACAAACGCTTTGGAACGAAATGCCGCGTTACTTACGCGAACTTTCGCTTGCGCTTAAAGAACGTACAGGAAAGCCGCTTCCGCTTACTGCAACCCCCATCCGTTTTGCCTCGTGGATGGGGGGAGATAGAGACGGGAATCCCAATGTTACACACTCTGTTACAAGGCGCTCTGTACATTTGGCGCAATGGATGGCGGCAGTGCTGTACGAAAGGGAAATCGACAAGTTACGCTTTGAACTTTCTATGAGCGGCGCAAGTAGTGCGTTTTTATCGCTTACAAACAATGCACACGAGCCCTACCGTGTTTATTTGAAAAAGACCCTCTCTAAAATGGCATCAACGCGTACTCGCCTCGAAGAATTACTCGAAAAAGGTACAACGCATATTACCGAGTACTACCGCGATACGCAAGAACTTATAGACGAATTAGTTTTAGTCTACGACTCTCTTGTCCAAACAAATATGGAGGCGATTGCCGATGGCCGCCTATCTGACTTACTACGCCGCTTGGCTGTTTTTGGTCTATCGCTAGTTACGCTCGACATCCGCCAAGAGTCTTCACGGCATGTACTTGCAATAGAAGAAATTACACAAGCGTTAGGAATTTCTTCGTACAAAGAAATGAGCGAAGAAGAAAGGATTGATTTTTTGTGTACAGAGTTAAAAAATCCACGGCCACTTGTTCCCCCCGATGCAGAGTTTTCTCCCGAATGCCGTGAAATTTTAGACACATACCATGCGCTTTCCGAGATTCGTACAGAATCTCTTGGGGCATACGTTATTTCGATGGCAAAAAGTGCATCGGATATTTTGTTGGTACACCTCCTCCAAAAGGTGGGGGGGCGCAAGAAGCACTTGCGCGTAGTTCCGCTTTTTGAAACCATTACCGATTTAAAAAATGCACCGCGCGTTCTTGAAACGCTTTTCCAAATTCCCGAATACTTATCCCTTATCCAAAGCAAACAAGAGATAATGGTTGGCTATTCGGATAGCGCAAAAGACTCGGGAATTTTAACTGCTGCATGGAATTTGTACCGTGCGCAAGAGGCAATCGTTGAGGTTTGCAAAAAAGCCAAAATCGAAGTTACGCTCTTCCACGGACGCGGGGGCTCTATCGGGCGCGGGGGTGGCCCAACGCACTTGGGAATTTTATCACAGCCCCCCGGCTCCATAGCTGGCCGCATCCGCGTTACCGAACAAGGAGAAATGATCCAAGCAAAATTTGCCTTGCCCAGCGTCGCACGCCGTACACTCGAAATTTATTCCGCTGCGGTGCTTACTGCAACACTACTTCCCGCGCCGAAAGCGCCTAAAGAATTTCGAGACGCAATGGATGTGCTCGCAGAAAAAAGCGCTTCTTCGTACAGGGAGATTGTCTACGAGAATGCAGAATTTATTGATTTTTTTCAAACAGTAACTCCCGTAAAAGAACTCTCACACCTTAACATGAGTTCGCGTCCTGTTAAACGTGGCACAGGGGGGTTAGAAAGCTTACGCGCAATTCCATGGAATTTTGCTTGGACACAGACACGCACCTTACTTCCCTCGTGGTTAGGCGTTGGGTACGCAATTAGTACCTTCAAGAACAAAGAGTTATTACACACAATGCGCAGAGAATGGTATTTTTTTCGTGCGTTTATCGACCTAATAGAGATGGTACTTACCAAAACCGATATGCGGATTGCACTTTATTACGCAGAAGTTTTGAGCGCTTTCAAAGACACCAAAGTGCAAAAGGCGATTTACACACAACTCGATGAAACACGCAAACAAATTTTAAGTCTTTCGGAAAGTACAACGCTAATGGCATACGATTCCAACTTGCAGCGTGAAATCGACGATCGCTCGTTATGGTTAAATCCGCTTAATGTTTTACAGGTGTTCTTTTTAAAGGCATTACGTAATAACCCTGAAGACGAGGTACTCCGGCGTAGATTGCTATTAACCATCAACGGTATCGCAGCAGGCTTAAAAAACACAGGATAAAAACATTTTTCGCTTTATGCCATAATTCCAAAAAGTAGCATAGTCTATAATGAAGCTCAAACTAAAAATCTGGCGCCAAAACGATAATAAATCCAAAGGCTCTTTTAAAAACTACCAAGTCGACAACGTAAACGAGCACATGTCGTTTCTCGAAATGCTCGATGTTTTAAACGAAGATTTAACGCATAAAGGCGACGAACCGATTGCGTTTAGCCACGACTGCCGCGAAGGTATTTGTGGTTCGTGCGCAATGGTCATTAACGGCCATCCCCACGGGCCAGAGCACGGTACAGCAACTTGCCAACTCCACATGCGCAAGTTCAAAGATGGCCAAGCGGTAACAATTGAGCCTCTACGTGCAAAAGCGTTCCCTGTACTCAAAGATTTAGTCGTCGATCGCTCTGCGTTCGATCGTGTCCAACAAGCAGGCGGATATATCACCGTCAGCACTGGCTCTGCTCCTGAAGCAAACTTAACACCTGTTCCCAAAGCGGTTGCAGACGAGGCTTTTCTTGCTGCACAGTGCATTGGCTGCGGCGCGTGCGTTGCCGCATGTAAAAATGCGTCGGCAATGCTTTTTGTTGCTGCAAAAGTATCGCATTTATCCCTTATGCCACAAGGTGACGCAGAGCGTGCCGAGCGCGTTCGTAAAATGGTTAAAGCAATGGACGACGAAGGCTTTGGTAACTGCACCAACACAGGCGCGTGCGAGGCGGAGTGCCCTAAAGAAATTTCAATTAGCCACATTGCACGTATGAACCGCGAATTTCTAAGCGCAACAGCAATTAGCGAACACTAAAAAGCTATAACCAAATTAAATATATGAAAACAAAAACAATGCTACTTGTCGTGTCTTGTATGGCCACTTTTGCCTCCGCATGCGACAAAACTCCAAAAAACAAGGCGGCAGCAATGCAAAATGTAAAAAGCGAAATGAAGCGTGCAGCAAACCCCATCGCAATCCTCGAAACATCGATGGGGACCATCACAGTTGAGCTTTACCAACATGCAGCTCCTAAAACTGTAGAAAATTTTATCGCCCTTGCGCGTGGAGATAAAGAATTTACCGACACCGATGGAGAGAAAGTAAAGCGTCCCTACTTTAACGGGCTTATTTTCCATCGCGTAATTCCCAACTTTATGATCCAAGGAGGAGACATTAAAGGCGACGGAACAGGCGGCCCTGGGTACCATTTTGCCGATGAGATAAACGCGAAGGCGTTAGGGCTAGACAAAATTAAAGTCTCTGCAGCGCCCATGGCGCAAAACGAAATTGCTCAGGTTGTACGTAACGAAATTTTTAAAAAGCTCAACATTAAGAGCCAAGAAGATTTAAACAAAAAAATGGCGCAGGTACAAGCCCTTTTTAAAGAAGAACAAAAAAAGTGGAGTGACAAATCCCTCGAAGAACTCTACACAGCGCGTGGTATTACGTATACCCCTAACTTAGAGTCCGAGTCTAATACGAAAGGCTCGCTCTCGATGGCGAACGCAGGCCCCAATACCAACGGAAGCCAATTTTTCATTAACGTTGTCAATAACACATACCTCGACGGCAAGCATACCGTTTTTGGCCGTGTTTTAGCAGGAATCGAGGTCGCCGAAAAAATCACGCAAGTTGAGCGTGACCAAAGCGACTGTCCAGAAACTCCAGTAAAACTTAAAAAAGTAACCATCTTAGAAAATTGACAAATTTGATTCGTGTAGGTATTCTGGGCGCGGGTGGCTTTACAGGCCAGGAGCTATTGCGCCTTTTCGCCCGCCATCGACAGGTCGATGTCGTTTATGCAACCTCTTCCGAATACGCGGGAAAAAGTATCGCCGAAGCTTTTCCCTCGCTCTTGAACGAGAAATATAAAAGGCTCTCTTTCTCGGGGCACCCAAAATCTATTAGCGACACTCCCCAAATGGACGCGGTGTTTCTTGCAACGCCAGACGATGTTTCGCTTAAATGGGCGCCAGAATTTTTGAAAGCGGGCGTTAAAGTCATCGACATTTCGGGAGCTTTTCGGCTTAAAGATCCATCCGCATTTTTGGAATTTTACGGTTTGGAACATACAGAACCCAGAGCTTTAGAAAATGCAGTGTACGGATTAACCGAAGCACACCGTGAAAAAATTAAGAGTGCATCTTTAGTTGCAAACCCCGGTTGCTACCCAACCGCAGCAACACTACCCCTTTGGGTATACCGCGACCTTATAGATTTCACAAAGCCTATAATTATCGACGCGAAAAGTGGAACTTCTGGGGCCGGTGGACGCAAAGAAAAAGATGGGCTTGGCTACTCGACAGTCTATGAAAATTTTCGTAGCTATAAAAGCGCAAAGCACCAACACGCGCCCGAAATTGCACAAGAAGTAAATACCCTTACAGGCCAAAACGCCGCAGTCAGATTTACTCCGCACCTTTTACCAATGTACAGAGGTATTTTATCCTCGACGTATGTTTTTCCAAAAGCGGGTATAAATAATGCAGATTTTGTAAAGGCTGCACGCTCTGTAGCGTACGAACCCTTTTTGCGTTACCGTGAAAACGTCGACGCAGTTGAACTTAAGCACGTGCAGCATACAAACTATTGCGACTTTGCACACTACTTCGATGAAAAAAGTGGCGTCGTGCTTATTGTTTCTGCCATTGATAATTTAATGAAAGGTGCGGCAGGACAAGCGGTGCAAAACCTAAACCTGATGTTTGGTTTTCCCGAAAATATGGGGGTTATGTAAATTGGCAACTAAAGACCGTACAATAAAAACAGTATACCTCTTGCGCCACGCTAAGGCAGAAAACCAAGATACTAAAAAACCAGATTTCGAGCGAGCACTCATCGACAAAGGGGTACGCCACGCGCAAAAAATTGCAAAACTGGTTGAAACCTTCCGCTTTCCCCCCGAAGCAATTTATACCTCGTCGGCAATCCGTGCTCTTGAAACGGCCAAAATTTTTGCCTCGACGCTCAAATTAGAAAACAACTTCTATCCTAACGATTTTTTTTATTCCGCACCCAAAGAAGGCTACCTACAAAAAATCCAAAATTTCCCAGACGAATTAGATAACATTCTTATAGTTGGCCATAACCCTGTACTCGAAGATTTACTCCCTTTGCTTACAGCGCGAGCGCCTTTCCACACCAAAATGCCAACGTGCGCTTTGGCGGCGGTACATTTCCACGTTTCGCTTTGGTCGGAAATTCGCCCCGCAACGGGAATTTTACGCCTGCTTATATTTCCAAAGCTCTTTGCTGATTAGCTTTACGTACGACCAACGATAACAACCGAATTCGCGATAAAATCGTGCATCGCTTGTTTTTTGCTGCTGAACGCACAAAGGATATATCCGATAAGTAGTATGTAGCGGCTTAAAATTTTTGCAAAATACCGCTTTGTCGCTTCTTCAAAGGTGAGTGCGCGTTTATCAACATGGAAGACACGAACTCCTAAAGCAAGTTTTCCCAATGTCCCTTGCAAAGACGAACTTTCCATGAGCGCATAATAAATCCACGTGAGCCAAATATTCAAGATAAAAATTAATACGCCAAACACTCCATAAATAAGGATAAGGTTTGTTTTAACTTCAAAAAGGTATAAATTTGCGTAAAGGATGAGCGCTAACACCCCAAAAACAAACGTGCGGCATAACAAGAGGATAATTTGATCCAAAATTGCTGCAATTAGCCTACGCCAAAAGCCACCGTATACAGTTTCGCCCATAGTTATTTATCGAAACAGAAGCCAATTTCTTTGACTGATTATTCTATAGCACATTTCACTTGCCGCCATGCCCAAACACGACAAAAGTCACCCATGCGCAAGGCGTCTTCTAAAAAAATATCCTCAAAAAAAGATACCAGCACAAAAAGCTCGAAATCCACCTTAATTTTAGTCGATGGCCATGCGTTGGCATACCGTGCGCATTTTGCATTCGCAGGGCAAAACCTTTCCGACGAAAAAGGTAATCCGACAGAAACAACTTTCGGTTTTTATCGCATGCTTGCACGCCTTTTAATAGACAGAAAACCTACGCACCTTGTACTTTGCTTTGATCCGGGGCGCGAACACAACCCCCGTTACGAAATTTTTAAAGACTATAAAGCAAACCGTCCGCCAATGCCGCATTCTTTGCGCGAGCAAATAAACGACATCCAGACTATTGCGAAAGAACTTAACCTTCCCCCACTTATTATCGAAGGCGCAGAGGCAGACGACGCCATCGCAACTTTTGTTGAAAAATACCGTAACAAGTTTGACAAAATTGAAATTGCTTCGGGGGATAAAGACCTCTACAACGTACTTTACGATAACGTGGTAATGCTCCGCTCGAAAATGGGCGTTACCGAAATGGAAGAAATCGACGCACAGTGGGTTAAGCGTAAATTTGGAATTTTACGCACGGAGGTTCCAGACTATATGGCGCTCGTTGGGGATACCTCCGACAACATTCCAGGCGTTAAAGGCGTAGGCGAAAAAACTGCGGCAAAGCTTATTAATGAATATAAAAATTTGGAAAATATTTACGCAAACCTTGAAAAAATAAAACCCGATGGCCTCAAGAAAAAACTTGAAGAAGGCCAAGAGATGGCATACCTCTCCAGAGACCTTGCAACGCTGCGTAAAGATATTGGTGTTGGTCTAACTAAAGACGAAATGGCAATGCGGATTAATCCCGAAAGTGTGCAAATTTTTAGAAACCTTAAAATGCCTTCTGTTGCCACCGAATGGGAAAAGGTACTCCGTACTACTACAGGTTTACAAGAAGAAACAACAAGTGCCCCTTCAACCCCTATCCCACAATTTTGTACACAATACACTATTTTAAAAAAAGTGAGCGATGTCGAAGCGTTTGTAAAAAAGATCGAGAACATCCAAGAAATTTGTATCGATACGGAAACTACGGGACTTAACATCCACGATTCGCAAATTTTTGGAATCTCGATTGCATACTTTGATAAAAAAAATCTTAAAAGCGTTTATATTCCTCTGCCTTTTGCAGAGCCAAGCGCGTATCTTAACGCAGACTATGCCGATGTAGATAGAAGCGAAGATCTATTAGGCGCGATTAAACCCATTTTAGAAAATACAAAAATTTCCAAAATTGGGCAAAACATTAAATTTGACATTCAAGTCTTTCGCCGTGCAAAAATTGAGGTTGCTTTTTACAAAGACGATACAATGCTTTTATCGTATTTGCTCAACCCAAACATACGCCGCCACAATATGGACGACATGGCCGCAGACCATCTGCAGTACAAGACCACCACGTTTTCGGAACTTGTTGGTAAAGGAAAAGGCGCCCTACCTATTGGCGCAATTCCCCTAGATAAACTTGCTTTCTACGCTGCAGAAGACGCAGAAGTAACGTATGCACTCAAAGATACCTTGCTTCCCAAAGTAGAAAAAGTGGACCTTAAAAAGGTTTATGAAGAAATCGACGTACCTCTTGCAAAGGTCATCGCAGATATGGAGTACGACGGCGTATGCATTGACGTTCCGTACTTAAATAATTTATCTGCTGAATACAAAAAGAAAATACAAAAAGCAGAAAAAAAAATTTTTGAAATCGCCGGTGAAGAATTTAACGTAGCGTCAACAAAACAACTCCAAGAAATCCTTTTCGACAAACTGCAAATAGAATCTTTGCGTAAAACAGATAAAGGGGCAAAATCTACCGACCAAAGTGTTTTAGAAGAGCTCAAGGACAGCCATCCCATTATTGAACCTATTTTGGAATACCGTTTTTACTCCAAACTCTTAAGTACGTACGCAGAAGCTTTGCCCACGTATGTTTCTAAAACAACGAAACGCGTACACACTTCGCTTTCACAGGTAACGGCAGCGACAGGACGGCTTTCGAGCTTAGACCCTAACTTGCAAAACATTCCCATTAAAGGCGAAGAAGGAGCAAAACTCCGCACAGCTTTTATTGCAGAAAAAGGCAAAAAGCTCTTAAGCCTCGATTATTCGCAAATCGAATTGCGAATTTTGGCGCATTATAGCGAAGATAAAAATTTAATTTCTGCATACGAAAACAATGCAGACATACACGACCGCGCTGCGTATATGCTTTTTCGTTCACGGTTCGACACCCAAAAAAAGGCTTTCGATAAAGACACACGCGGTGTTGTATTCGAGGTAAACGAAGAAGAACTGAAAGAGATGAAAAAAGCGCCACACTTTGCCGATTTTCGTTCGCAAGCAAAGGTCCTTAATTTTTCAATTGTGTACGGCGTTACTGAATTTGGGCTAAGCCGTAACTTAAACATTTCACGGCAAGATGCAAAAGAGCTTATCGAAAGCTATTTTACCGCTTTTCCCGGAATAAAAAAATATATGCTCCACGCTGTAGAGGAAGCGCGTAAAAAAGGTTACGCAGAAAATCTTTTTGGGAGGCGCCGTTTTATAACCGACCTTACCAACACCAACCGTTTTGTACGCGAAGGCGCAGAGCGCCTTGCAATCAACACCCCCATCCAAGGGACTGCGGCAGACCTTATCAAAAAAGCGATGATCGCGATCCAAAAGGAAATTCGACAGAGGAGACTACAATCGCGGATGGTTTTACAAATCCACGATGAGTTACTTTTTGAAGTTGAAAAGGGCGAAGAAGAAGCTCTTGAAAAACTGGCACGGCATGCAATGGAAAGCGCCGTTAAGCTTAAAGTTCCTCTTAAAACATCGGGTTCTTTGGGGACTAACTGGAACGAATGCAAAGGCTAGTTTTTAGCGTTTAAATTTTTGGGCACACCAGGACTTGAACCTGGGACCAACGGATTATGAGTCCGCCGCTCTAACCAACTGAGCTATGTGCCCTTGTGGCACATAGCATCCTCTAACCAACTGCGATGCGTCTTCGCATCTCCGTCTTCGGTGCTATGTGCCCTTGTGGCACATAGCATCCTCTAACCAACTGCGATGCGTCTTCGGTGCTATGTGCCCTTCTTTTTTAAAGCCGAAGCATTTTAAAAAAAACTCAGCGCGTCAAGCGTGTAACGTCTTTACACCCCACTTAAACCCTGCTTAAGGGCTTAGGTATGCCAAATAAAATTCAACCGCAAGAAGGCGTTTACGAAATAGGTTGCGGTATTTACGACATTACAGGCCCTGCTGCCGAAGTAGGCATGATGGGGTTTGCAGATGCAGCGCAAACCACACAGGGAATTTACATGCGCCTGTGGTCGCGGGCGTTTATTATAGGGGATGGAAACAAAAGGTTGGTGTATATATGTGCAGACCTTTGCATGGTTTACCAAGCGGTTAAGCAAGCGGTTGTACACAAAATCCAAAAAGACAAAGACCTCAACAGATTTTATAACGACCAAAATATTTTAATTAGCGCGACGCATACGCACTCTGGCCCAGGGGGGTATTCGCACCACTTTATGTACAACGTTACAACAAAGGGGTTTATCCGCCAAAACTTCGAAGCAATTGTAAATGGAATTTACCAGTCGATACGGCGTGCACACGAAAATTTAGAACCGGGAAAAATTTTTATTGCCCGCGGTGAAGCACAAGAATATGGATTTAACCGCGCAAAAAGGCCGTACGCAATGAATCCCGAGGAAGAACGTGCCCGCTACAAAAGCGATATAGACCAAGAGATGATACTCCTTAAGTTTGTCTCGCTTAAGGGAGAAGAGCTTGGGATGGTCAACTGGATTGGGGTGCATCCCACTTCGGTTGGCCCCACAAACCGTCTCATTGGCGGGGATAACAAAGGGCTTGCTGAATATTGGTTCGAGCGCGACAAAGGTTCAAACGTCCATGCAAAAAAACCGTTTGTTGCTGCATTTGCCCTCGCACCTTCGGGCGATGTATCGCCCAACCTGTGGGGAATCGCCGATGGAACAAACGATTATGCGCACATGGAAAAAATTGCAAAAATTTTATACGCCAAAGCATCTGAGCTCTACTTGAACGCAACAACTTCTATTGTGGGCGCTTTAGATTACCGCCACCGCTATACGGATTTTTCTAAAATACACATCGATGTTTTGGGTGTAGATACCGCGCCTGCCGCAATGGGAGCAACTTTTCTCGCGGGCTCGACAGAAGATAACGTTTCGCAAGTAAAAATTTTTCACGACGGAGCGACACTAAACTCTCTACAACGCTCCGAAAAAATTATTGCAAGCGCAGTTTCATCTGCCTTTGGCGCTTTATGGCCAGAGACACTCTCACGTGAATACATCGAAAGACAGGCTCCTAAACAAATTATTTTGCCTACTGGACTTGCTTCGTGGGATGGAAATCCATGGACACCGCAAATTCTTCCCGTACAAATTTTTCGTTTGGGAACTCTTGCACTAATTGCGCAACCCACGGAAATAACTACAATGGCGGGACGCCGCGTGCGAGAAAAAGTAGAATCAATACTTTCCCCTTTGGGGGTTACGCACGCAGTTGTTGTATCGCATTCCAACGCATACGCATCTTATGTTACCACTCCCGAAGAATACAGGGCACAAGAATACGAAGGCGCTTCTACACATTTTGGGCCACATACTTTGGATGCATTCTTGCAAGAATACACGCACTTAAGTAAAGCCCTTGTTCAAGGATATAAAGTATCGCAAGGAGTCTATCCAAAAGATTATTCGTGGTCGCAAATTTCGCTTCAACCGGGCGTTCTTTACGATTCAGCACCAAAAGGAAAAAAATTCGGCAGCGTACTTAAAGATGCAAAGGAAAGCTACCGTATTGGTGAAGAAGTTACCGTTGAATTTCAATCTGCGCACCCCCGCAACGATTTAATGGCAATGGATAACTTTGCCATTGTAGAGCGGCGAGTTCAAGATAGCTTCGAATTTGTTGCCGGCGACCGCGATCCAGAGATAACATTCACATGGGAGCGCACACGTACAAGCGAATCGAAAGCGATTTTACGCTGGAAAACAAAAGATGCGCTTCCGGGAGAGTACCGTATAGTCCATCGGGGTGTTGCAAAAGCATTTCTTTGGGGAAAGAAAACCCGCTTTGAAGGCAAAAGCCGCTCCTTTTTTCTAAAACCATAGCTTTTTTCCTTTACAATGCCTGCTTTATCCATACAAATGCCCATGCTTTCAGAACAAATGCAACAAGTGTTGCAAGTTTATAACGAAGGGTTAGCCCTTTACAAGAAGCGTGATTTTAAAACAGCGGCCGAAAAATTTAAAAAAGCCCTCAGCATTAAAAAAGATGATGGCCCATCGCAGGTATATTTAGAACGGTGCGAACACTATAGCGCAGAACCTCCTCCCCCCGATTGGGATGGCGTCTACGTAATGAAGACAAAATAGATGGCAGCAAAAGAACCGAAGCGCCGCTCCGATACAACCTTGTTTGCAAAGGGCGCCAACTTCAAAGGAATTTTGGAGTTCAAGAGTCCCTTGCGTGTCATGGGAAACTACGAAGGCGAAATCAAGGGAACCGAATACCTCGAAATTGGCCCAGAAGCAAAAATTACTGCACACATTGACGCTACATACGTTGTTGTTTATGGGCAAGTTACGGGTAACGTCGTCGCTAGTGAAAAAGTGGAACTTAAAGAAGGCGCAAAGCTCATCGGCAACATCCGCTCTCCCAAACTTGAAATAGACGACGGCGTTATCTTTGAAGGCCAATGCGAAATGAAATTTGCAACCGAGGCAGCTGAAACAAAATAAAAGGCGGATTTATCTATGCGGAAATTTTATTTTTTGTGTTTTTTTAGCATAATACTTGCTGGATGCCGTTCAGCACAAAAAAAAGATTTTGCGACGCCCACAGACGCTATTATTAACGCTTCCGAAGAAGGCGACGAAAAACAGGTGGCCGCGCTTATTGCGAAAGGTACTCCGATTAACCAAAAAAACGCACACGGATACACTCCGCTTATGAGCGCAGCAGAACGGGGGCAGCTAAAAATTGTTGAGATGCTCCTTGCAGCAAAAGCAAACGTACACGTAACAAATAATTTTGGTTGGACGCCTCTTATGCTTGCATCTGTTGGCGGCCACACCGAAGTTGTTCGCGCTTTAATCGCTGCGCATGCAAACATAAACTACCGCACACGAAACGGTGAAACTGCGCTTATGCTCGCCAAACGCGGTAACTACACAGATACCGTTAACCTTCTCAAAGAAAAAGGCGCACGGTAAAAAACTTAATAAAAATATTTAACGTTTACCGTATTTTTCGCGTATTTCTGAACTTAATATACTGGGGATTATAATTTTTCGTAATGTCCCTTCTTTATGCGGTAAGAATTCAATAGTCCCTTGTAGGTGCCTAAGGCGTTCGTGGAGTAACTCTATACCCAACCCCTTTTTTACACTTTCCCCTGTAAAAAGAATCCCATTATCCGCAATAAGTATCTCGAGATAGTTTTTTTCACGGCGGGCTTTAACAGAAATTTCTGTTGCTTCGGCGTGCTTTAAAATGTTTGTTATAAGTTCTTGGATAATACGGTAAAATTCGAGATTCCAATTGTTGGGGAAAAAGCCGTGGATTGCCTCAATATCCGATTTTATTTTAATTCCCGAAAGCTGTACCGCATTTTCAAACATATCTTCAAGCGCCAAATCAATACCAAGATGCTCCATGTGTATTGGCGTAAGCGCATGCGATAACTTCCGTACTTGTTCTAAGACATCCGCAATTGGATCGACAAAGGCTTCTAAGTTTTGTTTGTCACGTAGTTTGTGCTTCTCAAGAAATTGGATTGCATTGAGTTTAAGTAGAACCAAACTTTGCCCAATAGAATCGTGGAGTACACTCGCAATTTTCTCTAATTCCTCTTCACTTATATGCATCAATTTTTCAGAAAGATCAAGGATTCGTGCTTGTTGCGCTTTACGCTCAGTTATATCGAGCACCACCCCTACGTAACGTTCCCTATCTCCTTTTGGACCGTGACTAACGATACGCCCATGGAGGCGCACCCAAACCAACTTACCGCTTTTATGGACAAACCGGCATTCAAAGTCGATAGTATTTGTTTTTGACAAGCTCGCTTGTTCAATATGCCGCCATAGCGCAGGTGCATCTTCTGCACATACCATCTCTCGCCAGGGTGGCTGGGCTTTTTGTAAATCTTCTTGTTGCCAACCGAGTATTTCTGCAAAGCGTGAACTAAAGTATGTATACTCTGTTTTACGGTTCACGTCGATATACCCCATTTGCGATGCATCGAGAACCATCCGTGTTCTCTCCCATGCATCCGCCAAATGGCTTTCCAAGGTAATGCGTTTAGAGACATCTTCGTGCAAAGCGACAAAATAGCGTACAACGCCTTTGGTATCACGGATTATAGACACGTATTCGTGCGCGTTGTAGACGCTCCCATCTTTGCGGTAAGCGCGAAAATAGTATCCGCCACCTTTGCCACGGCTTAAATTTTTTTGCATTTCCAAAAGCCCTGGCTGTTCTTTTTCGGGTTGCGTTAAAATTTTTATACTTTTTCCAATAAATTCCGTAGCTGTATAACCTGTAATTTTTTCAAAACGCCTATTTACGTATAGGACAGAAGTTGCTTCATCCAAGGCATCTGTAATAAAAAAACCTGCATTGACATTTTCAATCGCAGATTCTAAAAGTTGTAATTTTAAAAGCTGTGTGGTATGAGTTCCTTCAAGCGCTTGTATTTTTCTTTTACACCTTAACTCCCGTGAAATAATTGCTTTAATTCTATGGGAAGATTTTAACGTAAAGTAATCTGCCGCGCCTCTTAAAACAAATTCGAGAGCTTTTTCTTCTTCAGAGTAATCTTTCAGCACAAATAGCAGCGGTGTGTCTTTTAAAATACAGTGCGAAAGAATTGTGTTTAGTCCACTTAAAGGGTATGCCGCTTGGACAAATATAATGTCGTAGTTTTGCGAAAGCGCTTTAAGCGCTTTTTCGGTATTAGTGGCAAAAGCCAAAGAATAACTAAACCCTTCGCCTTTAAGGGCTAAATCGAGCCCAGCAAAATCTTGTTCTGTGTTACAAAGGTAAAAAAATTGCAAAGGAAGTTACAATTTTTATCTCCTTACGCTTCGCCAATCAATTTTTCAACTGCCATAAGAAGCTTTTCTGGCGCAAAAGGTTTTACCATCCAGCTTTGCGCACCTGCGCTTTTACCTGCGTCGCGCATTGCTTCGCTACTTTCAGTTGTTAGAACAAGCACAGGAGTAAATTTGTAGGCTGAAAACTCTGTGTCTTCACGCAATTTTCGTACGAATTCAATACCCGGAAGGTTGGGCATATTAACATCGGAAATTACCAAATCGGGTTGAAATGCAAGTACCGATTTTAAACCCTCTAAACCATCGGACGCCTCTTGGACAATATACCCCGCTTTTTCTAATGCCATTTTAATCATCCGGCGCATGGTCACAGAGTCGTCGACTGTTAAAACTTTTTTTGCCATTTTGAATCCTTTTAATTTTTACTTACTTTGTCGCGCAATTCCTTTATTTCTTCAATATCCAACAATTTTGTAATATCCAGCAATAAAACAAATTTACCCGCGACTTTTCCAACATTTTTTATAAAATCTAAACGCACGTTTGCTCCAAAGCGCGGCGACGCTTCGATATTTTCTTCGGAAAGGCGCACGACTTCGTTTACCCTATCGACCATAAGGCCAATTTCTAATTTACTCCCTTTGTGTTCGACCTCGGTGACGACAATACAGGTAAAGCGCGAAGGTTCGAGTATTTTCCATCCGAACCTTCCCCCTACGTCGACAACCGGCACTACAGAACCACGCAAGTTTAAAATGCCTCGAATAAAATTGGGTACAAGCGGTACCGGAGTTACTCCGCCGTACTCGATTATTTCTTTGACATACAAAATATCTAAGCCAAAATTTTGTTCGCGTACTTGAAACGTGAGAAATTGCTCTGTGTACAAAGCGTCGTTATTTTTTTGCGTCTTTTCCATTAGTCGAACGCGACAAAATCGCTGCCTTTATTTTCCACACGCTCGGCTTTTACAACACGCGGACCTTTACCGTTTTTTCTATCTAAAGTAAAATTATGGTGAGAAGAATCGTGGCCTGCAAGTTTAAAAAAGCTCACTCCATCCCACAACGACTGCGCCTGTGCGTGTAGCTCTTCTGCGGTACTTGCAAGCTCTTCGGATGACGCTGCATTTCCCTGCGTTACCGAATCTAAATGGTGGACAGACCTTTGCATTTGGTCGACGCCATCTTTTTGTTGCTGCGAGGCCACTTTAATTTCTTGCACTAAGTCGGATGTCTTTTGTATTGCGGGAACAATTATCTCAAGCAAACTTCCCGCCTTTTCTGCAACGCTTACGCTACGCTGCGAAAGCGAACCAATTTCCTGCGCTGCTGTACGCGAGCGCTCTGCAAGTTCACGTACCTCGGAAGCGACAACCGCAAAACCACGACCGTGTTCGCCCGCACGCGCCGCCTCGATTGCGGCATTTAAAGCAAGCAAGTTTGTCTGGTACGCAATTTCTTCAACAAGCTCAATTTTTTTAGAAATTTCGCGCATAACTTGAACTGTCGCGTTTACCGCTTCGCCACCCTCGGTTGCTTTTTTAGACGCATCGAGTGCAATGCCGCCCGTGCGTTCGGTATTTTCTGTATTTTGTGCAATTGTCGCCGCCATCTCTTCAAGTGTACTCGAATTTTCTTCGACGTTTGCCGCTGCAGAAACGGTGGCTTGCTGCATCGATTGGGCCATAGAGCTTAACTGCTCTGCGGCGTGCGTAAAATTTTCGGCGTTTGTCGAAACATTCGAGATAATCTCAGAGAGGGTTTTAATCATTCCGTTGATTTCGTTTTTTAAGTCGCCGTATTTTCCCGTATAGTCGGTTTCTATTTTTAACCGCATATCGCCTTTACTCATTGAACTAATTACCCGACTTATATCGGTGAGCGCAGATTCGGTGACAGAGTTTATGTTGTTTAATCCCTCGCTGAGCAATTTCATAAAACCCGCTTTACCTGTTACGTCAAGCTTTCCTGAATAATCGCCTTCGGTTGCTTTTTTGACAATCGTTGCGATTTCTTCCTGTGCCTTAAGTTCTTCTGTTCTATCAATCCACTGCAATGCCCCGCCCAAACGTACGCCCTTCTCGTCAATGACAGGGGTTAGGTGTAAGTCGAAGGTTTTATTACCAATACGGATTTGCGACGTATGCGGTTCTTTCAACGATTTAAGGATGTTTTGCTGTAACTCTGGTTTTTTATGGAAGAGATTCATATTGCTACCTAAAATTTCAGCAACCTTAAACTGCGGTAAAACACTACGGATTTCACCTTCGCACGAAGTTAAAAGTTCTTCGAGTGCTTTATTCATGTACACAATTTTTCCATCTTCGTCGGCAATCATAATATTTGCCGAAACATTGTCGAGCGCCACTTTGTTACGAAGTACTTCTTGTAAAAGAAGTTTTGTTTCAACCATCTCGAAACCCAAGTGGTTTTTCATTTTACGTAACGCGAGCGTAAGGCTATCGATTTCGTCTTCGGAATTTGCTTCCACATATCCTGAGTACTGCCCAGCTTGGATTTTTCTTAGTTCTTCTGTTACAAGACGTGCTCGTCTTTTAAGGCTAAAAATTGTACGGAAAAAAGCAATAAATCCTATCGTAAAAAGTGCTGCTGAACTTGCTGTTACTATAACCGCTTCTGTGTCGCCTAAAAGTTTAACTTCGGTGTGGCCACCAAAAAGAACACGGTTTATCCAAAACGCTACATACCCTATTAACGGGATTAAAAATAATGCTGTTGACAGCAGCAATTTTTGTGCGATGGATAACTTCCGTATAAAATTTATTTTATCGAGCCATGGGTATTTTACAAGCCTCCCTTCGATAATATGCAATTTACCTGCACTAATTTTTTTTAAAGCGTTTTCTGCGTTTTCTTTTTGAATATCCGAAACGGGATAACGCGCCGAAATATGCCCTGTCGTTATACCATTTTCGACAATGGGAGAAACATTCGCAAGAACCCAATAGTGGTCGCCGTCTTTACAGCGGTTTTTTAAAACCTGTGCCCAAGGTTTTCCTGTGCGCAGAGTATCCCAAAGGTCGGCAAAAATAGCAGCAGGAATCGCCGGATGCCGAATAACGTTATGCGGCTTACCTATAAGCTCGTCGATTGGCATTTTTGCCGCTTCGGCAAAATCGCGGTTTGCATAAGTTATAACACCTTTGAGGTTTGTCTTCGTAACAAGCTGCGCATCGTCTCGAAGAACAAACTCTCTTCCGGTTACTGGGCCATTATTTTTCATTCAGTACTCCTTTTTGTTTTAAAGAAATTAATTCTAATAAACCTTGTATATCGACGATGAACGCCATGTCGCGTGTCCCTAAAATTGTAACACCACCAATTCCGCGTAAATTATTGAGCAATCCTGTTAAAGGTTTAATGACAGTTTTGTGTTCACCTAAGGGTTCATCAACAACGACACCAAACCTGTGTTCGCCGTCTTCAAGAACGACCAAGCTTGCGCGCGGGTTTTCTACTTCGTCCAAAGAAAAAATTTTAGCAAGGTGTGCATAAGGGAGGGCTTCGTTACGCAAATTAAAGAATTTGTTTTCGTGTTCGGTATGCGCGTATTTTTCTCCAAAGTCAATACATTCTTTAACGCTCTCTAAAGGAAAAACAAATTTTTGCTCTCCGGCGCGTACAACAAACCCATCGATAATTGCAAGCGTTAGCGGCAACACGATACGAAGCGTCATTCCGCTACCAGAAATAGAATGGATGCGAATTGTTCCACGAAGCGCGTCGATATTTTTCTTTACAACATCCATACCAACGCCCCTGCCCGATATTTCTGTCACCGTTTGCGCAGTTGAAAATCCGGGAGAAAAAATAAACTGTTGTATCTCTGTGTCGCTATAGTCGCGTTCAACTTCGGCAATCCCCTTTGCTCGGGCTTTTTCTAATATTTTTTCTAAATCAAGCCCCCGCCCATCATCGGCAACTTCGATAACAATTGCCCCTGCTGAGTTATACGCGCTTAAAGAAATTGTTCCCTGCTTTTTTTTACCATTTTTTATACGTTCGTCGCCCTTTTCTATTCCATGGTCGACTGCGTTACGCACAATGTGCATAAGCGGATCTCCAATGCGTTCAATAACAGATTTATCGAGTTCAGTATCTTCTCCTTTAAGAAGCAAACGAACGTCTTTTCCTGAAACACTCGCTGCGTCACGTACAACACGCTCCATACGGTTAAAGGTACGGCCAATGGGAACCATACGCAAGTTCATCGCAAGCTCGCGCACATTTTCGACAAGGCGCGTCATTTCAGAAACTGGTCGCGAAAATTCTTTGGATTGGTGTGCGCGTGAAAGTTGTTGTAGGGTACTATTTTTCATTACAAGCTCGCCGACGAGGTCGACAAGTAAATCTAACTTATCGGAACTTACGCGTAATTGCTTTGAAGCTTTACCTTGTTCTGTTTCTTTCTCTTTATGTATATTAGCTTCGGTTGCACCTTCACGCTTAGGCGCTGATTTATTTTCAACCGTCTTTTGGGGATTACTTTCTTCAAACGTACCCGCAACTTTCTGGATATTTATATGTGAAAGTAAAAATTCAAACGCTTCTTTAAGAAAATCTTCTGCCTGTACTTCGGAAACGCTTTCTGCAAAAACAACATCAAACGCAAGACTTCCGCTTTCGGGGTTAAACGTATCAGCTACAGGTAAATTTTGCGCTACAATTTGTATTTTATCGACCTGCGCATATTTCAGTAGAAAACGCAAGGCTTTTTCGGGAAAAAGTCCATGAAAAAAAATATCTTCCTTAAGCTCGATGCGAAACCGAGGCGGGAGTATATTTTCCACAGTAGATACTCTTCCATTTTTTTCTTGCAATATGACTTGCCGTATACGGATGAGGATTGCATTATTTGCCGCAAGTAGGTGTTTAAGGTTACCTTCGCTCGAATCGGTCGTGTAGTGCTCTACGAGTAAAGACAAGTGGTCGCACGAGGCGATAAGGAGTGCCGCTATTTCGTGCGTCATTGGCAAACGGCTATTACGCAATGCATCGAGTAAATCTTCAACTTCATGCGCAAAGCGTACAAGCCCATCAAAATCAAAAATTCCTCCAGAGCCTTTTATAGTATGCACCGCACGAAAAGCCGTTGCCAAAGCTTCTTTATCGTCCAGATTTTTTTCGAGGACAAGAAGAGCTTCTTCAAGCAAGTTAATTAACTCAATCGCTTCTTCCCTAAATGTGGCGCGTAGAGATTCCATTTGTTAAAAAAAACTTTGGGCTAAACGACCGTAACGAAAACGGTTTATACCGTTTACGACAATTTTATCGCGAAAAAGACCAACTGCTCCATAAAGTTCAATAATATCAATAACAGCCGTACTATGTTTAAAAAATTTGAGTACCTTGTTTTGCCTTTCCGCTTCTTTCTTAAGGACTGCCAAAATCTGGAAACCAGCCGTATCGACAGCTTCGACGCCAGAAAGGTCAAAGGCAATTTGGCTATACTGGTTAATATATGCCGAAAGAGCGCCAAAAGCGTTTTTCGCGTTGTGTATAGTTAAACGGCCATGTACACGGATAACACATTTGCCGTGTGAGGCTGCAAGCTGTGCGATAGTAAACCCTTGTTCTCCCATAGGACTTGTTGGTAAAGGCTAATTACGTTCAAGTCAAGTAAAAAAAAGTGTAATTCCATAGAATTCTATCAAAATTTACCACCGATTAATGGTACCCACCTTTACAAATCCAAAAAACCCTTGCCTCCTAATCGCTACGATTCAAAGAGTATTTGTGGCCGTAAAAATACTTGCCGTAGACGACCATCCCGTTATCGCTTTGGGGGTGCAAGCCGCTTTGGAAAAAGACGGCTTTGCCGAAGTAATTGGGTGTGATGACTACCGACGAACCGGAGTGCTTATAGAAAAACACGAACCCGACGCCGTTTTGCTCGATCTTTACATGCCAAAATTCGAGCTTGAACGCGATTTTCGTCTACTACGCAAAAAACACCCAGAAGAAATTTTTATCGCTTATACTGCCGACGAGGACGCAAACCTTGTCGAACGTTGCCGTGCTTTGGGTTTTTCGGGATATATTTTTAAAACACGCGGATTTCTCGCAATCCGGCAAGATATTGAGAATATCTTAAATGGCGCTCGTGTTTTTCCACAAGTAGATCAAATAAGCTCTACAGATACATGCGGCTTAACAGAAATGCAACGCGAAATTATACGCCTTATGGCGTCTGGGTGCAAAAATGCAGAAATAGCAAAACTTTTAAATATCCGCGAAGCGACTGTGGACTACCATAAACGCATCCTCAAAGACACTCTCGGCGCAAATACTTCCGCAGAAGTAGTTGCCATCGCGAAAGCGCGTGCGTGCATCTAAAAGGATAACCTCCAATTTCCTTCGCCAAATGCATCGGGATTAAGTATAATAAAAGAGTTTATGGTCGATAAATTACGTGCTGAGTTTCCCTTTTTTTCTTTTAACCCTAAAATCGTTTATTTAGATTCAGGCGCAACAGCGTTAAAGCCCCAAAGGGTGGTAGACGCCCTCAACTTTTACAACACGCACGAATCGGTAAACATACACCGTGGTGTGTACCAATTATCACAACGCGCAACAAATACTGTTGAAGACGTGCGTAAAAAAGCCGCAGCGTTTGTCTCTTCTTCTCCCGAACACGTTGCCGTTTTCACGCGTGGCACCACCGAAGGATTAAACCTTGCAGCGCACATCCTCACTTCAACTAAATCGAACCTTGCAGATTTTTTTGCAAGCTATAAAATTTCTAAAACACCAGCAATACTTTTAAGCGAAAGCGAGCACCATGCCAACATTGTGCCTTGGCAAATTTTCGCCCAAGAACGTGGGTATAAACTACTCTACATCCCCGTCGATAGCGAAGGCAAATTTAATGCGCCAAAAGGTTTCTTGCAAAGTTTAGCCGAAAAATATTCGGTGCGTATTGTCGCTTTAAGTTTACAATCCAACGTTACGGGAATTTTGCACGACCTCTCGCCTTACCGTACTTTTGCAGACGAACACGGCGCTGTGTTTGTCGTCGACGCTGCGCAAGCAGTCGTACACGCTCCACACGAAATAAAAAAACTTAATCCCGATTTTATTTCCTACTCCGCGCATAAACTTTTTGGACCTACAGGTATTGGCGTATTGGTCGCACACAAAAAAGTTCTCGATGCATGCGATGTCTACCAAGGCGGCGGCGGTATGATTAACCTCGTAGAACACGAAAAATCAACATACCTCGACGCGCCAGGAAAGTACGAAGCGGGCACTCAGGCAATTGGAGAAATTTATGCCTTTGGAAAAGCGCTCGAATTTGCCGAAGAATACAAAGAATTGATACATACACAAGATATAAATTTACGCGAGTATGGAGATGAAAAATTCCATAACGCCCAAATTCGTTTTTTTGGCGATGGCGCACGTATGCGCTCCCCCATTTATTCGTTTGAAATTCCTGGTGCCCACGCACACGACACAGGAACACTATTGGACGAACAAAACGTTGCTATACGCGCAGGGCACCATTGCTGCCAACTTTTAATGCAAGCGTTAAAGGTAAGCGCCACAGCACGCGCTTCTTTAGCAGTCTACAATACCCGAGACGATGTTGACAAGCTCATCGACGCTATAGGATATGTCAGAAAGATTTTTCGTAAATGAAAATAGCGCTTGCGTCGAGGTTTGTGTTAAAAGCACATGAAAGAAATGCGTTTATCATTTCGGTTGCGCTCCACGTTTTCATTTTTTTAATCCTTCTCCTCTTAGCTTCTTTTAAAAAAACAGACACGCTTATGGTACGCGTTATTTTGGAAGATTTATCCGTTCCTGAAAAACTGGAAACGCCGCTTATAGAAGAAAACATGGAGGAATTACCACGCGTGAAAAAAAAACGTCTTTCTAAAAAAATGCGTGCAAGTAAAATGGCAAATCCACAAAATTCTACAGCAAGACCAAATAGATCTACAACGCTTGAAAACCCATGGGGCGCATACGAAAAGCAGATGTTCCGTAGGCAAGACTCGACTAAACTAAGCAGTAATACACGTTCGCCACAAACTACATGGGGAAGCGAGCGCACAGGACACACAGAAAAAAAAGGCACCGACGAAAAAATAAAAGTACCCGCAGGCTCAACAGCGTCGAACACACAATGGAGAAAAGGCGATGCACGGCGTCTCATTAGCCTTCCCACCATCGACTACCCTGAAAGTATACGTAAAAAATCGGGACAGGGACGCGTCGAATTGCTTGTTGTTGTAAACGCCGAGGGGCGTGTCGAATCGGTGGAGGTCACTAAATCGTCGGGGTACAGCAAACTTGATATCAATGCGAAGAATGCATATAGAAAAGCGGTGTTCTCCGCATCGCCTTCAGGAAAAAGCGCAACAGGAATTGTCGTGGTTAATTTTCGTATAAAGGATAACTCATGAGCGCTGTTTCTTTAGAAAATATTTCGCTGCGCATTGGCGACAACCAAATACTTAAAGATGTTTCTGTAGAGATAAAACCCGGCGAAACCCTTGTCCTCATGGGAAAAAACGGTTCTGGAAAAACAATGCTGCTTAAAACTCTTGTGGGGCTCTTTCGTCCACAAAAGGGAAGCGCAAAAATTTTTGGTAAAGATGTACACGCGCTTCCTGCGCAAGAATTAAACACTCTACGGCGTAACATCGGCTATGTTTTCCAAAAGTCGGGACTTTTCGATTCGCTCCATGTTTGGGAAAACATTGTCTTTGCGCTACGCCGTTTCCATTCGCTCGACGAAAACGCTCTAAAGCAAAAAGCAAGTGAATGCCTCAACCGCACTGGATTAAAAGACGTTGAAGATAAATTTCCCTCTGAGCTTTCAGGGGGGATGCAAAAACGCGCTGGAATTGCGCGTGCAATTGCAATGGACCCACAACTTCTACTTTTCGACGACCCAACAGCAGGCCTTGACCCTGTTCTTTCTGATGCGATTGCAAACCTTGTCATTGAAATTAAAAAAAAGCTGGGAAGTACTGCAATTGTTGTCGCGCACGACTTTAAAGTTGCGTACAAACTTGCCGACCGTATTGGCCTTATGGTTTCTGGGAAACTGCACGGGATTCTTTCGCGCGAAGAATTCCAAACAACTACAGAACCGTATTTTGAACAATTCCGTGAAGGTAAGCTCACAGGCCCCATTCCCGTAATAGAATAAAATGCAACAGAAAAAAAAAGGGCTTTGTGCCGCGTTTATAAACCCAACTCCAAACGGTAGCGTTGATTTTTTGGGCGAGGCATACCTCCTTTGGAACCACCAAGGTGTAATTGAATACTTTTCTAGTGAAAAACCTTCAGAAGAAAAAATCCGCCAATACGAAATTGCGGTCCATAAGGATAAAATTGCAATCCCCGGGCTCATTGACCTACACACGCACCTACCCCAATATGAATTTGCGGCACAAGGCTCCGTTGCCCTTTTGCCTTGGCTTCAAAAGTATACCTTTCCACAAGAAGCGCGGTTTTTAGATGCTTCGTGCGCCCAAACACAAAGTAAAAATTTTTTTAGACACTGCCTTTTAAATGGTACAACAACTGTTGTAGCATACCTTTCTTCTTTTTTAGAAGCCGCACAAATTGCATTTGAAGAGGCATCTCGCACAAAAATACGCGCCTACTTAGGGCTTACCCTCATGGATAGAGGTGTACCAAAAGAAATCCAAACAACAGCCGTCGACGCACAAAAAAACATGCTCTCTCTTATCGATACATACCACAAAAAAAATGGCTGTGAATTTGTTGTAACTCCCCGATTTGCTTTAAGCTGTACGGACGCTCTTTTAACGCTTTGCGGCGAAGTGAGCCATGCATACAAACTCTTTTTGCAAACGCATATTAGCGAAAACACTGCAGAGGTAGAAGAAACCTTACGCCTTTTTCCTCAATGCAAAAGCTACACGGACGTATATAACGTAACAGGATGCCTACACGAGCGAACACTCTTGGGACACGGCATCCACTTAGAAGCAAAAGAACGCCAATTAATCCGCGAGAAAAAGAGCGCAGTTATACACTGCCCTACATCGAATAATTTTCTAGGAAGCGGAATTTTTTCGTACGACACCTTGCATAAAGAAAAAACGCGAATAGGCTTAGGTACCGATGTCGCGGGAGGGTATTCGCTTTCGATGCTTAACGAAGCAAAGCAATCGATTGAAATGGCAAAACTGCGTGCACACTTTGACAATTGCTCTACTGATTTAAACGCATCGCACGCACTTTACCAAGCAACCCTTGGAAATGCAGCTATCCTTTCCCGCGAAAACGAACTTGGTAGTTTCTCTATAGGCAAGTTTGCCGACATTGCGCTTATAGACGACTCTAAGTGCGACCCAATGTTCGGCGCTCCACCAAATTTTTACTCTTCTCTACCCGAAAGGTTAAACCGTATCTTGTACCGCTCGCATCCAGATATGGTCGCATCGACTTTCATCGCTGGAGAAATTGTTTTTGAAAGATAATCTTCCCGAAAGACTCCAAAGCTGGTATGCGCACGAAAAACATAGGTATGAATTTCGTTTAAAGCGCGATATATACCGTACATGGATTACAGAAATCTTTTTGCAACAAACACAGATTAATGCAGCAAAAGAGAAATTAAAATTTTTTTTGGCAACTTTTCCCACTGTTACAAGCCTCGCTCAGGGGGATATAAGTGAAGTACTCCAGTGCTTTCAAGGAATGGGATACTACACACGCGCTCGCAATATGCACCGTGCTGCCCAAATAATCGTCAAGGATCACCATGCAAAAATCCCAACATCGTATACAGCCCTCAAGAAAATACCGGGAATTGGGCACTACACTGCCGCAATGCTCGCATCTATCCATGGAAAGGAAAAGATACTCGCACTCGATGCAAACCATGTACGTGTTCTTTCGCGTCTATATGAAATTCCATATACAGCACACAGCCAAAGTTTTGCCGATGCTGCAAGAAAATATGCAGAAGTTTTTCTTGAAAGTACAATGCCTCCTGGAGATGTCAATGAAGCTTTGATGCAGTGGGGACAAATAATTTGCACAAAAACTCCCAAATGTAGTATTTGTTTTGCATCAGAGTTTTGCAAATCTTTCCAAAACAATACCCAAAACCTTTATCCCCAAAAAACAAAACGTGTCGAAGCGGTTTTGGTAAATTGGATAATGCTAATTTACCGCTATAAAGACAAATACCAGGTTTTTTTCAACGATGGAAATTTCCCCTTTTTAAAAGGAGAACTTTTGTTTGCGTCTATAATAGACAACCACATTATTCCAAAAAATTTTTCTAAAAAAGGAATCAATGAAATTATCCGTAATGCAGAAAAACTTCCTGTTGACATACACCATGCAATTACACACCATAAAATTGCAGTTAAACTTATGGAAAAAAAGCACACGCTACCCAACGGAGATTTTTTTACTTTAGACGAACTACAAAAAAAATGCCACTCAAGCTTAATGCAAAAAGTCTTGAAGCAACTAAGAAATCCAAAACTATTTTAGCGCACCTCAAAAAGACCTGCATCGGTTTAGCCGCTTTCCCCTTTCAAAATTCTTGCAAGCTTCTCTGCATATTTAAGAATTGTAGCTTTCGCATCTTTATCCTCTGCTTTAGCGCTCGCCTCTGATTTTTTATCAATCTCATCCCAAAGTTCAGCAATTCCCGAAGCAAGAAAATCTTCAATCCGCTCAGAAACTTTCTTTTGTTCTGGCTCCATTTACTAAAATCCTTTTCTCACTATCGAACTTTTTTTAATCTTGTACCTCAAGAGTAAAAAGCGCTGGTCCCGTAAAATTACGTGTAATGGGCGCACCATCGCCATACGCAATTTGTGGAAAATTTCCAGAGCCCACAAGGAGCGTCATCGCGCCATTTGCAGCACCAACAGGAGCAAGTACTGTAGGGCGGGACGGCAAAGTAAAATGCTCCACTAAAAATTTTCCTCCACGAAAATTAACTACACTTAAATCGTGCTTTTCTACGGGTGACGCATAAAAACGCGCAACCGCAAGGGCGTTGCCACCTTCTTTACGTGGAATTAAAGCCATCGAAAGAGCGCCAGGTAACGAAATAAATTTTTTTTGTTTCACGTGCACCCCGCCAAAATCGTACACACGTAACCCTTGATCGCCTTTTGCCTCTTGGTACGGCCCTGCATCTGCATTATCTCCCGAAAGTACTAAAATTTCTGGGTTGCCGTCGCCATCGGCATCGGCGTATTCCATCCACACAGAACCCAAGTGCGGCGGATACCGTACAAGTTCGTGTTCGCTAAGGCGTCCTTTTTCGTACACAAAATGCAAAAGCGCCTCTGCTGCACCCCCTGCAAGCGCTAAAAATTCTACACGCCCCTGGTCCTCTTTGAGTTTAACAACGCGCACGAGAGATGCGTTTTTTTTAAAGTTACTCTTTACATAACCCGAAGGAGTACTTTCCACAAGAAACAATCCGCCACCCATAATTCCACCAAAGGCAGCGACAAAAAAATCGGGTTTTTTATCGCCATTTATTTCTGCCATAAAAAAATGCGCACTGCGCGGCAAATTCCGAATTACCGCTTTTACAAAATTGATTTTTTTATCTATAAAATAAATCGTCGAATTATTTTCTTCTCCCAACGCACCCAAGAGGCTCCCTAACGTAAGCACGTAATAGCCATCTTTACTTTCCATTAAATATACAGGCGGAAAATCTAACTTTACCGATTTTATTTTTTTTAAAGAGGTATCGTAAAAATGGAGCCCGCCTTTTACTCCGCCACCAACGGCAACACGGCCATCTTCAAGACGCACCACCATTGTTACTCCTTGGTCATCTAACGCAACGCTCTTTGTGCCAAGCTCTTTGCTTTTTTCGGATGATTCAAACGGATAACGCGCAAGGCCGAGATAGTATGCACGCAACGCTTTCCACTCGTCTGCAGAAAGCGCGGGAGAATTTGGTATTTGTGCTGCACTTTTTAGCAAAGCATAGCGCTGCTTAAATTGCTCTTTCTCCAAAGGGTCAAGCTGCCGCCCTGCATCAATCCCCAAAAAAAGCCCCATGTACGCGAGCATATAATTTGCCGTCCGCTGCGCCATCGATTCTGGGAGCGGAGTTAAATGGCAACTTGAACAGTATTTTTGCGCAATGCCCTCGCCCGCTTTAAGGGTAGATATACTCGTATCAAGCTTTTCTCCCCGAAACGTCGTAAAACGCGCACGGGCGCAAGAATATACTACGCAAACTACCACTAAAAAAGCGGCAGCAAATTTTTCTCTACGCAAAGACAAGGGTTATTCTCACAAAAAATTTTTTACGGCTATCGGATTGATAGCGGATACATGGATATGTGCACAGGAGGTAAATAATAGCACAGTGATACTGAAGACTAATTTTAGAGATATTTCCATTAGACAAAAATTTATTCGGTAAGATATATTCTGTAAACCACTAATTTTTGTTTATGCAGTGAAACGAAAAAGCTGGTCTGCGTTTAGATGGAGTTCTTGTGCTTTTGCGACCAACGCCGCGGGAGGATTTATAATTTTAATTCGGCCTAATGCTTGGCTCACGAACATCAGCGCTTCCTCTTCACCGTTGGCGTTTACAGAATAGATACGCGGTGTTTCATCAAAGCGGCTATCTTCAAGTGTGAGGGTGTACCGTTCGCCACCAATCCATGTGTAAATAGAATCAGCATAAACATCGTTGAAGTTCAACACAAGTTGACGGCTGCTTGCTGCGCCGATGCTTATTTTTTGCATACCGCGCACGGCGTATTGCCTTAAAACGCACTCGCCTTCGTGCCGCAGAGTTTCTCCCAACACAAGAAATAAATCGCCGCCGAATGACAATCCCACCGGCAACATGGTCACAGAGATAAACCCTTGCGGTACATCACACGCTGCTTTGCGTATTTTTTGTGAGGCCACCTTGCGGCGCGTCTCAGGGTGTTGCGGTCGGTAGTGGAACGTTAGGTTGCGTGACGAGCGTATCGCACTCAAAATCGTTTGCATCAAACGCGCCGGTGCAGAATGCTTTTCCAACGCTTCGTAAATATGTTTTTCAATAATTTCACCATGCACAGGCGGATAAACCCTTTCGGCGAAATAATTTTTTAGAAACCGGCTTAACGCAGTCGTGTAACCGTCTTGCATTAAAGCAACCATGCCTTTGGCACTCTGTTTAAAGGTAAATCCATATATGCCACGCAGCTCTTTGATATACCGTTGCAACGTGCGTTCGCTGACCTCGGCAGGGTGGAGCGACACTAACTGCGGCAGCGTAAAAGTGCGCTTGCTTTCTAAAAGCGTCAACAAGGTCAGAATGTTTTCTTTATACCGCGGATTCACTTGAGTATATTATCGGCACAGTACCCTCTGTGCAATTATCTCGAAATTATTTTTAATATATGCACCTACAGCAATTTAGTAAGTTTTCAAAAAGTATGAATTTTTATGCGACATATTTATGTCGTTTTAGTTTCAATAATAGAATTTTTCTCTTGCTTGATGGTTTTTAATTGTTATTCTGCCGCTTATGAAAGTAAATACAACCTCCCAATTTCTCTCGACCATCGCCATTGATCTTGGCGGCAAAAATACCGGCGTCCTCTTAACGCACGGTGCCAGCGACGAAGCGCCGCACCAGCACGAGAAACGGGCGTTGACGCTCAGCTATCCCGAAGCGGGGCTCAATCTATCGCAGCAATCGCGCCTTGCCAAGAGGCACCAACGGCGTGGTTTTAAGCGTCGTAAACTCTCGAAACGCCTGCTGGCGCTTCTCTTGCGGCAGAAATACCGAGGTAGTCTTGAAGAATTTGCCCAAGATTTTGACGCGCTAAGAACTTTCTTAAATCGACGTGGCTATACGTACTTAACGCTCGACGACGCAGAGGAGCAAACTGAATTCTTAAACGGGCTGAGTGCCGAAGTCTATGAAGAAGTTGCGGCATCTCTAAAAGAATTTCAGATAGACACGGCAAAACCGCTCGTCGCACAACTCGAAAAATCTGTAGAACGCGAACTTGATTGGTACACCCGCTTGGCTGCCGTCAGCAACGAAGTAAGAAACAAGAAAGAAATTCCGCAATTTTCGGATGAAAAGCAGCAAAAAGACCATGCGAGAGAATATAAGAAAGTATTCACCGAGATTGTCAAATATTGCGAGCGCGTCTTAAAATCCGAAAAAGAAGGTCACAAGACGCGCAGCGAGTACTTGCAAAACATTCGTGAAGATTTAGCGAGCATAGATGCGAGTGCAGTCGTTGCCCGCTTCGGTCTACCGAGCGAGCAGTTGGCGAACCTCGTGGGGCATATTGCCAACATGCAGTTGCGCGTCTTGCGGCGGTATTTCAACGACAAGGCGATGCAAGAGAGCGACTATTGGGATGAAAAACGTCTGCAACATATTTTCCAAAAGCATCTAAAATCGTGGCACGTCACGAAAAAGAACGCCGAGTATGCAAACCGAGAAACGTTACTCGCGACGATCGCCAGCAAAGGTCTTTTGCAGTCTTTCTTAAATGAGAATCCGACATTATCGATTCCGCCGTTTGAAGACCAGAATAACCGTCGTGTGCCGCGTTGCCGTTCATTGCATTTGGATGCAGAGGCACTCGATTCAAAATACCCTAACTGGCGCGACATGGCCGCGAAGATCGTCGCGTACACAGGGTATGAGTATGAATTGGATTTACAGTCGAGCGAATTAAAGCACATTGAAGAAGCCTACAAGAAATCTGCGGGCAACGATCAATTCAATAAAAATACGCCGGGCAGAGAGAAATCCGCCGAAGTGATATTGCTGCAACGCATATTGGATCGCAGCAAAGACGCTGACAAGTTTCACCTGCGAATACTCTGCCGTGTGGAAGAGCTGTTCTCGCTGAACGAGGCCGATCAGCTCAGCGAAAGCGATAAGAAAAAGCATGCGTCGGGTATGAGCGAACTGACGAAAGCGCTCGGCGACGATAAATCGGTTAAGGCGATTATCGATCTAGCGCAAATGTACTTTCAAGAAGTCGAGCGTGCCAAGCGCGGACTTTGGCTTTCGGGCGAAGCTGCAAACATCTGCTACCGCTGCGACCGCAAACCACGACAGAAAAAAAATATCAAGCACGAACTCATCGGAAACATCTTGGGAGCTTCCATGCCCAAAGAAAGCGACCTCTGGCAAAAATGGGAAGCGTTATATAAAGAAAAAGCCACGGTGGGGCGCAGCTCGCTATCTTCCGTGTGCAAGTCGATTGAAGAGACGCGCAAAGACATGGGCGACCGGTTTCACATCGAATGGAATCAGGCGAAGTACGCTAAGAAGCGAGGCGCTGCGCCCACGGTTTCGGCCGACCTCGTTAAAATCTTGGCGCAAACGGAGAGCGCAGCGCTTGTTATTGCAAATCTCTTAGGCCACACAGCGAAAGAGGCGGAACGCTACCGAAACCCGTATTCGCTCGCGCAAATCTATAATATTATGGAAGGCGAAATTGGCGGCTTTCAAACGACGTGCACGGGTTGCACGCACGATAACTTTTGGCGTTCGGCACGCGCAGCGGCGACGAACGAAGAAACCGCTCGCGCCGTGCGCCTGCCCGCCGACACGATGCGCCCGTTCGACGGCTATTTGGCGCGCTATTTGGAGCGCATTGCCGCGCAGATTGCGAAAGAAAAATGGCGGCAAATTGAAGCGACGCCGCGGGATGCGGAAATCAACGTCGCGATCTTACTCGAACAAAACCGCTTTCGCTTTAACGCCGACTTGGCGGAGATGAAAGACGCGGCGCGCAAGAAGCAAGCCAAAGAAAAACTGGTGCGCGCCGAAGAGAGATCGGCGGATAAGACTGACCGCATTCGTAAAGCGAGCAAAGGCGTGTGCCCTTACACGGGCGCCCCATTAACATCAGGCGGCGAAATCGACCATATACTGCCGCGTAGTTACTCGAAATCTGCCTTCGGCGCTATTTTCAACTCTGAAATGAACTTGATTTATTGCAGTAGCGAAGGCAACCGCAAGAAGGCAAACAAACACTACCGCCTCGAAAATCTGCACGATAAGTATCTGCAAGCGGTGTTCAATACGGCAAACCGTGCGGAAATCCGCAAGACGATTCAAGAGACGCTCGGCAAATTCGATAAAAAAGAACCCGTCTATTTTTCGAGTTTAGACGCCAAAGAGCAGCGCGATTTTCGCCATGCGCTTTTCGACGACGAACTGAGCCGTCGCGTGAGGCCGCTCTTACATGCCGAATACAAAATGCGCGTGAGCGGTATGCAGGGTTATTTGGCGCGCATTTTATTTCAAAAATTGCAAGAGCGCAACGCGCAGGCTGGGCGCAATTTGCATTTTTCAGTGCAGGCATACGATGCCGAGCAAATATCCTTGAAGCGCAATCTTCTAGAGGGCCACAATAAAGCGTACGCCAAGCCTAAAGATAGCGCACAAGCGCCGGGCAGTCATGTCATCGATGCTACGATGATTTGGGCAGAGGCACTCTACCGTAACGATGTGCGTGGTCGACCGACGGACCTGAAGCTCGAAGAGCTATTGCCGGATAATTTACAGATTCGCTCGCTCGAAAGCCGCCCGCAATACCGACGCAAGAGACCGCACACCATGGCGATTTTCAATGATACGATCTATGCTGAGCGCTACTTGAGTTTCGTCGTCACAAAAAAAGAATGTGGTTTTGGCTATGACATGAAGAACATGACGCCGATACCCGAGGCGCACAGCGAGGCTATCTTTGAACTGGTGAAGCCTTTTGTGCATTTTCGCGGCGAGACACCAAAGCATTCGCTCGCCGAATACCGTACGAAGCTCAACGCGCAGAAAAAATTTCTATATTTCAACGTACACCGGCAAAGTGCGGCGCGTTTGCAACAGCAGATCGCCCACAGCCCAGTGCCCACTGCGACGCAGGCAAACCAACTGATCATTTTGCAGGGCATACGTTATTTTACGCTCAAGGAACCTGTATTAGGGGCGATGGCAGATAAAGGCGACAAGGCGGTTGCATTATCACAGAAGAAGCTCGATAATCTGTCCACCAAGACAGAATTTTCGCTAAGCCTGGACGGCAAAAAGTGTGTCGTCAAGGGCGTCGTGAAGCTACCGCAACGCGACGCATGGGAACGCGTTGTGTCGGATAAACTCGTGAAGTCATTTGTGAAAGACGGTAAGAAATGGACAGATCTCAGCGACGAGCAGCGCGACGCATTTCACGACCGCCATTTCAAACAAGAAATTAAGAACAAAAAGGCGCACCACGGCGTGCGCAAGGTATATTCGTTACCATTAATACCAATACCTGCTGGTTTTAGATTCCGAATTAACAGGGCACATGGTATAGACGAACACTTTCAGGTATACGCGAAGAAAAGCGCTGCTTATTCTGGTTTTCCAGCTAATGCGCTAGACACATCGCAAGTGGATTTCTCTGCACCAGAACTCATGCCATTCTTACGGAAACCAACATTGACCCCCGTTGATGGTGTTTTGGGCGTAGCCCCTGAAAAAATAGTCTTTATGGACGAGTGGCGCAGCATTCCTTTGGCGGACGTAGGGGATAAATCGGGTCAGGTTATAGCATTGTGGATGGCTCCGAATTCAGATTCGCGCTGCCGTATTCGAGTGCAATTGAAATCCGAAGCACTTGTTGAAGAAACTGCGGTCTGGCATCTGACTGCCCCCTTGGCGTATAATATCATCAAGCCAAGTGAAACACCCCATATCAAAGCGGTAGAGAAAAAAATGAGTGTGATTTTCGGTGCTCTCGAGCTCAAGCCGCGAGATGGCAAAATTCAACTCTACGCTGTCGATCGCGAATCGACAACTTTGGAGTTCGTCGTTCAGGGAACAAGTTCGCTCCATAAAACTTGGTACAATGCCGGAACGCCCATCTAAATGCGCCACCTCACCGTCACCGAAATCGGTCGCTCGCTGAACCTTTCGAATGAACTGTTGCAGGTTCGCGAGAAAGGTAGCGTGTTGGCGGAGTACCCCTTGAACCGCTTGCGCAGTATTCAGGTAGCCGGTCGGGGTGTAGCGATGAGTTCCAATTTGTTGGTCGATCTCTCGGCGAGGGGAATCCCCCTTTTTATTATTGATTTTAAGGGTAGGCCCCTCGTGCAGCTTTCGGGGACACACCAGCACGCCGTGGCGGCCTTGCGTCGCAGCCAAATACTCTATCTCGAAAAGCCCGCTGCCGAGCATGTCGCACGCGCCATCGTTCGCGGTAAGATCAAAAACCAGCGGGCGGTGCTGCTTTATTTTTCTAAGGGTATTCGTAAGAGTAATGCGAATCTCTGGCCGGTACTTGAGAAAGCAGCCGAGCAGATGGCAAATCTGGCGAGAAGTTTGTCTGGCGAGAGTAAGGTGAAACCGAGCGACGATTGGCGGCAACGGTATATGGGCTTTGAGGGCAGAGCGGCGGCGATTTATTGGCAGGCTCTGCGTGACAGCGAGCTTTTACCTGCAACTTTCAAAGGGCGCATGGGCCGCGGCGCAACCGACGTGACAAACCAATGTCTGAATCTCGGCTATTCGGTTCTGACATCGCACGTTTGGCATGCGGTGACGCTCGCCGGGCTCGAGCCGTATCTGGGGATTCTGCACGTCGACAGGCCGGGTAAACCCAGCTTGATTCTTGACCTTATGGAAGAGTACAGGCCGTGGGTGGTCGATCGAAACGTGATTAAACTACGACAGCAACTTGCCAATTCTGAGAAACTCGATGCGTCCATTCGCAAAGCGATTATTGGTAGCATACACGGCACCTTTCTGGCGCGGATGGCGTATCACGGTAAAAGACTTCGACTCAGCGCCATTTTACAGCGGCAGGTTTATCGACTCTGCGGCGTCTTTCACGCGGACAAGACATACAAGCCTTATCTCTTTAAATGGTAATATGCAGACGCACCTCGAAGTAATCATCTGTTACGACGTTTCGGTCACGCGGCGGCGTACTAAACTTTTCAAGCGCCTCAAGGCCTTTGGCCTTACCGACATACAGAAATCCATTTTTTGGGGACGACTACTACCTGCGGAGATTTTGGCGGTGCGGCGAGTCTTCGACGAACTCTTAGACAAAGAAACGGACAAAGCGTTTATTTTGAACACGCATCTCGCGGAGCAGATCAAAGACCGTTCGTTCGGTATGAATCCACAGTTTTTTGAAGAGAAAGAATATGACGTCATTTGATCCGAACGATTCGACGCCAATTAGCCAAATTCGGCAATTTGTTTTTTGTCCGCGGATACCGTGGTTTCAGCAGAATATTGACCGCGACCACAAGCATCCGCTTTGGGTAGCCCAGGGTAAAGATTACGAAGAGCGCAGAGAATCGTTAATCTCGAAGCGCCCCTTATTTAAGAATGGTAAAGCCGTTGGCTATAGTCAAAAATTTGACGTCGCCGTGAGCAATCCCACTCTAAAAATCCACGGCCGCGTCGATCTAGTGCTCGAGACCAAAGAGGAAACGATACCCGTCGAAATCAAGATGCGTACCGATAAGCCAAGTCGTGGGCATACGCTACAATTGATGGGGTATGCGCTCTGTGTCGATAAGCCGAAATTTCCCGTGCGGCGTGGGATTATCGTTGCGGGCGAACGGCAGCGCCGTTATGAAATTCGCTTGACCGAGGTGCTGCGGCAGGATTTTCTTGAGGTCTTAGAAAAACTGCGAGAGACGCTCGTACAGCCTTTTTTGCCGCACAGCGCTGCTTCGATTACAAAATGTATGCAATGCGAATATCAAAATTTATGCCAAGATAGGGATTTATGATTATATTAAGAAAAGTTTACCCGCCATGCCTTGCGGCAGAGGGCGGGCCAGCATTACCTGCCTTTAGGTGATTTCAGTGCATCGGGTACAAAGCCATACACGTTTTTTTTCGCAAAATGACAAGCATTTTACCGCATTTGGTGCTTTTCGAACTTTTACCGATGGTGCGGCTCATTCCACCCTTTGTTTACAAGGCGGTAAGCCGCTCCCCATCAGTCAAAGTCTCTGTACCCCAGCAACTGAAACTTTA
>JABARV010000017.1 GCA_019186965.1 Turneriella sp.
AATAAATCGGCAAAGTTAAGCGTTACCATTTGATATTGCTCTGTTACGGGTTCTTTATAGCGTGCCATAATATTACCAATACATAGATTCAAAAAAAAGTCAAGTCGGGTTTTTCAACAGGCTCATGGGGTGGTGTTGATCAACCAAGCGGTTTGCCGTGCATGGAGAATGTGCGTAACCGCGTGCCCTTATAAAAAGTCTTATTATAACTGGCATACTGGCAAGTCAGAAAAGTGTATTCTTTGCTATCCGCGCATCGAGGCGGGATACGCTCCCGCATGCATGCATTCCTGCGTTGGGCGGATTCGCTACCTAGGGGTTATACTTTATGACGCCGATCGAATCCACGAAGTTGCCTCAGCCAACGAAAGCGATCTAATCAATCGGCACATGGATATACTCGTAGATCCGTACGATCCTGAGGTTATTGCTTCTGCGAAAGCAAACGGTATTGCCGATTCAACGCTCCATGCGGCACAAAATTCGCCGACCTATAAATTCGTCAAGGAGTGGGGGCTGGCTTTGCCGCTGCATGCAGAGTTTCGAACACTTCCGATGTTGTTCTACGTACCGCCACTACTGCCCGTGATGGCGTCTGTTAAAGAAACAAGTCGTAAGCAGCAGAGAGAGAAGCTGAACCCTGCCTCCAAAGTGTGGGATGACGATTGGCTCTATAACACGAGTACAGATGAAATTTGGGGCACTATTAGCCAGGCGCGGTTCCCTCTAAAATATATGGCTAATCTTTTCAGCGCTGGCGACGAAGAAAAAGTTAAAGATCGCCTCATGAAATTGATGGCGGTACGTATTTACCGCCGTTGGAAAACGGTGGGAGACATTTCCGAAAAGAAAGCTATCGATGCGCTAAAAGAAGTCGGATATACACCAGATGTGGCTGATGGCGTTTATTATCTGACATCGCTCGCGAAGTTCGACGATCGTTTTGTGGTGCCTGCAGCGCACCGTGAACAGGCGATTGAGATGCTAGAATTTACAGGGGATAAAAAAGGTAGTACCGGTTTTGGGTTTAAAGAAGATACGATGAAACGGGGTTTATAACTTTTTATGAAGTTAGAGCACTACCGGCAGATTGCTAAATTATTTGATTTCCCTGGGCCAGAATACGTGGCTACTGGAGCGGAAGTGCATGCAACTTTACGCGAAGGCTATCCCGATGCGGAGTTTGAATTGAAGCAATTCTTGGCAGGAATTCCAAGCGAGACTCTGGCACACCAAGAGCTTTTTACGCGGACATTCGATGTTCAGGCAATTACGACACTTGACGTTGGATATGTACTGTTCGGTGACGACTATAAACGCGCAGAGCTGTTATCGAATCTTACACGCACTCACATTTTGGTGGGTACTGACTGCAAAGGAGAACTGGGAGATCATTTGCCGAATATTTTGCGATTGATACCAAGCCTACCTGAGGCAGAAGGCGAAGAAATCCTTTTTGAATTGGTATCTGAAATCCTTGTACCGGCGCTTATGTTGATGGTTCGCGAGTTTGATTCGGGACGTATTGAGAAAAAAAACGCGCTATACGAAAAACACTTTAAAACTGTTATCGACTGTGCGCCGGGTAAAGACGCGACGATTTACCAGAAAGCACTCATGGCTCTCCTTCTCGTGCTGAAGAAGGATTTCGAGGTAGGTGAGATAATCACACGGTCAGAAACCTGGCCAAAGCAATCAAAAACAGTCGACTTTTTAGGAGAAGTTGTTAAAGAACTGGAAATTGAAACAACCGCAAATCCAAGTAATAGCGGTTGCGACTCTTAAATAATGGAGGGGGTATATGAATTTCTTAAATAATTTTTTGTTTATTGCATTGCCGTATATTGCAATCGCAATATTTCTTGTCGGTTCAATCCACCGCTACAAAACGCATGGTTTTAAGTATTCCTCACTGTCCTCACAGTTTCTGGAAGGCAAAAAGCTTTACTTCGGCTCTTTGCTTTTTCATTGGGGAATTTTGGTGGTATTTGTTGGGCATCTTCTAACTTTTCTTTTTCCCAAAGCAACGCTTATTTGGAACAGCGATCCTATTCGGTTAATTGTACTGGAGTATTTAGCATTTACTTTTGGATTGAGCGTTTTAGTTGGCATGCTCGCTCTTTTTCTGCGTCGGCTTACCCAGCCACGCATCCGTGCGGTTACCACGCGGATGGACATCGTTATCGAGATTCTGATTGTAGCACAAGCGGTGTTCGGCTGCTGGATAGCTCTGGGGTACCGTTGGGGATCTTCGTGGTTCGCCTCTGATCTTACGCCCTATCTTTGGTCACTTTTTACTTTTAATCCCCACATTGAGGCCATTAATGCAATGCCACCCGTTATCAAGATACATATTGTCGGTGCTTTTATTATAATTGCACTGATTCCTTTTACGCGCTTGGTGCATTTTCTTGTTGCGCCATTCCATTACATCGTACGTCCATACCAGCAAGTGATGTGGTATTGGGACAGGAGGCGGATCCGTGACCCCAACACCGTCTGGAACAAGCACCCACCAAGGAATAATTAGGCAGCCGAGGCCTGGTAGCAATGCATAAACGTGAAGCACACCAAAGTGATCCTATAAAAAGGCAACCAGACAGGGGATACGTGGGGGATGACCTCTCTCCTATGGCGCCCCCAGAAGCGTATGCACCGCCTGCCAAAGATTTAGTTTCTCCCGAGCAAATGCATCCTTTCTTACGCCGGTTTATCGATGAGCACACCCTTTTTCGCAAAGAGTTAAACATTTTTGAGGAAGCAATCCTCTCTATCCAGAATACTGGTTTTACTAAAGAGTTGGATCACCGGCTGAAACACTTTTTCCAGTTTTTTGACCATGACTTTATAGTGCATAGCCGCCGAGAGGAGGTCGTCCTGTTTCCATTATTGGATGTGCGCCTGCGTGCTGCAGGGGAGCATGGCCGTGGCGCAGAGGTAACGACCCCAGTTGATTTAATGGAAGACGATCACGTTAAATCCATGCAACTTGCAGCCGTTGTGTTAAATTTTCTTGGGCTTGCGTTTCGCTTACCCGACGAAAGATCTCGGTTAATTGTACTCGATGCGGCTCTGGAGCAGGGTAAGAATTTGGTGGAACTGCTTCGCCTACATATGTTTAGGGAAGACAATGTTTTATTCTCTTTAGCGCATAGGTTAATCTCCAACACTGAATTTGAAGAAATGGATTCTAAAGGACATGAACACTTATATAAATTAAGAAGGTAGTTCGTGAATTTCGTTAAGAAAGAATCCCTGAACCATTTTATCCATGTAGTAAAACTCGGCACTAAGAATCTATTACCCAGTTATTTTGCACTCGTAATGGCAACCGGAATTGTATCCATTGCTGCTTTTCGTTTTCAAATGTGGCTAATTGCAGAAACTCTTTTTATTCTGAATTGGTGTTTTTATACAGTTTTAGCGATATTCTTTCTGCTGAGACTTATTTTTTATCGTAAGGAATTTCTATCCGATATTTCTAACCATGCAAAAGGGGCGGGTTTTTTTACGGTGGTGGCAGGGACGTGTATTATAGGAAGCCAGTTCATTGTTCTAAGGCACGATTTTGGTATCGCGAAAGTTTCCTGGGTTATTGCAATCATTTTCTGGTTGGCTCTTGTTTATACTTTTTTTGCTGCGATTACAATTCAACGGCAAAAGCCTACGCTCGAAGAAGGTATAAACGGTATATGGCTTGTGTCTGTGGTTGCCACGCAAGCAGTCTCGGTACTGGGAACTTTAATCGCCAATCATTTTGGGATTTTAAAAGAAATTATACTCTTTAGTGCATTATGCTTATTTCTTATCGGTACTATTTTGTATTTTTTAATCATTACGTTGATATTTTACCGATTGACCTTTTTTAGGATGCAAGCAGATGAGTTCGCACCTCCGTATTGGATCAATATGGGGGCACTCGCCGTATCGGTGTTGGCAAATAGCCATCTTGTAATGGTGGCACCACAGTGGCAGTTTCTGGAGGAAATTATTCCCTTTCTCAAAGGGACTACAATACTTTTTTGGGCGATGGGAACATGGTGGATACCTTTGATTGTAATCCTGAGCGCTTGGAGGCATATTTCTGGGCAACTTCGGCTCGTCTATCACCCACAGTATTGGGGTATGGTGTTTCCATTGGGGATGTATACTGTGGCTACTTTGCAGATGGTAGAAGCGCTCAAACTTCCATTCCTCACAATCGTTCCATCGGTTTTTATCTACATAGCTTTAAGTGCGTGGCTACTTACCTTTGTTGGCCTTCTACGGCAGATTGGGCGTGCGCTTAAACCGTTTGCAGTTTAGGTGGAAAATGGTGAGTAAGTCTAATGGCATTTTCACACAGGAAATAACCTTCTGTTTATCCTTTACGAAGCAAGCGTTGAACAAACTTAGCAGCAAACTATTGGAAAATAAATGAACAATATAACGCACAAAAATGCCTCCTTACGCACGGCAAGAGCTGTCGCCGAAGTACACTGTAGCGCGACGACATTAGATAGTGTACGTGAGAGCAAACTCCCCAAGGGAAACCTCTACGACGTAGCACGTGCAGCAGGCTTTTTGGGGGCAAAGGCGACGCCTTCTCTTATACCACATTGCCACCCCGTGCCGATAGAACACCTTGCGATTGATTTTGAACCAATACAAGAGAAAGAACGCGGAAAAATTATAATCCGTGTGTATGCACAATCGGTGTACAAAACAGGAATTGAAATCGAAGCGATTACAGCGGCGACAATTGCTGCGCTTACAATTTTTGACCTATTAAAACCGGTGGACACAACCCTTGAAATTTCTGGCATTAAATGTGTCGAGAAAACGGGAGGGAAATCCGATCGCAAAAAATATTCTGGTGCTAACCACACTGCGGCAATCCTTGTCTGCTCCGATTCAGCATCGCAAGGCAAGCGAGAAGATAATTCGGGAAAAATTATCCAGGCGGAGCTTGAACGTTACCAAATGTCTATCGTGGAATATAAAATTATTCCCGATGAAATTAACGAGATACAAGACAATATAAAAAAGTGGGTTGCCGAAGGCGTGGAGTATATTTTTACGACTGGGGGCACAGGGCTATCCCCCCGCGACCAAGCTGTCGAGGCAGTAACGCCACTGCTCGAAAAAGTTGCCGACGGCATTGGAGAAAAAATGCGGCAGTACGGTAACGAGCGTACACCCCTGTCGATGTTTTCACGTTCGCTTGCAGGTTCTATTGGAAAAACCCTTGTGGTGTGTTTACCGGGAAGCTCCGGTGGCGCACGCGAAAGTCTAGAAGCTATACTACCTGCGCTTTTCCATGCGCATAAAATGCTACGTGGAGGGGGGCATTAAAATCTTGTCGAAAAGAGTGCACTACATGCGAGGTAAAAGTGATTTGCGTAACTGAGGCAATAGCGCTCATTAATTCCGAGGCACGTAGTTTTGGTGTGGAGCGTATCTTGCTCGACAAAGCATTTGGCCGTGTACTTGCGCAAGATGCCGTTGCCGACAGGGATTATCCCCCGTTTAACCGATCGGCAATGGACGGTTTTGCGGTAATTTCTAACCAATTTTCGATACAGCAAAAATACCGCACCCTATCGACAGTATTTGCAGGGGATAAAATAAAAGCTCTGCATTTTTTACAAGATGGAGATACTATAAAAATTATGACAGGAGCTGCAGTACCTCCGCCATTCGACGCTGTCATACGCCGTGAAGACGCCATCGACGAAAACGGCATCGTCGAATTTATGCCTAATCCGGTAGACACATGGAAAAATATTTCAAGGCAAGGGGAAGATATAAAGCGGAAAGAAAAAATCTCCTTGAAAGGCCGCGTTGTTGATAACGCGACGGCAAGCTTGCTTGCTTCTTTTGGAATAGTTAAACCTCAGGTATACCGTCTACCGCGTGTCGCTATTATTTCTACAGGTAATGAGATTATTCCGCCAGAAAAAAAGCCGAATCCTGTCCAAATACGAAACTCCAATGTTTTTGCATTAAAACAACAATTACATACCTTCGGCATAACTCAGGTTACGCATATCCACGTTTCGGATAACCCCCAAAAACTTCTGGCGGCAATTAACCGTTGCCGCAATGCTGATATACTACTTATGACAGGTGGCGTTTCTGTGGGAGACTCAGATTATGTGCCAGCGGTACTCGAAAAACAAAAATTTAAAAATATTTTTCATAAAGTAAAAATTAAACCCGGTAAACCGCTGTGGTTTGGGCGCCGTGGCAAGACGGTAGTATTTGCAATTCCGGGAAATCCTTTTAGCGCACAGGTCATTTTTCGTATCTTCGTTGTCCCTTATTTACGTAAATGCTTTAACTTACAATCTACGGATGTTTTAGCGTTGCCGCTTTCTTCTGTGCACAGAAAAAAGGACACATTGGAAAATTATTTTCCCGCCAAGTTGGACACTCCAGCAAATTCTATTTCCACAGTATCTGCAATACCCTTTAATGGTAGCGGCGATATTCGAGCGGCGCTCTTTTCTGACGGTATTGCCATGCATCCGGCAGAAAAGGCCGAGCTTGGCGTTGGCAGCGTTGTCAATTTTTATCCTTGGGGTAAGTTATGGAACTAAAACCTTACGAAAGTTTGAACCTTAAAAACGGGCTTTCAAAGCGAGAGGTTTTACCAACAGCAACTGCGCGGGTGTTTCGTAAATTGCGTGTTAGCCTTACTGCTTCTTGTAACTTCGCGTGTATTTATTGTACATCCGACGGCAAAGCAAGCATTGATCCAAACACAACGCCTGTGGAAAAATTTATTGGCTGGATTGAAGCCATCGCAAAGGCAACCCCTATTTCAACGATAAGGCTAACAGGAGGCGAGCCTACTCTCTACCCACACCTTATACCTTTAGTTACGGCATTAAAAAAACAAACAGGTGCAGAAATCCATTTGACGACAAATGGGCATCGGTTACCACAGCTCGCTTTGCCTCTTAAAGAAGCTGGGCTTGACGGAGTAAATATTTCACTCGATGCCATTGAACCGGTAATTTTTCGAGCAATGGGGGGGCGCAATTACGCTGCGGTAATCCAAGGAGTACACGACGCCGTCGGTGTGGGGTTAAAGGTAAAAATAAATACAGCGCTTATGGCAGAGATGAACGACGACCAAATTTTACCCCTTCTCGATTTTGCGTACAGCCAAAATACCATCATACGCTTTCTTGAACTTATGCCAATGGGGCATTTATACGGGATAGCCGACCGGCGTCTCGTGACCACTGAGCAAATCCTCCAAATTGTGGGTGTGCGCCATAAATTTAAAGAACTTGGGCGTAAAATATCGGATACAGCATGCCATTACCAACTCGACCGTGGGCAAATATTTGGTATTATTGCAAATAATAGTTCTCCTTTTTGTACGGATTGCGACCGCTTAAGGCTCGATGCACATGGAAGAATTTACGGTTGCCTCAGTAATCCTCATGGAATATCCTTAGGTACTAGTGTTGGTATGGAGGCGCTTTTAAACGGCGCAATGCAGCTTAAGCAACAAAAAGGTTTTACGGGAAGTAAACTTCTTATGCGTGAGGTAGGTGGATGACTAAAATTTATTTTTATGCCCAACTTAAAGATTATTTTGGAGATGTTGTGGAGCTTGATCTTGCTGCGGGATCTATCGCAGAGGATGTACGTTCGCAATTGTCTTTACAAAACGCGTTGGCAAAAGAGTGGTTAAAGGTTTCGCGCCTTGCAAGCGAAGATGCTTTCATTGCCGAAGGCGAAGTTCTGCATTCAAAAGAGTACTACTTATTACCTCCTTCAAGCGGGGGATAAATGAGTAGTACTTTAGAGCACCAAAATTTCTTTACCGCCCTAACAGATAAGCCTATAGACCTTAACCAGTTAGTCGGGAAAGTGGCCAATTTAGCTTCGGCGAACGAAATTGGGGCGCGTGTCCTCTTTAGCGGCGAGATACGCGCAAGTAGCCACGGGAAAGAAGTTATACGCCTTGAGTACACAGCGCACAAGAGCCTTGCTCAGAAGCACATGATAGAAGTTTTGCGTGAGGCACGGGAAAAGTTTCCACTAATTAGCGCAATTTGTATCCACCGCCTTGGTATGCTCGAAGTCTCTGAATGTGCGGTAGCTGTTTTAACCTGTGGGCGCCACCGCCGCGAAACTTATGCGGCAAACCAATACATTATAAATCGTATAAAATCTGAAACTCCCATTTGGAAACGCGAATTTTTTGCGGATGGCACCAATAAGTGGGGTGAAAATTGCGACGAGACGCATTAATTGATGCAAGATTTTACCGCACCCATTGGCGTAGTTTTGTGCGGTGGCTTAAGTGCTCGAATGGGCACAGATAAGGGGCTTATTTTCTCAGGCTCTCATTTTTGGGCAGAACGCGTTGCATTACTTTTACAAAAATTTTGTTATCGGATTATTTACTCGATTAATCCGCGCCAGCGCATAAGTTATAAAAAGAGTATTCCAAGTGCCGAATTTGTGGAGGATTTACCCCATTACCAAAATATGGGACCTCTAGGCGGATTACTCTCTGTACACGCCGCGTTTCCCGTGTCGGATATTTTGCTTGTGGCGTGCGATATGCAAGATTTACTTCCTAAAGATATCGAACCTTTACTCTCTCCAAGGGATGCTATTACGCTTTATCGAATAAATGGAATCTTTGAGCCTCTATGTGCATACTATCCCGTAGAAGCTTTACGTAAAATAGCAGGTATTCATGCTTCTATCCATGAACGGCAAGGCTTGCAAAAAATTTTAGCATTACCCGAACTTCGCGTAAGAGCTTTTTTCCCCGAAGACCCTTCGCGGCTTATTAGCCGCAACAGTATTAAAAAATCGCAGTATACCCCAATGGAGAATGATGCTAAATAAAGATGCACGTTATGTACGGCAAATAGTGCTGCCGCAAATAGGTAAATTAGGGCAAGAAAAGCTGGCAGTCGCACGTGTCCTTATTGTAGGTATGGGAGGGCTTGGCTGCCCGGCCGCACAATACCTTGCCGCTGCGGGGGTTGGGTATCTGGGGCTTGTTGACGATGATACCGTAGAAACCTCAAACCTACACCGCCAAATTCTTTACGGCGACGCAGATATCGGAATAAACAAAGTAACTATAGCCCAAAAAAAATTACAACAACTCAATCCGCATCTTCATATCCAGACATTTACAGAAAAATTTTCTGACACCAGCGCTGAGCGCTTAGGGCAAGAATACGAGATACTTTTGGACTGTACGGATAATTTTGCCGCACGAGACGCGATTAACCGTTACGCTATGCGTGCTAAAAAGCCGAACGTCTTTGCAAGCCTATACCGTTTTGAAGGCACATTGACAGTCTTTGGCATAAATGCAGATGCAGGTTGTTACCGTTGCCTCTATAGTGAATCTCCCGAAGCAATCCAAAATTGCGCAGAAGCAGGGGTTATTGGCGCGTTACCTGGAATTATGGGGACAATGCAGGCGCTTGAAGCTATAAAAATTATTACAGGCGCAGACGAAGTGCTTAGTACAAAGGTATTGGTGTATGATGGTTTAAAACAAACACTAAAAAAATTTGTACGAGAAAAAAGGGTTGGCTGCTCTATTTGTAGGTAACGGGCATGCGATATATCAGGTGGGGGCAATAGTTTTTTCTAATACACTCTGATGGGTGTTAATGGCAAAAGCCTCGCAATTTGAAGACAAATGCTGCCAATGGGCAGGCAACGCCTGCTAAAGCGGTGAAGACACCTGCTTTTGCCATTAACACCCCTACCTGATATATCGCACGCCCTAGGTAACTATTTCTGCTTTACCACATGTATAATGATATTTCTTTATCAATAAGGATGCACGAGAATACTTTGCCAAACGCGCCGGAAAATTTACACACGCATCCGTTCTCTTCATTTTGGGATAAGATAGGAATTGCCGCCTCTCTATTATGCCTCTTGGATTGCCTTGTACTTCCTTTGGCGTCAATCCTTCTTATGAGCATAGGTTCGGCGTTTGCATGGACAGAAAATATGCATACATGGTTATTGCCGCTTATTGCGCTTACGAGCAGCTTCGCATTTTACCATTCATGGAAAGCACACCGTTCGTATAGTATTGTTTCTACGGCGCTTTTGGGGTTTCTTCTTTTGGTCGCTGGCGAATTTTTAGAAATTATAACCTTTTCAGTTCGCTGGAATTGGCTGAGTTTTTCAGGTTCTCTTCTTATTATTGTAGCGCATTTACGCAACTTGACGATGCATGCAAAACACCGTATAAGTTGCAAAGTGCATAGTGGCTAAATTAAAATCCGCTGGAACAGATTTTATATTAAGCGCACGAAGCGCAAATTCCGTAAAAGGTAAAGTCGTGCGCGATAAGTTTAAATTTTTTGGGAACAAATTTTTGAAAATCAATACCTTCAGGGCATCCGGGAAGATCGTACACTTTTTCGCATTTAAAATGGTGGTGGTGGTTAAGGTGTGCTTTCTCGTAAAGCGCGTCGTTTCCGGGAATTTGTACCGATTTAATTTCGCCTATTTTCAAAAGCGCGTTTACCGTGCGGTACACGGTTGCTTGGCCGATTTTTATATGCTTCTCGTGCGCAAGAGCAACCAGGTTTGCAATCGTAAGTGGCCGTTCGCTCGTCAAAAAAATTTCACGCAAAGCCTCTCTCTGTTTTGTTTGCCGTTGCCAATCGCGCATCGTATGGATAAAAGGAAATTTTGACATAGATGTGCAACGGGATAATTTTCTTTCCACGATATCTTCTAATGCTTTTTTCTCTTGTGGAAAAGGGCATTAATACGCTGCGCAGCTTTAAGCGTGAGGCGCGTCGTATTGCAAGTAAAATTTCTCCCCCAATGCTGGTTTTAGTCAGCGGCGAATTAGGTGCAGGGAAAACAACGCTCGTTGCAGAAATTTTACTCTCTTGGGGTATATCGGGTGTAACTTCGCCGACATTTAACATACGCAACGATTATAAAACCGATTCGTTTTTAATCAGCCATTTGGATTTCTATAGGCTCGACGAAAAGGACAGTGCGTACGACATTTTACCTTTGGATGAAGATTACTTGAGGAGCGTTGTGTTTGTCGAGTGGCCAGAAAAAGCACCCCAGCAAATTTTCGCGCCGTTTTCACGAAAATTAGAAATCTTTATCGCTATGGGAAAAGACGGTAGTCGCCGTATAATCGAAAAGGAAGATACCTAAATTTTTGTGGGTGAACATATTTTTTCACAAACGAGGTACCCTATCTTCCTCTTGGATACATCTACGCGTTATAGTGTTTTTGCCCGTTTTAATTCGCCGCAAGATGTTACTACAATTGTCGAATTATCGGCACATTCGAACGAGGATGGAATTGATAACGCTGTCGAAAAACTTTTTCCAAATCTTAGCGAAATAGGCGCAATTTGGCTTGGAAAAGGGCCTGGCTCTTTTGTAGGGTTGCGCTCCTCTTTTGCTTACGTACGTATGCTGTCGATGCTCGCCAAAATCCCCACATCGACTTTTTTTTCATCGCGGATGTGGCGTATTTTTTTTGGCGTCAAAGAAAACGAATGGTTTTTGGCACGCACGAACGCAAAACTTTTTTATGCAGAAAAATTTACTCCTGAAAAAGAAAGCTTGGCCGTTTCGGTAGATATGGCACGTACACTTACGGGAAAACTTTATTTTTGGGTAGATAGCTGGATGCCGCAAGGGGCAAAGAGTGGGGTAGATATGCCTTTAGATCGAGTGCTGTATTTGCGTGACGCACACGCCGACGCTTCGCTTTTAACAGAAGAAAATCTTTTACCGCAAAAAGTTGCGTCGCATACGGAGCTTGAACCTATTTACGGGCATGCGCTTAACTTTGCCTTAGCGCCCCCTGCACGAACATAGAAATATTAAATTATGGATAAAGAAACAGAAAAACTTTTAGACCAATGGATTTTCCACGCGTATAAATCGGGAAACACAACTTTGCCAATCGCAGAGGAAACGACAAAAGAGGCTAAAGCGCATAAAAATAAAAAAAGAAAGCAGAGAAGAGTCCAGTATACTACGGATGCCACAATAGAGCACTGCCGCTCGTTTCTCAAAGCGTATTCGCTTATTGAAAAAAAAGAAGCACGGTTTATACTTAAAAATGTCCAGAAGGGAATTTTAAGTGTTGCCAAGTCGGGCGTGGCGTTTGTGCAAATACAAAAAGGCCTCGAAGCGCTTGTTCCTTTTAATGCACGCGGTCAAGCGCTGCACCGCGATAAAGTAGAAATTATACTTACTGGGATTAGCAGGGGCCGTGTTACCGCCAAGGTAAGGCAGGTGTTAGAGCCTTTTTCGACAGAGTACCTCGCGCATATTTTGGGTTTTACGCAAAGCGTCGGAGGAAAATTCAAAGGAGAAAAACTTGCACTCGCAGAACTTGTCGATTTACCAGACCGGCCGCAAATACTCCTTAAGACAAAAAATATTACGAAAAAGATCGTCTATGTTATGCGCAGCGCTTTAGATTCGGAGTTTTTAAAAAGCGCCTCGAACGTACTTTCTGAAAAAAATAATTCTCGTTCCTCGTACCAACGTATTACATCTTCCGTTTTTGAACTTTCAAAGCGTGAAGTGAAAGAAAACCGCAAGGGAGATTTGGAGCGTTTGCGCCTACGGTTTATGCTCCCAGGAGATTTTGAAAAAAGTATAGTCCCTCCCAAAAAAACGATTGAAGCGCACACCAAGGAAGCGTTAAAAGAAGAAGTTAAAAAGGGGAAGCGTAAAAAAATATCGAACAGTTTTATATTTACTATCGACGGAGCCGACGCAAAAGATTTTGACGATGCAATTTCTGTAACAGAAGACGCGTCGGGATTTAATTTGGATGTCCACATAGCGGACGTTGGTTTTTTTATAGCAAAAGATTCTCCACTTTTTGAAGAAGCTTTGCGGCGGGGGAATAGTTATTATCTTTCTAATTCGGTTATCCCCATGCTTCCCGAAATTTACTCAAACGAGTATTGCAGTCTAAAGCCTAAGACGACAAGGCTTGCTTTTACCTCGCGCATGCGATTCGATAGGCAAGGGAAAATGCTCCACTATGAATTTTTTAAGTCAGTAATTTATATCGACAAAAGGTTTACCTACGAGGAGGCACACGAAAATTTAAAGAGTAAAAAATCTCCGCTTTTAAGCGCTTTAAAGCTTTCAAAGATTTTAATCGAAACGCGCGATAAAGCAGGGCGGGTTGAGCTCAATTTTAGCGAAGAAAAACCCACGTACGACAAGAACGGCACCTTTACCGGTTTTACAAAAATTGAACGCCTCTCTTCGCATCGCCTTGTCGAGGAGTGCATGTTGAGCGCAAACCAAGCAGCGGCGTCTTACGCAATTAGGCATAACTTCCCTATTTTACACCGCAACCATGAAAGCATGCCCGTGGAAAAACTTGAGAAATTGAACCGCTATTTAGAAAAATATGTACCTCGGTTAAAACTTAGGAGCGCTAAACAAACTGATGTCAATTATGTGCTTAACGATGCGGCTCTTAAAAGCGTAAAAGAAGTTTTCCAGTTTTTGCTTTTGCGTTCTTTTATGCAGGCAAACTACGCCCCTGAGGCCAAAGGGCACTGGGGGCTTGCGTTTTCGCATTATGCGCATTTTACCTCACCTATACGCCGCTTTGCAGACCTCGTTACACACCTACAAATAGCGGCGCACCTGGAAAAAAGAAAACTTCCTTTTAGCATGGATGAACTCGACTTTTTTGGCCGCGAGGCGTCACGTCTGGAACGTATTGCTTTTGAGGCAGAAAGGGCGGATAAAAAGCTCCTTGCCATCCGTGCCCTACAAAACAGGGTGGGGGATAGCTTTACGGGGTGGCTCAGTAGCTTTTCAAGCGATAGGCTTTTTGTCACTCTTTACGAGTTTCCCGCAGAAGGAGAAATTGACGCAGCCAATGTCGATAGGCGTGGTGAAATTTCCATCCGCGACGATTTTAGCGTTTTTGCGGGCAAGCTGCAAAAGACGCTCAGTTTGGGCGATAAGCTCCACATAAGGCTCATCAAGGCGGATGTACTCTCGCTTGCACTCAAGTTTGAGTTTGTGCAACCTAAATCAGCTAAATAGCTTGTACGCGGGTATTTTTTCCCATTTTTGGCTCAGTGTCTTCGTCTCCGCCGCTACGCATTACAGTTCCCGCAAGCACCGCTAACTTAGGCCCCGGGTTTGATATCTGGGGTATTGCGCTCGATTTGCGTAACGAATTCATCTGTACAAGAGCGAATCGTTCCGATGGTTCGCTAAAACTTAGCTTCCAAAGCGCAGATACAAAGATTGTACCAGTTGCGTCCTTACCCAAAAAAATTGATGCAGACAATCTTTTTGTCAAAGCGTATAATTATCTTGTAAAAAAAGCAGGGCAAAAGCCATGCGCGTACGATGTTACCGTGCGCGTGCATGTCCCTTTTAGCAGGGGGCTTGGTTCATCGAGTACTGCAATTCTCGCAGGGCTAACACTTGCGAACGAAACGCTCCGCCGAGAATACCAACTCGCGTACCGCATTGACCAAGTTTTGGAATTTGCGCTGGAGTTTGAGCCGCACCCCGACAACTTAACAGCGGCGCTTTTTGGTGGGTGGAATTTATGCCTGCCTAAAATTAACCTAAACGCTTTAGACAGCACGGGAAAAGAAAAAGAAACTTTAGAAAATAAAGACGGCACCGCTACACCATCCGACTTGGCTGAGGGACCTTCTTTTATGCACATTCCGCTAAAAATTCGAGCACCTGTAAAACTTGCAGGTATTATCCCCGACCTTAGACTCGAAACCCGCGATTCGCGCCAACTAATTCCTGTCACTGTTTCGCGCACAGACCTTATTTTCCAAACTTCGCGTGTTGCTGCGCTTGTAGCGCTCCTAAACGAAGAAAAGCCATTTGGCGCACAAACGCTTGCGTTTCGAACAGCAATGGAAGATAGGCTACATACTTCGCAACGTGCACACCTTATCCCCGAGATGTTCCAAATTTTTGAAGACTGGTACCAAGAGGGTGCGTTGGGATGTTTTCTTTCGGGAGCGGGTTCAACGCTATTGGCTTTTTGGCCGTCGAATATCGACACTACAAAGCTTGATTTATCTAAACGTTTAACTTCTAAAAAAATAGCGTGCGTGCAGAGAGAATTCCAGATAGATACTAACGGGTTAATGATTCTTTCATGAAAATAAATTGCTTGAGCCTCGTTGAAATTTACCCGATGTACAACCATGCGGCGTAATCTTACTTTAATAAGAGAGCTACGTAGCCGTTTTGTAACGCTTACCCAAGAGAACAACGTTGTCGCGCTTAAAACGGGTACCGAAGTCGAAGATATGGACATCGACGAAATCGCGCTTTTGCGCGAAATTATTCCTGATTTTTCGCTAACCGTTAAAATAGGCGGACCCGAAGCGCGGCGCGACATGCGCGAGTGTTTAAGCGTGGGGGTTAACGTACTCTTGGCTCCCATGGTCGAGTCGGTGTACTCGCTTATCAATTTTGTTGAAACAGCCGAATCGATTATGCGCGAGACGGGAAAATTTGCAAGGCTTGCGATGAATTTAGAAACCGCAACTGCGCTCCACCAGCTCGACGCCATGATTGCAACCAAAGCTTTTGCCTCTTTAAGCCAAGTGACGATTGGCCGAGGCGACTTATCCAAAAGCATGAATTTATGCGTCGACGACGAAGAAGTGCTTACACTCACGCGCAACGTTCTCATAAAGCTTGCACGGCAAAATAAGCTTACCTCGGTAGGCGGAGGCCTAAGCGTACATAATATTAGCGTTATGTCGGAAGTTTTGCCTGCGAACCGTTTTAATACACGGCACATTGTTTTTGACAACAACGAACAGTTTGCGCAAAATGCGTCGGTAAATCTTTCCGAAGGCCTCTATTTTGAGCAGGCGCTTTACGAAGCTTTAGCAGAGATGAATCCTATCCGTACAAGTTTTTATAAAGAACGCAACCGGCAATTGGAAGAAAGGCTTCCCCGTTTGAAAGCGGCACACAAATAGACTTCGTGGGCGTGCGCTGCGCATACAAAGGACATCCGTGTCCGTAGAAAACCAAAGCACCTCGTGTGGTATAGGTTTTCTACATGGAGGACATCCGTGTCCGTAGAAAACCAAAGCACCTCGTGTGGTATAGGTTTTCTACACGGAGGACATCCGTGTCCGTAGAAAACCAAAGCACCTCGTGTGCTATTGCAGGTGGGGGGTACGCTGGGCTTGCAACCGCGATTGAACTCCACAGGTATGCGCCGCATATACGTGTAACACTTTTTGATAAAAGAAAAAACCACCAAAAATTAACACAGTGGCATAAACTTGCACGGGGGAAAAATATAAAAGATTTTGAAGTCCCTTTCCAAAGCCTCGCACAACGCTTTAAGTTTACTTTTGTCCAACAAGATATCGATTTGGATAAACTTCTCCAAAAACCGCACGAGACACTCTTACGAAAATTCGACGCTGTTGTCGTTGCACAAGGCTCCCTTTCGCCACACACGATGCCTGGGGTGGTGACTCTCGATATGCTAAGAGACGACCCAAATGCCATCGCTAAGGTGCGTACAATCGAAAAAGAACATATTGCAGTTGTTGGCGCAGGCCCCACGGGAGTTCAATTTGCGTTCGAGCTTGCCGCACGAGGGAATAAGGTTGAGCTCATCGAAGCACAAGATAGGGTATTGCCTTCTTTTGACGCTTCTGTGGGGGAGTGCGCGGTTAAAGAAGCGCAAAAACAAAATATTACATTGCACTTAAATACAGAATTTATCCGGTTTGAAAAGCCAGAACTTATTTTGCGCAAAGGAAACGAAACAGCGCGCAGCACAGCAGATTACGTACTTTTTGTTCCTGGTGTGCGTGCAAATCCCGCTTTTAATTGTGATCTTTACGGGCGTATTACTGAAATTTCTGGAGAAAGGCCAGAGTGTCTTTTTTATGCAGCAGGGGACAATAGCTATTTTAGTGGGCGTGGACTTAACGCCAAAAGCGCTCAGGCAGCAGTGCGAAAAGGGCAAGCTGTCGCTCGAACTTTAGCCGCTGATTTATCGGGAAAAGCCGCACCAGAATACGTATACCAAGAGCTGGGGTATTTCGTATCGTTAGGCCCTAAAAATGCTGTAGGGTATTTACTCTCGCAAAAAAGCGCATTTTCGGGTAGGGGCGCCCTTTTTATGAAAGAAGCTGTAGAAAAACAATACGACCTTTATTTAAACGGTTTACCTGTTTACTTATAAATTCCTTGGAGGACTTTTTTACCCAGCATTGCGTTAACTTGTTCTGGAAGTTCTGCGCGGTTTTTAAGTATAGAAAGGTGTACTTTTTCCTTGTTTCCCATAATGTGGTTTAAAAAAATATCGTGAGTTTGCTTTAACGCTTTTTTATACACCCCGACAGAAAGCTCCTCCGCTTCTTTTTCGTTTCCCGAAAGTAAAATATCGGCAAACCCAAAACGGTTAAACCCGTGCGTAAAAAAATATACAGTTGAGTTTTTTTCAAAAAAGTTAAATCCAGTAACTAGATGTGTATTAAGTAGACGGTTTGCGGATAAAAAATTTGCTAATCCTGCACGGATAGGGTTTGCTGGAACAAAAAGAAAAATGTCGGGATCGACAATTCCGGCAAAGCGCTTTTTATCGAGAGATGCGGCAATACTCATTGCGACAAGCATCGCTTCTATTTTTTGCAATGGAAAAAGTCTTTCAAAGAAAAAAACAAAACGGATAAAATATTTTTGAGAAAGTGCGCGCGATTTTTCATCGTTGCTAAAGGAAGTAAAAGCAATAGGTTCGCGTGTAGCATCGCTAATATTTCCAGCATATCCTTCGAAGAAAATTTTTATTTCTTTGTTTTCACCCAAAAGGTGTAAACAAAATCCACGGGGAGAAGAATTTTTATCGGAACGCGGACCAATTCTTAATTGCAAATGGATTCCCCATAGCGTGCGCAAATCGCGTAACAAATCGATACCGTTGTAATTTGGCGTAGTATCGTAAAGCGCCCAAAATTCTACTTTATCCGCAACGCTTGCATTTGAAGGAATTTTTTTTCCAGAAGGATAGAGGTTATGCAAAAATATATTTTCGTATTCGCGTTCGTTAAATTCTGCATCTAAAGCGATGTTTTTCTTTTTCTTGAACATAAGTTATTTTTTGGGTTGAACCTTCTTTTTGTTTTTGGAAGAAGTTTTTTTCTTTACTGGGCTTGATTTTGTAGATAAACGCGTAGCATAATTTATTTTTTTTCTTTGTGTGATTGCTTTTTTATTTTGTGTACGATTATCTGCAATTAAGGGTTGAGCTTCTGTTCTTTTGTCTGCACGGCGTGCAAGGTACGCTGTCATAAAAACCATTGCGAAAATTAAGCAGCTTATTTCGCCAATGACAGCCATAAGACCAAAAGAGGCCATTGCTTGGTTGCGTGCGCCGAGCATACTTCCGTAACCAATAATTGTCGTCCATGAACAGAGGAAAACCGCCGAGCCAGTCGATGCTAAAGCATTTTGGATAGATTTTTCTCCATCGACTTTATAGCGGTAGTAGATATTAATCGCGTAATCTACGCCTATGCCGATGGTTATCGGGATTGTAATAAAATTAAAGAAGTTGAGTTTAACTGAAAAAACGTAAAGTGCAGCAATAAAAGAGAGCAATCCAAACGTCAAAAATATGTACACAAAGAAAAATTCTTTTATGCGCCGAAATCCAATCCAAATAAAAGCGCCCACCGCTAAAAAACATATAAACGTAACAAGGGGACCCTCGCGTGAAACGTCGCGGAGGATATCTGTAAAAATCATCGACTCGCTTGCAAGAAGCACCTCTTCTGCGCCGATTTCTTTTCCTGGAGCAAGTTTTACTGCGTTGCTAATTTCGCTACCAATTTGTATAACGTCTTTGATGTTAGAAAGTACAGCCTTGTCGCTTGCGGTTACGTATAAAATACGGCCTAAAGTGCCATCGGTTTCACGAAAATTACGTAAAAGCATTTCGGGTAAATCGTGAGTCGTGAAAGGGTTTGCTTTAAGCGCATTGAGCGCAATGTATCCCCATTTACGGTCTTTAGGTTGAAGAAGGTTTATATATTTTGGAAGAAACAGTTTTCGCAAATCGCGGATAATTAAAAATTTTTCGTGCTGTTCTTTGGGATAAAATTGGTCTAGCCAACGCACGGTACTGATAAGCATGGGCTTGCCTTCTTTACGCGCATTACGTATTTTTTCTTCAAGAAGAAGCCCAATTTTGTTTGCGTCTTCGCGGGTGTGCGCCAAAAGCATCGATGGATTGTTTCCATTGCCTAAAACTTTGTCGATGCGTTTATTAAAATAGCTTTCCGTACCTTTTTCTTCCGTAACCCGTAAGCTTAATTTTTTTAAGTCGTATTCAAAGCGGTCTTGGCTAAAATAAACTCCTGTTGCAACAATTGACAAAGGGACGATTATGTAGAGTGCATAAGTGAGGATGCGCCGCCTCTTTTGGATAAACGATGCAAAAAGACGTGCGCGGTCATTTTCGATAAACTTATGGATTTTTTCTTCTCTTTGTGGCCTCCACCTTTCAAAAAGGACGATAAAACAGGGGAGGGTAAGGGTGAGAGAAATCCAACATATAAGCATTCCCACGCCACCAATAAACCCAAACTGCGAAAATCCTTTGAATGTCGTAACCGACATAATACCATACGAAATAGAAGTTGCAATAGCAGCCATCAGCGTTGCAGATGCGGTGTAAAAAATTCCGCGGTAAAGGGCGCGGCGTAGTTTTAAGCCTTTGGCACGTTCTTCGACGTAGCGCGCCAAAAGAATTAGCCCAAAGTTAATCCCGTTACCGACGATAATCGATGCAAGAAACGCTGTTTGTTGGTTTAAATAGCCAATTTTAAAATACGTGAACATAAACGTTACAAGAATACCCACAAAAATTCCCGTGCATAGCATAACGACCATGCGCACCGAACGGTAAAAAAACCAAATCGAAAAAAGTACAAGAAAAATTGTAATTCCGGCTGTTTGTAAACTTTCTTGGATTATACTCGAAAAATTTTCGAGAAGAGAAGCGTACGTTCCCGAAAGCCCAACTTCCATGCTACTGTGGAATTTTTTTGGGTCAAGCCGGCGGATGTCCTCGTTGAGCCGGTCTACAATCTTGCGCGTAAATGCAATATCCGCCGCGTCTCCCGCTGGGCGTATAATAAGCGCGAGGGACTCACCCGTATCGTCCGTGAAATATCCTTCTTTATTAGTACCAAAGGGATTTTGTGAACGGTATTTATCGTAGAATTTTTTAAGGAGTTTCTCAAGATCTTTATTTGGATTTTCTTCTTCAAGATCTAAACCCAAAACACCTAAACGTGTCTTTTGAAACCTTTTCTGTAGGGCACTTCGTAGCTCTTTAAGTTCAGCGACTGTTAAGTAATAGAAAAGCCTATCTTTTAAAAACTGTGTCGCTACGTTTGTATGGTATTCAAAAAATTTAATTAAATCCGTTGGGTATTTTTCCAGAATACGCGCAAAAGCCTCGACAAATTTTTTATTTGCTCTAAAATCGGGAGAATCGATGGAAACAAAAATGTTTCCTGTACCCCCAATGCGCAGAGTTACTTCTTTTGCATGTACGACGCTGCGGTCGTTTTCGGGAAGCAAGGTGGCAAAATCGGTGCGTACGTCGTGGAATAGTTTTACGGTATAAAATCCAGCAACAAGAGACAATAAAAGTACGCCTAAAAGAATTTTTCCTGGACTTTTGTAAATGCGATTAACAAGCTTGAGTTTAAGCGTGTCGAATCTTTTGGCGATCTTCGATCTTTTCGCCTTAATTTGCATTTTATACTTTTTTAGATTCAGACCGTGCGACAATCGATTTCATTATTTCCGATGTGCCGCCGCCAATTTCTGCAAGCTTAACGTCGCGAAAAAGCCGTGCAACGGGGTAATCTTCAATGTATCCTGCACCACCAAAAATTTGTACCGCCAAGTTTGTTACTTCCCGTGCGTACGTTGACGCCATTAGCTTTAAAGAAGCTGTGCGTGCGGTAAGCTCAATTTTTTCACCGTTATGCTCGTAGTGTGTTTCGCCTTTTGCTTCGTCTAAAATCCATGCGGTTTCGTGGAGGTACTGCCGAGCGGCTTCGTACTTTGTAATCATGTCAGAGAGCATAAAAGCAACGGCTTGGTGTTTGATGATTACTTTACCAAATGTTTTTCTCTCTTTTGCGTACTTGCGGGCGTGTTGTATTGCAGCGGCCATAACGCCTACCGAGTACGCAGCAAGCGCGAGGCGTTCTCTGTTAAATGCTGACATTATAATTTGGAATCCCCTGCCTGCACGTCCTAAAATATTATCTTGAGTTACTTCAACTGCATCGAAAAAAAGCTCTCCTGTAGGGGAGCCTTTAAGTCCTAGCTTTTCCATAGGCTTTCCCCGCGAAACGCCTTTTAAATTTGCGTCGACGATAAACACTGTTTGTCCCGACCGTACAATGCTATCTTTTTCTTCGGGTGCGACAGTAACATTTGCGAGTACAAGGATGTAATCACAAACAGGTGCATTTGTGATATATGTTTTTGATCCGCTGATGTAATATTTTCCTTTTTTATACTCCGCCTTTGTTTGTATATTGGCAACATCGGAACCTGCACCAGGTTCTGTAACTGCCAAAGCGCCAATCTTTTTTCCTTGGATAATATCGGGAAGGTATTTCGCTTTTTGTGCGTCTGTTCCGTGTTCACGTATGGGGAGGCCAAAAAGTCCAACGGATGCACCTACAGAAAAAAAAGTTGATCCGCAAGCTTCGGCGAGGGCCTCTTGAAAATGTACTGCAAAAAAATGGGTGCTGTTGGTACCACCAAACTCTTCTTCGTGTGCAAGGCCGGTAAAGCCACTTTGGTAGAGTTTCTCAAAATGCGAGCGTGGCACTTCGCCTGTCTTGTCCAATTGTGCTGTGTACGGAGCTATTTCCTTTTGGCAAAAATTACGAAAGTTGTGGAAGAGCTCTTTTTGTTCTTCATCTAAATCAGCGTCAATCCATAGCTCTTTCATGTTTGCTGCAATAATAGAACGCATTACCTCTGAAGTACCTGCGCCTAAGGTTGAAAGCCTGCCGTCTCGGTATGCCCGTTCGACGGGGTATTCGTGGATAAAGCAATAGCCTCCAAAAATTTGCCCCATGTCGTAAGTTACTTCAATGCTACTTTCGGTGGTGTAGAGTTTTGCAATCGAAGATTCTATTGGTGCGGGTAGGTCGCGGTCTTTTTTCATCGCGCTTTGGTAGATAAGTAGACGGGATGCATCTAACTTGTAACGGCTACGCGCAATTTTTTCCTGGATTGCTTGGAAGCGGATAATGGGTTCGCCAAACTGCACGCGCTGTTTTGCATAGCGCGTACCTTCGCGGATGAGTCCGTTCATCGAACCCAAGCCCGAGGCGACAAGGACTGTCCTTTCCCATTCAAGAGTTGCACGGCCTACGCGCAAAAATCCTGAGTTTTCTTCGCTAATCCTATTTTCAATAGGAACTTCCATGTCTTCGAAGATGAGTTCGGATGTAGTCGAGGTTTTCATCCCCATTTTATTGAGTTTTTTTCCGACAGAAAATCCCTTGAAGCCTTTTTCGACGATAAAAACAGAAACACCAAACGCCCCGCGCTTTTTATCGGTAACAGCCATGCACACGAATACGTCGCCAATGGGACCATTTGTAATAAACATTTTGCTTCCATTGATGATATACCTATCCCCTTTGCGTACTGCAGTCGTGCGCATACTTCCTGCGGCATCCGAGCCAGAGCCGGGTTCTGTAAGCCCCAAACCTGCGGTCCATTCGCCAGAGGTTAACTTGGGGAGGTATTTCTTTTTCTGTTCGCCTGAACCCAAAAGGGCAATCGGCATTGTACCGATAATCGCGTGTGCTCCCAACGCCAAGGTCAATCCGCCGTCTAAAGAGCCTTCTGCAAAAGCTTCGTGTGCTACCGTTGTCATAAGGCACGACGCACCGCTACCGCCGTACTCTTCGCTTACCGAGAGCCCCAAAAGGCCTATCTCCGCCATTTTTTTCCAGAGTTTGGGATCCCAATCGCCTTTAAGATCCCTTTCTTCGGCAGAGGGGCGGATTTCACGTTTAGCAAAATCGTATACTTGTTCACGGAATTCAAGCACGTCGTCCGGGAGGCGGTATTTCATGTTCGCCAAAACGGGAGAAAGACAGGATGGGACAATCAAAATGAGGTTCTTTTTGCAGCTTCGTTGAGCGTAAGAAGAATTAGCAAAATACAGACTACGGGGGCAAGGCTAAGTAGTGGGTATAAGAAAATGTAATCCTTATAAAGCGCGATTTGCATGCCAAGCGAAAGCTCTGCCGAACCTGTTTGCACTCCCAAAAATTCCAAACTTGCAAGAGAAAGGACTATCGATGGGAATGTAATAAGAAAAAGATAGCCAGCATCGCGAACGAGTCTGGGAAGAATGTGGTTTTTGGCTTGGTAAAAAAGCGATGCACCCATAACGCGAGAAGCGCGGAGGAATTCTACCTGTTGGGTATCTTGCATGCGCTGTAAAAAAAATTTTTGTAGAGCGGCAAATTCAGAAAGGACAAGAGCGATAAAAACAGAAAGGAAACTTTGCGGCAAAAAATACCCAATGGAAAGCGCAATAAATATACTGGGGATAGATAAAAGGGCGTCGATGAAAAACGCAAATGCGTTTTGTACGCTTTTAGGTAATTGGAAAAGAAAAACAGCAAAGAAAAGGCTTACCGCTAAACACACAATAAGCGCAAGAGCCGAAAGGGTAAGGGTAGTTTTTGCGCCTAAAATTATTTCTGTTAAAATAGATTCGCCTAAAGGGGTCGCTCCTAAAGGGAATTTCCATGAAATGCCATGGAATGCATCGCCAAGGCTGATTGTTCCTTTTTCTAAAAAAATGGGAGTGCATAAAAAAAAGAGCACAAGTAGAAGTGCGGTATAAACCCGAAAAAATTTCATATACGCCCCGTATGTTGCCACTTACCCAACTCTTTTTGTAAAAGCGATGTAATGTACACAATCGTTGCAATAACAGTAAGGTTTACAAAAAGAAGGTGAATATCGTATTGGAGTAAAGAAAAAATAAGTAAAGACCCAAGCCCGTGTATAGAGAAAAGAGTTTCCACAATTACCGCACCAGAAAAAAGGGATGCTGTTTCAATGAGCCAAAAAATAATAAAAGGCATTACACAGTTTGCAAGTTTATGAAAAAAAATACGCTGAGAAGGAAGCGCGTACGCACGTGCGCGTAGGATAAAAACTTTTGTGTCAAGCTCGCGCATATACTGGCTTAAAAGAAGAAAAAGACGGCTGCCGAATTTTAGCGCAATCGAAAGTGCGGGTAAAATAAAATCACGCGTGCTTTGGTCACCTCCGGCGGGAAAAAGCCTTAGCGCGAACGCAAAAAGCCAAATAAGAAAAATACCTAAAAGAAAAATAGGGGTTGTGTTGATACCGTTCGCGAGCCTATCTAGAAAAATTTGTGTTTTTGGGTAGATTTCAGCGGTAAAAAGAAAAAGAAAACCAATAAGAAGAGACAACGCAAGGCTTATCGTGGTAAGTAGCGCGGTATTTTTTAGCGCTTCGTGTACCTGTGGAAAAACAGGAGTTCCGCGCAAAGACTTCCACGAAAAAATACCAGAAAGCTCTCGCGTAAACTCTAATAATTTTGTTGTAAAAGGTCTTTCTTGTATTTTTTCAAGAGCTGCTTTTGTTGCGCGTTGCCCCATCAAAACTTCTTCTGCAGAACCTTTCCGCAAATGTTGTAAAAATACTGTCAGTAAAACGACAATACCCAAGACGGCAACGAAGCCGCCTACGGTGTAAATTAGGGATTTAATGAAATTCAAAGGTCGTGATCGGCCATTAGGAGTGCATAAATTTGTCCCGGCAATTCTACATCGGGATTAAAGCGAATTCCCAAGGCGACAAATTTGCGGGAACGCATTTCACGAGGCTGAATCCAAGCGACAGAGCCTGCGAAAGGAAAATTAAATTTCGTACGGTCGTGGATAATTTCTCCGTTAATGGGATCGTTAATTTTTAATTCACGCCCTACGTCGGCTTCTTCTGCGAGAAGCATCAAGCCACCTTCGGAAATGTCGCTCATAATTGCATCTTTTACTTGCGTCGAATTAATGGCAACTCGATATTCGATGTATGCCCCTGCGGGGACGCGGTGCTCTCTACGGCGTTCGTTAGTGTTGGACATAGCCCGTTTTTTAGTTTAAAGCGTCGTCGTCGAGTAGTTCTTTACTATCGTTTTTTTCCTTTGCGCTTTCGTGGCCAGCTCCTTTATCTTCGGCAGGTTTGGTTTCAGCAGGGCCGTGTGCTCCTCCAATAAGGAGGGCTTCTTCGAGCGAAATAGGACTATTTTTATCGGGGAGTACAAAATTGGGGTCGTTTAGGTATTTAAGAACTGTCGCTACTTTTTCTCGTTGCGGATCGCGTACTGCTTCGTCGACAAATTTTTGCCAATACTCTATTGTCTTCTTTTTGTTCCGTTCGAGGCTTAAATAGACAAACCCTACCATAAAGAGGGATTCTTTCATTTTATCATCGATTTCGTAAGCGCGTAAAAACGACTGTGTGGCTTCTTTGGGCTTGTTGAGTTTTATATAAACTTGTCCTAGGCGAAAAAAATCATTGGCGCTATTTTCGTTGAGTTCGCTTGCACGGAGGAGATGGCTTAGCGCCTTATCGTATTTTCCCTGTATATAAAAGATGTCCCCTAAAAGAGAATTTGCGCGGCCATTAGTGGGATCTTTCTCAAGAATTTTTTTTAAAAGCGCGGCAGAAGTTTCGTATTTTTTGGAAAAATAGAATCGCTCAGCGCGTTTTAGCTCCGTGCTTGTGTGCGTATTTTGTGGATGACTTGGTGTTGAAAGAAAAATGAAAGCGAGAGTAAAACTAAATAAAGAACTCCCAATTTGTAATGCTTTGCCGTAGGCAAAAAGATGCATACTGTTATGTAGTACTCCTTTGCATCTGTGTATAAATTTGTTCGGCAAGGCCAAGAGTCGCACTTTGCGTTAGTTTATTAACGCGTTCGGTAAGGAGCATGTCTTGAAAAATATTTTCTGCAGAGCCGCCGTGCAAAATATCATTTTTGCCCATATCTTTACGCATTTCACGGAACATTTTTTCTAAAAAAAAGTTTTCAAACTGCCGTGCCGCTTCAAACATTTTTTGCCTTTCGGGGTTATCGCCAATGTGCGCAATAATTTTATCGCGTTGAGGGGTGCGGCTAAAAACTTCTGATGATGTTTTTGCGTTTAAATCTTTTGGTACAAGAGCGTTGAGCAATTCTTGGAAAGAGACTTTTGAATTTTTATCTGCACGCGGCGTTGTACTCAGCCTTTTTTCGTTATGCGGAAATAAAAAAGGATCGATGCTATTTGTATCTAACATAAAATCTCCTCAAGTAAAATAAATCATAAAACTGTTAACTCGCCGTGTAGCGCTCCAGCGGCGTGGATTGCTTTAATTACGTCGATAATTTCTGCAGAGGTAAGGCCAAGTTTATTCAAATTATCGACGAGTTCTTTAACTGTAGCGCCTTCTTTAAGTTCAGCATTTGCGGGAGACTTTTCGTCGCCGTATGCATATTGGCTTTTATTTTTCACTTCAATTTGCATTCCGTTGTGCGTTACCATTACGCTGGATATAGCAACGCTACCGCCAGAAACGATTGTCCCTGTACGCGTATCAAGTACCACGCGGGTTCTTTCTGGCACGTCGACTTTTACTTGTAAAATTTTACTTAGGTAGTCGACATGGTCGCTTGTATAAGGGATTTTAAGTTCAATTGTTCCGTCACTAACAAGTTCGGCCGTGTTGGGGAATTTTTTGTTGATTGCTTGTACGGTATTGCGTGCAGTCATAAAATCAAAATTGTAGAGAGAGAGCTTAGACAATTTTGTTTTTTTTGTGTCGTCGATAAGTACCGTAGGTTGTGAAATCCCCTTTTCGATAATGCCCCCCCCTGGTATATACGCGGAGTTGTGCCTTTCTTGGTCGAGACGGTCATTAGGGGGAATGCGGCGGTTGTAAACAGAGAAGTTGTAAAGTTGCAAGTTATTATTTTCTGTTGGCCTGGGTAGTGGCGCAGAAATAGGCCCCTGGGCAACTGCATACACGGAACCATCTGCACCTGTAAGGGCAGTTTGTAAAAGCATACCGTTATCGAGTGCACGGGCATCCCCAATTGACGATACCCACACATCCACGGGATCTCCTGGGCGTGCGTGTGTGGGCAAAATTGCCGTTACCATGACAGCGGCAATGTTGCGTGCGGTGAGATTTTTTTCTCCGGTATCAATTCCACGGTTGTATAAATTTTTTTTAAGCGTTTCCAACGCAAGCTCGGAACGTGAATCTCCGCTTCCTTTAAGGCCAATGACAACCCCGTAACCGGAAACCTGGTTTGTTCTATGCCAGCTAATACGCGCTATATCACGCACGGTAAGGTTAAGTGTGTAGTGTGGTGTGGAACTAAGAAGGAATAAAATAGGTAAAATTTTAAATGCCTGTAATTTCATAGCTGTATGTGTTTTGGCACACTTTTCCACTTTAATTTTCGGCATAATTTGATGAATGGAAGAGGCAAATTTTATCCCCACTTTATTATAGACCGCCTCTTTAGAATTATAAAATTGCTTTATGCCGGTTAATTCCCAATTCCCCAACGGTGACAAGGCGTTAATCGTCGATGTCGATGAAAATGATGCATTGCAGCTATCTTCGTCTTTAGAGTTGAGTGGATATTCCGTACGCCGCGCAGGTGACCTTGTTGAGGCGCTACAAAAGTTTAGCGAGTTTTCTCCTGGGATTGTACTTATCGACGCAAGTTTGCCGGCAAAAAGCTGGTTAGAACTAATAAAGAATATTAGATCCCACGAAATTGAAAAAGATAGCGATTACCGCTCTATAATTTTAGTCACAACATCGCGTTTTTCAAGTGAAATAGACCAAAAAGCAAAAAAAGCAGGGGCAAGCGATGTTGTAGGAAAGCCGATTGCGTTGAATGCACTCATCGATAAAATTACGGAATTTACTGTTCAGTATTAATATGCGGTGGGTGCAGCATGTTTTGGGCGCACTAATTTTAACCTGTAGCATAAACGCAGCCAAAAAATCTTCCCCAAAAAAAGAAGAAGGTGCTGCTGTAGATCCAATTGCTATTTATTTTAAGTACGGGTTACCCGGAGTCGCGCACGACACCAAAGAGCGGCGCGTATACTGGCTTTATGGGCTCGATGCCTATTACTCGTACGGAAGCATGGTGATAAATTTTACCGACAAGCCAATGCAAGATTTGGGTGAAGACAGCGAATTAAAAATTTATGAAAATTTATTTGTTTCACCGTTTTCTCCGCCACGCTACGCGCTCCTTGAATTAAGTGTTTATCCGTTACCTATTGCCGGCGTTGCCGTGCGAAGCGAAGCTTACGATTTTTACCAAAGGGCACAGGTGGGTGGAGAAGGTTTTAACCTTATCCGCTCAGCAACTAGAGGCTACCAAGAACCGTACGCGGTTTCGCTTTTTTTAGGCAATATGGCGCGTTACCGTCCGCTCTCGCGTACTCCAGAAGAGCGTGAAATTAATAAACAGTCAGGATACCAAAATTCGATTGGGTATACGGGTTATTTGATAAGCTACGGTTCGCACCATATCAAAGACAACGAACTTTTTCGCGATAATTGGGTTGAAGCCGCATGGAAAATTAAAGGAGACCAGCTATTTACTTTGCAAACCTTCCAGTGGGATTACGGGGTTGGGGTAAAAATCCACGAGCATCCACTCATTTCCAACATTGCTTTTTTGAGCGTTAAACGCAACCGTCTCGATTATTCCGCCGACTCGTGGGATTTTCTCGCCAACAGCGGTTTTGAACTCCGCGTCGATTTTAAAATTTCTTCGTTGCGCCCAGTGCGTACCTACTTTGAGGTGAATAAAAAATGGCCGATAAAAAAAGCCACCGCGTTTGTTCTTGTTCTGGGTTTTACATGGGAATCGGATTATTTATACGATGGCATTCTCAATAACTACCCAGGGGGACAAAATTTTCAAGTGTTGTTGCGGCCGAATATTACGTTTTAAAGCTATAGAATGTTTGTAAAGCTGTTGACAAAGTCCGCACGAGTCTAAGGTTAACGTATGAGTTATAAATTAAAAATGCATAAATCTTTACTTACTTATTTTTTGTTTTTGGGATTTAACGCGGTATTTATTTTAGGTTGCGTATCCGCGGAAGATGAAGAAAAAGGGGATGTGTGTATCCACTTACGCCAAAAAGTAACGTATACCGATAATACGTGTACGACAGAAGACACGGGAAATCCACCAACGCCTGCGTATTTTTGTGAAGAAGACGTCAAAGAAGCAGACTGCGGGCAAATGCCAACCCCGTGTCCTACTTCAGCGCCTTATGTTATATATAACGACGATGCAAAGTTTTACAAAAAGAAGGAGTGCAAAGACGACAACTATACTTTGTCTTGCCCGGGTAATTCCAAGTATAAAGTCGCTGGAAATACAGCATTTTGTCCCTAAGCCAAATTGAAAAGCCTTGTTGCGCAGTTAAAAAAGACGCCCAACCTTAAAGGTTGGCAGGTACACCGCTTACGCAAAGATTCGAGCGAGGTTTACTTTGTCCACGATGTTCTCGAAACGGTACGCTGTAATACTGTAAATAATTACACGTTGCACATCCAAACCCCTGCTGAAGCGGATTTTATGGGGGAGTCGACGGCGCGTTTCCAAGGAAAAATAGGTTCGCTTAAAGAACTTGTTGCGGAAACTATCCAGAGGGCGCATTTAGTAAAAAACCCAGCATACAATTTTGCAGCGCCTTACGAAAAATCGCAAACTACAACCGAATACATCCACGATATGGATGTTGCGGATGCTGAACTTGAAGAGTTGATTGGATTTGCGCAAAAAATGGTTGCGTATAGAAAAGCACACCTTCGTAATTATCCTTTAAACAGTATGGAGATTTTTTTTGAGGAATATAATTACGCCATTGAAAACCATTTAGGATTATCTGTTGAAAAACCATCGACGCGCATTGTGTGCGACTACGTACTAACAAGTCCCGATAACCAACACGAAATTATGGGTATAAAAAAAAGGCGGTATTTATCCGATTTAACTTTGGAAGAAGAATGGGAAAATGACGCATCTATACTTTCCGACTTAACGCGTGCAGTTTTGCCTCCTACAGGAAATTTTCCAGTGGTGCTTTCGGGAGAAGCGCTCGATTCTCTTTTCGATTTTTTTATTGCACAGCTTGACGGGCACGCGCTTTTTAATCGGTATTCGCTTTTCCAAAAAGACGACGAAGTGGTGCGCGATGCCAAAGAACCTTTGGCGATTTTTTCAGAAGCAAAACTTGCTGGCGGTATGCGCTCCTACGTGTACGACGGTTTGGGGTATCCGATGAAAAGCATTGCACTTATTCAAGATACACGTGTTGCAAACTTTTTACTCGATGGGCGTTATGCAGATTTGTTAAAGTTGCCACAAACGAGTTCTCTTGCAAATACTCGTGTTGTGTGCGGCGGTACGCCGTATGCGGATTTCTTAAGCGGCACAGTTTTGGAGTTGAGTAAGTTTTCCACATTCCAACCCAATACAATTTCGGGCGCATTTTCGGGTGAGATACGCTTAGGGTATCTTTATAAAGGAGGAAAAAAGATTCCCATTAAAGGCGGCTCTGTTTCTGGAACGACGCAGAAGGCTTTCCAAAGAGCGTTTAAATCAAAAGAAGAGGTTAAACGCGCTTCGTACATTGGCCCTAAGGGCGTCTTTTTTGAAAATTTGACTATCGCAGGGGCAGTCTAAAAAGTTGGCGAATGAGCGAAAATGCCGCGGCTTGGCGCACAGGCTCAATATCGGTCGACACTCTGTAGGAAATTTTGTTTTGGATTTATGCGCCATTTGCCTGATGTCTTCGCGTTTGCATCTACAAATTTTCCCGAACAGGGGTTTTATTCAAAAGACTCGCATAAATTTTTCAAGAAAACACTGTTTAGTACCCTCCACGAAACAGCAGAGCGTTTTGCTAATTACCTTATCCAAAATGCTGCTTTAAAGCGTGGTGAGAATGTAGCACTTTTTGGAGACAATTCTGCCGAATGGCTCATTGCAGACATGGCAATCCAAAACGCGGGAGCTGTCGTTGTTCCGCGGGGTTCGGATTCTACACCACAGGAACTCGAATTTATTTTAGAACATTCAGAGGCTAAAATTGTATTTATTGAGCACCTAAGGCTTTACAAAAAAATTAGCGCACTTCTTAAAAAACGTGGCGCACGTGTTTTTGTACTCGATCCCTTGTTTCCGGAAAAAATTGCACAGGAAGATAATTTTCAAATACTTCCACACCTACTCAAGTCGATTCCAGCCTTAAAGGTCGAAGAGCTACAAAACCTAAAAAAAATTCGAGAGGACATTAAACCATCAGACCTTTTTACAATAATTTATACATCGGGAACAACGGGAGAACCTAAAGGCGTTATGCTTTCGCATTCAAACATGATGTACCAGCTTGAAGTTGTTCCTAAGGCGCTTTCGATGGCCACGCAAGACCGCATTCTTTCGATTTTACCTGTGTGGCATATTTTTGAACGCTTTATGCTCTATAGCGCTATTCGTGCAGGGGCGCATTACTACTATTCGTCGAAGAAAGATTTAATGGAAGACTTTATCCGCATAAAGCCCACGCTTATGGCCTCCGCGCCGCGCCTTTGGGAGCAAATTTACCAAAAGTTGCGCGAACAAATTGACAAGACAGAAGCGTTTAACCGTGAACTCTTTGATCTCTCGTACAACATAAAACAGCGGCTTTCGCGGGCGCAAAATTTACTCCATGGCCAAAGTGACGCAGTCGGTGCAAAAAATTTTTTCCAAAACACTTGGGATTTTTTTAAAGCAGGATGGACGGTGTTTTCTCTCAAATTACCCGATATTTACATGGATTCCATTTTCTTGACGCGTGTGCGTGCGATGTTGGGCGGCGAGCTACGTGGAACAATTTCGGGCGGTGGAGCTCTTCCTTTCCATATTGACGAATTTTACAACGCGATTGGTATACCCGTTTACGAAGGTTATGGAATGACCGAAACTTCACCCCTTATCGCAATGCGCACCGAAGGAAAAATTGTTATGGGCACAGTAGGAGAAGTCCCTTTAGGCACGCATGTTGAAATTCGTGACGAAGACGGTAAGCGTGTGCTTCCTTCGGGGGAGCAAGGAGTAATTTTTGTAAAGGGTCCTGGGGTAATGCAAGGATATTTCAAGAACGAAGAAGCGACGCGTAAAATTTTACAAAACGGTTGGCTCAATACGGGCGATATTGGCGTTTTTACGCAGAGTGGACAACTTGCTATCCGTGGCCGTGCAAAAGACACTATTGTACTTCGCTCGGGAGAAAATTTAGAACCTGTACCTATAGAGACCTTGCTTTCACAACACCCACTTATAGAACAAGCGGTTGTGGTTGGCCAAGACCAAAAAAATTTAGGAGTCCTTATTTGGCCAGACTACGACAAGCTTGTAGATGCAGGATACGATGTGCGCGAATTTGATTTAGCAAACGATTTAAATAAAATCCCAGAGTTAATCCAAGTTTTTAAAGAAATAGCAGGTACACTAGTTAAGGAAGAAAATGGTTTTAAAAGTTACGAGCGTATTTCGCATGTGCGTTTTTTGCCGCAGAAAATGCTTGTAGGCGATGAACTCACCGCGCTCATTAAAATTAAGCGCAATGTTGTATATAAAAAATACAAAGCACTCATCGAAGATATGTTTAAAGGAACGTAGAAAATACTATAGGGAAGAAGCAGGACTATTTATGGTAATTGAGAGAAAAAAAGTTTTAGTAGAAACTCCCGACCATTGGAAAATTGCATTGTATAAGTATACTTCGGCTACGCTCAGTACAAGTACTTCGGCTACGCACTCGAAGCGAGAGAGCAATGCTCACGATACAAGTCCCTCGGCTGCGCACTCGAAGCGAGAGAGCAATGCTCACGGTACAAGTACTTCGGCTACGCACTCGAAGCGAGAGAGCAATGTTCACGGTACAAGTACCTCGACTGTGCACTCGAAGCGAGAGAGCAATGTTCACGGTACAAGTATTTCGGCTACACTTAATACAGCTGGAGAACGTGGTACAGCCGCGAAACATAAATATCCTGTTTTGCTCTTACACGGCATTGCCTCAAACCACAGGGTGTGGGATTTTGGTATTCCCGAATTTAGCTTTGCGCACTATTTAGTCCAAAACGGCTACTTGGTGTATTCCCTCGATTTGCGTGGCCGTGCAGGAAGCGATGGCCCCCACACGGGCAGGGGAAATAAGTGGTCGGTAGACGATTATCTTTTATGCGATTTACCTACCGCTTGTGAATATATTTTAGAAGATAGTGGCGCACAAAAGTTGCATTGGGTGGGGCACAGTATGGGAGGAATTTTAGGCTTCTTCTACCAAATTCGGCATAAAGCGGCAAACCTGCAAAGTTTTACGACGTTTGCTTCTGCGCTTAATTACACCTATTCTACAATTAACCATTTTCGCACTTGGCTCGATTACATGAGCGCGTTACAGTATTTTCCTATTAAAGAATTTTGGAGTCCAATGCAACCTTTTGCAGGGCTTAATACCGTGTGGAATAGATTTTTGTGGAATCCAGAGAATATGCGGGAAGATATCGGAAAAAAAATTATTGGAGAAATGATTGAGCCTATCGCTGTAAACGAGTGGAACCAAATAAAACTTATTTCTGCTGCAGAGGGAATGCCGCGTCTTTCGGGAGGCTTTCCACACCTTGCAAGCGACCGCCGTATCCAAGTACCGGTACTTATGCTCGCAGGCGATCGTGATTGGCTTTGCGCGTTAGATGGGGTAGAATGGACAATGGATGAACTTTCGTGTGAAAAAAAATTGATGGTTTTTGGTAAGGAATACGGTAGTAAGTCGCACTATGGACACATGGATCTTGTGTGTGGAATAACCGCACCGAGAGAGGTGTGGCCCAAGGCGCTTACTTGGATAGACAGGTTCGACAGGGTTTAATTTTGCTCAGTCCCTTTAATGGAATTTTTTGATAGCACAGTAAATTCCTTTCTTGCGCTCGTCCAAAAAACAAACCGCGAAAGAAATCTTGAAGTTCCTGATAAAACTTTTATAGACTTATGTTCGAACGACTATCTTAATCTTTCCGAAAGTAAAGGGCTTATTGCAGCTTTGCACGAAGGGATTGGTATCTACGGGTTAGGTTCAACCGCAAGCCGCCTAATACGGGGACACCGTACAGTATTCGAATTTTTAGAAAAAAAATACGCAGAATGGGTAAACGCCGAATCTGCGCTTTTTTTTGCGAATGGTTACGCAGCAAATTTAGGAAGCATCTCTGTAATTGCAGATGCATCGTACGAAGTTTTTATCGATCGTTTAGCGCATGCATCTCTTGTCGATGGTGTAAGGCTTTCAGGCGCACACAAAACCTATTTTAGGCACAACGATATACGGCATTTGGAAGAACTACTCAAAAAGAGTAAAACAACAAAGAAGCTCATCATTACCGAATCTATCTTTAGTATGGATGGTGATTTGGCGCCTTTAGAAGAAATTTCAACGCTTGCCAAAAAATATGGAGCGCTTACCTATGTAGACGATGCGCATGCGTTGGGGGTATATGGAAATACGGGGAAGGGGCTTGCACTATCTTCTACAGATTTTCGTATGGGTACTTTTGGGAAAGCGCTTGGTTTAGAAGGCGCTATGGTCGCACTAGCATCCAATGCACGTAAATACCTTCTACATAAAGCACGGACTTTTGTATTTTCAACAGCACCTTTACCAGCGATTGCGCACGCAGCGCTTTTTGCAGTCGATCTTGTAAAGTCGATGGACGTAGAGCGCAAAGGCATCCAAAATATAGCAGCGTATTTACGCAAAGAGTTAGAGGAGCGTAATTTTTCAACACTTACATCGGCGACGCACATTGTTCCCATTGTTTGTGGAAGCGAGAGAGGTGCTTTGGCGCTTGCCAAAAAACTGGAAGAGCGCAAATTCCACACCAAAGCAATCCGACCGCCAACGGCAAATCCTTCGCGGTTACGTGTGTCGATAAACGCAAAAATTACCGAAGGCACAATAGATGCTTTTTTAGAGGCAATGGAATAATGGCGATTTTTGTCGTAGGTTCGGGAACAAATGTGGGCAAAACAATTTTTTCCGCTGCAACTATGCTGCTTTATGCACACGAAAAAAAAATCTTGTATTTAAAGCCAATCCAAACAGGAATAGAAAGCGATACCGAAACGGTAAAGTCTTTGAGTATGTTAGAAGATTCTTTTTTTTTGCATCCACTCTACCGTTTTTCATTTGCCGCATCGCCACACTTAGCGGCAGAAAAAGAGAATAAAAAAATTAGCACAGAGTACCTTGTAAAAGAACTATGCACAAAAAAAAAGACACATACCATAATTGAGCTTGCCGGAGGACTTATGGTCCCATTAACTCGGACGCCGTATTTTACTAATCTGGATCTTATTTTGCAAGTTAAGGCTCCCTGTGTGCTTGTTGCTGGTACAAGCCTTGGAACAATTAACCACACCCTACTTACGTACAATACTCTTTTAGAGCGTGGCGTTATATGTAGAGGGATTTTTTTTGTAACTAAAAAAGAAAAAAATGAAAATACTGATGGGCTTAAAATACGCGAAGATAATATTGCAACAATTATGGAAATAGTCACCTCCATCTCTCCCGAAATTAGAAAACCATTAGGGCATTTAGTCCTTCCGTACAAAAAAATAAGTGCACACGACTTTAAGTCTTTAGTTATCCCTTTACACAGTAAGTTATTGCAAAATAGTCTTCTTTAAAAATGCACAATCCTGTCCTGTTTAAATCTTCTGGGTATTCATGATTTGGTATCCATTTACAAACCAAGAAGATGCACCTCCTCCTATCCATATCGAGCGCGGAAATGCAGAATTTGTTTTTGATAAAAACGGCAAAAGGTACATTGATGCAATCTCTTCGTGGTGGACGATGGTACATGGACACAACCATCCGCATATAAAAGATAAAATTATAGCGCAGCTTAACCTTTTAGACCATGTAATGCTCGCCGATTTTACACATACCCCCGCGGCAGAGTTAGCAGAAAAACTTATAGCGGTAAACAATGGTTATTTTAAAAAGGTTTTTTATTCTGATAACGGTTCAACCGCAGTTGAGGTGATGCTAAAGCTTGCAGTCCAGTACTGGCATAATATTGGACAAAAAGATAAAAATATTTTTATAAAATTTGATACCGCGTACCATGGCGACACTATAGGTTCTATGTCAGTGGCTGCGAGTTCAATCTTTACTCAGCCTTTTACGCCGCTACTTTTTGAAACTAAAACCTTTTTTTATCCACGGCAAGGTGAAGATGAAGCAAACGGCATAAACGAAAAAATTTTAGAAGATATCGAATTATACCTCAAAGAGAACCATAGGCGTATAGCGGGAATTGTTCTTGAACCTTTGGTTGCTGCTGCGGGGGGAATGGTTTTTGGCGCACAAACTGCACTAAAGCGTATTTATAGTTTGTCGCGTAAATACGATGTACTCCTTCTTTTTGATGAAGTTTTTACAGGAATGGGGCGCACAGGAAAAATGTTTGCGTACCAAAAAGTGGATGTTTTTCCTGATATAATCGCGCTTTCAAAAGGACTTACCGGCGGAGTGCTCCCCCTTGCGGCAACTTTGGTTACAGAGCGTATCCATAAAGCGTTTATTTCTAAAGATCCCTCTAAAACATTTTACCATGGCCACACGATGACGGGAAATCCATTAGCTTCAAGTGCAGCACTGGCATCTTTGGAAATTTTTGAAAAAGATAATGTTCTAGAAAAAGTGGCTCTTCTTGAGAAATACTTAAAAGACGCTCTACAAAATTTACAGACGAAATATCCATCTAAAATTACAAATACTCGTGCTTTAGGCTCTGTTGCTGCGTTTGATTTACTCCGCAGCGAAGGCAAAACAGGGTATGTATTTTCACAGACACAGAGTATTAAAGCCAAGGCCGTCGAGGCGGGGATTATTTTGCGGCCTTTGGGAAACGTAATCTACGTGACGCCGCCGTATTTAATCCAAGATAGCTCGTTGGATAAAATTTTTTCCGTTATAGATTATATTGTGGAGACGTATGAAAGTTAAAGAAAAAAGTGCAATTACCCGAGAAGAGGCACAAAAAATCCTTGAAGGTAAGGTTTCTTATTACGATGCTCTTGCGCGTGCAGCGGCGTTACGTGAAAAATTTTTTGGCAAAAAAGTGCGCATTCAAGTTTTAGACAATATAAAAAACGGGAATTGCGCAGAAAATTGTTGCTATTGCGCACAACGCAAAGAAGGCGCTTCTCCTATCGAAACATACCTACTAAAAAGTGACGAAGAGATTTTTGCCGATGCACAAAAAGCTAAAGAAAATGGGGCGTACCGTTTTTGCATGGTTACATCGGGCACAGGACTTTCTTCAAACACAGCAAAGCGCCTCTCGCATATTATACGCCGTATCCATGACGAACTTGGTATTAAGGTCTGCCTTTCTGCAGGGTTTGTCGACAAAGAAAAGGCGACGCTTTTACGCGATGCAGGGCTCGACAGGTATAACCATAACCTTAATACATCAGAAAAATTTTATCCTCAAATTTGTACAACGCATACGTACGAAGACCGCATAAAAACTGTCGAAGCAGTAAAGAGTGTTGGCGTTTCACTTTGTTCGGGGGTTATTATTGGAATGGGCGAAACGGTAACAGATATCGTAGACGTTGCTTTTATGCTTAAAGAGCTTGGTATCGAATCGATTCCTGTTAATTTTTTTATTCCCGTACCCGGGCACGTGGTAAAAAATCCTACAGCGCTAAATCCCGAATTTTGCCTGCGCGTGCTTATCGTGTTTCGGCTTATAAACCCCGACGCAGAAATCCGGATGGCTGCAGGGCGCGAAGGGCATTTGCGTTCTTTACAGGCAACCGCTCTTTTGGTGGCAAATTCCCTTTTCGCTTCGGGGTATTTAAACGTAAAAGGTTCTTCAATGCAAGAGACTCTCGCTCTGATAAAAGACATTGGGTACGTTAGCGAAGTAGAAAGTGGTGGTGCTGATTTTTTTAAAAACGAAGGAGAGCTAACTATCAACTCTTATAAAGCTACAAATTTTCCAGAGTTATTAAAGTTTCCTAAAAAAACTAAAGCGTTGAAATAATTTTTACAAGTTTGTCAATGTCGTCTTCGGTTGTGTTTAGGTGTGGAGCAAACCGTAAACTCCCTTCACGGAGCGCACAAACGACTCCTTTTTGCGTTAGTTTTGCGTGGAGTGAAGCTGTGTCCTCGCCGTCGCGTTTACCTACGACAATTGCAGATTTCCCTGCGGATAAAGAATCGCTAAAGAGGGTAAATCCGCGCTCGTGCAAACGCGCACGCAAATATTCGGCTAATGAAAAAAGCCGTTTTTGGACATTTTCAAAACCCACAGCGTCTAAAAAAGAAAGCGTACTTTCTAAAAATACCCAGTTGAGGTATGGTGCTGTCGAAAGCATAAAGCGCTCCGCCGTCTCTTTATATTCTTCACGGTGCGGCAAATAGACTTCGTCATTTTTCACAGAAGAAGTTCCCGCTACTTGGATATCGAGCTCTTTTAAAAAATTTGTATCAACATAAAGAGCGCCAGAACCTAAAGGACCTAAGAGCCACTTCCATCCCGAAAACGCCATTGCGTCGACACCCAAATCTTTAACACGAATGGGAACGTGCCCCGCACCTTGCGCAGCATCAAGAATAAACGCCGCGCCGTGCTTTTTAAGGAGCGCTGAGATTTCTTTCAGGTTGAAAACGAGTCCCGTAAGCCAATCAACTGCGGAAAGCGACATCGCTTTAACATTGGGCGTTAAGGACTTTTCGATATTTTCTAAAAAGGTTTTGTTTGAGTTTCCAGTCTCGATAAATTCAACTTGGATTCCTTTATGTTTAAGCTGTAGAAAAGGATATACATTGCTAGGGTACTCACGGTTAACAAGGAGTATTTTATCTCCTGGTTTCACCCGAAGGCTTTGTGCGATAAAAGTCATCCCTTCGGCGGTATTGTTGAGGAGCGCGTACTCTGTTGGATTTCCGCCAAAAAGTTTTACAAAGTAGTTTTGGATATTCTGTAGAGTTTTCCCGTGTGGCCTAAAAGTTTGCTTAACTCCATGCGTAGCGTACGCGTCTAAATACTCTTTTGTTACTTCGGCAGCAACTTTGGGAGGGAGGCTAATGCCACAATTATTTAACCAAATCAAGTTTTCATCCAATGCAAACTCGGTACGGAGTTTTTTAAAATCTGCCATATTGCTTATTAGCGTTATTTATTTTTTCGATGCGGTGTCACACGCGATTTTGTTTTTTTGGCTACAGCTTTTTTCTTTTTTTTCTCAGGCTTAATTTTCATTGCATGGACTAAATAAATGAGCCCTTGCATTTTTTGCGCTTTAAGTTTTTTAGTGAGGCGTAAAACTTCTGCTTCGCCTAAGTAGTCGATAAGTTGTAAAATATTTTTAGCGCCAATACTTTTAATGAGTACCGCCAAATTTTCCGCCTTGTCGCATGCGATAAGGCGGCGCAAAAAATCCATTCTTAGGCGTGTCGTTAGCGTCGTTAAATCGTTCATTGGTGCGCGTTGTACAAGAATAATTAAATTATCTGTGGGGAGCGCACGCGCTAACATAAGGGCTCGCTCAGGTCCCATCGAAGTAAGAAGTTCGGTAAGACGCAAAACGCCAACTCCCTGGGCAATTTTAGCAAGCTTTGGTGCATCTAAATGCGAAAGGAAAAGTACAATAGTATCCAAGTCAATTCTAGTAAGAAGTTCAATCATTATTGGAACGGGAAGGGCGTTCATCACTTGCACGAGTGGTGCGACGTCTGTTTTTTTTACGATCGCAGAAACATGGCGCACCGACGAAGCGCGTAAAACTCCAAGAATCTTTTTATGTTCAATATGCCGCGAAAGGTAAGTTAATTTTTCGATAGGCATTGTCGACAAAAGGATGATTACCTTTCCAGGACCAAGCACAGTCAAGTACTCAAGCCCCTTTGTAAGTTCATTAGCCATGTGGCATAAGGTTAGAGTATAGATGCTACGGAAAGTTACATTTTTTCTAAATTTATTTAAATGCTAAATAAAAAAAAGCGCACCCGAAGTTATGGATGCACTCCTAAAGGGTACTCTTAATATGTTGCTTCAGTATAACCCGGGAACCAGTCTTGTTTTATACGAAATCCATTTTTTAGCAAATCTTTGCCTACTGATTCGACCATAGGTTCTGGGCCAGATATGTAAATAGTTTTGTTTTTTTGCCGTCCTTTCAAGAATCATGCTACGGTACGGAGTAACACCGATTCCTCCTGCAACCAATATAACGGGTGCGTCGTCTTCCCAAAAAAATTCGCCGTCAATACCATCGGCTTCGATGGCATCTCCTGCTTTTAATGCGTTAAGAGCTTTTTTAAACGCGCTATTGCTTATGCGTGTAGTTATATGGATTTCGCCTTCCGATGGCGCTGAGGCAAAAGTGAAATAGCGGATACGCTCTTTCTCGTCGCTTCCCGCTTTTTTAAGTTCATAAGCCTGATACTATCCAGGCTTCCAAGATTTTCCCGTATTTTCAAAAATAAATGTTTTAATATTTTCAACTTCATCGTATTTGCGAATAAATTTAAATTGTGCCATTTGGACTCCTCCTTATAAAATACAATGTTAGCATATCGAAAATAGATAAAGCCGTCCATAATTATTTGGGTTGTAGGTCGAATACACAAACACCCTTCGCGAAGCTGCACGTTGAGTGGGATACTTAAAAACTTTTAAACCGGGCTGAGTACGAGGCGCGGCCGTTAAGCACCGTAGGGGACTTTTCTATTCCCCTACAGTAACTATCCTTTAGAGACCCTTTGAAGGAAATTTTTGAGAACTATAAGCCAATCGCTGCGCCGCCGTCTACACGGAGTACAACTCCAGTAATAAAATCAGCTTCGGGCGATGCAAGAAAGCGCACTGCACGTGCGATGTCCGCAGGAGTCCCTGGGCGTGGTAATGGCGCCATTTTTGCAAGTTCTTCCTTGATTTTGTCGGGAAGTACTCCTGTCATTCCTGTGTGTATGTATCCGGGGGCGATGGCGTTTATGCAAATGTTACGCGAAGCGTATTCACGCGCCGCTGTTTTGGTAAGCGCGATAACTCCTGCTTTAGCAGAGGCGTAGTTTGCTTGTCCTGGGCTACCTACAAGGCCTGCGACAGAAGCGATATTTACGACTTTGCCATACTTCGCTTTCATCATTACCTTTGTTGCTGCTTGGATTCCAAAAAACACGCCTTTAAGGCACACGCTTTGGACAAGGTCCCAAGCTTCTTCGGACATGCGCATAAAAAGATCGTCTCGCAGTACACCTGCGTTGTTGACCCAAATGTCGAGGCGGCCAAGCTTTTCGACAGCGGCAGTTGCAAGAGCAGTGTTGTCCGCTTTTACCGTCACGTTTGCAGCGACGCCGATTGCCTTTACGCCATACTTGTCTGCAATCATTTTAGCTGTTTTGTCGCAATTCTCTTGGTTTATGTCCGAGATGACAACGTTACAGCCTTTTTCTGCGAGCGCTTCCGCAGTCGCACAACCTAGGCCTTGAGGAGAGGCCGACCCCGTAATTACGGCTACTTTATCTTTAAACATCGTTACAAAAAGTAATTCTGGAACAGAGCGTCAAATTCTTTGTTACACCTTTTTTGTGTAGCATTTGTTACAGTAGGGAGCCTCATGCGCCAACTCGTGTAGTGCTTATGAAGAGGCAATTTTTTTGAGGATTTTTGTACGCGGTTCGCTTAAAAGTGCGAAATAGCGTACAAAAATTTGTAAAAAAAATTCTCTAACGAGCTGGCGCATGAGGTCGAAAAAACCTTGACAGCGTAACTACAATGTAATCACATCGGTTGTGCTTCTACAAATTGTAAAGGTCGGTAATTCAAAGGGATTGAGAATTCCCAAAAATATTTTAGAGCAATACCACATTGAAGAGGAAGTCGAACTTTCTCCAACAAAGAATGGGCTGTTGATAAAACCAGTAAAAAGTAAAGCCCGCGCTGGATGGTCAAAGAAATTTAAAGAAATGGCTGCCAATCGGGATGATAAGTTGCTTATGGGAGATTTTGGAAATTCTGATGATAAAGAATGGCAATGGTAGTCGAGCAGTATGATGTATTTCTGGTCAATCTCGATCCAACTATTGGGCATGAGATTAAGAAAACCCGTCCGTGTCTCGTGATTTCGCCTGACGAAATGAATTTCAATATTTCAACGGTGATTATTGCACCCATGACAACCACCTCTCGAAGTTATCCCAGTCGAGTGAAGACTACTTTTTTGAAAAAAAGCGGCTATGTTGTTTTGGACCAAATTCGGACGGTCGACAAGATTCGTCTGGTTAAAAGGCTTGGTAAAATCAATATAGACGCCATCACGTCTATAAAATCGGTTATTCGCGAAATGCTTGTGGATTAGCCCCGCAAATTTTAGACGACGTTAGATTTACAAGACGTCCCCAGCATCTTCGGGCATTGGCTTTGTGGCCACTGGCCTAACAGGTGCACGCACCCCAAGTGGCGTCTAATTTTTTTGGTTTGCTCGACGTGTTGAAAGTACTCTATAAAATGTGCCATGCCTCAACTTCCCGAATTTGACACAGTTACGTGTGCAAAAAATCTTGTTACAAATCTTAAAGGTATGTTCCAAAAATTAGGGTTTTCGCGTACAGTTTTGGGGCTTTCGGGCGGGGTTGATTCTGCGCTTTCTTTGCGTCTTGCGTTAGAGGCTTTGGGGCGTGAAAATGTGCTCGCAGTAATTATGCCATACAAGACAGGAAATCCTAATTCAGAAAAGGATGCCCGCGAGCTTTGTGAAAAATTTAACGTTACGTACGAGGTGCATTCCATAACCCCCATGGCAGATGCCTACTTTGCAACAGATACGAATATAAACGCTGCGCGTAAAGGGAATGTTATGGCAAGGTTACGGATGGTAATTTTGTACGATTTATCCGCACGTAATTCTGCATTGGTCTTGGGTACAAGTAATAGGACAGAAACTCTTTTAGGATATGCGACGATGTGGGGCGATATGGCGTGTGCTTTAAATCCGCTGGGAAATTTATTTAAATACCAGGTGTATTCTCTTGCACAGTATTTTGGTGTTACCGAAGCGATTTTAAAAAAGGCGCCCAGCGCCGATTTATGGACAGGCCAAAGCGACGAGGGTGAGCTTGGTTTTACTTATGCTATTGCCGATTTAGTTTTATACTACTACAGCGAAAAAAAATATTCGCGTGCCCAACTTGAAAATCTTGTTGTCGAACATGGAGAGGATGCTGGAGTTGTTGAAAAAATTTTATCGCGTATCGAGAAATTTGCATACAAACGTAGCATGCCTCCTATTGTTCCGCTTTAATCGAAAGCGTAGATGAAAGAAAATTTAGAAGAAGAAAATATAGATCATAAAAATACCGACATAAGCCGCAAGGGTTTTATTTCTATACTTGCCTCGTTATTTTTAATTTTTTCAGGAGTTTTGTGGTTTAAGTGGCGGCGTAAAGAAATCCCAACAAAGTTTATAGGCCCTACGGTCGAAAGAGGCCATGCTATACGTGAAAATTTTTTAATTCCTGAAGGTCTAACTCCAAGCAGCGTGGAAACGGCAATTATTGGCGGCGGGATTAGCGGGCTTTCCGCTGCATGGTATTTACGAAAGCACGGGTATGCAAATTTCCAGCTTTTCGAGTTAGAAGACAAAACAGGAGGAAATTCTATATCAGGAGAAAACCGTTTAGGTAAATACCCGTGGGGAGCACATTATTTACCAACCCCCGGCGAGAATGCGCATTACGTAAAAGAATTGCTGGAGGAAGTGGGTGCTCTAAAAAATGGAAAGTACGATGAACGCTATTTGGTACACGAAGTAGAGGAGCGCCTTTTCATTTATGGAATTTGGCAAGCAGGGCTTAAGCCCCTTATGGGTGCACGTGCAGAAGAAAGGCGCGAGTTTGAATACTTCAAGGACTTGATTGTGTCGTACATGCACGCGAAAGGGCGTGATGGAAAAAGTGCATTTACAATCCCTGTGAGTAAATCATCGCGTGACCCTAAATTCCTCGCGTTTGATCGTATGCTTGCGTCGGAGTTTCTCGCATCGCATAATTTAAAATCGCGACGATTTTTATGGTATATCGACTATTGCTTACGCGACGAGTTTGGGTCAAACCACACAAATACAAGCGCATGGGCTCTTTTACACTATTTTGCCTCTCGCGAACACGCGCACAATTTGGTTTGGCCAGAAGGAAACGGCTTTTTGGCGGATTACTTAAGAGGCCAGGTAAATTCGCATGTACTAACAGGATACACGCTGCGCAGTATTGTAAAAGAAAAAACGGGATATAAACTTTATTTTACTAACTACCTACAAGAAAAGCCTGTTTGTATTCGTGCAAAAAATATCGTTTTTTCTGCGCCTAAATTTATCCTCCCTTACGTTTATCCAGAACTTAAGAAAGATAAAAAAGAGGCGTTACATTCTTTCGCGTACTCTCCATGGATGACAGCAAACATTTTGGTTAACCATTTTGCTGAAGAAGAACCTGCATGGGATAACGTTACGTTTGCGTCTAAATCTTTAGGGTATGTTGTAGCGGAACACCAAAAAATTGGGAAATTACCGCATGCACGTACGCTAACATTTTTCCACGCCTTCGACGAGGACGACACCTTGCATAGCCGTAGAAAACTTTTGTCGATGCGAGAAGGTGAAGCTATAGAATTTATCCTTCGCGAACTTGAAGTGCCGCATCCCAATATTCGTGAAAATATTGAAGAGGTGGGAGTTTACCGTTGGGCGCATGCAATGGTGCGTCCAGTACCAGGTTTTATTTCAGGGGAAGGGGTGAGGCTTTTGGATAAGATTGATACTAATTTTTTCGCTGCACATTCCGACCTTTCGGGTATGAGCAACTTTGAAGAAGCGCAATACCGTGGCGTAATTGCCGCAAAAAAGGTTTTGAATACTTAAGGATAGGTTATGGATTATCTTGGCTTCGTTGCTGGTGTTTTGACAACATTTTCTTTTGTACCGCAGGTAATACGTATTTACCAAACAAAATCGGGGCGCGATATTTCGTTTTGGATGATGTTTCTTTTTAGCGTTGGCGTAAGTCTGTGGCTCTTTTACGGAATTCTTCTGAGGAGTGCGCCCATTATTTTTTCCAACGCAGTAACGCTTATGTTGGTTCTTATAATTATTGTTATGAAGTTATTTTATAAAAGCCGTTAGTTCTTTATTGAAAAAAATAGCCACGGTAAAGAGCAACGGATGCAAACGCACACGAAGCGTAAATTTTAAGAAGCCAAGGTTCCCTTTTGCGCAGTAGCCAATCTATAAGGCCAGTAGCCATCGCGCTTATAAGAAGGGTAAATCCAGTATTTAAGAAATCGAAATTATAAGAAAAGGCTGCGTAAGAAGCGGCGCTAATAAGTACCATATCAAAAAAATCTGCCCAGCGCATAGAGCGCGAATACGATTTAAACGTGCGGCCATAATTACGAAAAAAACGGAGTATATTAGGGATAATATTTTTCAAAAAATTACGGAATCTTTTTCCAAAAGTTTTTTTATCGAGAACAATGCGTTCCGCCGTCCCCAAAAATTCGGTTTGTATACGGTAATTACCGCCAATAAGTTCAAGAACAGGAGTGTCGGGAAGCGAACTAAAATCCTTGTGGTAAATACTTAAAATGTCGGTTAAGTCTGTAAGTGCTCCTGTTTTGAGATCTTTTTCGCGTAAAACGACGCCATTTTTTATTATACTTTCAAAGTGCTCTCCCCGCAGAGTTTTTACTTCGAGGCGTACTTGGCCGGTACTGCGGTTTACTTCAACCTTGATTTGGTCGTAATGCGGTGTAACGGTGTTAAAAATTTCAGGATATTCCCATTGCCCAGGATGGGTTACAGGTTGTTTGATATTTGACCATTGGTACCGCATACTTATTTATCGGTTTACTTCATTAAATGGATTATAGTGTAAGAAGTGACGGTAAGTTTTAAGTTTAGGAATATCCGCAAATGATTGCTTTTTTCGCTGTTTTTATTTCTATTTTTTTTGTACACCACCTATTTGTTCTCTTTTTTGTCGAAACTTCGGCGTTTGGCCTTGTCGATTTACTATCGCTCTTAAGCGCAGATATAGGCGTGTCTCTATTTTTGGGAATGGCGTATATTTATTTTTATAACTTAGGTACAAATAGCGGAAAAAAAATACTATATGGAATAAGTTTTACTTTAACTTTATTTCTTGTACTATCATTTGGTTTTTCGCGTCTTTACCAGCGCCCGTTTACTTGGTCCTTTGTACGGCTTGATTCTACATCTATCTGGAAAGAGAATTTTGTTTCTGCTTTTTATGAATTTGGATTTGTCGATTTAATCTTTTTTATTATACTTTTACGCCTCTTTAGGCTTGCATTTAAATATACGCAAAAAGTAACATTTTACAATTCGCGTACAAAATTTTTAGTTTTAGGAATATCTCTTTTTTTAGCGGTAAGCGGCTATTTTCTTTCGTGGAAAAAACCCAATGTCCTTACAAACCCTATTATAACATCTTTAATTAAGAAGCCCCACCGTGCAATTTTAGGCGAAAGCGTGGCGCCAGAGGACACAATTCCCGAACTCGATAGCCTTCAAGGCGGCTTCGTAAAATCTCCAAAAATTGAACGAGGGGTAGAGAAAAATATAATTCTATATTTTTTGGAATCGACACCTGCTTCAGTTATCGACAAAAAAGTAAACGGTAAAGACGTTACTCCAAATTTAAATAGATTTAAGAAAAAATCGCTTTATTTCAATAGGCACTACGCCAATTTCCCGCTGAGCATTAACGCGTTTTACAATGCGTTTTGTGGCGCTTACGCCCTTCCCGATGGCGCTTGGGTTTCTTTGAAAATTCCCGATTTTAAAATTAAATGCCTATCACAAATTTTGAAAAAACACGGCTATCGGAATATTGCGCTCCACGCGGGGTATTTAGGGTATGCGAAACAAAAACGGTTTATCGAGAAACGCAATTTTGATTTCATGGCGGATGCACAAACGCTCAAAGTGCCGCCGTACGAAAAGGGGATGGGGCCTTGGGGGGCAGCGGACGAACGGGCGTTAATTAAACCCCTTGTCGATTTCGCCAACGCGGATAAAAAAAAGCCTTTTTTCGCGGTTGTTTTTGCGTTTGCTCCGCACCACCCGTATAACATTCCAGAAGGTTTTCCTCCATTTGCTACAGGGAAAGAGGCGTTAAAAAAGCAACAGCGAGATTACTTTAATTCCCTTCATTTCGCAGACACTGCGTTTGAGGCAATTCGGGCGGCCTTAGAAAAAGAAGATATTTTAGAAGATACCGTCCTCATTGTATTTGGCGACCACGGCGAAGCTTTTTACGAGCACAAAGGAAATTATAACCACCCGTTTTACATTTACGAAGAAAACGTACACGTACCTTTTTTCTTATGGTATAAAGGAGTCTCTCCTGCGGTAAGCGAGCGCGTAACAAGCCACGTCGATATCTTGCCGACAGTCTTAGATATTTTAGGTTTATCAAAAGAAATAACGCCGTACCACGTTGGCCGCTCTATGCTTAAAGGCGGTCCACAAACAATGGCGTACCTACAAGCGTTTTGGAACGAGGAGTTCTCTGGTATTGTCGATAGCCGTTTTAAATTTATTCGCAGCGAAGCGGGGGACTTGGAACTTTACGACCTTATAGAAGACGCTGGCGAAAAAAATAACCTTGCGCAAAGGCTTCCCGAAATAACAAAACAGTACGATGTACGTACGCGGCATGCCTTCCAGCAAAAAGCGGCGTATTATAAAAAATTTGCAAACTACGATTTAGTACGCTTTTCGCCGTCGAGCCAAGATAGGTAAAATTATCATTTATTCTTTTGGCCGGCAAGCCACTGTGGTTGGTTGCGGACGCGCCTTTTTGACCATTTTATTTCTTTAAATTTTTCACGTAGCGCTTCTTCTTTGTATGCAACGTGTTGTTTGGGAGCGTCTTTCTCTATTTCATTTTGGTAATTGCGGTACCACGTTGCTTCTTCTTTTGTGAGATAATTTTCGAGTTTAAGGTATGGTAGTTTTACTTTAAGCTGGTTTAACGCCGCACGGGCAAGAGGAGTAAGATTTTCTAAATTTTGTACGTTGTTCGAGTTGGGAAATGCGGCCTTAATTTCTTTAAGAGCGTCTCGAACTTCGTCTTGCCACGATGTGTAGAGGAGGACATCCGCGCCGGCTTTTAATGCCGCTACAGGCGGGGCCAATTTTTTATAGTGGATAGATACAGCGTTCATCTCCATTGCGTCGGTAAATATTAGTCCTTTAAACTTAAGTTCAGTACGCAAAATATCCGAAAGCCATTTTTTTGAAAGCGTTGCTGGATAGTTTGCATCAATTTGTGGATAAAGGATGTGTGCCGTCATTACTGCACGGGCACCCAGGCGGATTGACTCACGAAAAGGAACAAGCTCTCCTTTACGGAGTTCGTCCAAACTCTTGTCGATAACAGGGAGCGCCCAATGGCTGTCGACACGAGTGTCGCCGTGTCCGGGAAAATGTTTGATAACAGGTAACGCTCCGCCTTCACGAAAAGCGGCACGAGCGCCTTGTTCAAAAGGTAGCGCACACGCTAAAACCGCCTTCAGCGTATCACCGAATGCGCGAATCCCAATAACTGGATTTTCAGGATTGTTATTTATATCGAGAACCGGCGCAAAAAAAACTTGGATGCCTTGTTTAGAAAGGCCACGCGATACGTGGTACCCTGTTGCAAAGCAAAGTTGGCTGTCTCCCGTTTTTCCTAAATCCGCAGCCGGAGGCGTTTGCAAAACCCCATCAACGGCACGTTTCACATAGCCGCCTTCTTGATCGGTGGAAATAAGAAGGGGTGGAAGTCCTATAGATTCGGTATAATTTTGGAGGTCATTTGTAAAACGCTGCGTCTTTTCTGCGTTCTCGAAATTAAATCCAAAAAAGATAATCCCCCCCGGTTTTATTGTAGCGATTAATTTTTTGTTTTGTTCATTCAGCTCTGTGCCCGGAATAGCAATGTGGAGTACTTGGCCTGCCAAAGCTGTTTCATCGAGTAAGTTGAGCGAACGCACCAAAATTTTCTGGGTTAAACTTTCGAAACGTTTTAAACGGTAGATATGGTAGTAAAAAAGAAATCCGATTAAACATAGAAGCATGGTAACAATAATCCAAAATGTGGGCTTTTTTTTCATAAATTTGTTCCAACTCCAAGAGAAAACAGTGCGTAGTAATAAGGAATTTTTTGTGAAGCGATATAGCCTAAAGAAAGCGTTGAAGCTAAATTTAAATTTTGTGAAATTTTATAAACGGCAATAACCCCTGTTTCGGCAATTGGCAAGTAGAACGCTTGCGCTTCACGCCCCGAAAGGGTTCCTGTAACGACGCCTCCCGTAAGAAATAAAGAAACGCTCCAGTTTTGGCGCGCTAAAAGCTCTGAACGGATTCCTAATTGTGCAAAGTAAAAATAGCCGCTTACAATATCCTGTTTGCCCGCTTGGTTCCACGCCCCCATTTGTGCAAACGGGATAAGGCGTGGTATAAAAAGGTTTGCGCTCAGCGCGAACTTGATTCCTCCGCCTGCCTTAAAGTATTGTCCTGCTTTACCAAAAGGATAAATAAAAAGCGGCTCCAGCGAAGCATTCCATTGGGAGTGGGTTGTGGTCGTAGGTATAACTTTTGCGACGGTAGGGGTAGGGGATTCTTTTATGAATGTTCGCGCTAAATCGACAAGTTTTTTGGCAAAGTCTTCAGCGGAAGGCTCCATGCCGCCCATGAGGGGGTAAGTAATATGTAGTTTTTCATCGCCCGAAATAGGCTCTATTACATTTAATTCTATAGAAGGCTTTTCTCCTTGCGTTATTTTTCCCATAACGAGTAGCCGTGCGTTTTGTTCAAGCGCGACGCGGAGTGCGAGCAAAGTGTCGCCGTAACCCGAATAGACGCCGAGTTCAATTTCGCGCTCGGTTTGTTTTGCCCATGTATCTTCTTGTATAAAGGTGAGTTCTGGACGTTCCCCAATTTTTTTTGCAAATGTCTTGTAGAGTAATTCCCGCGAGAGTGGTTTTTCGATGGCAGCTTTGGGTTCAAAATAAAGTAACAAAATGCGGCTTTTGGTTGTGTTTTGTGCCGCAAGCGGAAAAAGGGTTATAAGCAAATAAAGAGTAAGTAATACATGCAAAAGGAAGTAGCCTTTCATTACGGTTCTTTACCTTGAAGCTGCATTACGCGTTTTTGTTGCAAGCTGCGGTAAAGCGCCTTGCGGGATTCAATTTTTGCGCCCAGTGCTTTTTCTTCTTGGAGGAGCGATACACTTGGAACTTCTACAATTTGAGCAAGTGACCATGGCCCCGCTTTCTGCTTGCGGTTTATCCCCCGAATTTCTATTTTATAGTTCCCTTTAGAAAAAAGTTCGCTTAAACTTGGTTTGTCGCTTGTTGTGGTTCGCATTTTTTGTGTATTTGTCTCTGTAATGCGGATTTCGTATCCCACAGCGTTTTCGTCGCTTTGCCACTCCATTTCAACACGCCAGCTTTCGCGTTGGTAGCGGTGCAATTTTTGCTCAAGTTGTGCAATTTCGTCGAGAGATTTACTGTACGCGTTTCGCGGCATTTCATGGGCGGGGGACGATTTAAGATTTACAGTTACGAAGAAAAAAACACAATAGATAATCAGCCATTTGGGCTTTACTTGGCATACCACCTTTTGCATATTTATATAGTATCGGCTATAAATTTTGCAATGGGTATACGTCGGCAATGCTTTTTTGGCCGATAATAAAACGCTATGGAAATTTCTAAACTCCGCTTGATACACGCTTTACGCTCGGGACGTTTTACAATCCGCGCAAAACTGTTGGTTATTACCCTTTCCATAGCCTTGGTGAGTATAACCGGACTTTCGTACGCAATCCTCAACGTCCTTTCCATACGCACACAAAGCCTTATACAAGGTCTTGTCAACAACACCAACCGCTCGCTGAAAAGTAGCTTAGAAAACGAAATAAGTTTACTTCGGCAAAAAGCGGATATGGTCGACATGCTAATGGTTTCAAACAAAAACGTCGCTTCAAAAATACTACAGAGCGAAACAGAGATTTTTTACGCATCTGCATACGAAAAATTGCAAAAACGCGGGTTAAACCAAATTTATGAAGTAAGCCAAGTAGACCGCTTCCAAATCCAAGAAACTGGCCTCCAAAATGCAGTCAAAGCACAATTAGCGCATTTTGAGGGCCTTTTTAGTATCAATACAACAGTCTTCAACATTAGCCACGAAGTAAAAAAACCGGCTTTGCTACTTGTACATCCCATTGTTGTAGGTAAAAAAGCGCGTAGGATTGTTCTTATAGGCGTTGCGGGGCAAAAACTTGATACCTTTTTCGAGGTCGATAAATTCACGACTTCGTTTTTACTCGATAAACAAAACCAGTTAATTTTACACAAGAATAGCAAGTTGATGCTTGACCCCCCAAAGGCGGTTTCGCTACCAAAAGAGTTTTCCGACCACGAAAACATGGTGGGAAAATTTATGAAGGTCAACTACAAAGGAGAGGAGGTTTTTCTTTCCGCACAAAAGCTCTCCGATGCAGAGCTGCTACTCATAACGACAATCCCCGTACGTATTGCTTTGGAAACACTAACGGTAATCCGCGTGCGTTCCATTCTTATTACTATTATGATCTTAATTGTGACGGCGGTGATTGTCTATTTTTTTGCGCGTTCGCTTTCAAAACCCATGGTGACTCTTGCGAGGGCAACCGATAAAATTATCGAGGGCGATTTTGGGATAAGGCTAAAGCCGCGGGGAAACGATGAAGTTACCGATTTAACCACCGCGTTTAATATCATGGCGCATGGGCTTGAGGAACGCGAAAAGCTAAAAGGTGCCCTGGCAAAATTTGTAAATCCCGAAATTGCCGCAAAGGCATTGCGCGGTGAAATTCAACTCGGGGGAGAGCGCAAAAATGCAACGATTTTTTTCTCCGATATACGGTCGTTCACCAGTATTTCTGAAAAATTAGAACCCGAACAAATCGTGGAGTTCTTAAACGAATACATGACAATTATGGTGAAAATTATAAACCGGCATGGCGGCATGGTGGATAAATTTATCGGCGACGCAATTATGGCGTTGTGGGGGCTTCCCGACGGTAAACCCAACGATTTAGAAAATTGTCTGCGCGCGTGCCTTCAAATGCGTAAAGAACTCGCTGTTTTTAATAAAGGCCGTGGAACAAAAGATAAACCTACAATCGACATTGGTATTGGCGTCAATTACGGGGGCGTTCTTGCGGGACAAATTGGGAGCGACGACCGCTTGGAGTACACAGTTATTGGCGATGCGGTCAATTTGGCGTCACGCATCGAAGGGCTCAATAAAGATTTTAAAACCGATATTCTTGTTTCCGAATCCGTGTACGAGAAAACAAATACCCTTTTTAACTTTGAGGCAAAGGGCGGAGTAAAGGTCAAAGGAAAAAGCGTCGAAGCAAAAATTTTTGCGCTTATCGACGAGAAAACAAATGGGACTTACTCGAAACGATAAAATATTCGTTTTAGTCGCCGTTTTTCTTTTCACGGTAACAGCTGCAGTTTACAACTGGTATGCACGTTTTTCGCTAAAACCAGCTCTCGACGAGAAGGTTGTCGGTAAACTAGTCATCCGCAATAATATTGCGATGCGGCGTTTTTCTGGCCGCCTTGCATGGGACGACGTTGTCGAAAAAGATACTCTTTATGGAAACGATGCAATCCTTACGGGAGAAAATTCTCTGGCAGATTTATACTTAGGCGATGGCTTTAAACTGGAGCTGCTTTCCAACTCGATGGTAGAGCTCGAAATGGTAAATGGGGAGTTACTCATACGGCTTAATTCGGGGCAGCTCCGCTTTGACGGCGCGGGGAAAGCGCCGGTTAAAATTATCACTCCATCAAAAAAAGAGCTTAAACTCGACGGTGCAGTAGGCGAGGTGAACGGCGACTCCAAAGATTTTGCGCTACGTATCGATTCGGGAAAAGCGCAACTGGGCGAAAAAGAAATAAAAGCCAACGAAACGGTAAAACAGGTTGGGGATAAAACACAAATTTTACAAAATACCATTACCGCATGGCAAAACCCACCGCAAACCCTCTTTACTACAGAAACTACACAAGAGATGGTATTTGGTTCGGATAACTTAAAAACGGGAAGTTTACTCTTAAAACAGAAAATGTCGAACCCCGCGCAAAGCTATCCGCTTGTCGATGGGAAAAAAAGTGTAACGCTTCCCCAAGGGGTGTGGTACTGGTGTTTAAGCCAAGACACAAAAAATTGCGTTACTCCGCTTAAATCGTTCAATATTGTCTCTAATGTACGGCCGCAAACGGCAGCCCCTCCAGAGCAGGTACTTATAGGGGAAGAGGATAAAATTTTTCTCATAGAGCCCTCGGACGGGAAAATTTTTTTCCCCGAAAGTTTAACACACAATGCGTCTTTACTCCGCTGGCGTTACGCGTTGGGGAAAACGGTACGTATAGAAATTGCGCACGATACTTCTTTCAAAAACGCGTCTGTTTTGACAGCGAAGGGAACATCTGAAATCCCATTACCTAAACTCGCTTCAGGGATTTACTATTGGCGCGTTCGTGCGGGTGAAAAAAAGGTGAGCGACACACGTATGTTGCAAATTGCGAAAAAACTTCTTCCTCCATCGGGACTTACTCCGCCAAAAGACGCACAAATTGAAATAGATGAGGAACCAAGCCTCAAACTAAGTTGGCATAGAGTCGATGGGGCGGATTACTACCGCGTGCGTGTATGGACACAAAAAGAAAATAAAACCGTAACTTTACTTAACCAAAATACAAAGCACAACGGTATTTTACTCTCCCATGTAGAAAAAATGGGCACAGGCGAAGTTTTTTGGCAAGTGAGCGCTCGCCAAAAAATTGGCGATAACAAATGGCGCGAAAGTGCGCCGGCACGGGCACAAATGAATTTTACAAGTTTACCTGTGCCTGCGCAAATTAAAATTAAATCTATACGCGTACTGCTTCCCGACGAAGATTAGCAATTCAATGTTCGTACGCGCCAATATCCCACGCGGGCCCCTGCGGGCGTGCCCTATTATCTTTGTCGGTGTCGACAATGCCTGCAAGGTTCTTGCCCACATCGATAGCAGGCGAGCCTGGTTTGAGGTGGAAGTTAGAGCCACCAGGATTAACAAAAACCTGCATTATGTTTTGAGCGCCGCAAAGCGTGCGGTTGCCGGCCACAGTACCTCCGACTAAATCTAGTTCATTATTGGGCGCACCGTCGAGAAGGCAGTCGGAACCGATGTCGTTTATTGCTATCGAGTTTTCGTCCCAATAAAGCGCGGTAGAAAAACCGAATATAAGATTATTCTCTATGCTTATGGGCTCAGAAGTTGAAGTAAGTTCTGCAATACCATACTGTTGCGATGGAATAATATCGGTACTAAAGATAATATTATTTTGGATAGTCATTTTAGCGCTATTATCCAAAGTAATTCCGTGTGCCTGAGCGGTGGCCATCCCGCTACCGCTAGCGAGAGTGTTGTTGCGGACAAACGCACTGCATGTATTGCAATAAATTGCTGAGGCATAAACCGTTGCAGGCGGTGTCCCTATTAGCGTTCCAGAGTGGATAACATTGTTAAAGATACGCGGAGCCCCACCGTCTATTTTTATACCAAAAACGTGTGCACTTCCCGTGCAGCCAGCAGTGTTTGCGGTGGAACCATAAATGGTATTCCCTTGTACCGTTATCTCAACACTCGTGACAATCCCTGCACTATAGATAGCAGCACATCCCATTGAATTACTGCTTCCCCCTTCAATAACGCTGTCTTTGATAATGGCTGCTCCCCCCGAAACGCTTATCCCTGCTGAATGCCCCCCCCCCTTCTGTGTTCCCCCATAGATAGTGACTTTTTCAATAGTGGGAGCGCCACCCGTTATTCGTATTCCTACAGCAGAGGTTGCACTTAGCTGTATAGTAGTTCCAGGGTATATAATATTACCTAAAATTGTGGGGCTACCGTTGGAAACAAGAATCCCGTTTGTGGCACTACCGCCCGATGCAGCTTTAAGGATAAAACCATTCAACATGGTTAAATTTGTAATTGCAGCGTTGTTAAACGTGACAGCAGCCATGCCCGGGGATGTTGCCTCAATAGTAGTCGGGTTTAAGTCGATATCGCGTGTCCAGCCAGCTTGTGCGTCGAAACCACCGTAAAGCGACACATTGGGCGCCATTGTCACGGTTTCATTATACGTTCCTTTGCTTACCAAAACAGGTCTACCCAAACCTTCGCTTTGGCTTGCATTCACCGCATTTTGGATGGTTAGTTTGGGTTGGAGAGCAGTTCCCGGGTTGCTATCGTTTCCTGTTACTGCATCAACAAAAATTGCATTTGCGTTTCGCTCTATGGTATTTGTGTCACGGTTACCTGCTTGGTCGCGTGCGCGTACGACAAAGTAGTATTTTGTGCCAGCGGTAATAGTAACTGCATAACTTGTCGCGCCCGGAGAAGTAGAATATGTCGGCGTTGCATAATCTTCCGCACCCGCTGTGGTGGCTTGGTAAATATCGTACACAATGTCGGCCTGTGCGCTTGCGTTGTCGACCGCTGCCAGCCATCCCAACGTAATTTGTGTGCTTGAGTTAAGTTCAACACTTTTAAGCCCCGCAAAAAGGGGTGCTGTGTCGTCGCGGGTAAGGGTAAGTTGTGCAAAGCCGACGGAATTTCCCACCGGAACGACACAAATCCAGATGGAGTTACTTCCCGCCGAAAGCTGTGTTGCAAGAAGCGTTGTTGTAATAGCGGCACCGCTTGTTGCGCTGCCCGTTTTAAGCACTGTGCCCGTTGAGCAATTGGCTGCGCCCAAACGGATGCTATAATCGCCGTCTCTATCGGCATGCCACACAATTATCGATTGCAGAACGCCACCTGCGTTTACCGTAACAAACTCTGCCGACACCGATTCAACGGTAATGCCGCCGCTAGAAAGAACACCCATTACAGGGTCAGAAAAATCGCGGCAACTAAAGCTACTTACACAGGAAAAAATGATTCCCGCAGCATAGAGTGTGCGTTTAAAAATACGAAAGGACTTATCCGCAAAGTTTTTTGGGAATAGCAGAATTTGCCCCATGGATGCCACCTGGGCCGTAAATTCTCCCTTGTAAAGCCAGATTTTGTTTTTAAAATTTTAAATCCCACTCTACCTTCGCAATCTTCAATGTACCATAATATTTTAAGAAAATAGTCGATGGACAAAATATAAAATGCTGAATCAAAAAAATATCGACAATATATGTGCCATACTCTCAAATAGGATATGAGGGTAATCAAATTCATTGCGATTGCTGCCGTCTTATTTTTCTTATCTTGTTCTAAAATGTCGACGCAGCAGGTTCTCGATACCGATTTTTTGCCGCCTTCGTCGCGCTATTTTCAAATTCAAGCCGATTCGCTCATCTATGCGGGTAAGCCTTTCTACGCGACCGTTTTTGCTCTCGATACCGCGACCAGCCAAGTACTGAAATCGTATAATGGTACGCTCAACTGGTCTGTCGTCGGTGCGGGCACACTTACTGTACTTTCTAACGACGGCTGGGCAGACGGCAAAAATACGTTTACGCTTTCTTATTCGGATAATCTTTCTCCCGGGCAAAGCGCTGTGATTGCGCTTTCGGCAAGCGATGCAAGCGACAAGAAAATTCGCGGCACGAGCAATAACATTACCGCAAAAGCTCCGGTTATATTTTCGACGTATAGAATTACCGTGCCCGCACAAACGTATATGTATTCGCCTTTTACGCTCAAAGTCGAAGCCATGGGTTCTGACGGCGAAGTATTTCAGAATTACACGGGCACAGCGCTCTTGACGGCGCTCAACAGCAGCGGTATATTCATGCAAACGGATGGAGTCACACAAATCACCGGACTCAATAATTTCGTAAACGGTGTCAGCACCAATTCTGTCGAGTTCACACAGCCACACCCGACACTACAAATCAAACTGACCGACAGCGCCGATAGCTCGCACTTTGCGATTTCAAGCCCGGTACAAGTCGCTATCGATCAATTGGGTTTTTCCGCCATACCGATAAGCAATGCGAATACATTGAGGCTGTTTTGGAATAGCGTTTCGAATGCAACTTCTTATTATGTCTATGAAAAGCAAGCCGGTAATTGGATTGCGCTCGGTACAGTCTCGCCGCCCGCTACCTCGTATCTACGCAATTCGCTGGCGGCGGGAACTGAATATGAATATCGCCTCGAAGCGCGCGATGCGAGTAATACAGTTCTCTTTGCTTCACAAACAAAAGCGACTCCGGCGCCTTGCACGACAATCTCTGCCGGTATGGCGAATAATAACATTATCAGCACGGCATCTTGGACATACGCCGCAAGCCCTTATTGCGTGCAAGACAACGTCACGATTAGCGCACAATTAACGATCGAACCCGGCGTCGCCGTGCGGGTCGCTGCGGGCAAAAAAATCACCGTCGCATCGGGAGGCACGCTCGTGGCGCAAGGCTCGAGCGCGCGCGCTATCATATTTACCGCCGATAATGCGTTGGCCACGCCCGGCTATTGGGGCGGCATCGAATGGCTTTCGGGTTCGGTAGGCTCGGCGATTTCGGGCGGTTATGGCGGAGGCAGCATCTTATCGTATTCTCTCGTCGAGTTTGCTGGGCCGGGAGTGGCTGCAATCCAAACTCCGCTATGGATAGAATATTCACTCTTTCGCTCGAACAAGTCTACAAACGCTGCGCGCGCAGGCGGGGGGTTTTACGCCGATCTAGGCGGTAGCGGCACGAATGCAGTTTTTGTCCGCTACAGCGGTTTTTCAACGAATGAATCGACGGTGGGCGGCGGCGGAGCGCTTCGCATCGACGGTAGCGGCACCGTGACGATTCAGTATTCTTCGTTGACTACAAATTTAGTCTCAGGCGGCGCCGAATACGCGGCGGCGGCTTACATTGTACCCTCTTCGGCGCAAATTCTTTCGAGTTATTTCGGCTCTAACAAAGCTGTTGTCTCTGCCGACGGTGGCCTCAATTTGACTTACATGAGCGGTGCGCTTCTCTTAAAAGGAAATAACAACACGATAAGCGCGGTTACATTCGAAAAGAATCAGCAGACTTCAAGTTTTAAGAATACCAACAACGGAACGTGGACAACGCACTATTCTTCGGGATCTCTGTTACTCACAGGCAGCGGAAACACGATCCAAAATTCAACTTTCAGCAACAATTCGGGCTCCGCAAGCCTCACCGCGACCGATGGCGGTAATTCGCTCAACGTCTATAACGCCGGTGCGCTCATGGCGGCGGCGGGTTCTCTCACGTTAACGCAATCGCTACTTTCGAATAATTCGGCGCATAGCGATGCGACGGTCGGCCACAAATATGCGTATGCGGGCGGAGCACTTTTAGTCGCAGCGGGAAGTAGTAGCGCAATGACCGACAACCGCTTTGTTTCAAATAGCGCATCGGCAAGTACAGAAGCCTCGTGGGATTGCACGCAGCGCATCGCTTATGCAAGCGGGGCAATTAACCTCTTGAACGCTAGCAATGACGTAAGACGAAATACTTTTCAAAATAATTCTAGCACTGCTTCTTCTGTACAAGCTTCGTGTGGCAGTAGCCCCACCGGAAAAGCCGCAGGTGCGATTCTCGCGCATGCACAAAATAATACGATTAATTACAATACGTTTAGCGGCAATACTGCCGACGGCAACCAGGCCGCGGGCGGCGCGCTACTCTATCGCTTCTTTTCAGGAAATAATTTTTCGTATAACTCCATCACGGGTAACAAATCCGATCAATCCGGCGCGGTTTATTTGTTGGGGGATATTTCGTTGGGTAATCTCATCGCTTCGCACAATAACATCACGGCGAATGGACGCCTGAATATCACTGGGCAAGATCGTAGTCTTTTTCTGAACGCGAGCACGACGGCGTATTTTCAAAATACCCATTGGGGTGGTCAGACGGCGACCGGCGACGGCAGCGCGAGCGAGAAGTGTAGCATGCTCATTTTCGACTCTGAAACGAACGGCGGTAGTTCGTGCACGGGCTCGACTTCAGGAACAATCGACGTAACCGGCGCAGTTGCCACCGCGTGGCCTCTGTGTTCGGCGTCGTCTTCGCTCGACTGCGTGGGCGCGCCTTAAAAGCTTAAGCAATTGCCGTTATCTGCCGCATCTTTAATTCATTATTATACGCTTTTTTTAAAATTATTACGATATTAAGTATATGCTAAAGCGTATCTTCGGCAGTATTATTCCCGGCATAGACCGGCTTATTGAAAAAATTCCGCCGCATATCCGTGATATTATCCAAAAGGCGTCTTTGGCGTTTGCCGCCCTTATTGCCCTCTTGGTGGTTATCGCCGGAATCAACAAAGGGCTCCGCGATGCAAAACCTAAAGGGTTTCAAGCAATCCAATCGAACCGCGATATTTTTTATTTACAAGAGATGCGCGAAGAATACGCTAAAAAGCGTAAACTTGTAGAAGACGTCGAAGTCGACCCTCTTGAGTTTCCCTCGCGGCAGGCGCCTAAAGAAGATACAAATTTTGTACCCATGGGTCGCGATACAATAAACCACCTCATGGGTGAAAAGGACGATTTACTTAAACACGACGATTCTTTACGCCCCCGAGAAAAATCCCCCGGTTACTTGGGGGATAGCTTGCCCATTCCACAACGCACTCCCGACAAGAAAACAATCGAAGAAGACGAGCATTTAAAACTACCCAAAGCGCAAGTAAACCCTGCGGGCGCAAATTTACCAAAAGATTCTACAGCTTCGGCGAAACCTAAAGAACGCGATATTTTTGATGAACCCAACTTACCCCAAGCGCCTAAAACCAAAGAACCTATAAAGGCGCCACAAAAACCTGCAAAAGAAAAAATGGATTTTATTGAATGATAGTTTTGCGTATTTTTATAATCTCAGCTATTTTTATTTTTCCGCTTGCGGCAAAAGAAAAGATTGTTTTTGACGAAAGGGGAAATATTGTAAAAGATGCTAAGGGTATAGAAGAAAAAGGAATTCCAAGCCCACAAAAAAATTCTTCTACTCCCAGTGTAAATCCGGCAGAGAGCGCTCCTCCTAAAAACGAAAATACACCTACAGACGAGGAGCAAGCAGCGTTAAGCGCACAAAAAAGACCTTTAACGAAAGTTTATTTGGAAAATGCGCGGCTTTATTTGCGTTCGCGTGATTTGAACAAAGCTTTGGATTTCCTCAAAAAATCACAAGAAGCGGGGGAAGATGAATTTAGCCGTGAAGCCAGATTAACTTCTCTATATTTACGCGCACGGCGTGGTGACAAAAACCTCGATACCGAAGCCGAAACGCAAGAAGAGGCATCAAAAGCCGAAGCGCTTTTGCGTATCGCAGACGGTTACAGTGCATGCGCTCGGATAACAACTGTTAAAAATAGCTGCGCCGAAGACGCTGTGCGCCTTTATGCATATTTGGGCGAGTGGACTCCCAATTCAAAAGAAGGTGTTTTGTCGCGCCTGCGCTTGGCAGCAGGTCTCATTGAGAAAGGTGATTTTTCTTCTGCGCTTCCTATTCTGACGCGTACACTTTTAGACGAACCCCAAGTAGGCGGTGAAATTCCGTACGACCGTGCATGGTTTAATTTGGGAGAGCTTTACGAGAAACCGTGGCTTAACCACGATGCGCATAAAGCGCGTACTGCGTACCAGCAGGTGTTGCGGTACAAGGAAAGTCCGTACCGTCAAAAGGCGCTGGAGCGCATCCGTTATTTAGAGCGTTTTGGTGTAGGGTATGCGCGGTAAAAATATTTAAAGCCTCTAATTGTTATTTACGTGCAGTTCGAAATTTGTAAGGGCTTACCATGTTTGAGAGGCCAATTTTTGTCCTGTCTGCGCCTTCGGGTGGGGGAAAAAATAGCCTTATCAATATCTTACTAAAAGAGGAGCCGCGGTTAATCCACTCGGTATCGTCGACAACGCGCAAAATGCGTGTGAACGAGGTAGATGGCGTAAGTTACCATTTTTTAACGCATGAGGAATTTGAAAAACGTATAGCAGAAAATAAATTTTTGGAGTATGCACGCGTTTTAGATAATTATTACGGAACGGAGTTACGCGAAATCGAGAGGATTTTTAACGCGAATGGATACCCAATTTTAGATATTGACGTGCAAGGTGCGGCCAAATTGCGTGAAAAAAAAATTCCTTTAGTGACCATTTTTATCGTGCCCCCATCGATTGAAGAATTGGGACGGCGTTTGAGGATACGCGCCTCGGAAAGCGAAATTGAAATTGCCCAAAGGATTAATTTGGCGCGTTTAGAGATGGAACGCAAGGCAGAGTTTGATTATACCGTAATTAACGGTGATCTGCAAAAAGCTGCCGACGAACTTATTACAATTGTGCGGCGCCATCTTAAGTAGTGTGGAAGTAAAACCTCGGCTTATTATTTTAACAGGCGCTACCGCATCGGGCAAATCGGCGTTTGTTTACGAAAAACTTAAAGAATTACCGCTTGCCGTTATAAACGCCGATTCGCGCCAAGTTTACGAAGATATTATAATTGCTTCCGCTTCACCGACAAAAACGGAGAAGAGCATTTTCCCACACGCACTTTTTAACTTCCTTTCTTTAGAGAAATCTTTTTCTGCAGGCGAATTTGTCCGTAAAGCAAAAGGGGAAATTGAAAAAGCGCATCGCGAAAATCTAATGCCTCTTATCTGCGGGGGAACGTATTTTTATCTCAATGCGCTACTTTATGGACTTTTGCCTTCTATTGAAATTAGCGAAGAGGTTTTTGAACGGGTAGACGCTTTAAAGGATAGCGAAGTCTATGCCGAGTTAACCCGAATAGATGCACACGCGGCTTTACAAAACCATCCGCACAACGTAGTGCGGATACGCCGCGCATTGGCGCTGTGCTTGGCGCAAGGGGAAAAGCCTATTAGCCAGTTAAAGAAGGAAGGTGGGATAATCGACGACTTTAAAATCCAGATGCTCATTTTTGATTCCCCTCGGGACGTTTTACGTAAACGTATCCAAGCGCGTGTCGCAAAGATGTTACACGAAGGGCTTGTAGATGAAATACAAAATGTATTTGATAAAATCCAGATTAATAGCAGGATGGTAGAATGGAAAAAAATTCCTGCCCTTACAGGGATTGGTATCCGCGAGTTTTTTGGAGTGTACGATAAGACAAGAAAAACGCCTAAGGAACTTAGCAGTGTAGAGCTTCAAGAAGTTGTTAAGGAGATAGAGCATAACTCCGCACGCTTGGTGAAGAGGCAACAGACATGGTTTAGGAATGCACAGCCAAAACCAAAAGATACAAAAACAGTTGACCCGTCTTATGAAAATGAACTAATTGCCGCGCTTCACGAGGTAATTGACCCAAGGCTCTACTATGACTAAGAACAATTTACAAGATTACATTTTAAACCAAATACGCAAAGAAAAAATGGGAATCACCATTTACCTTTCGAATGGAGTTCCCATAAAGGGTAGGGTTGTCAGTTTTGATAATTTTACGATTGTGCTCGAACACGACCATAAACAGACATTGGTTTATAAGCATGCAGTAACAACAATATCTCCCGAAAAACCTATACGAATGCATGCACCCGAAGGCGCCGATGCCGACGAATCATAAACCTTTTTAATCCCCGTGGTTACCGATTTTTTTAGACGCCTAATCCAAATTATTGCGATTGCCTCAATCGCAGCGGTGCTTTATTTCAATTTTTTATCGGTACCTTCGGGATACACAGCGTTCCTCGTTTCACAGGTTTCCTCCGAAGGGGGGCTTGAAAATCGCGGAGTATACCAATATGGTTCTGGAGTTACTTTTGTACCAACGCTTTTTGTGCCCAACCGTTGGCAAAAATTCCAAATAGAGACGCGTACAAAAGTACAGGAAATTAAAATAAAGCTTCCTTTGCGTTATAGCGCATACTTGCGGCTAAACGACCTTTTTTATGTACAACTTAAAATAAAAATCGATGGAAAAATTCCGGAAAATGAAGCGTACAACGCTATAAAGGCTCTAGCGTGGAAGCCTACCGAACGTGAAAAATATATCGAAGAACAGTTTCATCTTTTAGCGTCTGAGTTTTTTATGGAAGTTAAAGAAGACGAAAAAAATTTAGAGAGAGCAAAGGCTCAGCTAATTACCTTTTTTAATCGCACAAATTTAGCCGAAGTGCAAAAAAGGCTCCAAACGCAATTAAACTCCACTTGGTTTACCCTTCAAGATATTGAACTCAAAGAAATTTATGTTCCCGATAGCGCTCTTTACGCAGCGCAAATACGTGATTTGGGCGATGTTGCAAAGGCAGACCGTGCTGCACTTTTGGCACAAATTTCTAAAGAGGCAGATCTTGCGCTTGAACGTAAAAGAAACTTAGAAGAAATTGCCAAAGCAGAGCGTATGGGTGAAATGATCCGTGAAAATCCTGCAATACTGGAATACTATAAAATTGAAAAAATTGCCCCCCGTGCAGGGAGTGTAATACTCGACGTGGCATCGGGGCTTAAGGGAGAGAAAAATCTTCCATTAGATTTTAAAACAAAAAGAGGGTTGGATGGCAAAAGCGAAAACAGCGAAGGCGGAGAGATCGGTAGAGCAAACTAAACCAGTAAAGACCGCCAAACAATTCCAGAACAACGGTAAACCTTTCGTGATGATTATGGCGGGTGGCTCTGGCACGCGCTTGTGGCCATTAAGCCGTATAAGTCGACCAAAGCAGTTAATCCACATTGCGAGCCAAAAGACTCTTATCGAAGAAGCTGTCGATAGGGCACGTCTTTTGACGAGTAACGACCGCATTTACATTGGTACAAATAAAGAACTTGCTATACAAATACAAAAAATTGTTAAGCTCGATAAAAAACAGTATTTGTTAGAACCTGCGCAAAGAAACACTGCGCCCATTATTGCGTATTTCCTTTCGTTCTTAAAAAAAAATGGGGCAGATGACCAGTCGGGTGTTGTTATCCTTGCCGCAGACCACCATATCGCGCCTAAAGAAGCGTGGGTCGAAACGGTAAAACTTGCGCTCAAACGTGCAGGGGAAAGAATTTGGTGCATGGGAATTAAACCCACGCGTGCCGAAACAGGGTATGGATACATTGAAAAAGGGATTGAAATTGCTCCAAGGTTAAGTGCGATTGCGAGCTTTCGCGAAAAACCCGATTACCAAACAGCGAGCCACTACCAAACGACCGAACGCCATTTTTGGAACTCGGGAATGTTTATCTTTTCTATTGCACGCATGCGCGAAGATTTGCGCATTTACCAAAGCGCAATGCTTAAACTTGCAGACGATTGTGCGCAAAACCCTAAAATGTTCCCAAAATCCTTTTTAAAAATGGAGAACATTTCCATCGACTACGCTATTTTAGAAAAAACAAAAAAAGTAGGGCTGGTTGAGGCGGATTTTCTTTGGGACGATGTAGGTTCGTTCGATGCAATGGCGCGTATTTACCCCGCGGACGAAACGGGAAATTATGTTATCGAAGGTAATGTAATTTGCGAACGCGCCAAAGGAAACATTGTTAAATCAAAAATGACAGTCGCTCTTTTGGGTATTGAAAACTGTGTTATTATAGAAGACAAAGGTGTGCTTCTTGTCGCTAAGCGTGAGGCTCTCCAGGAAATTAAGGAGCTACGTGCAAAAGCAGATAAAAAACTGCTTTAATAAGATTTTCTTTAATTTAAGGATTATTTTTTTCCATTTGCGTGCGGATTTTCTGGTACGCTAAATTAAGTTTTTGAAAAACGGTTGAACGCGCAAGCCCTGTTTCTTCGACAATTTCTTCTATTTTTTTGTTTTGGAAAAAACGGAGTTCTATAAGAAGCGTTAGTTCTTTAGGAAGTTTACGGATGGCGGAGAGCATGCTATCAATTTGTTCTTTTTCAAAAACAGTATCTTCAATATCTTCGTTGTGCGCGTGTTGCTGCTCAAAAAAATTGTTTTGTGGAGAAAGTTGAATTTCTTTACGCCGTTTATGCAAAAACTTCTCCGCAGTGCGGAATAAAATAGTCGTTGCCCACGAAAGGAAAGGGCGGTCGGGGTTGTAACGGATAAGCGCTGTGTAGCACTCGAGCCAAAAATCCTGTACAATTTCGTCGCACGTCGCTGCGTCTAAACCATAGCGCAAGCCAATCAGCCTTGAAAATGCACTGTGGTGGCGCTCAACAAGTACAGCAAAAATTTGTTCGGCGCTATCTTCTATTTTTCGCGCACTATTGTCTTTGCCGAGTAGCTCTTCTTGAAGCTCAGCACGCTTTAACTGCCGTATAATTTCTTCGTCTTTGAGCGTCTCGAACATATAATGAAATGCCGGTACCGAGACGCCGTTGTCATTTGCAGAATTGAACCCGCAAATAATTAAGGAAGCCACGAGGCACGTATTACTCTTCGGGGTGTACCCCTACTTTTACGCGTGCCAAAGTTGGGTTTAGGACGGGCGAGCCGCGCTTCCCTTAAGCTTCCAGGTTTGTAACATTGGTTCAAATCTAGAAAAAGAAAGCCCGAACGTTCCAGAAACCGGCAAACCTATGTGCGGGATAGCACGGCGACTGCAAGTACAAAATGACCAATTGCCGTTGTCGCATAGATTTCATAGTCTTTATTTACAGTATGTTTTTAAGATACACGTAGTTCTTTGTGCCTAAAAAAATTTTAGTGGTTGGCCTCATGAACCCCGGGGAGAAGTACCGCTATACACGGCATAACGCTGGAGAGATGGCCTTGGATCTCCTTTTTCCCGATGCAAAATACCGCGTGAGTAAACCGCTCCAAGGAGAAATTGCGGAAGTTGCCGAAAATGGATACCAGTTTTATTTACTTAAACCCCACACATTCATGAATCTTTCTGGCACAAGCGTAAGCAATGCGCTAAAAAAATTCTCTATAAAGCCAAACCAAATGGTAGTACTCCATGACGAAGTAGAGCTTAGCCCCAACGGTGTGCGCTACAAATTCGGCGGTGGCCACAAAGGGCATAATGGGTTGCGTAGCATCATGGCAAATTTAGGAACGGGAGATTTCCACCGTATCCGCATTGGGGTAGGGCGGCCCAAGGATGATTCACGCGGTATTGCTGATTATTTACTTTCGTTTCAGGCCGAAAAAGAACGTGTTAAAAAAGAAGAGCTTATTCCATGTTGGAAAATAGCGTTGGATGCCCTCAATAATGCTTGACCGTCGCGGCGGGTAGAGGGGCGCTGCTATATACTTGCGGTACGGATTTATAGCAAAAATGTTAAAAATCCCGTAATTGCATATTTTTGGAGGAAGCATGAAGAAAATTTTTTTAGCGCTTGTCGCGATTACTTTTGCGACGTCGGGAATATTGGCAGAAGATATTACTGGCGTTTGGAAGACAATCGACGACGAAACAGGAAAAGCCAAATCGCATGTCAATATTTGGGTGCATAACGGAGTTGCGTACGGTAAAATTACAAAACTCTTAAACCGTGGCCCTAACGAAGAGGCAGATCCATTGTGCACGAAATGCACGGGTGAATCGAAAAATAAAAAGATTATTGGCCTTACTATTATCTGGGGATTAAAGCAAGATGACGGTGAGTGGAAAGGTGGTCACATTATGGATCCTAATAACGGAAAAATCTATAAGTGTAAAATAAAGCGCGAAGGTAATCTTTTAAAGGTACGTGGCTTTATTGGTTTTTCTCTTATTGGCCGTACACAAACTTGGCATAAATTATAGTTGCCTAACATAGTATGCGGTGCGGCAAGAAGCTTTCTTGAGCGCCGCTATACTTTAAGTTTATGCCTACTTTTGGCAAATTGAAAATGGCTTTAGCCTTTTTCAATTTGCGTCGAAGTAAAGAATAGGGAAAAAAGACATGCCAGCGCCTCAAATGTCCGGTCTCGCATCGGGAATTGACACCAAAGATATTGTACGTAAACTTGTCGAAGTTGAAAGGGCGCCAATTACCCGCTTAGAAAATAACAAGCGCGAACTTTCCGATACAAACAAGGCGTTGAACGAATTACGTAAACGCACAAAAACCCTCCAAGATGCCCTCCATGCAATGACCTCCTTTGAGGCAGCTTTTGAACAAAAAAGGCTTAAAGCAGAACCTCCTGGAATTTTAGACGGGAGTGTACGTAAAAACGCACCCCTTTCAACACATACCGTTAATGTCTTGCAACTTGCGTCGAAATTGAGCATTGCAACAAGCCCACTTGAAACGGGTAAAAAGCTTCCCGCTGCACGAATAAAAATCGGCGACACCAGTTCAAATTTTACAGGAGGCACGCTATCTGCCCTGCGCGAACACCTCCAAAAATACCATGGTAAACAAATAAATACAAGTATTGTGCAGGTAAAAGAGAATGAATCGATACTTGTTGTCGACAGCATCGAAGAAGGGGAAAACGCACTACTTAAAATTGAAGACCCTGACGGCCTTTTAAAATCATTAGGGCTCATTAGCGGCGTGGCGTTACCCAATACAGATAAAAAAGAAAAAGCAAAACCAGACAAAAAAGAGGCTCCAAAAAAAGACGAAAAAGAAACGGAGGAAATTGAGCTTTGGGCAGTCAATCCAGCGCAATTAGAGACAGCAGTAGGAGCTCCTCCTCAACTTAGCGAGGACAAGAAGTCAATGACTGTTCCGGAAAATTCTACAAGCCGGTATAAATTTTTGGCAGGGCAGTTAAGCGTAGCAAATAAGCGTTTAACAAAAATTTCGTTATCTGCAATGCCTCCCCAGGGCGCAGAGGCAAACGATGATGCGCCTGAAAGTTTGAACGATGGGGCACGCGATAATCTTAATATTAAGGGAATTGAACTTGAGACGTATAATATCACGCGGACACGCCGGAAGGAAATACTTAAAGATAGTGACTACGGTGTGGTATTGCGCTTTGAAAATGGAAGCGAAAAGAAAATTTCACTTAAAGGAAAATCTGGTAAACAAGATTTCGCGGTTGAAGCTGGGTTAAATTCTGTCGATTTTTATTCTCTCGGCGCGGATGTCCTTTTTGAACCGATGGCGCTGACGTACATGGTGAAACCACAACCTAAAATTGACCCAACAAATGAAGAGAAATCCCAAACTCCGCACGAAGCAGAGCAGAGAAAAGTTTTTCCAAACTTGATTCGGGCAGCGCAAAACGCAGAACTCAAAATTGACGGTGTGCGTATTACCCGTAAAACAAACCGAAATTTATCGGATATTATCGAAGGTGTTTCGTTGAACCTTTTACGCGCCTCTACAGATAACGTACAAACCGAAATTTTAAACGATAACGAGACTGCGCAAAAGCAGGTTGTAAGCTTTGTAAAAGCATACAACGAACTTTTGCAATTTGCCGACGAGAACGCTAAAGTAGCCCGTGTTAAAGAAGCGGGAAGATACCAAGAGATGCGAAAAGAATCAGGGGTATTGGCAACAAATGCAACAATCCGCCAGCTTGTCAATGGGCTTAGGATGCATACGTCGAACGCGTATCCGACGTTGCGAGAACCCCATTTTCGTACTTTGGCACAAATTGGAATATCGACTGGCCCTATAGGTGCCGACAGAGAGGAAGTCATTAAAGGCTATTTACAGGTAGACGAGGCAAAACTGTCGCAAGCGTTCGCCGAATCGCCGCGTGCGGTAAAAGAACTTTTCGCAAGCGATATTAACGGCGATTTGCGTTTGGATAATGGGTATGCCTACGTAACGGAAAAGTTTTTAGAGCCGTTTACTCGCTTTACCCGTGGCCTTATTACCGAGCAAATTAAATCCAATTCTGAACGCAGCAAACAAATAGACCGCGATATTAAGCGCCAAGAAGAACACGTTAAAAACTTTGAGGCCAAGCTACGCACAAAATTTGGTTATATGGAAAGCTCTGTCATGAAGAGTAAATCAACAGGAAAGTATCTTAAACAAAAACTGGGTGTGAAAGAAGATCAATAAATTGCTATAATTATTCAATACCCCATTATGGTGTCATGGATTGCGCGGCGCAGTACAATTCGTACGTCTTTATCTAATTCTATTTCCATAGCGCGTTCTAAATCGGCTAGGGCTTCTTTATTTTTAGAGTCTCCCAAAATTTCAGCTGTACGCATGCGAGCAGCGCGGTCTGCGCTATAGAGTATTTTGGTAAGAAGGGAAATATTTTCTACATTCGCCCCGTTATGGCGTAGCGCTGCGCCCAAGAGTTCTGCCCGTATAAGATCGTCTTTTTCTTGTTTAGCAAGGTTTGCCGCTTGTACAGAGGCATCTTTATCGTCGATATCGTAAAATGCACGCGCAGTACGCCGGCGGATATAATCGCTTTTGTCAGTAGCATAAGCAGATAACGTCTTTACATCCGCCTTGTTACCAATAAGCCCTAAAGCGCCAATCATAGCGCCTTTTGCATACACATCTTCTTCTTTAGAAAGCATCTGCAAAAGAGGTTCACGCGCTTCAATGGCGCGGAGCCTGCCCAGAGCGTTTGCGCTTTCACGGCGCAGGACGGCGTTTTCTTTCCCTTCTTTCTTAAGTTGCGCAATAATAGGGAAAATACATTTTTGTATTTTGCTGACTGCACATTCGCGGATTGCATTTTCTTGGCGGCTAGCGCTTTCTTCGCTTACCTCGGTTGCCCGTCTTATACGGTAATCCGTGCTTGTTTCCGCATAGAGTGCAAACGAAGCTAAGGCATAAATGGTGAAGCGGATAACTCTCATAAGGTTACGCCACAAATTGGTAGAGACGCCGTCAACGGTTTCTATAAAAAGTGTTGCCGCCGCCCGCAAAAATACAACGAGAGTACGTGCGCCGTTTGGGGTTCTTTTTGCTTTTTGCTTTGCTATTTAGCTGTGCGGAAAATCAGTTGCAAACACGAGTTTACACTATTGGAGAAAATGGCTTACTTCTCCCCGCGGAAAAAGGAGAGGTTATACTTTCAAAAGAGCCGCAGCTTTTAAAACTTTCTTTTCCCGATTCTTCTTCTCTTGAAAATACCGCTGAACTCTATAAGCTTAAACCGGCAACAAAGAGTACACGTTTACCACCTCTTACATTTGTACAATTTGATTTTTCAAATAATGGTTTAACGGCGTGGAATATAAATCCTTCACAAATTATTTTTCAAGATACTCACGGAAGAAAGTTTAAAGCTGTTTCGGAAAAAAAGTATAACGAACGCTTTACATCTGTCGCGTATAACCGTTACGAATATAAAGTCTTTTATGCTTCACAGATTACAAAACGCGGCAAAGAAACTCCTAAAGATTCGTTTGCGTTCCAATCGTTTTCTCCTTTTGAAACAATTTCGTTACAAGATGGCGAAGCGGGCTCGCAAATTCTTCCCTTTGATTTTATCCCCGAAGGCACCGAGTCCCTAACGGTTATTTGGGCAGACGGTAAAGACGCTAAAAAAGTAACAACATTCAAAATTTCGAGTGAGAGAGTAAAATAATTATGGAATTACGTATGTTAATTTTTGTATCTCTTGTTGTTCTTGCTGTGCTCACAAAGCTCTTTTGGCGCCGTGCGTATATTTTTGCTAAACCGCTGCCCGTTATTTTTATTATCGTAAACGCTTTCGCCTCTACAACGCGTATCGAGACGTATTGGTTTGCCGCAATTTCTTTTGGATTAGCGGGAGATATTCTTTTGTTGCACCCCCGTGGGTTTGTTGCGGGACTTTTGAGTTTTCTCTTTGGGCATATCTTTTACATTTTTGCGTTTAACCGAGAAGGAGGGGGATGGTACCAGGACATTCCAATAAGCCTCGCAATTTTTTTGGGAGTATTGCTTTTGGTTTACTATTTGGTGCGTCATTTAGTCAAAACGCGACAAAAAAAATATATCCTTCCAGTTTTTGTTTATACCGTTGTTTCTGGCCTTTTTCTATTGAGTTCTATGCACAACCCAATACAATCGGCAGCGGTTATTGGCGCATTTTTTTTCTGTTTTTCAGATTTTTTGTTGGGATTTCACAAATTCGTTCGTCCAATATGGTATGTTCAGGCAGCGGTGTCCATTACATACTATATGGCACAGTGGCTCTTGGCGCTCCACTTTGGGTATATCCGTTAAGATACCTAAAGTGGAATTTTAAGGAGGAGTATGGAGCACGTACGAATAACACGGATTCAAGTTTTTCCACAAGAGGAAAACAAGAATACCTTGGGCTATGCACACGTTACACTATCAGATGCGTTTGTGGTTAAAAACCTACGCCTTGTAAAGGGAAAAAAGGGCGTTTTTATCGGTATGCCGTCGTACCGCTTAAGAAACGGCGACTATGCAGATGTGTTTTTTCCTGTTTCCCGCGAGGCGCGGACGCTTTTGACAAATGCAATCATCGACGCTTTCCGAAGGGAATACCCAGAAATTTTAGATGGTTTGCAGGTTTACGAGGCGGAAGCTGTGCAGTATGCTTCGTAGGCTAAAAATTTAGTCCGTAGAAGCATTTGTTACACGTCTTTTCTATATAGCGCTGGATTGTGGAGTGTCCAATACCGTGCGAGCGGTTAAATAGGCTATCTGCAGCTAACCGTCGTTTAAACGATTTATTAGCTAACCCAACGCATAGGAGAAAACCAAGATGAAAAAAATTTCAATGATAGTTGTCGCGCTTATGTTTGTTGCAACAGGACTTTCAGCAAAAATGAGCCAAGCAGAAAAAGATTGCCGTAAAAGCGCAAACGATGCGTTTAAAAACGCACGGGAAGCGCATAAAAGTACAGTTAAAGAATGCCGCGCAACAAAAAAAGGTAAAGAGCGTCAGGAATGCGTAAAGGGTGCGGCGGAAACTTTGAAAGCTGCAAAGAAAACAAGAGAAGAGGCGATTAAAAGTTGCAAAACTTCTCCTGCTCCAGCGGCATAAAAACACTTTTTACACCAGGGAGCCTGTGCGCCAACTCGCTGAAGCAATTTTTTTACAAATTTTTGTACGCTATTTTACACAAATTCCCCCGCGAATTGTGCCAATTCGCTTTGTGAAGGGCGAAGACGCCCGAATTTGTACAAAATTTCGCAATTTTGAGCGAACCGCGTACAAAAATTTGTAAAAAAATTGCCTCTTACTAAATGCTGCGCGAGTTGGCGCACAGGCTCCAGGCTGTCTGAGGCACTCTTGGGCAGCCAACAATATTTTATCTTTTACGGATTGGCGCATAGGTGTATCGTTTTTATAAATTTCAAAGATTTTGACCATATACCCGTAAAATAATTCATGGAGGTTTTAGTCCATGGATTACCTTGAGCAGATTTATACCGATAACGAAAAATTTCGAGCCATGGTTGTTTTTATCCTGCGCAAGTTACCGGGAAAATTAAACCGTGTAGCTTTGTGTAAAAACTTGTATTACGCCGAGACCCACTTTTTCCAAAAACACCAAAAAACCATTACAGGGCTCGATTATCTGCACGTTGAGTCTTCGCCGGTACCTCGTTTTTTTAACGAAATAATTAGCGCGATGGTTGCAAAAGAAGAAGTCCGCATTGTACCGCACGTTGCTCCAGAAGTTATTAACGGGCGCCAAATTATGGTTTTACGCGGGATGGTTTTTGAATGCGACGCGCCTCTTTTGGCTGTGCTTAACCGCGATGAATTACGCGCTGTGCGGATGGTCGCATCTACATTACAAAATGAAATGAACTTAGAAACACGGTATTTTCCCCAATACTACCAGCACTATGTACAGACGGGGCTTTACGAAACCATTCCTTTTGTAAAGTTTCCCAAACGTCCACATTTACAGTTTAAGGCCTGGAGCCGCAAAATCTATCGTCTTATGTGGCAATAGGACGTTGCATACTTCGCCACGCCATGGATGGCATTGTGGTGAAGTGTGGCAATAGGACGTTGCATACTTCGCCACGCCACGGATGGCATTGTGGCGAAGTGTGGCAATAGGACGTTGCATACTTCGCCACGCCATGGATGGCATTGTGGCGAAGTGTGGCAATAGGACATGCTCGTTAGATAAATTTTGTAATATGTTCTGGCCTTATACCTTTAAGGGAGGAAATTCCCAAAACACGCATTGTTTGTTTAAGCTCTTCGTTATACGAGCGGATTAGGCTCTGCACTCCGCACCGACCGTACCCAACTGCAATTATTGCGATCGGCCTTCCGACAAGAACTGCTTCGGCGCCCAAAGCCAGCATACGAAAAACATCTGCTCCTGAGCGTACGCCGCCGTCTGCTAAAACTTGCATCTTGGGTGCATTGAGTTTTACCCATGCGGCAATTTGTGGCAAGACGCGTGCGGTTCCAGGGAGCGCATCAAGTACTCTGCCGCCATGGTTTGAAACGACAATTGCCGATGCACCTGCAAGAGCGGCAATTTCAGCGTCGCGTATGTTCATCACTCCTTTGATAATAAAAGGAAGCGATGACGCTAAACGTAATTCTTTAAGTTCTTCTAAAGACTTATGGCGGGTTTCGGCGCTTTTTAACACCATCGTTTTAAAAGAGACACCGTCGATATCCATTGCCCAAGCTGTTGCTCCCGATTTTTCAGCGTCTTTAATCCGCAAAATTAGCTCTTTTTGGTTACTGCGGGGCTTAAAGACAGGGATACCTTTTCCCAAGCCTTCGATGGCGTGCAGGCCAATTTTATATTTGTCGGGTGAAGCTCCATCGCCAAAAGTGGGGATAAGATTTAAAGCCACCATCGCAGAACCTGTTTCCATTGCATAATCGTATTCGGTAATGGAGCCTCCCATGTTGGTAACGCTTCCTGTGATGGGAGCGGACAAGATAGGCGCCGAAAATGTAAGGGCTTTACTATGGAAAAGCTGGAATGAAATGTCGATTTCTTTTTCAGGAGGTATTTGGTGGATGTAACTGGGAGCAATTTTGTATTCTTGCAGGGCATTAATGTTGTCTTGAAAACTATCCATGAGGCCAGGGCCCCCCATCCCGGGAACGCTTGAGGCGCAATAAACACCGTCGCAAACCTTGCATACCCAACAAAACGCATTATTCCATTTTGTGCGTGAAGCTTTGGACATTTTGCGCCAGTTATATTCTGGAATTTTTGTCGTAAATTTTAGGCGCTCCTTTACGCTTTCGTACAAATTTTCTGCGCTACTTAAAGTGTCGCTTTGGATTACTGTGTGGTAGACTTTACCCACGTTGTTTTGCAGGTTTGAGACGGTGTCGCCATTTTGGTAGTTTTTAAAAATTCGGATTAAACCTTGTGGCCGAAATTCATTTTCGAGTTGTTGTATTTCTTCCGCGCTTTTAAGGTTGCACAACTCTCCTGCGGTAGCGTACATAGAGCGCTCAATTGCAAAAGCCTTTGTTTGTATCGACTCTGCATAAGGAAGGATTACCGATGCGTCGTGCTGCATTAGGCGGATAAACATCTGCATTAAATTTTTTTTATGCGCAGCGGGGTAGGTGTGTGTGCTCATAAACCCTCCTGAAAGTCTACCGGCAATTTCTCCGATAAAGAGTTCACCTTGAGGTGTAAGGCGTAAATCTCCCTTGAGGGCGCCATGGTACGGTTTATTGGACAGAGAAGAAAGCGCGTCTGCGTAACGCTGCATTGTATTTTGTATAAGAGTGTATTCTTTTGAAGAGAAATTTCCAGGAAGAGTATGTCCTGTTTCAATAAAAAAATGGCGGTCTTTAATTTCAATAATGCGATCTGCGACTCCCGTCAAAAAAACTTTTCCTTCAAAAGAAAGCGCATCGACAGAAATTTCTCTTGCCTCGATAAAATGCTCCAGAATAATTTCATTTTTTTTATCTTTAGTAGAGGCAAATTCAAAAGCAAAAGCGAGTTCATCCGCCCTTTTTAAATACATGACGCCTCGTGCGCCCATATTTTGTGCAGGTTTTATAACATACCCTTTTTCAGAAGGGTTTTCTTTTGCCCAAGTTTCTGCATCTTCTTTTTTTTGCGTTACAATAAAAGGCGGGCATAGAAAGCCATTTGTTTTGCAAAAATTGCGCATTTCGCCTTTATGGGTAAGAATTTTTCCTTGCGCAAAGTTTGGCCCCGTAAGCTTTAAAGCGTCGTTTATATAACCTACTATATGCGTAAAATCGGTGGCGACAGTTGCGACAAATTTTAGCCTTTCACGATAAGGGACTAGCGCCGAAAGAACTTTTTCACCATCGGAGATTTGTACAGTTAAAAAAATATCTGCATCTTTTGCAGCAATCGCCTCAGGGTTTTGGTCGAGAGCAATTGTGTAAAGTCCTCTATCTTTCGCTTCTTGCAGAAAAGGCTGCTGCAAAAGGCCAGCACCTAAAAGCGCGACTGCGTTTTTTTGCATTTATAGGGCGTTAAAACGCTCAATTACAAAAGAGTGTAGTCCTGCGTCGGTCTCGGGTTTTATTGCCGCAAAAATTTCACGATGAACCTCAATACGCGATTTCCCCTTAAAATTTGCGTCGCTAATATGCAAACGGAAGTGGGTTTGTCCTTTGCGGGTGGCGCCGTATGTTGCCGCATGCTCGCGTGCGCCTTCGGGTGTGTTGCTTGTTGGGCTTTCGTGCGCCAAAACTTCTGAGTGGTCTGCGTGGTGCGCAGAGTCGTTGAATAAAGTAAAACTTGCGTTGGGGAAACGCTCGCGTAAAAGTGCTTCGAGTCTTTCGTGGCGTGTCATGGACGTCTTATCTTGAAACGGATTCCGTTTGAAAAGGCGTAATGAAAGTTGTGTCTTCTATCTTTAAAGAGCGAAGGGTTGCCCCGAAACTTTGGGCAATTCCTAAGCGTACGTAACGCATTAAGGTTGTGCGCGTATAGCAGGGAAGGGTGTGCGCCATAAAACCTTTGTGCGTACGTCCCTCACGGTACTTAGGTTCTTTAGGTGGAGGGCGTAGGTAGTACGGTATTTCGCGCACTGCACGCTTTGAATAGAGCAATGTACCATGGTGCATAATGAGCCCACGCTTACGGCACTGCGCGTTTCCAGAGAATTTTCGCATTTCCCCTTTTGTGAAAAAAGCAAGGTCTGAGTAACCTTTGCGCGAAATATTTTTTCCTAAAAAATATTTTACTGCGTCTAAAATTTTTTCATAAGAGTAAGAGACATTAAACATTTCTGGAAAATCCGACAGGGATAAAAATAAACTAAAATTAAGGTTGCCTACCGTGTGGAGTACAGACCCCCCGCCTGAAATACGGCGGTATACAGGGGGATGTTTTTTTGTGGTGTAAATTTCATTTTCAATTTCGAGAGATTTTCCCAAAACTAAAGATGAAAAATTTTCGTAGAAAAATAAATACATTGTTTGCGGTGTAATTTTTCGGCGCAAGAATTCATCCTCGAACGCAAGGTTTATCGCTGCACTTTTTGACTTTAGTTCAGCAGTATAAAGCGTTAAAGACATTTACGTTGTACAAGCTTGAGGCGTACATCCCCGTCGTGTTTGTCAAGAAGGTAGTATGTTCGCTCGTCGCTCAAGTGGAGTAAAATATGTGAGGGAGGAATTTTTTGTAGAGGTGTGTTTGTTTTTTCGTAATACGCGTCATAACCAACGGGAAGCGAAAAAATATGTGTTTCTTCTTTGGAAATGTTTGATAAATGTAGTACTTTATCTTTGAGGCGAAGCGACGCTGTTGAATGCGGTGTGTAGATATTTTCTACAGAAGCGCCCGCTTCAAGCCACTTATTCCTAAAACCCGAAAGCCAAATAAGCGCACGCTTTTTGTCTTGTAGGGTTACTTCGCGCACAATTAAATTGCGGATAATAATTATTGCCTCCGCAGATGCCCAACCGTGGAAACCATCTCCCATACAACCGCCACGTGTGCGTATATTTATCGCTTCGGGGTAAGTGTATGCCTTTTGAGCGCGGTCTTTGATTGTACGCAAGATTTTTCGTGCCTGTGAAGTTTTTCCTATATAAAGATAGCTTTCCGCCATTTGCAATGTTAAATAAGGGTTTAATCCTGAATGGATGTTTTCTTGAAAAAAACAGCCGTTAAAGAAATAATTTTCGTGGATAATCGAAAGCGTGCGTAAAAATCTTTCATCACAAAATTCGCTTAACTCGAGGGGGTATCCAACAATTACGGAACCAATCATCCCTGCATCTTTAGTACGGCCAAGTGCGGCGGGAAAATATGCATACGCTTCAAGGTAGCATTTTAAATTTTCGACCAAAGAGGTGTAGAGATTTTGGGCACGCACGTTGAGTTCGGTATTTTGGATGTAAGGAAGAATTTCTTTAAGACCTCCCAACGCCCAAAAATTATCCCAGAGGTACCAATCGGCGGGACCTAAATGTTCGGCAGAAAATCCTGGAGGCAAAACCCCGCAGTTGTCGGTAAGAGTTCTCTCAAACCAGCCAAGCATGCGACCAATTTGTTTCTGCATTTTATCTACTATAGATGTGTCGTGCGTGTAGGTAGTGTATTTAGCTAAAATCCAGAGCGCTTGCCCGTTTGCATCCCACTCGCCGCTTTGCGAGGCAAAAAGCCCAGAAGGCTTTACCATGTTTGTGAAACGTTCGATAATAGGCTTTACCGCCTTGTGTGCGCCTAAAAGCAACAGTGCGTACATCATTATTACTGCATCGCGTATCCAAAAATGGTGGTATGTATAAGAACCGGGCTTTATCGAATCAAAATCCCAAAGCGCAATCAGGTGTTCTTTTGCATGGCGTAGCCAAGTTCCGTAGTCTTTGTAAAGGTGCGCGTTTAAAGTTTTACCAAAAAATACATCCACAATTTCAGCGGCGCTTTTCATTTGGAATGCATTGGGCAAAATATCGCCTTGGTGGTCTTCGATGTGTCCGCTCAATGTGTCGGCTTTGTCAAAAAAGAACGACGCGGTGCTTAGTCCCGTGGTGTCCTTTATGTCGCTAACTTCTAAGTCGCCTTCCTGTGGGTTTCGCATTTGTGCAGCAATGCGACGGAGCGCATCCCCCGATTGCCTATTGGATAAGAGGAACCGCGACGGAGCAGCGTTAAAGGTGAAATCTACATCGCCTGTTAAGTGCATTTTTTTTTCGTTGTAATGGAGTTTGTAAATGAGCGCAGGACCTTCAAAATTAAAGGGGCGTACAGAAAAAAGGAGGGGTTTGTTTCCTTTTGCTTGAAATTCAATGCCGCACTCTGTGGCAGTGTAAGTAATTGTAATCCCCTGCCACTTGCATTCGATTTGGTAGGAAGATTTAAGATTTATCTCAACATTTTTTTCATCGCTTTGTGGGCGAAGCACCCGTTCGTTCTCGAGCGTTGCAAACTCGACGGTGTAAGAACCTGGGTATACCATAATGCTTCCTGCCATATCAACAGAAGCTTCGAGAGAGCGTCCCGGAAAGCCGATTCCAATCCAGTTGCGGTGCGTTTGATTAATCGATAAAACATTGTGCGAGCGCGGCAAAAAAGAACGCGAAGCTGGGTTGTATTGTTTTTCAGCCCAGTACGGTGGCAGAAATTTTCTATTAAATTGAAAAAAACTATAGTTCCAAAAACCAGAGGCAAAAACTCGCGCATTCATAGGGATTGTTTCCTGTGGCCATTGTGCCTTTGTCGGATTACCAAGCTTCATTGCCGAGCGTAGCATATCGGTTGCATCGTGCGTAAACCCGATGCGGCGTAAAAAAAAACGAGCAATAGCAAGTTTTATGCGATGCCAGCGCGAATCTTTTTGTAAAATTTCATGGTCTTGGAATCTCAAAGGAGAGGTTGGAGGCTTTCTTAAAGGCACGCGTAATAATTTTATTTTTAGACAGGGGGAAACCCACAAAATACAACTTTGGTTGCCGCCGACTCTCCACCGCCAAGACTACCCCATGCTACCCGATTATTACCAGTTTTCACTGCCCACAAAAGTACGCTACGGCATTGGCATGGCTTCAAGGCTTGGCGAGGAACTTGCGGATTTTCCCGGCAAGCGGGCGCTCCTTGTAACCGATAAAACAATCGTTAAGGCAGGGCTTGCGAAAAAAGTAATCGATGGATTAAAAGGTTCCTCGATTGCAATCGTTGCAACTTACGACGATGTTCCACCCAATAGCGAGATAAAAGTAGTTACCGAGGCTGCAGATTTAGGTGTTAAAAATAAATGCGATATGCTTATCGCCTTAGGCGGCGGTTCTGTAATCGATTCGGCGAAGGTTATCAACCTACTTATGGTAAAAGGAGGCCCACTGGAAAAGCACATGGGGGCACAGCTTATCAAAGATAGGCTTTTACCCAGTATTGCAATCCCTACCACGTCGGGGACAGGCTCAGAAGCCACGCAGTTTGCGGTTATCTCCGACGATGCGAACTCTGTAAAGTTGCCTTTTGCAGAAGATGCCTTCTTGCCCGATGTGGCTATACTCGACCCCGAGATGACGCAAACAATGCCGAGTAAAGTCACCGCAGCTACGGGAATGGATGCGCTTACGCATGCAATTGAAAGCTATGTAGGTTCTAACCAAAACCCTGTTTCAGATGCACTTTCGCTTTATACAATAGAACTTATTACACAAAATATTCTGCAAGCTGTTGCAGTACCCAACGATTTAAACGCACGTGGGGCAATGCTCACGGCGTCTTTTCTTGCAGGGGTTGCGTTTAACCACGGCGGAGTGGGGATTGTCCACGGGATTAGCCATGCTTTAGGCGGAGTTTACCATATACCGCACGGGCTTGCAAACAGTATAATTTTACCCTTTAGTATAAAGCATAACATGGAATCGAGCGCGGCGCGTTACGCACGCATTGCACAGATTTTTGGAGATAGCGGTTTTTATCCCGTGCAAGAGATCAATAGGATAGTTGCACAATTTGATAATTTTACAATTAACCAAGTAGTTTCGCAACTATCCCTCGTCGACGATTGGCTTGTAAAACGCCGCGCCGAATCGCTTGCACAAAAACTTTGGATGCTAAACCAAAAACTAAATGCACTTTGTGGACATCCGCTTAATTTGCGCGATGCGGGGATAAAAGACGGCTTTAAAAAAATAGACCAGCTTGTGCGTACAGCGCTCGACGACGCGGCGATGCTCAACAACCCCGAACCTGTAACAGAAAATGCAGTACGTGACATTTTGCAAGAAGCGTATGCACAAAATTTAAAGCCAGTCGCCGTTTCCAAATCGGAACTTAAAGCGGCACGGACACAAGGCACAGCAAAAAAACTGAAAGGAATTTTTAAAGACGACACTGCGCTTTACGATATTTTGGGAACTTATTTTTTAAAGGTGCAGGCAGACCCAAAACTTTTTGCGCCACTTAAAGATTCAAAACTCAAAATCCGTTTTAACTATACCTCACCCGATGCGTCGATTGCTCTTGACGGTTCAACCGACGATAAATCTAAACAAATTTTGCGCGGAGAAGCCGCACGTGCGTTTAACCCCGAAGTTGAATTTACGCTTTCGGCGGATATGTCACACTATTTTTGGCATGGGCAAGTAAATTTGATGCAAGCCCTTGCGCGTAAAGAAGTGCTCCCCAAAGGGAACCTAGCGCGTGCGATGCGTCTTTTACCGCTTTTGGAGCCGCTTTACGAATTATACCCTCAGTATTTACGCGAGCGCGATTTAGGGAAGTTAGCATTGTAGTAAACTGTATAGAGCATACCTTTTAAAAAAGTTATGGCAGAAAAATTATGGCATGGCCGTTTTGAGAAGGCGCCTTCAAAAATTACTGAAGAAATTTCTGAATCAATTTCGTACGACCACGCACTGTACAAAGTAGATATACGTGCTTCATTAGCGCATGCAAAAATGCTCTGCTCTGTAGGAGTAATTTCATCCGAAGATTTTTCTGCGATAGAAAAAGGATTAAACCAAATCGAAAGCGAGATAGCTTCTGGGAAAATGGAATTTTCATCCGTACTCGAAGATATCCACATGCACGTGGAGTCACGGCTTATAGAGCTTATTGGTGAAAGAGGAAAAAAACTCCATACAGGAAGATCCAGAAACGATCAAGTCGCGGTAGATACACACCTTTTTACGCGCAAAGCGCTCGAAGAGCACCGAAAAGATTTAACTGCACTCCTCCAAAAAATTTTGTCGCTTGCACAAAAAGAAGTCGGCAAAATTTGGATTGGGTATACGCATTTACAAATTGCCCAACCAGTTTTGTTAAGCCATTATTTACTGGCATATTTTTGGCAGTTTGCGCGTGACCTTGAAACACTCGATTTTGTATACGAATCTGTGCGGTTTTCTCCATTAGGCGCGGCAGCATTGGGAGGAGCAAACTATCCCATCGACAGAGAGAAAACCGCGCATGATCTGGCGTTCGATGCGCCATACCCTAATAGTATGGATGCTGTCGCTAACAGAGACTATCAGCTCAATTACCATTTTTGTGCGCTTAGGCTTTTTTTGCATATCTCGCGTTTTTGCGAAGATATAGTTATTTATAACTCAACCGAGTTTGGATATGTTACTTTGGGGGATGCGGTCACTACGGGTTCTTCAATTATGCCACAGAAAAAAAATCCAGATATAGCGGAACTTTTGCGCGGTAAAGCAGGGCGGGTAAACGGAAATATGCAGGCGCTTATCACAAACCTCAAGGGGCTTCCTTTAACGTACAACCGCGACCTCCAAGAAGACAAAGTGTACCTCTTTGATTCGATAAAACAAGTCCGGCAAGGACTTTTGGGAATGCTTGAAATTTTAAACCATATCCATTTTAACGAAGAACGTTTACTTGAAAACCTTTCCCGTGCTTTCGCTTTGGCAACCGATGTGGCAGATTATCTGGTGCGTGAAAAAAATATTCCCTTTCGAGACGCACACAGAGTTGCTGGGTCTGCTGTAAAATTTGCTGAAGCACACCACAAAAGGCTTGAAACTTTAAGCGAAAAAGAATGGGAAAAAGTAGCTGGTTATCCTTTAAACTTTCCGCAGGATTTCTTTTCTGCACAGGCGTCTATTTCACGCCGGCAAGGGTATGGTTCGACAAATCCCGAGGCTGTAAGCGTACAAATACAAGAAGCTGCTGCGTTTTTAGAAAAGAACGTAGGCGATACCAAAAAATAATTTTTAAAGCTGCACTTTTTCGCGTGGAAAATACATTACCGCATGCGTGGATGAATTTGAGGCAGAGATAGTAAAATATTTTAGTGGGTCAAGACCCATTTCGTAATAGATTTCGTCTGCCATGGCGATACCAAACCCCGCAGATTCTGTGACGTCCAGATAGTCTGGACCAAAATAGTCGGTTGAGCGTCCTTCGGTAAAAAGCGCTTTATGTATTGATCGGCTTTGTTCGATACGCGCCATATCTTTGGCGAGGATGGGGGTGTCGTTAACGACGTTAAAAGTAATCCGGTCTTCGGTTAGTGCGATAGTAAAGTGGATGAGTACTTCTTCCTCTTCGAGAAGCCTTTTAAATTCGTATAATAGTTCCAAGTCTTTTTTGGAAAGTAGGTTAATACGTCCCGTACGTTTTTTATCATCAATTTGCAAGACAGTATTAACGCGCTTTTTCAATTTGTCTGCGACAATATGCCGTGCCATAAAGTCGCGCAACGCTTCTTCTTGAAAAATAATTTGTAAAAGTTCGTCGATATTTTCAAATTTTTGGCGTATCAGTTTTGTTTTAACTTCAGACTTAAAAAAAACATGTTTTGCGTTCGCCTTAATTGCGTTAAAAATAATTTCGACTACCGCAGAATAAAGGTTAAAGAGCATCGCGGGGTTAAACCCAAATTCGGTAAATAGCTGTGTAAAAATAGTCATCAGCTCTTCGCGGCCAATACGCGTTAACGCGTTTATACGAAAGATAACGATACGGTCACGCTGTAACTTTTCGACAGCTCGGGTCGCTTTGTTTTTTTGTATTTCGCGCATTTTAACCGCCTACCATTAAATCGTGCATCCGAACAATTCCGATAGGCTTTTTGGCTGTGTTGACAACGGGCAGAGTATACGTCTTTTTCTCTTGCATGAGTGCAAACGCCTCGTCGACTAACGCAGAGTCGTGTATAGTTGTCGGATTAGGTGTCATAATTTGTACGGCGGTCGAGGAGAAAAGCTCAACGGGAGTTTTTTTAAATTGCTCCAAAGAGCGTTTGATGTCTCCGTCGGTGAGTATACCACGCACGTGGCCTTTGCTGCCCACAATAATCACCGCGCCCAAGTTTGCAGAAATCATACTGGGGAGTATTTCACTAAAGGGAGTGTCACGCGTAAGCAAAATCTTCTCGGCAGGTTGCATTACGTCTTTTACCCGCGTTAAAAGCTTTCTTCCAAGCGTTCCTGAAGGATGGAATTTTCCAAAATCTTCGCGCCGAAATTTTTTGAGCTTGATGAGCGCGGTTGCAATCGCATCGCCAATTACTAAAGATATTGTCGTCGACGCCATTGGCGCAAGTTCGAGGGGACATCCCTCGCGGGTAATCGAATACGTAATCGCGCTATCTGCAGAGGTCGCCAGTGTGCTTTCCGCTTTTTGAGAGACTGCGATGAGCTTACCTTGAAGGCGCTTTATGTGGGGGAGTAATTCGACAATTTCGCGAGTTTCACCAGAATTAGAAAAAGCAAGCACCACCTCTTTAGACTGCAAGTTTCCAATATCGCCGTGGAGGGCGTCTGCAGGGTGTAAGAAGACTGCGGGGGACCCCGTCGACGTAAGCGTCGCAGCGACTTTACGCGCAATAAGCCCCGATTTCCCCATACCGCAGGTAAGGATCCTGTTTTTGGATTCTGCCAAAATTTCGGCTGCGTGCATTACCTGTTGGGTAAAATTTGGATTTTCCAAATTTTGTGCAAGCGAGCTTTCTGCAGCGCGAAATGTGTCGACAATTGCAGATTGGATGCCGTCTTTCAAAACATTTGCCCTTGCAACTCGTTTTGTTCTGGGATTTTTTCATTACCCATATTTTCTGCAATTACAGTGCCATCTTTTTTCTTTTTTAAGATAAGCCATTTGCCTTCTGCTTCTTTAAGCTTTTGTTCACAGAATTCTTTGAGTTGTAATCCGTATTCGTAAAGTTGCATCGATACTTCAAGAGATTCTTTGCCCGTTTCGAGTTTTTCTGTGAGTTCTTCAAGCTCGAGTAAAGCTTTCTCGAAGGTTAAATCCGCCGGCAAAGAGGTCCCCGTTGGCTGTTTTTTAGCCGCCATGGGAGAACCTTAACGTGGAAAACGCGGCGTCAATCAATAGAGTTCTTCCCTAAGCTCTTTACGCGACGGCAAATTCCAAAAAAGCATCCGTATGAGCTCTTTCGACCTTTTTAACCCCACAGAAAACCATAAAGCGTTGCGCGAATTGGTACACGACCTTGCAAAAGGTGTCCTTGAACCACAGGTGAAAGAATTTGACGAGAAGGAAACACTCAACGAGACACTACTACGCCGTATGGGAAGCGAGTATTCTCTTTTTGGAATTACAATCCCGTCGGATATAGGGGGGCACGGGCTTGATGCAACGGCATCCGTAATCGTACACGAAGAACTTAGCTATAGCGATGCAGCGTTTACGTTAAGTTACCTCGCACATGAAGTTTTGTTTATCAATAATCTTTACCATTCAGCAAACGACGCACAGCGAAAAAAATTTATCCCGCCAGTTTTGGATGGGAGTGCGCTTGCAGGTATGGCGATGTCCGAACCTGGTGCAGGTACGGATGTCTTGGGCATGACGACAAGCGCAGTAAAAAAAGGGGATAAATACATACTTAACGGGGTTAAGCAATGGATTACGAATGGAAACGTGGGGCGCTATTTCATTATCTACGCACGAACAGATAAAACGAACCGCCAAGCGATCTCGAGCTTTGTTGTCGATGCAACGCAAAAAGGTTTTAGTGTTGGCAAAAAAGAGATCAAAATGGGGATGCGCCAATCTCCAACGTGCCAGCTTATTTTAGAAGATGTCGAGGTTCCTGCCGAAAATTTAATCGGTAAAGAAAACGGTGCTTTGACGCACATGATGCGCAATTTGGAAATCGAACGCCTTACTTTAGCGGCGATGTCGATTGGCATTGCACGCCGTGCTTTGGACGAGATGGTGCGTTATGCATCTACTGAGCGTAAGGCGTTTGGAAAACCACTTACAGATTTTGGGCAAATCCAGCAACTTATAGCAGAATCTTACGCACGCTACAGGGCAAGCCGTGCTCTTGTGTACGAAACAGCGCTTAGGGTTAATCCGACATCGCGTGAATCATTGTCGGCAGCGGCGGCAAAGCTTTCTGCCACGCAGATGGCAGAATTTGTTGCGCGTGCGGCAATCCAAGTTTTTGGGGGCTATGGGTACACGCGGGAGTACGCTGTGGAGAAATTGTTGCGCGATGCAATCCTCCTTTCTATAGGCGGAGGAACAAACGAAGCGATGCAAAAAAATATCGTCAAAGATCTAAAGGAAAGCTCTCTGCTTTCCAACCAGTCTCTACCGTAAATATTAGCGCGTGGCAGAAAATGCAGAAGAAATAATCCTTCCGCGTGAAGTTGAAGAAGAATTTACCGAACTTACGCGTGGTATAGAAGAAGTTTTACCTGTACACGAATTTAGAAAAAAACTTCTTAAAGCATACGAAACGAGAACTCCACTACGCGTTAAAGCAGGGTTTGACCCTACAGCGCCAGATTTACACTTGGGGCATACTGTCCTTATCCAAAAACTGCGGCAATTCCAAAAATTTGGGCACCGTGTGCTTTTTTTAATCGGCGATTACACAGCGATGATTGGCGATCCGACAGGAAAATCGGAAACGCGCAAAGTGCTTTCCCGTAGAGAAGTTGAAGAAAATGCAAAAACGTATAAAGAACAGGTATTTAAAATTTTGGATGTACAAAAGACCGAAATTGTTTTTAATTCCACTTGGCTTTCCTCTCTTAAACTCGAAGATATTTTACACCTTACGGGAAAATATACGGTTGCTCGGATGCTTGAGCGCGATGACTTTTCAAAACGTTACCACGACGGCCAACCCATTTCGCTTGTTGAATTTATGTACCCTCTTATGCAAGGTTACGATTCGGTTGCTTTAAAATGTGATGTGGAACTTGGCGGTACAGACCAAAAATTCAACTTGCTTGTGGGACGCGACCTACAAAGTGCTTATGGGCAAAGTACGCAATGCGTTATTATGACTCCACTTTTGGTTGGCCTTGATGGCGTAAAAAAAATGTCCAAGTCTTTGGGAAACTATATTGGTATTAAGGAAGCTCCCGGCGACATTTACGGTAAGCTCATGAGCATCTCGGATAGTTTGATGCTCGACTACTATACTCTTTTATCCGATAAATCTACGGCAGATTTAGAGCGGATTAAAAAAGAAATTGCAGAAGGGAAAATACATCCCAAAAAAGCAAAAGCAGATTTAGCATTTGAAATCACTGCGCGGTTTACTTCAGAAAATGTTGCACGCGAAGTAGCAGCAGAATGGGAAAAAATCCACAATCCCAAAGAACGTGGTTTGCCCCACGATATTCCAAGCTTCAGCTTTATTCCGGGAACAGAACTTGCTTTACTTCTTAAAGAAGCGAAACTTGCACAATCAAATTCAGAGGCGCGGCGCATGGTTGAGCAAAATTCCATTTATCGCGTGGATGAAAGCGGTAACGAAGAAGTTCTTACTGATTTTAAAATGCCTATCCGCGAAGGCTTTATCTTACGTGCAGGTAAGCGAAAGTTTTTGCGTATTGTACCGCATTAACTTTCAATGTAGTTTAAATCCTTTCCATGAGTTTCGGGAATTGTAAGCGTCGCCCAAATCCCTAAAAGGAGTGCACCGCCGCCAACAATGAGCGCAGCGGGCACCATGCCTTCTGCACTGTTGACAAGCGCAACACCAAAAACCTTTTGATCAAAAAACAAAAACGCTGTTGTTAGCAAAGGAACCGAGCCACGCACAAAATTGGGAACCGTTGTCGCAACAGTGGCGCGTAAATTTGTTCCAAATTGTTCTGCACCAATAGTTACAAAAACTGCCCAGTATCCGTTAATAAGTCCTAAAAAAACACATAGTGTGTAAAAGTACACAGGGCCAAAACCACGCGAGAAGAGGTAGAGTAGAAGAGCGCCGATATTAAGTATCTGGCATGCAAGTACGACTTTACGGCGCGACCCAATACGTTGGCTGATGTACCCCGTTAAAAAATCTCCCACAGAAAGCCCTGCGTACATAAACCCAATCGCGTGGCCTGGATTAACAGTAAACGTTGCCCCCAACGCAGTGCCAAACTCTCTAGAAAAAATTACAAGAATGCCTACGGCAAACCAGAGCGGAACACCAATAAGAATTGAGCGCAGGTAGCGCATAAAACGCTCGCGGGAAGTAAAAAGATAAAAAAAGTTGCCCCGCGCAACATTTTGTGTAGCAGTTTTTTCGTACATTCCCGATTCGTAAACGCCAATACGGAAAATAAGGAGTAAAAAACCCATCACGCTTCCAATAATGTACGCTGTTTGCCATTTAAACACATCACCGATGAGTGTCGCAACGACTGCCCCTAAAATTCCAAAGCCCGCAACAATCATCGTGCCATACCCGCGTTTTTCAATCGGCATAAGTTCCGAAACGAGGGTAATTCCCGCACCTAATTCTCCTGCCAAACCAAAGCCGGCGATAAAGCGTAGGTATTCGTAGAGTTTAAGTGCGGTTGCGTTATCAAAGCGGTCGACGAACGCGTTTGCAAAGTTTGCAATCGAGTAAAGAAAAATGGATCCGAAGAGTACCGAAAGCCTTCCCTTTTTATCCCCCAGAATTCCCCAAACGATTCCCCCCAAAAGCATTCCAAACATTTGGTAATTGAGGAGTGTGGCGCCGACTTCTTTCATCATCGCATCGGGAACTCCGAGGGTTTGTAAACTGGGTACGCGCACAATTCCGAAGAGGAGCAAATCGTAGATGTCGACGAAGTAGCCGAGTGCGGCAACAACGATTGCCACTTTTGCAGCACGAGAAATTTGGCTCATACGGTTTTTTCTATAAGGTAGATGTGGTGGAAATATATTTAAGGATTGTGGGGGTGTTAAATTGGAGGAATTTGTCCTTATGGGAAATACGTACCGGTTAGTTAGGCCGATAGTTCCAATCGGTTTAGTTTTGTTTCTTTTTTTGTGTTTAGTTTTACTCTCTAAGTCAACAGCATTTTCCACGAATTCTTCTTTGTTCTCCCTTGCAATTACTTTAGATTTAATCTTTGCTATTCCTACTTTATATTTTTTACTTATCCGAAGAACCAAAGTTCATAGGATAACCGTTCTTCTGGTTTTGGTTATTGGGTTAATTGTGGGTACCTCTATTTTGCCAGCTGAAAAACAATATTTTCTTTCTTTATTTAAAGTTTGGGGATTACCCTTCATTGAACTTGTTGCATTAGCGTTTGTTATTGCTAAAATCCGAAGCGTCGTCAAAATACGCAAGAAAGAAAAACAAAGTCAAAGTGATTTCTTCACTTCCGTAAAGGCAATCTGTACACAATTTTTACCCCAAAAAGTTATCCACCTAATTGCATTTGAAATCGCGGTGCTCTATTATGGATTTTTTAGTTGGAAGAAGATAGAGTTGGGAGAGAATGAATTTTCATACCACAAAAATAATACTACTCTAAGCTTATTTGGAATATTTATATTTCTGACGGCCATTGAAACATTTGTGCTCCATCTTCTCGTTATAAAATGGAGTTTTTGGATTGCATGGATTTTATCTGGCGCCAGTTTTTATTTGGTAGTGCAACTTTTTGGGCTGATGAAATCTTTCGCACGAAGACCGCACACTATAGGCAAAGATAGGCTATTGCTACGTTATGGAATAGCAACTGAAACAGAAATAAAATTTGAAGATATCAAGGAAGTTATTTTGTCAAATAAAGATCTTGAGAATAATAATCTTACAAAAAAATTATCTATTTTAGGAGATCTTGAAGGGCACAATGTTATTATTAGGTTAAACAAAGAAAATATCTTAACTTCTCTATACGGACTCCAAAAAAGGTTTAACGTTTTGGCTTTATACGTAGATAATGCAGAGAGTTTTAAACAAAAGATTGATGCTGCGATCAAAGGAGTAAAAGTAATCGCGGCTCCATTAGAGCAATGGAAAGAAATATAAGTAGTAGAAGAGAAAAGTAGCAAAACCATTTTTGGAATGGGCAGGTGAAAAAACACAGCTTCTTTCTTTCAGTCTAAATTTTTTTCTAATTGCGAAAGCGATGCGAAAGGAGCACTACAGGTGAAATTGCGGCATAGCCAATACGCCTCTTTTGTGTTATCGTAATTTTTAAGGTATAAAAAACGTTCTTGGAGTTTAGTATCTAAAGTTGTAACCGCAAGGTTTGGCAAGTAGCGTTTTGATAAAATTTTAAAAAACTCTTTTGGTGGTTTTGCAATTACAAGCTCTGCAGTATTTTGTGAAAGAAGGTATACACTAAGCGCATAAGCGCAGCTTGTCGGAATTTCTGCTGTAAAGCCGGCAAAAAGCAAAAGGAGTTTATCAAACGCGTCGCCGTACTTAGAATCGCTTGTTATTTGGAAAAACCTTAACAAGTTCTTAAGCATCACGGCGTTACCTGTAGGTAGAGCGCCGTCAAAGAAATCTCGTGTGCGGATTACAAGTTCATCTTTTTTATTGTGCGCAGTGATAAAAAAGCCACCGTCGTCTCCTGAAAAATTTTGGAGTGCAAAACCTGTAATATCCGCCGCGACTAAAAGAATTTTTGTCTCTTGCGAAACTGAGTAGTATTCCAAAAGCCCCCATACGCAAAATGCGTAATCTTCCAAAAATCCAGGGATTTGCTCGCGTGAGTTTTCTACGTGCCAAAGTTTTCCTTCGCTGGCGCGGGATATTAAAAATTCGGCAAGGTCTTTTGCATCGTTCAAAATTTTTGCATCTTCTAAAACTTGGCCTGCTTTAGAAAGCGCAGCCAAATATAACCCGTTTGTGTCTGTCAGGATTTTGTCGTCCAAGTGCGGTTTAACGCGTAAGTTACGCGCCGCTAAAATTTTTTTACGGATAGGTTCAAATTTTTCAAAATCACAAAGAGCATCCCAGTTTATCGAAATCTCCCCTGTAGGTTTTTCTACCCAGTGGAAAATATTTGCGTTTGTTTCTTCTCCCGTTGCTTCATCATAGAAATTTCCACGTTCGCGAATGCTTAAGTGTTTAATAAGAAAATCCATCTCCTCTGCTTCAAGAATTTCACGCAACTCGTGGTATGTAAAAATATAATACTTACCTTCTTCGTGCTCACTATCTGCATCAAGCGCTGTATAGTAGCCGCCTGTAGGAGATTTAAAGGTACTTTGGGTAAATTCGATTGTTCGCAAAATTATTTTTTTGTAAAGAGGGTTTTGTGTTTTTTGGAAAAGCTCAGATAAACACAAAATAAGCATTGCTTGGTCGTAGAGCATTTTTTCAAAATGTGGAAGATGCCAACGTGCATCGGTTGAATACCTGTGGATACCAAACCCAATTTGGTCATAAATACCGCCTGCGATAATTTCGTAAATTGTTTTCTCGACAATTTTGAGCGCGTGCGCATCGTTAAAGAAGTGCGCATAGTGCGTTAGAAAAATTAAATTGTGCAATGCCGGAAATTTTGTCTTGGAGCCAAAACCTCCGTGCTTCTCGTCAAATTTTTTCTTAAAAGAATTTACCGCATTTGTTGTATGGCTAATATCTATTTTCCCTGCAACTTCAAAATTTTTTCCACGGATTTCTCCCAATACTTCGTTTGCTTCTGCCTCCAGTGCGCTTCTTTGGTTTCTCCATACTGCGACGACATTGCGTAGAAGCTCCATGAGCCCCAAACGGCCATACTTTGAATATTTTGTAAGGTACGTACCTGCAAAAAATGGGCGTTTGTCAGGAAATAAAATGAACGTTAGTGGCCATCCGCCTTGGCTCGTCATTGCGTAGCATAGGTGCATATACGCCTGATCGATATCGGGCCTCTCTTCGCGATCAACTTTAACAGCGATAAAGTTTTCGTTGAGAAACTGCGCTACTTCCGTATCTTCAAAGGATTCGTGCGCCATTACGTGGCACCAATGGCAGGTAGAATAGCCAATAGAAAGAAAAACAGGAATATCGCGTTTTTGTGCTTCTTCAAATGCTTCGTTGCACCACGGATACCAATTAACCGGGTTCGTTGCATGTTGCTTTAAGTATGGCGAACTTTCTTTTGCAAGGCGATTCATAAATTTTACGTAGTGAAAGAGAGTTACACACCGTACAGAATAATGGAATAAGGCGTAGGTAATTTATATGAAACGTTCAAAACTTTTCCTTATTATTTTTATATTCTTTTCGTGTAGGGGAGAACCATTCCATAGTTTTCGAGATGCGTGGAGGTCTTTACCTGCACAAATGCAGGGAGAAACTCAAGGAATACCCGCTAATTGGGCTCTCTATGGAGAAGGAGGCGCTGTTTCGACTGCGAACGCGCTTGCAAGCGAGGCAGGAATACAAATTTTAAAAAAAGGGGGGAATGCCATCGATGCGCTACTTGCCATCCAGTGGGTTTTGTCTGTTACAGAGCCGCAATCGTCGGGATTGGGAGGCGGTGCCTTTCTGCTTTACTACGACGCAAAACACAAAAAATTTTTTGCATTCGATGCGCGCGAAGAGGTGCCTGCACTCGCAGGGGAAAATTTGTTTTTAGGAAAGGACGGCAAGGTGTTACCTTTTTTAGAGCGTATTAAAGGAGCGCGTGCAGTGGGAGTTCCCGGAACGGTTGCGCTTATGGAATATGTAAAAAAGAAATTTGGTTCACCTGCTATTTCTTTTAAAGAAACCTTTGGAAAGGCAATCGTTTTGGCAAAAAATGGTATTCGAGTCTCGCCACGCCTTAGCGCAGCGATGGAGCAAAACCGCTCCCGTCTTCTTCTACAAAATGAAGGAGCTATACCGTATTTGCGTGGAGGGGATGCGTACCGTGTGGGAGAGATTTTATACCAGGATGATTTACGTACTACTCTAGAAATTTTAGCAGAAGAAGGATCTATCGCTTTTTACGAAGGCAATATCGCCAAGGATATTGTTAATACTGTTTCTAAAAACCGGATTTACGCCTCGAGCATGACTTTAGCCGATCTTAAAGACTACCGTGTTGTCGAAAGAAAAGTCGCGCAGCGTAATTTTTGGGGAGCTTCGCTTTTTTCGGTAAGTGCGCCGGCGTCGGGAGAATACACCCTTTACGCTGTATCTTTACTCTCGGCGTTCCAGGACGAGGAAATCGGCCTTAGGCAAAACCTTTTATCCCAAAAAGAAGCTTTTCGTTTGCGCGAGAGTACTTTGGAAGATCCCGATTGGGTAAAGGCTATAAGTCGTAAAAGCGCACAGTACGAGAAGAATTTGCACGAAAGCGAAAATACAACGCATGTTTCCATAATCGATGCAGAAGGGAACGTGGTAAGCTATACCTCGTCGGTCGAAATGAGTATGGGAAGCGCCCTCGTGGTAAAAGGTAGGGGGTTTTTACTAAATAATCAACTTACCGATTTTAATCCTGTACCGGGAAAAATAAACAGCGTAGAAGGCGGGAAAAAAACACGCAGGACAGCCCTTAATGAAGAAGCAAAACAAACGCAAGGAAGAAAAAGACCCAAAAGCTCAATGTCCCCCGTAATTTTGCAAAAAAACGACGGTACAATTTTTGCGTTTGGCTCCCCCGGAGGGCCAACAATCGTGGGAACAAACGCACTTTTTGCGTCCTTGCTTTTGTCGGGAGAGAGCATGGAAAAAGCTATTTTAAAATACCGTGCAGTAATGCTACCCAACCAAGAAGCGATTGTCGAGCTTCCGCTTAGGACTAAAAATAATTTTATCATGTCTTTAAAAAGAAGCGGCATTCCTGTCGCATTAAATAGGCGCATTCTTTCCATCGGTTCTATACAAGCCGTGTCTTACAATACACGTACAAAAACCTTTTCAGCTATTTCTGATTTACGCCGCGAGGGGTTGGCTCTTGTAGTGAAGCCGCAGTTGGACTAATGCACTTTACCGATATTTTAGTCGTCGCGTCCTATTTTTTAGTTACGCTTGGCGTAGGAATTTTTGCATCACGAAAGAAAAACGAAACGACAGAAGATTATTTTCTCTCTGGCCGTAAGATACCGTGGCATTTGGCGGGGCTCTCGATGGTCGCAACAACTTTTGCCGCAGATACTCCGCTTGCTGTTACGGGAATAACGGTTGAACGCGGTATCGCAGGAAACTTTCTTTGGCTTTCGCTTATCCCTGCAGGAATTATGACGGCAGTCTTTTACGCACGGCTCTGGAGGCGCTCGGGTGTTGTAACAGACGCCGAGTTTGCAACGCTGCGCTATTCGGGGAAATCTGCTGTATTCTTACGCCGCTTCCGCGCACTTTATTTAGCGCTTCCCGTAAACCTTATCATCATGGGGTGGGTAACGACAGGAATGGCGAAAGTAATGTCTGTTTTTTTTGATTACCCCATGTGGCTTACCTTGGCGACACTCTATGCGTTTACTGTCCTCTATATTATTTTGTCGGGGCTTTGGGGAGTTGTCCTTACCGATGTACTCCAATTTATAATTGCAATGGCGGGCTGTATAATCTTAGCGCTGATTGCTACCGAAAAAGCCGGCGGGCTTTCAACGCTTTGGGTAAAAGCGGCCTTACAATTACCGCCTTCAGGAACAGAAGTATATCCGTGGTACTACTCGGGACCTTTTTATGTTGTTTGCGTTTGGCTTGGCATCCAGTGGTGGGCTTCGTGGTATCCTGGGTTTGAACCGGGAGGGGGAGGGTATGTTGTACAACGCCTCTTGTCGACGAAAAATGAAAACCATGCGGTAGGTGCGGCAATTCTTTTTAATATTCTACACTTTGTTGTACGTCCTTGGCCGTGGATTATTACCGCGCTTGCCGCTGTAGCGGTTCTTCCGCACGGTATAGATAAAGAACTACTTTATCCGCAGGCCATCCAAGAATGGTTACCCCCCGGCATTAAGGGGCTCTTGATAGCAGCTTTTTTAGCGGCGTTTATGTCAACGATTGCAACGCATTTAAACTGGGGTGCATCTTACATTGTGCATGACGTTTTGCAGGATACGCGCTTTTTGCCGCAGAGTGATTCTGGCAAAATTTGGTTTTCTCGAGTCGTTATTTTATTCCTTGCGTTTGGCGCTATTGGCGTTTCGTTTCTTATGACGTCGGTAAGCCAAGGTTGGGAACTTATCCTAATGCTTTCCGCAGGAACAGGGCCCGTTTATCTTTTAAGGTGGTACTGGAAAAGAATAACTGCATGGAGTGAAATTGCCGCGATGGCGTCTTCGCTTCTGTATTCGCTTGTCGCTTTACGTTTGGGTTACGCGCAAGAGACACGCCTTGTTTTTGTTGCTCTTTTAACAACGGCAACATGGGTAGCTGTCACATTTTTAGTAAAACCGACGTCGTATTTGCAATTAGAATCATTTGAAAAAAAAGTAAAACCAAAGCCGTGGAAACTTTCGGAAATGGCTGTTTTTCTTTTGGCAGTTGCTGCAATCTACGCTTCATTTTTTGCGTTAGGAGAGCTTTTAAAAGGAAATTATATAATTGCATTTATACATGCAACCTTTGTTTTAATAGCGTCTTTTTTAACTGCGCATTTTCTTAAGTTTAGTTAAGAAGAATATTGCGGTGTGTTCCAGCAAAATGGCGGAATAATCCGCCCTTCTCAACAAGGCATTGCCGCCACAGGTCGGTTGAAATATCGTAAAAAATAAGGTCTGCACGTGCATCCAAAAGAATCCAACTTTTTGTGTGGATTTCGTATTCGAGTTGCCCTGTCGCCCAGCCTGCGTAGCCAGCGTAACGGCGGTACGGTTGTCCTTCTTCAGCAAGAGTCTCGAGGAGTTCGTCGGAACTTTCGAAAAAGACATTTTCTAAAACTTGTCTTTGGCTTGCAAAAAATGCAGCGCCGTGGAGAAGGGCACGGTTATCCGGATCGACAGGCCCCCCTTTAAAAAGGGGATTTTTACGACGCTTATCGGAAGGTAATGGATTATTAAGGATTAGTCCAAGCGAGCCACGTGAATCGTGTTCGACAATTAAAATGACGCTTTGTATAAAGTGGCCATCAAGCAAATTCGAATTGGCAATAAGTAATTTCCCTTTAAGTGAACGCTTCTCTTCCATAATTTATGTATGAATCGTTTTAAGTTCTTCGAGGAGGCCAAGCTCGACAAACTTTCCAAGCGCATTTCTGTCTGCAGAATCGTTCCCAATAAGCCGCACAATTTGCGAAGCTACATTCGATACTTCGTTTGCCATAAAGTTCTGTGAAACCTCAGGCAGTTTTCGTGTCATTGAATAAAGTCTTTTTGCTCGAGTTGCAATTTCACGTTGCACACGATTTTGTAATTGTTTGCGGGTATCACCAAGTTTTAAATTCCACGTGTCTTCTAATTTACGCATTGTATCGGAAACGTTTTTTTCTCCAATAAATTTTGTCTCCACCATTGCAAGAATTCGATGCCATTCGGTATCTTGTAAAACTGTTTGTCCGTGGGCAGGCTTTTCGTTTTCAACAATTTCTACTTCTTGTTGTTGGTTTGTGGAACCTATACCAAAAATTGAAAGCAACCAACGTAGGAAAGGATAGCGAAATAAGAATGGTAATTCGGAACGAACCTGTGCATAAATTTCACGGCGATCAAGTTCCAAAAGCGAGTGTACTAATTTGAAAATAACGCGGTTACCAAAAATAAAATAATGGTTCTGTAAATTAGAACTTACCGCGTGACGGCTAACGACATGAAACGCATTTACAATCAATTGTGGATTACTGAGGAAAGCGGAAAGAATTGGTTCGTGGTTTCTCACATATTTTGCAACATCTTCCGCAAAAAATTCATCAAACTCCATTGATGATCGACTAGCGTTTCTTAGCATTAGCGCGTACCATAGTTTTCGAAAGCGCGACAGTAACTCCGTACGTACTCGCTTGCGTTCGGATTCAAAAAAAATCAATACAGCTTCACGGTGGATAAAAAAATCTTCGTCGCCAACGCGAATTTTAATAATTGCCGGCAAAAGCTCACGCTCGTCTGCTTGAAAAACAGTGTAGTCCGCAAGCATTTGGTTGACCATAGTTTCGGTGTCGTTAGCGTTAAGAATCGACTTCAACCCTTCAAGTCCAGAAGCGCCTTGGAGTACTTTTTGGATTATGCCGTTACGCGAAAGTAATTCGGGAAAATCAGCCATCCGATTGACGATTTTCATCGCGTTTTCTTTAATTTTATTTTGGTTGTTTTTTTCCGATTCCAGCCAAGCGTCGTAGCTTTTAAAACCTTCGACTAAACGCGCTGCTTGGATGAGCGTTAGCATTCCCTTTTTTTCTTTGTCGATGGTAAAGTATGCAGCTAACCGGTTTGCGAGGTTTACGACGTAAAGAGGCGTTTCGTTCTCTATACGCGACAAAATTCTACCAATCCTTTCGATGGATGTTGTTTTTTGCGGCATAAGGTGTTGCATATCTTTTACAAGATCTTCGCCGAGTCGGTTTTGCGCGGCACTAATGACAACATTCTTAAGTTTTAAAAAACAAACCTCAAGCATGTTGTCGATTGTCTTGGCTGTTACGCAGACTTTTTCAGACATTTCATTAAAATTAAAAATGATAAGACGTTTTTCTTCTTGTAAACGGTGGTCTTGCCCGCTAGCAATATCGCTTACAGGAAGTTCAATCGAATTTTGTGGAACAAGGTATTTAGAGATAGATTCGACATCGGGAAAAGGCATCGCCAAATTCGAGAGCATTTGCGAGTAGTAATCGTTCAAAAATGCTTCGAGTGGATCTTTAAGATAAAATTTTGTTACCTCTCCTTCTTCAATATCGAGGTCTAAAAAATTTTTATCGCGCAGAGTATAAGCAGTTTGCGCCATCAACCGCCGAACATTTGGCAGGGTACGTAGTTTGGGAATATTAAACTCTTCTCCGCGGGCGACAAGCGCGTCTGTTACACGCGCTGCAGAGAAGTTTAATGTCTCGTTTGCGCGTGCGTAGTCTGCATACGCTTCAAGGACAATAAATTCATCCTCGAGAAGAAGAGACTTCTGTGCGAACTCACGAAATTCGAGTTCGTTTAAGTCGATATAGAATGGCCTTGTCTCCATCGCCATTTTTTTATTTTCGACTAAAAGGTCTTGAAATTAAAGTAAATGGCGCTATTTTAAAAAAGTAGAAATCGTAGATCGGCTGCATAAACGGCGTATTTTGAAAAGTCGCTCAGCGAGGCAAGAGCTTGTATTCCCAGCGGGAGGGATGAGCGGTTAAACAGAGATTCTTTTATTGTGGGCAAAACAACAAGCTCGATGCTTTCGGATTGTTTAACCCCCAAGGTGTTGCGTAACGCGTATAGCGCATGGGAAATCCCCCCGGAGCTGTCAACAAGAGAGATTTTTTGTGCACGCTCCCCCGAATAAACACGGCCCGAAGCGTGTGCCCTTATTTCTTCTTGGCCACACCCACGCCCCAGAGCAACATCGCGTAAAAATTGTTCGTAAATAGAGTGCATATTTTCCGATAAAGCCCGTTGGTCATCTTTACTAAAATCAGTAAACGGAGACAAAAGGGGTGAGGGATTTTTGAGCGGAGCGCGATCGACTGTAACACCCAATTTTTTTAGGAATGGTGCGATATTAAATTTCCCGCCAACAACACCGATAGAACCCGTTATCGAGACAGGCGTTGAAAAAATTTTATCCCCTGTTGCAGAAAGGTAATATCCACCCGAGGCGGCAACATTGCCTTGCGAAACAAAAATGGGAATCTTCTTTTCTTCGCGCTTTTCATCTTCTTTGTCTGGGTTTATTTTGTCCTTTTCGGAATTTAGTTTTGTAGGTAGTATTTTCCCTGTAGCAAGCATCCATTCCTTCCACAAAAGCTGCGAAACAAGCGCAGAGCCACCTGGGCTATCAACGCGCACAAGTGCACCCGCAAAACCGTCTTCGCGTAGCGCGTCGGCAACCTCTTGGTAAGAAGGCCAGTTGATAGTACCTGGCCTTGGCTGAGAGCTTTCGATAATATTTCCCTGTGCCATAATGAGTGCGACACGTTTTTTCTTCTTAAAATTCAAAAGTCGAAAATAAAAGCGTTGAACGAGCTTGTTGAGCGTAAAATTATCAATTGAGCTAAGGTTCTCGTCTTCGTCTCTTTTATTAAATTCAGAGTAGCTACAAATTGCGTCAACAAACCCAAGTGCTTGCGCTTTGGTTGTATCGAGTATTTTTCTTGCTTTGCCTGAAATTTGTACTTTTGTTTTTTCTTCAATAGCGCAAAAAAAAGTATTTTCAATATCGGATAAAAGCTCCTCGCTTTGCTTACGTGCTGCGGGAGACATTTTTGTTTTTGTAAAAATTTCTGCGGCGCTTTTGTAAGTCCCGACAGAGATAAACTGCGGCTTTACTCCCAGTTTTGCAAAAAGACTTTGTAGAAAAATTGCTTCGTGCGTAAAAGGTGAGAAATCAAAAGTTGAACCTTCGGGACTATAAATAAAATCGGCAGCGCTTGCGATAAAAAGCGATATACGATCGTCAGAAAGAAGATATACCTCAGTATAAACTTGTTGCTGGCGAAAATCTATAAGGATAGAACGTACTTCCCAAGCTTGCGCCCATCCTAAATTGTGCGATTCTAAAGTGATACGAATTTTTTTAAGTTTTATTTTCTTTCTTTCGACAGCTTTAAGAGCGCTTGCAAGTTCCAGAATAAATAAATAGAAGCGATCTTTGGCAGGTTTTATAAGCGTCCAGATTCCGTGAGAAAGCGGCGCTTCGGTAAAATCGCCTTTAATTGCAAGGTTGAGTATTAAACCACGGTGGAAACGGCGCATGAATACGTAAAGAAAAAATAAAAACCGTAACGGCAGAAGTCCTGTAATTACAAGAAGGCGGAACATGTGTTTCTTTCAAGAGGCATCGACATGCCGAAAAGTAGAAACTTATGCGCTCTTACTTGATGCAGAGACTCTGCTCCCCAAATTGGTGTATGTTGAAATTGGGTCTTACTTATGCGGCTATCTTCTTTAGTTTGTTTGTTTTTTGTGCCGGAAAAAATACGCGTAGAGTAACAGGTATTGAAGAAGGACTTGCACTTGTCCAAGCAAACGTGTCGACTTTCCCCGAAGGTGCCGATAAATCCTTGCCGCAGGTTAAAAAATTTTCCCAAGAAGATATTACACTCCTAGCGTGGTCAAAAGATTTTGGCAGAGGGCATGTTGTGCTTTTCGAAGTAAAATCAACAACAAATCTCTCGGGGCTATCGTTATTTATCGATGCAAAAGAATATAAACTTATCGCTGGGGAAAACTGTGTATTTGCTCTTTTTGCCAACCCTCCTAAAAGTCCACTTAAAAAAAACACTGTAGAAGTTCGTCGTAGTGGAAAAAATATTTTAACGGCGGATGTACCCGTTTACCCTTTTAAATACCCTGTTGCAAAATCAAAACTGGATGTAACCCTGTCGTCGAATGCGACAAAGCCTTTATCCGAAGAGATTAAAAAATTTATTGCTGAAAGTTGGAAAAAAAAGCAAGCCGCATTTGTCTCTGCGCAAAAAAATTATTTTTCCACTACGCTACGTTACCCACGCGATGAACACAAAATTACATCACCTTTCCATATCAAGCGCGTGTACGAAAGATATAAAATTGTAAAGGGAAAAAAGAAGCCTTTGAAAGGCCGTGTCTCGTACCATGGCGGCACAGACCTTAAAGGGCTTACTGGATCGCCAATTTTTGCCGTTGCAGATGGCATTGTAAACTTGGCTGAGCACCTTTATTACGAAGGCAACATTACGCTTATCGATCATGGGTATGGCGTAATGACGGGATATATGCACCAAAGCGAAATCCTTGTAAAAAAAGGTGAGCGTGTTAAAGCGGGACAACTTATCGGAAAAACTGGCGCGACAGGAAACGTCACAGGACCACACCTGCATATTTTACTACTTGTCCACGGAGTCCAAGTAGACGCCTTGAGCTTACTTGCGCTTCCTATTCGGCCTGCAAAGTAATGTTACGCAATTAGGTTTTGCTTATTTATACGTACGGCGTTTTGGAATGTATTAAAAAGAAGCATTGCAATGGTCATTGGGCCAACGCCGCCGGGTACAGGCGTATAAAATGCCGCACGGCCTTCGACAGGAGCCAAGTCTAAATCGCCCGTTAGCTTGCCGTCTACACGGTGCATACCCACGTCTATTACGATGCTACCTTCTTTCACGCGTGTTGTGTCGATAATCTGCCGAACCCCTGTCGCGCTCACGAGTACATCCGCCGCAGACACAAACTGCTGCAAGTTTTGCGTACGCGAATGGCAAATGGTTGTCGTCATGTTAAGGAGAGAAAGCAGAAGTTGCGCCATGGGCTTACCGACGATATTGGATCGGCCAACAACTACCGCATGCTTTCCTGCAAGAGAAACGGGAAGGGATTTAAGCATCAAAATAATTCCTGCAGGGGTGCATGCAAGGGTTGTGCTTTCACCCGCAAGTAGTTTCCCTTGGTTTATAAAATGGAAACCATCCGCATCTTTTTCTGGTAAAATTGATTGCAAAACCTGCTGTTCGTTTACGTGAGGCGGCAAAGGCAGTTGCACCAAAATACCGTGGATGGCGCTATCGTGGTTAAATGTATGGATGTGTGAAACGATTTCTTCTTGTTTGGCGTTTTTAGGAAGACGTACAATGCGCGAAAGAAATCCGACTCCTTGCGCTGCCTTTTCTTTTGCACCTACATAAACCTGAGACGCAGCATCATCCCCGACAAGAATAACGGCAAGTCCTGGAGTAATTTTCTCTTTGAGAGCCTCTTCTTTTATATAGCCCCGCACAAGTTCGGCAAGGTTTTTACCTAAAAGTTTTTTTCCTTCGACCCATTTATCGAAAGAAAAATTTGTTTGTGGTAGAGAATCGGTAAGAGGCACGCTGGCTAAAGATAAGGCCGAGATATACCATCAATTACGATTTAAAAAGCAGTTCAAATTTAATTTTAGGGGTAGAAGGGCGTGCGTAAATTTTATGCTGAAAAATCGGTCTTTTGTCTTCGTCGTTAAAAATTTTGGCTGCTTGCTTTTGTACGATGCGTGAAAGCCGCCATGCATCGCCTGCTTCTTTTTGCCGTAAAATACTTACGAAGTGGCCGTTAAAAACTTCTGTTGAAAAGTCCCGCGCATCCAAAATTTCGCGGAGTGCTTTACGGGTAAAATCGCGTATTTCTAAAGCAAAAGCGTCGCCGTACAAATTACTTAACCTTGTGTAGTTGGCTAGGCTCGTTACGATAATAGAATATGGCTCTTGTGTTTTTGTAAGATTTTCTTCGCATTCATCGATAGTGCTTTTAATAGCGATTACGGGATTGTCGACTTTTTGTATAGTGGAGCCTCTCTGGCTTTGTAGGGTTGCTATGTGGTTTTGTAGCACGTAAAGGCGAATAATTTGCTTAAGCGCCTCTAATTTTTCTTTGTCGTTTTCTATAATGAAGGCGAGGGCGATGAACTCTTGGTGGTGTAAAATTTTATATGCCGTCGCTTGTTTGTATGCAGACAAGAAAGAGAGCGCGTCAGACTCTTCGAAATCTTGTGCGGTAATTGTTTCTTGCCCTTGCTTTATTTTTTCGATAACACTGTCGACCAAATTGACTTCAAGATGCGCGACGTTTTCTCCCGAAAACCCAATTGCGCTATGCCGGCGAAGAAAAAAATCCTCCCGCGTAAGAAGAAGTAGTGCGCTTTCGGGAAAATGGCGTGTAATTTCTGCGTCGAAGGCATCCCTAAGCGAATCGCTATTTGCAAGGTTTTCAAGCGTTGTAGAAAAACTGGAAACATATTCGCGGTAAAGTTTTGAACGATCAAAACGGGAAGAGCGTTCTTCCGCCGCAGAAATGAGGCGTAGTTGCGATTCCATCGCGCCTAAAAGCTCTCCACAAATTTTTAAATAGAACAAGTCGTCATTATCGAAGGTTGGGTTATTTTGCGGAGGATTGATAAAGATAACTCCGCGAATTTCTTCGTAGCGAAAAACAGGGATTGCATATTTTGCACGAATTTGTGTAAGAAATTTCTCTTCCCGTTCTGAAAACGTAGCGATAAAATTATCAATAAAGAGCGCTTTTTTTTCTCGTGCCAAAGCAAGGCAAAGTTGGCTATTTGCGGCAAAAGAATAATCAGAAGCAAGGGTAAAACCAAGAGCGTATTTTAACTCCATCCGTTGCTCGTCTTCCATAAAAATTGCGATATACTTTGTACCAAGCTGCGCCATGAGAGAATATGCGATAACTTCCCAAAGGTCTTTACTCGAACGTACTTGCCCAAACTCTTTATAAACTTCAATAAGGTTAAGTACCGCGTCGAGGCGCGATTTATGCCCCATCGTTTCTGGAAAATCGCTGCTTGTAACGTTCTGTTGCTTTTTTTCTATAGGGGTAGCATCGGGAGTTGAAGAAGAAGCGGGAGGTTTTTTAGTCGCTGGTTTTAATTCAAGCCCCAAATCGATACCGGAACTATCGCCAACTGCTTTGGAGTAGTCGCTCGCACGTTCCCGCAATCCCATAGTTTAGAGACCAAGTTTATCCATAATCTTCTGGTAAAGCTTAAAATACTCAGATTGTGCAAATTTTTCGATAACGTCGTCGGGAAGTTCACCCAAAAGGTTATCCAAATATTCCATAACCGATTTTAGTTCAGTTGTGTCTGGAGTTTCGTCTAGTTCTTTTTCTACAATATCGCTTTCGGGAACGAGGGTGGCGCTCTCGAGATCTTCTTCAAAAACTGTTGCCGGTTTTTCTGTATTTTCTTCGAGAGTTTTCTCGCCAGCGCCTGTATCCATGGGCGATAGGGGCACCATAGGCGCCTCTGGCGTTACCTCGTGCGCGTCGGCAGCGATTCCTTCGAGTTCGTCGAGAGAAAGCGCGATGGGGCCATCGTCTTCTTCCACAGTAGATGAGGGAGCTTCTCCAGCACTTGGCGCTTGTGCCTCTTCGGGAGTTGCGCTTGCGGCAATACCGTCGAGCTCATCGGCAGAAAGTGTAATACTTTCGTCTTCTCCTGTGTCTTCAAAAAAACCTTGTGCGTCGGCCGCTACAGGTTCATCTAACTCGGGTTCATCTGCATCGGGCTGCGCCGGCATTGGAAGCGATGTATCGGGAGGGACTTCCCCTGGATGCTCTATGGGAGCTTCATCTGCATCCATCAAAATTCCATCGAGTTCGTCGTGCGAAAGCGCAATGGGTTCGTCGTCTTCGACTTCGTGTGTGGGTGCAACGGGTGTACTTTCTAACGCCATTTCCTCGGTTTGTAAAGGAACATCTTCTGTCTGTGTTCCTGATTCGAGAATACCGTGGAGTTCGTCATCCGAAAGCGTAATTGGTTCATCGTCGTCGCTATCAAAAAAAGCGCGGCTTTCTTCTGCGCTTACAGGGGGGGCAGTATCTTCAAGTCCTAAATTATTATCGAGAAGGTGTGGCTCTTCTTGTTGGCTTGCCTCCGCGTCGGCAAGAATTGTATCGAGTTCGTCGTCTGAAAGCGCAATGGGCTCCTCATCGTCTAAAGTTTCAGAAGATGGTGTCCTTTGTGGAGATGCGCTGCTGGGCGCTGTTTGTGGCTTCGCTTGCCCTCCACCTCCTTTTTCTTCTAGGAGGATTTCATCTAAATCTTCATCGGAAAGAGAAATGGGAAGTTCGTCGTCTGGAATTGCAGAATTTTCTGGAAAATTTGCTCCACCGTGTTCGAGCATAGGGGGAGTACCAGTGTTTTCAATGTTTGCCGGAAAATCGGGATGGAATTCTTCGTCTGTATCTGGGCCAGTATTTAAAATTCCGTCTAATTCTTCATTGGAAAGCGTTATCGGCCCATCTTCGTCTTCTGCAGGCATTGTAACAGGGGGCAAAGAAGGAAGTCCATGAGCATCGATATCGTCGGAAGATAAAATATCGTCGATATACGCATCTTCTGCATGCGCCTGTGTAGGCGTATCTAGAATAATTTCTGTCGATAAATCTTCTAAAGTAGGGGGAGGGGATGTGTGCGGGGGGGAGCTATGGGCTGCTACTGTGGCAGTCGAACCATTTTTTGTACTGACTTTCTCTTTAGATGAATCGTACAGGATAACAAACGATTTATCGTCCGCTTCGCTTACGGCTAAATCGCCGTGTATATCGAATTCGTCGTCTTTTATTTTTCTCTCTTCCACCAGAGCCTCAGCCATTTTAATACCCCATTTATTATCGGTTTTAAAGGCATCAACCTTAAATTGCTCCTAAATAGCTGTACCCACGAAATTCAAATCGAAGACTAACCTTAATGTTTAAGCGCTTACGGTTGCGCACGGTTACAAAGCTACGTAAAAAATTACGAGGCCGCTATGTTCCCCTTTGGGGTAAAAGTGCGCTCGTGACGAGCCTTCTTTTTATCTTCCCTTTCGTTATACTTAGTTATTTTTCTATCCAAGACAATATCCGTTCAAAAAAAGATTCTCTTTACCAAAATTTTTACTTGCGGGCGCATGCTTTCTCTTTGGAGGTGCGTTCATACCTAAAAGATAAAGTAGACTTGGAAGAAAAAAACAGCTACCTTTTAGCGCGGTCGTACTTCTCAACAACTTACGATTTACCAGTTCCAGAATCAGTGCAGCTAAACGCTGCACAATGGCTTGCCGATAAAGACGCAGGGACATCTTACATTGACTTCTTTATAGAGCCTAAAAACAGCACTCCGCGCATTTTGTATCTTGAAAGGCATAAGGGATTTCGGTATTCTATTTTTGGAGCGGCGTTTTTGTCGCGCCTTCTCGACGTATCACAAAATATTTCTGCAGATGACCGTATTTTTATCTATAACGTACACGAAGAACCATTCCTTTCCAACACTATCGAGGCAGAATACCGTGTCCCCAGCGAATGGCTTGCACGAATCCATAAACTTTTTTGGCAAATGGACACCAATAGTATTCAAGAGATAAAGTTAAAGGAAGGCAGTTTTATTATTTCAAGATACCAAATTCGTGACTTGCCTCTGGTTATCTACATTGCGCGTCCATACAACATTGCAATGCGAGAAGTTAAAGAAACAACACGGCAATTATTGCTTATTTTTATCTTTGTCGGCATCATGGTTTTTATAATGCTGATGTATTTTTTTCGCGATCAAGTTGGAACACTACGGCACCTACGCGCATTTATCGATGGTACTCTAAGCGCAAACCATGCCAAAAGGTTCTTCTTCATTGGCGACGAGCGTACAGAAATTTTCAAAGATATTATTTCAATACGTGAACAGGAAAAAAAGGCCCTGCGCGAACGCGACGCAGCACAGGAACGCGCCAAAGCAAAGGGCGACTTTCTTGCAAGTATGAGCCACGAAATCCGTAATCCTTTAAACGCTATTTTAGGTATTGCGGATTTATTACGCCAAAAAGCGCGTAACCCTGAGGAAAGCGGATACTTAAACCTTATCCGCGAATCGGGAGATAGCCTTTTAAGGATAATCAACGACATTTTAGATTTATCTAAAATCGAAAATAATAGGCTTACCCTTGAAGAAATTACCTTCGATATCCGTAAATTAGTGTACGATCTACAATTTTTATATAGAGCCAAAGCTGAGGCGCAGCATAACGATCTTATCGTAAGCGTAAAACCAAGTACCGGCCCATTGGTTTTGGGAGACTCGACACGCGTTCGGCAAATACTTATCAATTTCATCTCGAACGCTCTTAAATTTACGCAAAACGGACGCGTTATTGTGCGCGTTAAAAGATTTTTAGCCTCTAAAAGCGTACACTTTTTTGTACACGACACGGGAATTGGAATTTCTTCTGAAAATATTAAACGGATATTTTCAGAATATGAACAGGCAGATGCTTCGACAACGCGCAAATACGGCGGAACAGGATTGGGGTTAAGTATCGCTTTAAAGCTTGCACGCCTTATGCAAGGAAACGTACGTTGCCGCAGCCGGATAAACCACGGGACATCTTTTTATTGCCGTATCCATTTGCCGCGTGTAATCGCTACAGAAAGCAAAGAGCAAGTAGAGCGGCATACATTAGAAGCTTCGATTGATGAAATTAAGCCCATGCGTATACTTGTCGCTGAAGATAACGAAATTAACCAAATGATTATGCGAGAAAATTTAACGCCACTTGTACGAGAAGTCGTGTTCGTCGAAAATGGACGAAATGCACTTGAAATAGCAATCCACCAAAAATTCGATTTAATTTTTATGGATATTGTAATGCCAGAATTAAATGGGTTGGATGCGACTATCGCGCTTAGAAAAATTGAAAAAAGCGAAAATAGGCCAGAGGTTCCCGTAATTGCCCTTTCTGGAAATGCAATGCCAGAAGACATTGAAGCGTCAAAAAAGGCGGGTTGTAATGCGCATTTAGCAAAACCTGTACGGCGTGACGAACTTATCGAGATTTTGCGCGAATTTTCTCCGGCAAAAACTCTTGCGGAATAGCGAAGCGTAAGTTTTGTACGGGAAAAAGGCGATGGCGGCGTGTCGCAATAGGAACAACGCTCAAACTCGAAACATACTTTTTAAGAAAATGTACGCTAGAGCCACGCAAAAGGCTAAGCGAACGGTAAAACCCCTTTTGGCTTGTTTGCATTAGGTATTGCCATTCGTTAATTTCGTTTGTAAAACGGGGAAACTCTTCGTGCAAAAACTGCCAAATCGAGCGTTGTTTAGCACGACGCTTGACTACTTTGCCACGTTCACGCTCCGCCGTAAAAATATAGAGAGAAAGAGCGCGATCGAGCGGGTGTTTTTCTAAAGTCAAAGCTTCCCGTGACCTATCCGAATGCGCAAGGTGCGCACGAAGCGAAGCCTGTTCCGCTTTGGGCATTGTGTATAAGAGTTGAAAAAGATAATTTTTTGCGATAATATTCTGCTGCGGCATGAGGGTTTTTATAATTTCGTACGGAATAAAATAACCACCCTCAGGGTGCATCAGTACCCATGGAATTTTTTTTTCTAATTTTTGGTATTTTGTACGCATACTTACCCGTTGATCGTGGCCAAAGTATTTAAGAAGCGTTTCAAAATACTTTTTTTCTCGCGACGAAAGCTCGGGTATAACCAATTGTGGATGGTATTCAATAATTAAGTGTTGCCAAAAACGGTGTATATATTCTGATTTTTCTTGGGTAATAAGAAACTGCGTTTTGCGCGACAAATAACGCAAATATAAAGGGTCGTTGTAGCGTAGAATTTCACCCAAGGTTTGCATTATATACCTTGGGCAATATCTTCGCGCCAGTATAAATCGGGCATTGAATGCGAATTTGCGACGGAAAAATCTTTGAGGTATTTATACGCATTTTCACGCGCTTCGTCTTTTGTTTTGCCGTATGAAACAATACTAAAAATTCTTCCCCCAGTAGAAAAATACTTTCCGTTTTCTTCTCGAATTCCGGCTCCAATGGTATGCAGCTTTGCGTCTTTAATTTTGGGAAAGACAATAGGAATAGATTTCTTAAAGTTTGCCGGATAGCCTTTTGCGCTGATAACAACGTTCACGACGGCACCGCGCATGTAAGGTATAAATTTTACACCTTCGCTGGATAAAAGGGGAAAGTCCGCCGCGCCTCCATCTGTCCAGCACAGGTACTCGAGAAGATCTCCCTCTAAAAGAGGAAGAATAGACTGTGTTTCGGGATCTCCCCACCGCACGTTAAACTCAACGACTGCTACGCCGTCATCTTTTTCAGAAGCCACCATAAGCCCTACATATAAAAGCCCTTTGTATTTAAATTTTTCTAAAACAGGTTGGATAATTTTTTGGAGAACAAATTTTTTTTGCCCGTTTGTTAAATGGTGCGCAGGAGTATACGCACCCATGCCACCGGTGTTTTCTCCTTGGTCGTGTGTAAGTGCGCGTTTGTAATCGCGTGCCGTTGGCAGTAAAAGGGCTTCACTCCCGTTGCATAACGCAAAGAGCGAGGCTTCAACACCGTGAAGAAATTTTTGCAGAAGTACGCGGTTTCCCGATGCGCCAAAAATTTTCTTTTCAAAAATTTCAGAAAGTTTTTGTGCCGCAGATTCAACATCGTTATGGATGCTTACCCCTTTCCCTGCTGCAAGGCCATCGGCTTTTATAACAAGCGGGAATACAGAGTTTTGCAATTTATCTTTTGCCTCAGCCAAACTTTGCACCACGACGCTTTCACCGTGGGGAATTTTAGCTTCGACCATAAACGCATCGGCAAACGCTTTTGATCCTTCAAGCGCTGCGCTATTTTGATCTGGCCCAAAAACGGTGTGTTGCGGAAACTTTTGCTTTAGAGCGTCGCGTACTCCGTTTACGAGGGGCGTTTCGTTCCCCACGACGGTGAAATCTATTTTTTCGCGCTCGATAAATTCTTTTAAAGCGTTAAAATCCGCTTCGATAGGTTTTGCATCGACGCGATCTTTTTTTTCGACAAGCCCGTTTCCCGGCCAAACAAAAACACGTTCAGATTTGGAAGATTCCTTTATTTTTCGGTACAGCGCATGTTCACGGCCACCAGAACCCAAAATTAGTATACGCACTATTGGCGGAGATACAAATTTTAGAGTTTGTGCGGCAATCCAAAAATAAAGTGCTATGCTATGGCCAAAATTACTTTTGGCGTGGAAGCGGAAGAGATTATGGTGGTACGCAACTATAGTTCTATATTTTTTGTAGCGGTGGTGCCTTTATTTTTTTCTTGTATGCAGATGGAAAAAATAACTTTGGAATATATCAACGCCCCCGTTAGTTTAGAAATAGAAAAAATCTCTGCAAACACGTACGAACTCCAGTTTTATTCCGATAACCGCGAAGGAAATTTTTCAGGTTATGGTGTTTTTACCGGCAATACTTTTTCTGAGGTAGCGCTAAGTGGCGACTTGCTTCCCATCGCTACAACGGCAGCGCAAGGCTTTTGTAGCACAGGAACACAGGCTCTTTATGCGACGCGCATTAAAATACGTGTTGGGCCACAAAGTTCGTCCGATGCGTTGTGCAACCTTACGTCGCTGTCACTAATTTCTGGAACGTATGTAGGGTTACGTGCACGGGTAGAGCGCCAAGAAAAAGCGTGGTCTGCCGCCGCTATAGTCCTTGTTCCTTAATGTATTACTTTATAGATTGTCATTAGCTCCTCGCGACCTCGAATTTTTACGCGGCCAATTTTTTGTGTTTCCATAGGATGCGTAAGGTGTAAGGCGACAGTTTCCGAAACGAGGAAATCCGCCTGTGCTTTTTTACACAAATGTTCAATGCGCGAAGCAGTATTGACGGCATCGCCAATAACTGTGTACTCAAGTTGTCCCGCACCGCCCAAGTTTCCCACGAACGCCTCCCCTGCATGGATGCCTATACCAAAACGGATTGGGATTTCCCCTTTTGCTTCACGCGCCGCGTTAAATTTAACTAAAGAGGAGTGCATTGAAAGACCGGCACGTACAGCGTTTTGTACGTCGAGGGTAAAAGAGCCAGAAGAATGTGGCGCACCAAAAACAGCCATAATAGCGTCTCCCATAAATTTATCAACCATACCGTCATTTTGGAAAACTGCCTCTATTTGGAATTGGCGTAATTCGGAGAGCATCTGCGCGATTTCGGTAACAGGCATTTTTTCTGAAAGTGTAGTAAAGGAGCGTATATCTGCAAAAAGAACAGCAATTTGGTGCCTTTTCCCATCTTTAAGTTGCGGCAAAGTCGAATCTTTTTGGATAATTGCATCGACGACCGCTGGAGAAAAATAGCGTGCAAGTTCTTTTCGTTCCCCTTCCGTTTTACCTATTTCGCTAATCATACGTATAGAGCGAAAAATCGCATACCCGAGAAGGGAGGCAATTGCGAGCGGGAAAAGAATCCATACGCCAAGCCATGCGGGGTAAATAATTGCGTTTCCTAAAATGTATTCTTTCCAAACAGTCGTTGTAGGGGCGTGCGAAAGGTGCGCATACCCCCATAAAGCAAAAACTACTGTCAGCTGTATTGCAAGAGAGAAAAAAAGAAGGGTAAGCCTAAACTGTACAAGTGTCGAGAGTATGGGTATTAAAAATAAAATCATGTAAGGTGATTTTAAAACATGGTTAAAATTATCGGGGCTGTAGTGGATAAAATAGAAAATGTTGAGCGCTGCAAACAAGATGTAATCTGCCAAAACAAGAAAGTAATTGAAGCGGCGCAAAGCACGCGCTTTCTTCTTATAAAGCAACAAACCTTGTAAAAAAATAGCAACTCCGTAGAGGGATGCAAATATAAAATTAGAAAATGTATCTTTAAGAGAAGGGGATGCAGTTAACCCTCCAAGGAGAAAAAGTATAAAAAAGAATACGCGAAAAATAAGCATTGTGCGCGTACCGTTTTCCTCCTCGCGCAATAATACTTCTTTTACTGCTGGTGAAAGTTTTCCACCTACTGGTGAAAGTCCTCCACCTACTGGTGAAAGTTTTCCACCCTGCACTGCACAAAGGAGGTTGTACAATTTTCTAAATTTTCGTACCATGGTTCATTCCTCTGAAAACTTTTACCGTGTACAATCGCTTTTTACTTGCCGCGCATTTGTTCGCTTTGATTCTGCTCTGTGTTTTTTTTGCGTGAACTTATTTATTTAGGAATTCTTTTAATTTTTTCCTTAGAAGCCAAAGTGCATACAAAGCTTATTATCCATCCACGCCTACCATCAGGAGTATACCAGCATACTTACAAAGATGTAACGCGTCCTTACATTGTACACCTTCCTAAAAACCACGAGTACGATAACAACCTTCCACTTGTCATTGCGCTCCACGGCGCCCCCGGTACTGCGGCAAATATCCACGATTTCTCTGGACTTAACGCTATGGCCGATAAAGCGAAATTTATTGCAGTCTATCCAAATGGACCATCGCTTAATGTTGAAAGGCAACCCGAGTGGAATACGTGGAATTGTTGTTCTAAGTCGAACCCTTCTGTTGAAGAAGACGTAAACTATATTTTAAGCCTTGTCAAAACTCTTGTGCGCGAATACCACATTAACGAAAAGAGGATTTACGCCGCAGGTTTTTCAAAGGGCGCGATGATGGCAGAATTTTTAGCGTGCCATAAATCTGGAATATTTGCTGGGATTGCGGATATAGCCGGTGCGATAAATTTTAGTACGTGTAAACCCAAGCGTGGTGTCAAAGTTATCATTATCCATGGGCGTGACGACAAGAATGTTAAGTTTGGCGGTGACGTCACATATCCATTACCTCCCTTGAAACCACGGGAAGATAGACCAGTTGCACACACAACGAATGTTTGGAAAAAAATTAATAAATGTAAAAACAAGCGGATAATTAAACACGCTGGAATTGAATACACGCATTACGATTGTATGCGAAAAGGGGGAGGGCTACGCGTTGTTGCTATCGACAAAGAAGGGCATACTTGGCCAGGCTCCCGCAGTGGAATTATAGGATCTAACAAGCCCACACAGCAAATAAACGCGAATAAAGAAATGTGGAGTTTTTGGACTGAAAGTAAAAGGAAAAAAACGAAAAAATAAAAAATCTATTGCGCTTTTGAGACACATTGGATAGAAGGAGCCTCATGCGCCAACTCGCACGGTGTTTATGAAGGGGCAATTTTTTTGTAAATTCTTGTACGCGGTTCGCTCAAAATTGCGAAATTTTGCACAAATTTGGGCGTCTTCGCCCCTCGCAAAGCGAATTGGAACAATTCGCGGGGGAATTTGTGCAAAATAGCGTACAAAAATTTATAAAAAGATTGCTGCAGCGAGTTGGCGCACAGGCTCAAGGTGCTATGGATCCCAGAAGGAATTTTACGAATTTTTTTTTGGGAAGTCTGTCCAAAAGCTTACGCAATTCCTGGTGTAGGCTTAACCGTTTATTCTTTTTTGCTCTGCTGCTTATTAACCTTTTAGGAGAAACTTCACAAAGAATTTTTGCGCAAGAGCCTTCCGAACTAGCACGCGTTGGAATTTTGCGGTTTATCAATAACACACAGAGCGAAAATTTTGGGTGGGTCGAACAAAGCTTACCAGATGCCATTGATCTTTCAATGCGTGCACGTTTTGAATATGTACGTTTAAACCACGAACAGGTTCAAAAAGCAAAAGACAGCGTTCCCCCCACAGAAGTTATCGAAGGAGGGTTGCACCGTTTTTCACAAAACGACGCCGCCCGTATTGCACAATTATCGAGCGCTGACATTTTAATTTATGGAGACTTTATTGCCGACGAAGCAAATAGTGAAATTGTGCTGCGTAGCGTTATTTTTAACGCTGCCAGTGGCCGCGTTATTGGGCGGGTAGAAAACCGTACGCCAATGAATACCCGTATTTTCCGTAACATTGACCAAATGGCTGCGGAAATTGTTTCTGAAATTTATCGGTATGCGTTGCAAGAAAACCAAAATTCTGCACGGGCAAAAGATAACCTAAAACTTCTTGTGCTTGTTCCTTCGTACAAAACTGCAAAAGAAGAGCGCCAAGCAAAAGAAGAGCTTGAGGTTTTAAAACGCGAACTTTCTGCAAGAACACCAGGACGCTACCTAACAATTTTTGAGTTTTTTAACGAGTACCGTGTTACTTTGCAAGAACAAACGGCTTCGCTAACTTACGCTAAAAATCGCCAAAAAATTCGGTTGCAACTTTGGTTAGAAGGTTATGGCGTACGCGATGCGATGATTGTCCTTGTGAGCGAAAACAAAGTCAACATTACAGCAATTGGAACGAAAAAAACTGCGCAGGTTTCCTATGCCATTTCGGCGTCTCCAGAAGAAAAAGCAAAACAGATGGAAGAAGTACAAGAGAAGATGCGCGGTAAAATGGAACTTGTAAAAAGCGATGGTATAAGCGACAGGCGCCTTACCGTTTTAGTAGGTTTTGGTGCAAGCCGTGGGATTCTTACGGCGGGGAACCATCTGGGACTTTTTACTGGCGCCAACGTGCATGCTTCGTATAAGCTCACGCGATTTTGGGAACCGTTCGTGCATATCGAAGGAGGGTACGGCTTACCCTTCGAGAATGTATCGTACGCATTTTCGGGGAGTATTTTGTCTGGGCTTTCGTTGACGACCTTTTGGGGGCGTTTTGCTGTCTCTCCTTATTTAGGTACTGGACTTTATGCCATTCAAATACATGCAAAAGCGGGAGTTTTTAATGTACTCCTTTCCAGCGTGGGAGGTGGATTTTCTCTTTTTTTTATGGTTACTCCAGCATGGGGAATTGCACTAGACGGGCGAACACAATATATTTTTGATTTAGAAACTCCCGCACTTTTTATGGGAGGCTCGCTGGCCACAGTACTACGGTTTTAACGCTTTTTCTACTTTAACCCCAGACAGGGGCATTTTTTTCGTATGCGCTGATTGCCTTTTCGAACTGGAGGCTCCACCCAATATCGTCAAGGCCCTGTAGAAGTTTTTGCCGTAAAGGTTCAACTAAATCGAAAGCAATAACTTTCCCATTATAAGAAATTTCTTTTTTTTCAAGATTAATTTCAAATAGTGTTGCTGCATTTGCTTGAACCGCTTTAAATAAATCGTCAACCTTTTGCGCGTCGAGAAAAATGGGCAGTATGCCATTTTGGAAGCAGTTGTTATAGAAAATATCTGCAAACGAAGGCGCAATAATAATTTTAAATCCGTAGTCTAAAAGCGCCCACGGTGCATGTTCGCGTGACGAACCACAACCGAAATTATCGCGTGCAAGTAAAATCTTCGCATTTTTATGTTCTGCCTTATTGAGAACAAAGTCCTTGTTTTCGCTACCGTCGTCGTTAAAACGCCAATCGTTAAAAAGGAACGCTCCAAACCCTGTGCGTTCAACACGCTTTAAGAAATTCTTGGGAATAATTTGGTCGGTATCGACGTTCGGCATATCCAACGGGCATGCAATTGATTTTATGGTTTGAAATTTTTCCATAGTCTTTTCCTTATTTTTATCCTATTTTAAGTTTCTACTTCGTGCCGTGCGTCGACAAAGTGTCCGTGTACCGCCGCTAAAGCCGCCATTGCAGGCGATACCAAATAAGTGCGGCCACCTTTCCCTTGCCGGCCTTCAAAGTTGCGGTTAGAAGTAGAGGCACACCTTTCGCCGGGTTCTAAAACATCGTCGTTCATCGCAAGGCACATAGAGCAACCGGGTTCACGCCATTCGAAGCCTGCACCTTTAAAAACTTTATCGAGCCCTTCTGCTTCTGCTTGGTCTTTAACGCGGTGGCTTCCGGGGACAACCATGGCAAGTTTAATCGTCGGAGCAACTTTGCGGTTTTTAATCATTTTAGCAGCTTCGCGTAAATCTTCAATACGTGCATTGGTACACGAACCGATAAAAATTTTATCCAGTTTAATATCTTCTAAACGTGTTCCCTCGTTAAAATCCATATACTCGAGGGCTTTTTCAAAACCAATACGCTCGACATCGTTTTTTGCGTCTTTTAACAAAGGAACACTTTTTTCAATATCGACCACCATTCCGGGAGACGTACCCCAAGTTACCTGTGGAGCAAGTTTGGAGCAGTCAATCTCTACCTCGGCGTCAAAATGTGCGCCTTCGTCCGTTTTGAGCGTACGCCAGTACGTAACCGCTTTTTCCCAAGCATCGCTTGCGTCGGGATTTTCGCCTCCTGGAGAATATTTGCGTCCTTTGATATACGCAAATGTCTTTTCATCGGGAGCAATCATACCTGCACGGGCGCCTGCTTCGATAGACATATTACAAATTGTCATACGGCCTTCCATCGAAAGGTTTTCGATAGCTTCTCCAGCGTATTCAAGAACGTACCCTGTCGCTCCTGCTGTACCGATTTTTCCAATGAGCGCAAGCACCATGTCTTTTGCGTAAACGCCCGGAGAAAGTTTTCCTTTAAAAGTTACACGCATTGTTCTGGGTTTGCGCTGTACCAGGCACTGTGTTGCAAGAACGTGCTCGACTTCGCTTGTGCCAATGCCGAACGCAAGGGCGCCAAAGGCACCATGCGTCGAGGTGTGCGAGTCGCCGCAAACAACCGTCTTGCCCGGATGCGTAAGGCCAAGTTCGGGGCCAATAACATGGACAATACCCTGGTCGTAACTTTGCAAGTCGAAGCAGGGAATACCAAATTCTGCGCAGTTGCGTTTTAAGTATTCCATTTGCTTGGCGCTAATGGGATCTTTAACCGGCTTATCGCGGTCTTTCGTGGGGACGTTATGGTCCATTGTTGCAAAAGTTAAATCGGGACGGCGCACTTTGCGTTTATGCATCCGAAGTCCGTCGAACGCTTGTGGGCTTGTTACCTCATGGATAAGGTGCAAATCTATGTAAATGAGGTTCTTGTTTTCCTCGCGGCGGGGAGCGCCTTCTAAATCCCATATACCGACAAGGTGCGCATCCCAAACTTTTTCAAAAAGGGTCTTTTTCATGCTTAAAGTATAACATAGAATTTAGATTAGTCAAATAAATACTTGATATGGCATCCATAAGAAAATCTAATGTACTAAAGAAGTTAAACTCTTATGGAACTTAGGCAATTGCGTTACTTCCACGAAATTTATTTAAGCGGTAGCATTACGCAAGCTGCTGAAAATCTTTCTATAACGCAGCCTGCACTTTCACAACAGATGGCTCTTTTGGAACGTGAACTTAAAGTAGAACTTTTAGAACGCTCAAAAAATGGGGTACGCCTCACCCGTGCAGGTGAAATTTTTGCCTTTTACGCACAGGAAATTATGCGCAAAGTAGGGGAGCTTTCCGATGCACTGCGCCCTCCTGAAATTTTGCCCCAGTTGCGTATTGCAACAGGAGAAACTCTTGCGTCGCATTTCGTACCACGGCTTTTAACCCATTTGCGTGCGCGTTTTCCAACGCTTCGGTTACGTGTTATTGAAAGTAACCTCACGCAAATGCGCCAAGCGCTTAAAGACGATATTGTCGATTTCGCTTTAAGCCCCGAAGCAATTAGCGACACTTCTTACATCAACCGCTACCTTATTGAAGACCTCATTGTACCGGTTGTGGCAAAAAATTCTTCCCTTGCACAAATTACCACCTGGCAAGCTTTAAAAGATTGTGAATGGATTTTATTCCATCCTGGTTCTGCAATAAGAAAAATGAGCGATCATGTTTTTCATAATATGGAAAAAAAATATATCCCGAAGATAGCTATGGAATTTCGTAGCGTACCCGGGCTTGTGCGTTGTATTGAAGAAGGTTTAGGGGTAGGTTTTATTTCACGGCTTTCTTTAACGGAAAAACTTATTGCGCTTCCTATTCCAGAACTAACGCGGAAAAGGCGTTTTTACCTTACGTACAAAAAAAAGCACCAAGATTTATTGCCTATTACCGAAGCAGTTTTGGGTTTTACTATGAGCTTACTATAGATACCTTTAGAACCTGTGCGCCAACTCGCTGGAGCAATTTTTCTGAATTATTTGACGCCCTCTCCCATAGGTTTTGGTACGCAGTATGAATTGGAAAATACTCATCGCCACAGGGATTGCCACTTTAACAGCGTGCAATCCCAAAGAAAATAACGCGGCCATGCACCAAGTAGACGAAACCATTATTTATGAACAAAACGGTCAAAAATTTGAAGGCTTTGTTGCTTACCCTAAAGGTAAAAAAGAAAAATTACCTGCTGTAATTGTCGTCCACGAGTGGGATGGCTTGGGTGGCTATGCCAAAATGCGTGCAAAAATGCTCGCCGAAAATGGTTACTTTGCTTTTGCGCTCGACATGTACGGGCAAGGCAAACGTGCTAAAGATTACAAAGAAGCGGCGGCACTTTCAGGCGAGTATTATAAAGACCGTGCGCTCCTGCGTTCGCGTATCCAAACTGCGCTTGAAGTACTTAAAAAACGTAAAGAAGTGGATGCATCCAGAATTGCTATTATTGGTTATTGCTTTGGTGGTATGGTTGCCATCGAAGCAGGGCTTATGGCATCTGGCGTAAAAGCGATTGCGGCATTCCACGCATCGCTCAAATTTCCGTCATTAACTAACGACGCCAAAAATATCAAAGTACCGGTGTTAATCCACCACGGTGGGGCCGATAGCGCAGTTCCCGAAAAAGATGTAAACGCCTTAAAGGCAGCATTTGGTAAAGCTGGGGTAAAATACCAATTCATTGTACACCCGGGTGCAACGCATGCTTTCACAAATAAAAAGAACACAGGCGGACCTGAAACAATGGGGATGAAGTACGACGCCAAAGCCGACCTTGCGTCGTGGGCAAGCTTGCTCTCGTTTTTACATAATAACTTGAAGTAAGCAAAGGGGATGTCTAAAAAGTCGCGAACCGCGCTATGAGGCGCGGCGAAGGTGCGAAAACAGGCCATTTCTGGCCGTTTTGCAAGCGGTTTGCTCGCCAAACCGCGGCGTTTTCGCTCCTTCGGCAACTTTTTCGACTGCCCCTTATGGACATTTTTTAGACAATCTCACGCGGTTTACGCTTTTTCCAGAATCAAAGCGCCGCCCACGCCGCCGCCGGCGCAGATGGCTCCCATCGTGCGGGTTGCTCCCGCTTCCAAATCCATCAATTGGTTAATCACCACACGGATACCGGTTGCCCCTAAAGGATGGCCAATTGCTAATGTTCCACCGTTAGGATTGACATCGCCTTTATTTAAACGTGCAACCAAGTCGTAACCTAATTCGTCACGCGCAACAACCATTGAACCTAGCGCGGTTGCTGCAAATGCTTCGTGTATCTCGTACTTATTAATGTCGTCCCACGAAAGTCCCGTGTTTTGGAGCGCCTGCTGCATCGAATATGCAATCCCTAATCCCATGATTGCAGGATCGACTCCGCCATAACCCCAGCCTTTCACTTTCGCCAAAATAGGAAGCCCCAATTCTTTTGCTTTTGACGCGGTGGTCATGATGACTGCACCTGCACCGTCGGATTGTGGGCATGCGTTGAAAAGTGTCACGACAGGCTTTTTAGATTCGTCGTATTTTTTGCCAATCCATTTTTCAAATTTATCGTAAAGACCTTTGAGGCCGCCCGGCATCTTTTCGTAAATTACGGGAGACTTTGCAAAACGCTCTGGCTTTTCAATAAACCCAGTTTTGCTCATTACAAATTCGTCTTTATCGAGAGTTTCAGAATTGTTTTCGCCGTATTTAATCGGTAAAAGGTATTTGTCGTACTTTCCTGCAACAAGTGCATCGTGCGCTTTTTTATACGAGCCATGCGCATAGTTATCCAACTCTTCGCGCTTTAGGTCGAGTTTCTGCGCCACAATTTCAGCAGTCGCAAACATCATCGCGTCGCGTATAGGGTCATTTAAACCCTCTGCCACGCCGTCGATGAGTTCAACGTCGGTCATGCTGGGCACCTCTGCCCAGTTGGCCTTGAGTTTTTCAACGGTCGCTGTTTTTTTGTTACGCTTAACGTTATCCAAATAGATGGGGAAGTTCGACATCGACTCTTCACCAATTACCATCACGACTTCATTTTCGCCCGTGATGATGCGTCGAGCTGCTTCAAAGACTGCCTCAAAACCGGATACACAGTTATTCGCAATTGTGACCGCATTGGCGGTGAGGGGAAGTTCATTTTTTACTGAAATAACACGCGCTGCGTTGGGTGCTTTGGACGACTGCCCAATTTCACCTGCGACGACACCGTCTATTTTATTTTTATCGAGTTTGGTACGTTTCAATACTTCATCGACCACAAGCGAACCCAACTCGAACGAGTGTTTGTGCGAAAGCGCAGAACCAGCCTGTCCCACGGGTGTTCTAACAGCGCCGACGATGACAATCGCATCACCGTCGCGGTCAAATTTTAATTTTTTTTCCATAGAATCTCCTTGCCTTCTTTCTCCCCCTCTCCACAGGTGGAGAGGGGGGTGGGGGGTAGGCTATTTACCTAAAGCCGCCTTGAGCTCTTCCTTTAGTGGCGGCAATACGTTGAAGAGGTCATCTACCACGCCGTACGTTGCAACCTTGAAAATTGGTGCATCGGGGTCTTTGTTAATCGCCACGATATACTTAGACGATCCCATTCCCGCTAAATGTTGGATTGCACCCGATATACCAACAGCGATATAGAGGTTGGGTGAAACGGTTTGTCCCGTTTGGCCAATTTGTAGCGTATGGTCGCACCAGCCTGCATCAACAACTGCACGTGTTGCTCCTACACCGGCACCTAAAAGGTCTGCGAGTTGTTCAATAAGAGGGAAGTTTTCAGGGCCTTTGATTCCACGGCCAGCCGAAACGACAATGTCCGCTTCTGTTAAAGAAACACGTGTACCGCCCGATGCTTCAAATTTAATTTGTTTTGCCTTTGACGTTGCTGCATCTACGCTAATATTTTCGATTTTGCCAGCTCCCGCTGCATCGGCGATGGGATGTGCGTTAGGGCGAATAGTTACCACCTGTGGCGATGATTTTACTTTGAGCGTAACAAACGCTTTCCCTGAATACACGGGTTTACGGATTTTTACACGATCGCCATCCATAGAGAGTTCCACCGCATCGGAAATGACACCTGTGTTTAGGAGGGTCGCAATGCGCGATGAAATATCGCGGCCAATCCACGAATGGGGTAGGATTACAATCTCAAAACCGTTATTTTTTACTACATCGGCGATTGCTTTTGCGTATGCTTCGCCGTTATATGTGGCTATTTCGCCGACGTAAACGGTCTCTGCGCCGTGCTTTGCCACCTCGGGTGCACCCGCAGCCGCGCCAGAGCCAATGAGGATTGCAGCCACTTCGCCACCTAATTTTTTTGCAACGCTTGTTGTTTCGCGTGAGGCTTTTTTTAATACCCCACCTGAGATTTCACCAACTGCTAATATTTTTGCCATGGGGTACTCCTTAAATTGCTTTAATTTCTTCGCGTAACGCTTTTACAAGCGCCTTCGCTTTTTCTGCGGCGTCTGCGCCGTCGATGGTGCGGCCTGCTGGTCGCGCTGGTGGCGGTTCAAAACCAACCACTTCGATTTTAGTTTCAGCTGCTATATTTACAGTTTTGCTTTCAATAGGTTTCTTTTTAGACGCCATAATGCCCTTGAGCGATGGATAGCGTGGTTCGTTGAGACCAGCGTTTGCGGTAATTACAACGGGGAGTGAAGACTCGTACACCGCTTCGCCACCGTCTGCTTCGCATTCGACCACGGCTTTGTCACCTTGGATTTCTACTTTCTTTGCGAATGGAATGCATCCCCAGCCTTTAAGGGTTGCAAGGATTAAGGGAACTTGGCCGTTATCCGAGTCGGAACCTTGGCGTCCCGCAAGAATAACTTTGTAGTCTGCGCCTTCGATTGCGCCTTCGATTGCCTTTGCAATGCCAAAGCTGTCGAGCATTTGGTAGCTGTCGACTTTAACATGGATTGCATTATCTGCGCCCATTGCAAAAGCTGACCTTAACGCATTTTGAACCGAGTCGTCGCCCACCGCAATTGCGGTAACGGTGCCACCCGATTTTTCTTTCATACGAATCGCTTCTTCGAGCGCAATCTCATCGTAGGGAGAGATTCCCCATTTTATGCCCGCCTCGGAAATTTTGCCGCCAGCGACGTTGATTTTCGCTTCGGTATCAGGCACTTGCTTAATTAAAACCAGTGTATTCATCCGTTACTCCTTTAATTACCCTCGATACTATTTAGCACTTTGTCGATGCTCCGTATCGAGCGTTTAATATTACGCAGGTTTAAAGAATAGTGCACCTCTTTTCCCTGCTTTTCTGACTTCACTACTTTCGCGTCTTTTAAAACTTGCAGGTGGTGCGAAACGGTTGGTCGCCCTAAATTAAAATGGGCGGTTAAATCGTTTACGCACAACGCGCCATGTTTTCCTAAAAGGACGATAATCCCTTGCCGGGTTTCGTCGGAAAGCGCTCTTAAGACCTCTGTCTTGAAGAGGTAAATGTTCTCTGCCGAGACGGATTTACGCCTTTGAGGTTTACCTGAAAGCGCATTTTCGTTCTGCATCGCATTAATCTAACTAATGTTAGTTTTCATCCACACTTATGTAGAGAAGTCTAACGCGTCGAAAATTATCGACGCGTTGCCTATTTGAGAAGTCGAGATAGAGAGCAAAGGAAAAACGTATCCGTAAAGAGCTTGTCCGTATATCGTTCGACAACATAAAACCTAACCAGAAGTGAGTAGGTGGCAACAAAAAAGTATTCCCTTTGAGGCAGACGCATCGGAAAGGCCATGGTCTTTTCCCTACCTTCTTTTAGAAGGCGAGGCGGCACACCCCAAAGTGACAATTATTGCAGCAATCCATGGTGATGAACTCAACGGAATCCGTATTTTGCACGAATTGGCAGCATATTTAGAAGAAACGGGTATTCCTGTAAAAGGCTCTATTTGTCTTGTTCCCGTTGCAAACCTAATGGGGTATACCAACCATTCGCGCTATTTACCCGATAGGCGTGACCTCAACCGTATGTTTCCCGGCCTTCGTGAAGGAAGCGAAGGGGCAAGGCTTGCTTATTTTATTTGGTCGCATTTTGCTTGCGATGCGGATTTTCTCGTTGATGTACATTCGGGAAGTTATAACCGGTGGAATTTTCCCCACGTGCGTGGCGATATGAAAAACGAAACGATGCGCTTCTACGCTTCACGATTACAGGACCAACTTATTTTGACGAGTACCGGAGTTATAGGTAGCTTACGCAAAGAAGCGGGAAAGCTCAATAAACCTGTTTTTCTTATTGAAGCGGGGGAAACGGGACGCTTTGAAAAAAAAATTGTCGGTGCGGGGTTAGTCATACTTTTGCAAATTTTGGATGCTTTTGGGTTTATTAAGTACAATGCGGAAAAAATAGGTACACCCATAGGCCTGCAAAATGCGCCACAAAAAGAAGCGCCCCGTGGTTATTACCGAAAGGCTATTTGGCAGCGTGCAACGCATGCAGGGCTTTTTATTCCGCGTGTAGATGCAGGAGCGTACGTGTCGCGTGGTGACGTGTTGGGAGACATTACCGATTTATTAGGCAAAAAGCGTGCTGAGATACTTGCGCACGAAGATGGGCGTATTTTGGGGATGCATTTGCACCCACAGGTTGTCCCCGGGCGTGCACTTTTTCACGTCGCATACGACTTCAAAAAGTTTTAACCCCAAAAATTTTATCGGAAGAATTGTGAATTTAGAACAATACATCGAATCTTTGGCCGAAAGTGAAGGGGATAGCATTCGGAAAATTCTTGAAGTGCCCGCAAAAGAGGCGTCGTTTGCGCCTATTCCGCAGGAAGTTGATAACCGACTAAAAGCTGCTCTTAAAGAACGCGGAATAGAAAAACTTTATTCGCACCAAAATAGTGCATTTATGCTTTACCAAGAAGGAAAAGATTTTGTCGTAACAACTCCCACTGCATCGGGAAAAACTCTTTGCTACTTGCTCCCTATTTTGGCAGCAAAACTCAAAAACCCTAAAGGAAAGCACCTTTTTATGTTCCCTACGAAGGCGCTTGCACAGGACCAGCTTGCTGCATACCGTTCGTACGCAAATAATTTAAACGCTACGTGGAATATCAACACATTCGACGGCGATACTCCCGAAGAAGAAAGGCGGCAAGTACGCAAAGCAGGGGATTTTATTTTGACAAACCCCGACATGCTCCATTCGGGAATACTACCGCACCATTCGATATGGAAGTCTTTTTTTGAAAACTTGGAAACAATTGTCATAGACGAGATGCATACGTATATTGGCGTTTTTGGTTCGCACGTTGCAAATGTCCTTCGCCGCCTCAACCGTATTTGTGCACACTATGGATCGAGGCCTCGGTATATTTTTTGTTCGGCAACGATTGGAAATCCCGAAGAGCTTGCGGAAAAACTTGCCGAGCGCACATTTACAGCAATAACACAATCGGGAGCAAGCGAGGGAAAAAAGTACTTCCTCTTTTATAAACCACGTTTTTTTGATTCATTACAAATAAGCGAATCCCCCTATAAAGCAGCAGCGCGTTTAGGTGCAGGGTTAATCCAAAATTCAATAGCGACAATTTTTTTTGCGCGTTCGCGTAACCGTGTAGAGCTTTTAACGCAATTTTTGCGTAAGCGCCTTCCTGAGCACCTACGCCGCCAAGTGCGTACTTACCGTGGCGGTTTTCTTCCTTTGGAACGCCGCCATGTGGAACGTTCGTTACGCGAAGGCACGACGCTGGGAGTCGTATCGACAAATGCGCTCGAATTGGGGATTGATATTGGTTCGCTCAATGCAGTTGTTTCGGTGGGCTATCCAGGTAGGCTTAGTTCTTTATTCCAACAGTTTGGGCGTGCAGGTAGACAAAAAGAACCTTCGCTTGCAATTTTGGTTGCGTCGCCTTCTGCACTGGACCAGTATTTATTACGCAATACAAATTATATTTTTGAAACGAAGGGAGAGGCGGCTATTGTAAATCCCGATAATCTTTTAATTTACCAAGACCAACTAAAGTGCGCAGCGTACGAATTGCGCTTTAGTGTTGGGGAAAAATTTGGCGCTTTTCCTGTAGATCCTTTTTTAGAGGGACTTGTAACAGAGCGCATTCTTTTAGAGCGCGATGGAGGATATTTTTGGACAAGCCAAACTTACCCTGCGTCGAATGTCTCTTTGCGTTCGGCGGCGACAGATAATTTTGTAATCGTCGACAAGACATCTCCCGGAAACGAAAAAGTTATTGGAGAAATTGATTATTTTAGCGCACCGCTTTTTATCCACGACGAAGCAATTTATATGCATGGTACGAAGCACTTTTATGTTGAAAAACTCATTTGGGAAGAAAGGCGTGCAGAAGTCAAAGAAGTAAAATCAGATTATTACACCGATGCACACGAAAAAGTCCATAAGAGTATTTTACACATCGAAGAAACAGCTTCAAACGCATTGGGAAATCTCAACTGGGGCGAGGTGACACTGCGTAGGCAGGCATACCTTTATAAAAAAATAAAAATAGAAACTTCTGAAAATTTAGGTTGGGGGCACATACATACTCCCGAAATTGAAATGCATACGCAAGGCGCATGGATAGATTTAAACAATAATTTTTTTACTGAAATTCCAGAAACCCTGCAAAGCACACTTTTAACGCGGTTGGCATACCTTTTACGGCAACTTGCGCCACTTATTGCGCTTTGCGATAGCCGCGACTTATCTATCTCGGCGGGGTTTAAAGATGTTGCATTCGGCGAGCACGCTATAATTTTTCACGATAATTATCCTGGCGGTGTAGGACTTTCGTACAAACTTGCCTCGAATATTGAAGCGCTTTTTCGCCTTTCTTTCCAAGCGGTTACAGGGTGTAGTTGCCAAAGCGGATGCCCTTCGTGTATTGGGGTTTGGGATAGCGAAGAAGAACAAAAGGCGTCTGAAAAAAGTACGGAAAACCTTAAGTCTCTTGTTATGCAGTTACTTAAAAATATGCTCGCTGTTTTCACCCCGACATAAAAAATAGCGCGTGATGCCTAAAAGAAAAACTTTTACGTTAAAAAATACAGTTAAACTTATATCTTGGAAACTTCGAAAAACTTATAGATATTCTACAGGTTGTTTACTTTTCTTATTTGCTATTTTTTTCTTTTGGCTAGCATGTAAAAAGCAGGTGGATTGGAAAAAAGAAGAAGTCGCTTTTGGCGCGTACGTTGACGCTCTGCCAGATTTACGCGTTACGCCAAGGGGAACTTTACAAAATCCACAGACTCTTCTTGTGCGTTATGTGGAAAATCCACAACTTCCAAAGCTTACAAAGGAGGTGCGTGAAAGAATTTATTTGTCGCTTAAAGAAAAGGCGTTGTCTGTTTTTGGCTACCATCTCTATATCGATGAGGTTGAAGCTTTAACAATTGCGCAGTTTTTTAGTAAAAAAGAAAAAGCGTTCCAAACCTCGCCAATCCAATTTCCTGCGCACGATTATTTAATTTCGTGGTTTTCCCAAAACCGCGATACAGAAATTGAAAAACGCGTCCGTGAAGCTCTTGCAAAAAAATCACCGGAAATTTTATTTGCATATTTTGGTAAAGAGCATAGCGCCTTGCAGGTAGCCCAAAAATTTATATCCCGCTTAGGAGAAATTTATGCAGAAAAAAAACCAGAGGGAAATCCTCTTCTAAGTGCGCACAATAAAGAAGAAGAGATTTGGTATTCGTACGGGCATTGGGATACTCTCCTTTACGCAGAAAAAGATGTAGATTTTATTTTTACAAATATAGGAATTATCGGCGCAGACAATGGAATGCCAATTTATGTAATCGCACGCGGCGGAGTCACTAGCGCGTTTGTCGAAAATAGCGCACACCGTCCATACCAAGGAGTGGGAGTTTTTGGTGCGTATCCATTTTTTGCTGACACTGTTTTTTTTAATAGGGAGCGTGGTGTACTAACGCAAGAGCAGAAAGAAGAAACGGTAGTGTGGGTGTGGCTACACGAATTGGGGCACCTTCTCCTTAAAAAAGAAGAAAATTATTCTTTTGCAGATTCTGTCCACCGTGCACCTCCAAACTTAAAATACTACGAATGGGTAAAGCGCGTGCGTGCGTCTAAAAACCACCACACGAACGAAATTCCTATAATGAAAAAGTTTTAAGCGGGTAAAGTTATACGAAACCTTTCGCCGCGTTTAAAAGACGCATTATCTAAGCGGCCACGCAAGTAGTTTTCCGTAAGGTACTCGACAGCGCCGTTCTTAACGTGTTCGGCAATTGCCCAAAATTCTTTTCCCGCTACACGCTGTGCGTACGCAATAGCCATTTTGTTTTTAAGCTCGATAAGGCGGCCAATGCGTTCACGGATAACATTGCCGTTAATTTCTTGGTATGCATTTTTATCTTTTGCCATTTTTTCGCGCCGTTCTAACCAGTCGACAATGGGTGTGTTTCTTCTTTTTGAGAAAGGAAAAATATGTATGTTCGCAAAGTCGGCGTTACGGCAAAAGTCTAGCGTTTCGATAAATTCAGCTTCACCCTCAGAAGGAAATCCTACAATAACGTCGGTACCTATATGGATGTCGGGGCAAATTTTTCGTACGTGTTCAATACGCCGCATAAAGGTTTGTGGTGTGTATCCACGGCGCATCGTACGCAAAACAAATTTGGAGCCTGATTGCACGGGGATATGCAAAAACTTTGCCATCTTTTCGTGCGTATAAAATGCAGCAAATTGTTCTGTTACGTCCCCAGGCTCTATAGAGCTAATGCGCACATGAAAATTTCCCGATAGGCCAAGTATTGTCTCGAGCAGTTTATAAAATGTACGGCCATTTGCTTCGTACCAACCAATGTTAATTCCGGTTAACACCAGTTCTCCGTAGCCTGAGTCGACAAGTTCGCGAGCTGCGTTTAAAGTTTCGTCGAAATCGCGTGAAACACCGCGTCCCCGCGCTTGCGGAATTTTGCAGTAGCTACAACTTTTGTTGCAGCCGTCTTGTATTTTAAGGGTTGCGCGGCTTTTGAAGTGGTGGTTAGCAGAGTAGTGGAAGCGGTCGTTTGGAATTTCTTCCGTAGCAGTTATGCTCCCATTTTTGAGTATATTTGCGATATTATGCTTTTGGTCGTTTGAGACAACGCGGTAAACCCCAGGCATTTGGCGGATTTCCTCTGCGTCGGTGGTTGCATAGCAGCCGGTGACAATAATTTTGGCGTCGGGATTTAATTTGTGCGCACGCCGGATTGCCGCGCGGTTTTTGTAGTCCGCTTTATTGGTAACGGTGCATGTATTGATAACGATGTAGTTTGCTTCGCGTTGGTCTTCGGTGAGGCTGTGCGAATTTTCTTGTAGGTTTGCTTTAATACCATCTGTCTCAAACTGGTTTAACCTACAACCAAAGTGGATGACCTTAGTCCTTGGATGGACGTGGTTAGCACTGGACAGGATGTCCATCTTTGTGCTAACCTTAGTCCTTGGATGGACGTGGTTAGCACTGGACAGGATGTCCATCTTTGTGCTAACCTTAGTCCTTGGATGGACGTGGTCGGCGTACGGCACGATGTCCGGTTTCATGGTGCTTTTTGCGCACGTACGCGCTCAATATTTTTTTGTGCAGCTTGGCTAATTTTTGGATTCGGTGATTTGGTGAGTTCTTCGTAAGCGGAGAGAACCTCATGGCGCATTTGTTCGGGAAAACTTTTTTGTGCCCATAATACTTCTTGGATCATTGCACGTAAAAGGGCATGCGTAGGATCTTTTTGGATTGCTTCCGCATAGCTTACGGCAATCTCTGCTTCGTCGAGTTTACCCAAGCTAATTAAAGCGCGTGCTTCGGTTAAAAGTGCATCGTGCTTTATCGAATTGTCGTCGCTTTGCTTGGCTGCACGCGCCCATTTTAATGCTTCGCTAATACGCGCAGATACTAAACACGCTTTTGCAAGCGCAAGTTGTAAATCGAGGGGAGGGGCTTTTTCTGCGTCTTCAAAAACTTCAATGTATTTATATCCTGCGTTCCGTGCTTGCCGGTAGCGTCCCATTTCAAAAAGCAAAGAGACAATATCGGCGTAAACACTGTCGCGGACGCTTGTTTTACGCACAGCTTGTTGTAGGTGGTAGAGTGCGTCGCTATAGGATTTTTTACCTATATGGCAGTACGCTGCAAGGATGCGTAAGTCGGAGTTTTCATCTTCTCCACGGATTTCAGCCTTGAGTGTACTTAAGCAAGCATCGTAATTTTTTTGCTCGTACAGGAGAAGCGCTTTTGCGTACGCATCTTCAGCAGAAAGAGGCGAAAGTAAGAAGGAAAATAAAACAAAAAGACTAATTAATTTTTGTGTTCTATTGTACGGATTTCTACGTTCCATTCGTTGCACTTTGTGGCAGCGCGTCGAAACAAGATACGGCGAAAAGCAGATAAAAGGTTATTTAGGGTAGAATAATACTCAAGCATTTTGCGTTGGTTACGAAAATAAGAATATGAAAGCTATAATTGTCGCAACTTCACTTTTTGCGCTTGTCGCATGTAGGGCGCCACAGGCGCGTACAAATCCAATGGATCCTGCGCAGCAGGCACAAAACGATCCTGTACTCCAAGACGGCGCTCCTTTAGAAGCTGAGCCGCAAACCATCCAAAGCGAAGGGTTTGCATCGTGGTACGGCAAAGAACTCCAAGGCCGCCCAACAGCGTCGGGAGAAATGTTCGATATGCAAAAAATGACGGCGGCGCACCGTGATTTTCCCATGAATTCACTAGTCTTAGTTAAGAATTTGGAGAATGGGAAAAAGGCAATGGTTAAAATCAACGACCGTGGTCCCTATGTTGAAGGGCGTATTATCGACGTAAGTTATGCTGCAGCGCAAGAATTGGGGTTTGCCGAAAAAGGGGTCGCCAAAGTCCATTTAGAACTCATCCAAGCTGGAGAAGACAATTTTATGGCAAAAGCAGCTATGCAAGGGAGAAATACAAAGCAAAAGCCGGGGCTCAAAAGCGCTGAGGAAGATATTATAGAACCTGTAGAATTTGACGATGTGGACGATGGAGAGCCACTTGAAAAACCACCACACAAAAAAGCAAGGAAGGGGAAATTAGTCTTTCTCGACGGTAAAAAGCCCAAAGGCTACACAGTGCAAGTGGGCGCGTTTAAGAAAAAAGTAAACGCCGAAAGACACCGCGACGAAATTTTAGAAAATTACCACGAGAAAAGTTTTATTGCAACTAACGGCAAATGGCACTTTGTTTGCTTGGGAGATTTCAAAACACGTGAACAGGCAAAAGCGTTTTTGAAAAAACTTAGCGATGACGGTATAGACGTTATGTACCGTGGTAAAGTAAGTTAAACAAACCTCGTTAAATAACATAAGGTAGTTAAGTTTCGCAATGTTTAAAAGGGGTAAACCAATAGCAGAGGATACCCCTAAGGTTTTAGCCAAAAGACCCCCTTGGATTGAAAAAGTTGCAATTCCTGCTAGCATTCTCCAAGCGCCTTTTGAAGAGCCCGAGTGGAAAAGCCGTCTTGCAGAAAAAATTAAGTCGCTGCGCGAGAATAACTCTTCTACTGAACCAGTTACTGTTCGGGCAAGTACTAAAAACCAAAATTTCGCATTCCACTTAGGCCCATTGGACGAAGAAGCTCCGTTCTCGGCTAAAATCCCGTCGCCTACAGCCCAATCGCATACGCCGACCGCGCCTTCTGAAAATTTTGAAAACGGGCAAATGGAATCTTTGGAGTATAAATATGTTTCCGAGAAGGCAGCGCCAAAGGTAGAGGCTCTTTCCTATGAACTTTCGCATTCCACTATAGCATACGGCGGTGGGGATGATTTTGATATAGAGCGGCTTTTTGAAGATGCCGCTATAGTTGCACCTACCGCGTGGAGCGCTCCGGAGGAAATTATAGAGGCATTAGATGTAGAAGAAGCTTCTTTAGCTGTAGAGAAAAACAGAGTTGAGGATAAATCGCTCTTAGAGGAAATCCAAGAAGAAATAGAAGAAGAAATAGAAAATGCACATAACGCGCTGCAGATAGAACCAAAGCAAAGCCTAAAAAAGCCTGAAGACACGCCTAAAAAAGGTTTCCCCGTTGTGGAGCGTGCATCGATAACCCCGATGCTTTCTGTTAATAAACAGCGCGAGTTCTCTTTCCCGATACTTAAAACACAAAAACGCGCCCTTGAATTTACAAACCCCAGCGAAGCGCAGTCGGTTATCGAGAAGCTTGAAGAGACGCTGGAACAGTTTTCCATTGAAGGGCACGTCGTGGGAATCCAACGCGGCCCCATTATCACGCGCTACGAACTAAAAATGGCGGCGGGGATTAAGGTAAGCCGCATTTTAGCGCTCACCGATGAACTCGCAATGGCGCTTGAAGCGATGCGTGTACGGATTGAAGCTCCCATTCCTGGGCGTTCAACCGTTGGCATTGAAATTCCCAATAGGGAGCGTGTAAAAGTACTTTTGGGAGACATCCTTAACGACACAGGCTTTCGTGAATTTGGCGGGCAGTTGCCGCTTCCTTTGGGGCGCGACATTGCGGGAAATTTACTCCTCGAAGATTTAACGCGGATGCCACACCTTTTAATTGCAGGCGCGACGGGTTCGGGAAAATCTGTCGCGGTTAACTCGTTTATATCAAGCCTTATCCTCAATAAAACTCCTGAAGAGGTACGTTTTTTGCTCGTTGACCCCAAACTTGTGGAACTTTCTGCGTACAACGACATTCCACACCTCCTCCATCCGGTAATCACAGAACCTAATAAAGCAATCCTTGCGCTAAACTGGGCAGTTGAGGAAATGGAACGCCGCTACGAGGATTTGGCAGATATGCGTGCGCGCGATATCCGTTCTTTTAATGAAAAAGTAAAAGCGCAAAAACCAAGGAGCGACGCCGAAAGTTATCCCCCCATGCCGTATATCGTAATTTTGATCGACGAGTTGGGCGACCTCATGATGGTTGCAGGAAAAGAAGTCGAGTCGTCTATTATACGCCTCGCGCAAAAAGCGCGTGCGGTGGGAATCCACCTAATTTTAGCAACGCAAAGGCCTTCGGTTGACGTCATTACCGCGCTTATCAAAGCAAACTGTCCTGCCCGTATTGCACTACAAGTTGCACAGAAAACCGATTCGCGCACTATTTTAGACGGCAACGGAGCCGAACAGCTTTTAGGGCAGGGCGATATGCTTTTCCGCCATCCCTCGAAGGCACAGCTTATACGCGCACAGGTGCCCCTTATTGAAGACAATGAAGTTGAGGCAGTTGTCGAATTTGCGAAGAAAATGGCGAAACCTATTTATATTACTTTGGAAGACCCCAAAGGTAAATTGGGTGAACTCGATGAGGGCGACGAAGAACTTTTCGATGAAGCATGGCAAATTATTTTAGAAAGCCAAAAGGCTTCGGCAAGTTACCTGCAACGCCGCCTGCGTATTGGTTATAACAAGGCGGCAAGGCTGATTGAAGCGTTTGAAGCACGTGGCATGGTTGGCCCCCAAATTGGTTCAAAGCCACGCGAAATTTTAGGCTCCTAATATCTTGTTTTTCTTTCCGGCGTGAGTTAGAAAAAGTATTATACCACTACAAGTGGGCGGCAGTAAAGCCAATCTGGTAAAGTTATCTGGCGAACATCCCAAAGAAGAGTGTGGGATTGTTGGCATCTACAATGTTGAAGAGGCGGCGAACCACGCGTATCTGGGTGCGTACGCACTCCAGCACCGCGGCCAAGAAAGCGCGGGCATTGTCTCTTCCGACGGCGAACACCTCTACCGTTACGCGGGTATGGGGAAAGTCGCCGACGTTTTCACCCCCACGAAATTGCGCCAACTGCAAGGCCGGCATGCGATTGCGCACAACCGTTATTCCACAACCGGCGCCAGCTTTTTGCGTAACGCGCAGCCCATCCGCTTTGAGTCACGCTTGGGTACGATGGCGCTCGCGCACAACGGGAATTTAACAAACGCCAACACTATTCGGCACAACCTACAAGAGCAGGGATCTCTTTTCCAAACAACCATCGACACCGAGGTGATTAGCCACCTTGTCGCCCGTTCGCGTGCAGATAATTTTACCGATGCGCTTATCGAAGCAGTGAAGCAAATCCGTGGAGCGTATTCGTTGGCAGTTTTAACGGGTGATACTCTCTATGCACTACGCGATCCCAATGGGTTTAGGCCGCTTGTTATGGGAAAAAAAGACAATGGGTATATTTTTGCCTCGGAAACTTGCGCCTTAGATATTATAGACGCCGAATACGTGCGCGATATTGAGCCGGGAGAATTGGTGGTTGTTTCGCCGCACGGCATAACGTCGCTTTTTCCGTTTGAAAAATCCTCGCACAACCTTTGCATTTTCGAATACGTCTATTTTGCACGTCCCGACTCGTATGTGTTTGGTAAGTCGGTCTATAACACGCGTTTGCGGATGGGTGAAATTTTGGCGGAAGAGTCACCCGCCGCTGCTGACCTGGTAATGCCAGTGCCCGATTCCTCGTCGGTGGCCGCGCTCGGTTATTCGCGCAAAAGTGGCATTCCATACCACATGGGGCTTATACGCTCGCACTACATTGGGCGCACGTTTATCGAGCCAGACCAGAAAATCCGCGACTTTGGTGCAAAAATTAAATACAATGCCATCCGCTCGGTTGTCGAAGGGAAGCGCGTGGTCGTCATCGACGACAGCATTATGCGTGGCACGACGACGCGTAAAATTGTGAAAATGTTACGCGTTGCCGGTGCAAAAGAAATCCACATTCGGATTGCCAGCGCACCGACAAAGCATCCTTGTTATTATGGGATTGATATCCCCAATCGTTCCGAGCTTATTGCAGCCACGCATACATTGGACGAAATTGTAAAGTATTTACGCGTCGATTCGTTGGCGTATCTTTCGCTGGAAGGCATGCTGCGCGGTGAAAAAGAGACCGAGAGGCGAGGTAAAAGCGGCACACGTGGCTATTGCACCGCTTGTTTCGACGGTAACTATCCCGTGAGTTTAGAGGAAAATGAAGCGGACTATTCAAACCAAAAAACGCTCTTTAGCGAATACGCAGTCGAAGAACACACGTAAGAGTTTTGGTGTACCCGCCTCACGGCGGGTACACCAAAACGTACTCATCGTCGCCGGCGAAGAATCGGGAGACATCTTGGGAGGCGCGATTGTGCGTGAAGCGCTCAAGAAGAAAAAAATTACGCTGTGGGGTTGCGGTGGCGACCGTATGGCTGCTGCGGGTGTTGAGATACACTACACCGCCAACGAACTTGCGACGATTGGTTTTTGGGAAGCGGCGAAAAATTACCGCCGCCTCACCAAAATTATAAATACCCTTGTCGAGAAAGCCGTCCAAAACGGCACCAAAGAAGCGTGGCTCATCGATTTCCCCGGTTTCAATTTGCTTTTGGCAAAAAAGCTCAAAGCGAAAGGAATCGCTGCAACTCTCATCGTTTCACCCACCGTTTGGGCGTGGAAATACAATCGGGTGTTCAAAATACGCGAACGTTTTGAGCGCGTGCTCTGCCTTTACGATTTTGAACCTGCCATCTATAAAAAAATCGGCGTCGAAGCGCATTATATCGGCCACCCGCTCACCGCTGAAACACAAGCGTTCAAAAAAGAAATCGCCACCAAAGGAAATCCGATTAAAAAGTTATCTTCCCTAAAAGAAATTTTTCGCACAAAGAAAAAAATTATTGCTGTTATGCCCGGCTCGCGTAAGAGCGAGGTGGATCACCACACCCAACGCCTTTTAGACGGGGTGCGTAAGTTCCAAAAAACACACACGGGCTTTGCGTTTATTATACCCGCCGCGAACGAGCGCATCTATAAAATGCTCCAAGGCTATACCCTCCCCCCCGATACGTATCTCATCGAACAGAACGCCCGCTATGTTCTCAACGAGGCGATGGCAGCGCTTGCGTGTTCGGGCACGGTGACACTCGAGTGTGCGCTCTTTGGCGTGCCGCACGTTATTTTATACCGCTCCTCACTTATGTCGTACACAATTTTTAAGCGCATCATCCGCATTCCCTATATTGGGATGGTCAACGTACTCGCGGGAAAATTTATCGTGCCCGAGTATTTACAATACCGCTTCACTGCAAAAAATATCGCCACAGAGCTTAAAAAGCTCGTCGATGATAAAGCGTACCGTGAAGCGCAAAAACAAGAACTAAAAAAAATTGCGCATAGGCTCACAGCGTATGAGAGCGCCAAACGCGCTGCCGAGATACTTTTAAAAAATTAGTATTTTACGGCACCGCCATGCAGTAGATGCGTTGCGTGGTATTGCAAGTCGGAGTGGATATACTTTGCCAAGTAGAGTTAGTAGCATTTCGATCGCCGACATTGGCGCTACTACCCACGCTATTGTCATTCCATCCGGGGCATCCACTAACATGATTTCCAGATGCACCTGCTCCCGTCCACACGAGGTCTGGACTAAAATCGCCTCGCATTTCGGTGTATTTTATTGCCTTCGAAAGCGGCGAACCAGTGAAGGCAGACGAATCGTTCGCAACAAGCTCCCCCAATGTGTTGTACCACGGGCCTGTAACCGTAATACAACCACTTCCTAAACCTAACACGCGACAACGTGGGTCGATTGCTGATCCTCCAGAGGCTATCCCCAAGTATGCTCGGTACTCGTGCGAGCGGCTCTTGCGTAAATTTCCCGTAGCGGCTGCGCGCGTACACGCGCAGTCCGCTTTAGAAAGACCAATAAGACTACTGCACCCTGGGAAAGGTTGTCCCGACATATCCCCAGCGGTTGTCCACGAACTTACGAAAATGTAGAGCTTGTCGGTAAACACTTCTGTACTAGGGTTTTCCAATTTGTCCACGAGCCCGTAGTTATTGCATTGTAGCGCCAAGAGCGTTAATGCCAAAACACCATATTTTTTCCACATACATCCTCCTTAAAATGCCGCCGAAACCGAAAGCATTCCGTGTATCACCTGTACAGGTTCTGGTTTGTCGAAATAAAGGCGGTAATCTGCCTCAAGGCCAATCGCGAGAAACGAAAACAGCAGGTAATGGATTCCCACGCGTGAAATGGCAAACGGATTTTTGGCAGTAAAAGAGGTCTCGCTTGGAGCGAGAGGAGAGCAATTGCTCTTGCAGTCGGTGAATGTAGTAAATTTACCAACATAGTAACCTGCGCCAACAAGGGTAGTCATACGCCAATGGCTCGAGAAGTCAAAAAAATAGCCAAAAAGCATGGCACTTGCCAACGTGGTAAATGCCGTTTCTGTAGGGCTATCTTTGGCTATAGTATGGAGGCCGCTAAATCCGGTGAAAAGGCCTGCATGCCATGAATTCCATACGCGGCGCGTTGCATAGAGGCTTACACCACCATCAACTTTAGGTTCGGCATTTGTAGAATTTATAAGTGGAAAGTTTGGCCCAATACTCGCTACTACCATCCAGTTTGTCTCTTGCCATATTTTTGATTTATCGGTTTTAGCGAGCTGTGTTTTACCTTTTTGCTTTTTTTCTTCTTCGCCGCGGCTTTTCCGCTGCTCTTTGGCGACTTCAGTAATTTCGGTGACAATGTCGCCTGCAACTTTATCGGCAGCGCCAAAAATTGTCGCGTCGACGCGGTTTTCAACCGGTACAGGGGTTCTAAACTTGTCGGCAGAACCCAGAGAAATTTCGGTACTAATGATAATTTCGTTATTTACTTTATTCAACGTAAAGTTACCGTAGATGAGAATATCAATATCTGCACGGCGGCAAATTTCTGCCGCTTCTTTTGGGGTCAATTGGCCTTTATTCTTTTTGCGTACTTCGGTAGCTATAGGCTCGACCTTTGCTGCGTCGATCTCGATAAATTCGAACTTTTTGTGTAGGGATTTTGTGATTGCTTCTTGTAGGGAGCCTGGCATATAGCCAAAGTTTTTTGTACCTGTTTTGTCGTCGTAGTGGAGGATTGCAACACGTGCAGTCTCGGCTTTTTCGGCATAAACGGGAATTTGTAGTATTAGAACGGCAAATACCGCAAAGGCATACTTGTAGGCGTTTTTCATATTCTTCTCGTTACTTTTAGACGTTTAACTTCTTAAAAATTAAACAAAAATATTGTGTTAGGGTGTCAAATTTTAAGTTAGCGGTCTTTACGAGTTCTCAAATTTTATACCGCAGGTAACATAAACCCTTCCTGAAAATGCGTTGGAGAAAGAATCGTAGCGGTACCAGTACCCTGCACTCATATCAGTGTTGTCGCTAACCTTATAACTAAAGGAAGGGTCGAGAGAGTGCCACTGGTTTGTAAAATTTTCAGTACTAAAGACAATAAAATAGGGTAAAGAAAAGGCTATACTGTCGCTCAGCTTAACACGTACACGCGTGCGTAAAGAAATACTCGCTGCTTTATCGCTGGGCATATCTGTGTATTTAGTTTGTGAGTATGTTGGTGCGAGGGAAAAGTCAAAAAGGAATGCATCTGTTTTTTTTAAGATAATTTTTCCTCCAGCGCCCACAAGGTATTTCCCCTGCATGTTAGAGACAATATTAGCGTAGTATGTGGAAAAGAGAAATATTTCAAACCAATCGCTAACGTAATGGTCGATGCTACCGCTAAAAGACGCGTTAAATTTTCCTTCCATGGCCCCTAAGCCGCCGGCAATTGAATCGGCGGCGCGTATCGAATTAGCGCCCTTTTTCCAGACAACGGTGTTGTCTTGCCGCAATAACGAGACACTGTCGAACTGCGAATAGGCATACCCACCGGCAATGCGTCCTGTTAATACAGAAGCAGGTTGTACTTCCTTCTTTTCTTCTATATCGAGCTCTTGTGCCCAAAGTGGTAATAAAGCCAGAAAAAGGAAGAATAAAGTTGTTGCATACAAAATTTGCATAACCTTTAATTTTTAAGGTGTGCAGCAACAGTGATATAGAAGACGCCAGCGTACGTGTGGTTGAATGTATTGTAGCGGTACCTATAACCTGTTTCAAGAGTAGCATTTTCGTGGAAAAGATAACTTAGCGAAGGATTAATTGCATGCCATTGGTCATTTGCGTTACTTAATGCTGTGACAAAAGCATAGGGGACTACAAGAGTAGTATTTTTGAAAATCGTCCAACGCAAACGTGTACGGGCAGTAACGCTTAAATCTTCGCGTAATGGGTGGTCTGTATATGTTGTTTGTACATACGTCGGGGCAAGGGAGATGTCAAAATGCAGCGACTCTGTTTTAACAAGAACAATTTTTCCTCCACTACCAACCTGTAATTGGCCCAACATCGACGCGATAACATTTGATTCGTAACTGGAATAAACAAAAAGATGAACCCAGTCCGATAGATAGCGATCGTATCCTGCGGCAAGAATAGAATTAAATTTTCCTTGTGTAGACGAAGCGACTGCCCCTAAAATCTCACTTCCCAACCCAACCGTATTTACTTTGTCTCTATACATAAAAGAGTTAGTTTGTTTAAACGCCTGTGCCGAATCAAAGTACGAAATTGAATAACCTACGCCAAGGCTTGCAGCAAGTTGTGGTTTGTCTTTTAATTCTATATGCTCCACATCTTTAATTTCCATTGCTATTAAAGATAGGCTTGGTACAAAGAAAAAAAGTAAAAAATTTCTCATATTGTGAGCGGAGGTATTGAAAACTGAAGCTCATGGTCAAGTAGATTGGAGCTTATGCATTTCACGCATGTTTTTATGTTACGTAGTTGTTGACAAATTCAGTGAATAATGGTAATGGTTTCCCTAATATCCGTTCAAGGTTATTTAGTAATTTATGTTCGGATTAAAACTTTTTTCGGAGGAATTTATGGCAGATGGACAAAGACCAACGGTTGCAACCGTATTTGGCATTCTGAATATTGTATTTGGAGGCCTTGGAGTGTTTGGGATATTTGGGGCACTTGCATGGTTTTCACTCGGAGCGCCAATTTTGGGAGTATTGAGCTTAGGGAGTACTGCGGGTTCCGCTCTACTTCTTTTTTCTGGAATTCTTTTAATAACGAATAAAGGAAACGCTCTACAGATAACAAACTTGTCAATTATTGTTTCGCTTGCACTAACTGCAGCTTCTATCCTTTTTGGAGTAATAAAAAGGTTACCAAACTATTGGTACCGTAACGACAACAATTATTGTAAGCCTCGTATATCCAGCGCTTATCTACTTCCTGTTGCTTAAGAACGAAGCAGTAAAATCTTTTTACGCTTCAAAATAAAGTTTTGGCATTTACCTTCTGGTACTCTCCTCCAATGGTGTGTACCAGAAGGTGTTTTCTCAGTGGGTTTTGGGCAACCCGCGTAACTTCAATTCACAAAATACTTGAAAATCTCATAAAAACTGGACGCTCTGCCGATATTTACTATATTGACAGTATGCCGGTGGCACGTTTAAGATTAAGCTCGTATAGTAACCGAATCGGCATTCTACTACTATTGCCTCGACTATAATGCGCCGTAAGGGTTTTTGTTAGTTACTCCCTTATGGCGCTAACGCACTAAAGGTGCAAAATAAGAAATTCATGGAGGCAATATGAAACCAGAAATTGTAAAAAAATACCAACCCTACAGGCCGTTAGATTTAAAAGACCGTACTTGGCCTAATAAAACAATCACAAAAGCACCACGCTGGTGCAGTGTGGATTTACGCGACGGCAACCAGGCCCTCGTGTATCCAATGGAAATCCCTGCCAAAACCGAACTTTTTAAACTTTTGGTTGAAATTGGATTTAAAGAAATTGAAGTGGGATTTCCCTCGGCTGCGGATGTCGAGTATAACTTCTTGAGGCATTTGGTGGATAATCGGCTTGTTCCACAGGATGTCACGATACAAATTTTAACGCAGGCGCGGGAACACTTAATCCGCAAAAGCTTTGAAGCCTTAGCGGGGGTACATAGGGCAATTGTACACATGTACAACCCAACTTCAACACTGCAGCGAGACGTAGTTTTTGGTATGAGCCGCGACGAAATCAAAAAACTCGCAGTAGACGGCATACGTTTGGTAAAGCAGTTAGCGACGGAATACCATAAAAAAACAGGTACAATTTTTGAGCTTGAATACTCGCCCGAAAGCTTTAGCGGCACAGAAGGCGATTTTGCCGTTGAGGTTTGTTCTGCGGTTATGGATGTTTGGGAACCCACTGAAGAAAACAAGATTATCCTCAACTTGCCAAGCACCGTTGAAATGGCAACTCCCAACATTTATGCAGACCAAATTGAGTATGTTATCCGTAATTTACCGCGCCGCGATTTGGCGGTTATCAGCCTCCACACGCACAACGACCGCGGGTGTGGTGTAGCGGCGGCAGAGCTTGCCCTTATGGCAGGTGCAGACCGTGTTGAGGGCACCCTTTTTGGGAATGGAGAAAGAACAGGAAATTGTGACTTAGTCACTGTTGCGCTCAACATGTTCACGCAAGGAATAAATCCGAATCTTGATTTCTCAAACATCAATAGAGTTGCAGAAGTTTACGAACGCACGACGCGTATGGGTATCCACGAAAGGCATCCTTATGTGGGAGAGTTGGTGTTTACTGCGTTTTCAGGTTCTCACCAAGATGCAATAAATAAAGGGATGCACCGCCTTGCAAGCCAAAACGGAACACCATACTGGGCTGTACCGTACCTCCCCATCGATCCGCAGGATATTGGGCGTACATACGACTCGATTATCCGCATCAATTCGCAATCGGGAAAAGGAGGAGTGGCGTATGTTATGGAGCACGATTTTGGGTGCAAATTACCCAAGACAATGCATCCCGAGTTTGCCGCTGTAGTTCAGGCTATTGCCGAAAAACAAGGCGGTGAAGTGATGCCTCAGGACATCCACACTGCTTTCCAGAACGAGTATTTGAACCGTAAAGTGCCTCTGGAGCTTTTGGGAATTTCTTCTATTGAAGAAAATCCAGATTCAGGGGATGTGAAACTGGCTTTAAAAATGCAAAGCTCTAAAGATGGATGGCTTGCGGCACAAAATGCATCGTTCGAGGGTAAAGGTAATGGCCCCTTAGACGCAGCGCGTGATGCAATACAAAGGGCGACAAAAAATAAAGCAAGTTTCCAAATTAAAAACTACGCGGAGCATTCATTGGGTGAAGGCTCGGATGCACGCGCAATTTCGTATATACAAATTGCGCGAGAAGACGGTGCTTCATTTTATGGAGTGGGGATAAGCCCCAACATTTCGCGTGCGTCGATAGAAGCTTTATTTTCTGCAGTTAACCGTGCGTTTACGCAAAATTAGGTTGGCTACTCCTTGAAAAAAAAGAAATACAGCTACGCAAAAGAAATTATCTCTGTGTATCTGTGTCTTTTTTCATCGCAGCTTTATTCGATCCGCTGGGAACCTGGCAGCGAAGACCGGCGTGGTTCAAAGTGGGATCTTATGGTTACAGACCCTATTACAACCGATTCGTGCAACATGACAACGAAGGGACTTTTTGTTTTTCAAAATTTTATGCTGATAAATATTACGCGTGCCCAGTTTGACGCAAAAGGCAAAAAGCACTCCATTAGCTCTGATGTAGCAGACCAAAACCTTACTTTCAACCAGCAGTTAACGTATGGGGTGACAGAAAAATGGGAGTTGGACGCAAATCCCTTCCCGATTGTCCTTAACGATAATTCGCGTGAAATCGATGGTCCTAAGGTGGGTATGGGGGATGCGCGTGCATGGTCGCGTTACCTCCTATACGAACAAAGTTTAGAGAAAAAATGGATTCCCTCGTTCCTTTTTTATACAGAACTTAAGGTTCCTACAGGAATCGTTAAGCTTGGCGACACAACGGGCAGGCGTACATTTGGCAACTTAATGACAGAGACTACAACAGGTTTTAATACGATGTGGGAGCTAAGGCCTATAGTGTTAAATTTGAATTTTTGGTACACGTTTACCGCAGGAAAATTTTTTCACGGCCCTTCTGGGGCAATTTACGACAACCCCGCTGACATAGTGTCTATAAATACGTCGGTCGAGTGGGCGGTACGCGATTACGAAAACGATTCATCGATCTTTTTTATAGAGATAAACCAGTTTTACCAAGGGCGCACAAAAGTTTTTTGGGGAGCATCCACAGACCAGCCTAAAGCGTATTCGTTACGCACAACAATTGGTTTTGCAGAATTTATTAACCGGAGTACGTTTTTAATTGTTTCACTTTCCGCGACGCTTTATGGCCAGAATGTTTACCAAGAGTGGGGGCCTTATATCTCGGCAGGAAAGACATTCGGGAAGTAATTTGTGCGAAATACTGGATTCGAACCAGTGACCTCTACCATGTCAAGGTAGCGCTCTAACCAACTGAGCTAATTCCGCGTTTATGCGGAATTAGCTTCCTCTAACCAACTGTGATCCATTGGGTCTCCGTCTTCGGTGCTAATTCCGCGTTTATGCGGAATTAGCTTCCTCTAACCAACTGTGACCCATTGGGTCTGTGTCTTCGGTGCTAATTCCGCGTTTATGCGGAATTAGCTTCCTCTAACCAACTGTGACCCATTGGGTCTGTGTCTTCGGTGCTAATTCCGCAAAACTTGATGCAGCACATCATGTGCAGAAAACAGGGCGTCAATGATTTCAGCACTTTTGAAGCTTTACGCGCTGTTTGGAGAAAAATTCTCCCCTTATGGATTTAACTGAAAAGTCGGAAATAATAGATTTTGCCCACCGGCATAATGCATCCACGGGCGCAAACGTTGCGGAGATGCTCAAGATAATTGGCGTTTCTTCCTTAGATAGGCTCATTGATGAAACGGTGCCCGAACACATCCGCCTACGCGAAAATCTAAATTTGCCCAAACCCATTTCTGAATTTGAATTTTTAAAACTTGCAGAGGCTTTGGCAGCAAAAAACAAAATTTTTACGAATTTTTTAGGGCAGGGCTATTATGGCACACATACACCGCTCGTTATTTTAAGGAATATTATGGAAAATCCTGCTTGGTATACAGCATACACGCCATACCAAGCCGAAATCGCACAGGGGCGTTTGGAAGCCCTCCTTAACTTCCAAACTATGATAATGGATTTAACACAAATGGAGATTGCAAACGCAAGTTTGCTCGATGAAGCAACCGCAGCGGCAGAAGCAATGCACCTAATGTACGCAGCGGCAAAGAACAATGGCGCTAAAAAATTTTTTGTCTCGAATTTATGCTTTCCGCAGACTATCGACGTCCTTAAAACGCGTAGCGAACCTATTGGCGTTGAAATTGTTTTAGGTGATTTTAATACAGTCCAATTTGACTCTACTTTTTTTGGGTCTTTTATTCAGTATCCTGCGTCGGATGGTTCTGTTTTCGACTATACGGATTTTGTTAAGAAAGCAAAGGCACAAGGCGTTCTTGTTGGGGTCGCTGCCGATTTACTCGCACTAACGCTTCTTACTCCACCTGGAGAGTGGGGTGCCGATGCTGTTGTTGGTTCTACACAGCGTTTCGGAATCCCTATGGGGTACGGCGGCCCACACGCTGCATATTTTGCTACGCGTGATGAATTAAAACGGCAGATGCCCGGACGCCTTATTGGCGTTTCGGTGGATAGCCAAGGAAAGCGTGCGTTGCGTATGGCGCTACAAACGCGTGAGCAACATATTAAACGAGAAAAAGCAACTTCGAATATATGCACAGCGCAAGTGTTATTAGCAGTAATGGCGGGGATGTACGCACTTTACCACGGACCTAAAAATTTGAAAGCCATTGCAACTCGTGTGCATCACCTTACTGTAGCGCTTGCAAATTTTTTAAGAGATGCAGGACTTAAAGTAGAAAATACGTATTTTTTTGACACCCTCACTGTTGAAGTTTCTTCAGCGGATGAACTCACCCAGAAGTGTCTCGAAAAAGAAGTCAATATTTATAAAGTCGATAAAACACATATCCGTATTTCTTTAGACGAAACACATACAGAAGAAGAAGTGGAGTATCTTGCAGAAATATTGACTGCACAAAAATCGCTGCAACTAAAAGATGCCTCAAAAATAAATATTCCGCAAGAGTTAATCCGCAAAAGTGCAATTTTATCGCACACAATTTTTAATACATACCACAGCGAGCACGAGATGTTGCGCTATATAAAGTCTTTGGAAGCAAAAGATCTATCGCTTTGCCATTCAATGATTCCTTTGGGATCATGCACAATGAAGCTTAACGCGACTGCAGAAATGATTCCCGTAACTTTTGCGGGGTTTAACGCACTGCATCCTTTTGCTCCACGTGCGCAAGCAGAAGGGTACACTCTACTTTTCGAAGAGCTTGAAAAGTACCTTGCGATAATTACTGGTTTTTCGAGTGTAAGTTTGCAACCAAACGCTGGCTCGCAAGGCGAATATACAGGACTTATGGTTATCCGTAAATATTTTGCGGCGCGTGGAGAAAAGCACCGCGATGTCGCGCTTATTCCATCTTCTGCCCATGGTACTAACCCCGCGAGCGCAGCGATGGCAGGGCTAAAAGTTGTCGTTACCAAAACAACTCCCGAAGGTCTTATCGACGTGGAAGACCTTAAACTAAAAGCTGAGGAACATAGAGAAAATCTTGCATGCTTAATGGTTACCTATCCGTCGACGTATGGAATTTTTGAAGAAAGAATAACGGAAATTTGTGGAATTATCCACGACAACGGCGGCCAAGTTTATATGGATGGCGCAAACATGAATGCGCAGGTTGGGCTCACCCATCCAGCCCTCATCGGCGCAGATGTATGCCACCTCAACTTACATAAAACCTTTTGTATACCACACGGAGGAGGGGGGCCAGGAATGGGACCTATTGCTGTTGCAAAGCACTTGGCTCCGTATTTACCTTCGCATGTAGCCGTAGATGGTGTAGGGGGTAAAGACGCAATGGGGGCGGTGAGTGCTGCTCCTTGGGGGAGTGCATCAATTCTTATTATCTCGTACGCGTACATTCGCATGATGGGTAGTGCAGGACTTACCGAAGCTACACGGCACGCGATTTTAAACGCAAACTATGTGAAAGCCCGCCTTGAAAAAGCCTACAAAGTTTTATACTCTGGTGCTCGCGGCAGGTGTGCACATGAAATGATTCTCGACACTCGTGTTTTTAAAGCAAGCGCTGGTATTGAAGTGGAAGATATTGCAAAACGCCTGATGGATTATGGATTCCATGCACCGACAGTAAGCTTTCCCGTTGCAGGAACACTTATGGTCGAACCCACCGAAAGCGAATCGAAAGCAGAATTAGATAGGTTTTGCGACGCGATGCTCCAAATTCGTGAAGAAATCCGTGCAATAGAACTGGGGAAGGTAGATAAAGCCGACAATCTTCTTAAAAATGCGCCGCACAGCGCCCAAATGGTTATTTCGGACGAATGGAAGCATAGTTATTCTCGTAGCGAAGCGGCGTATCCGCTTGCGTTTGTACAAGACTCTAAATTTTGGCCTGCGGTGGGGCGCGTAGATAACACGTTTGGAGACCGAAATCTTATCTGTGCGTGTAGCGGCTGATATAAGCTTGACTTTCTATTTAAGCTGCCACAGAATGCTGTGGAGACAGGATGATAACAGAGATAAAGCGGGACTCAGTTCGTCGAAAGATTGACCTCTTCTTGGATCGTCTTGACGGTGAAAAAGCAGAAGCGTTAAAACCATATTTTTACGAAATTATGGACTCCGTATTGGATGAAACACAGGAATTGCAACAACGCAAAGTAGAAGCTTCAGATATGCGTGAATTAATTATCGAAGTGCGCGAAGGTTTTAGGCGTATGGATGAGCGTTTTGAGTATTTTGCTAAACGCTTTGAAATGGTCGACAAACGCTTTGAACAAGTTGACAAACGCTTTGAACAAGTCGATAAACGTTTTGAGCAAGTCGACGCTCGCTTTAACCGTATTTATCAATTTATGATGTGGATGATGGGTGTCGTCGTTGCTGGCTTTTTCGGTTTATATTTAAAATTATTTTTTACGAAGTAGGTATACTTTCCACAGGCCTAATTTAACTATACAAATGGATAATCTCATTTTCGCCGTAAATCCGCAATTGATTACAACCTATGGATTTACACGTTGCGCAAAAGGTGATTGATTATGCGCTTGCACGTGGAGCAACTTTTGTCGATCTTTTTGAAGAAGAAACTCGTGCTGCCTCCGTCGTTCTAAAAAATAAAAAAATTGAGAACGCCTCCGCAGGTATTGAATACGGTATAGGGGTGCGTCTTGTCTACGGCACCGAGGTTGTGTACGGGTTTACGGGTATAGAAAAAGAAGCGGGGTTAATGCAACTCCTCCACGCATTATTGGCTACACGTGGAGGTACAGTAAAAAAAACAACGGCAAACTTAAAACTTCTACCCATGCACCATGCGCCTAAAATGCAAGAGCTACTAAAACCTCCCACAGTATTAGGGCAAAATGCAAAACTTCCTTTTTTAACACGCGCATGCGAAGTGGGGTATAATGTTTCGCCACATGTTGCGCAGGTAACGGCTTCTCTTACCGATATCTCTTCAAAAATTTCTATTATCAATAGTGAGGGGCTTTGTGTAGAAGACGATCGAACACGCACCCGCTTTTCTGTCGCTGTTACCGCAGAAAATAAAGAGGGTGAAAGATTCACGGCAAGCGAATCCCCCGGCGCTCTTGCGGGGTTTGAATTTTTCGAAAACTTGGATATTGGAATGTTTACTGAACAGGCTGCCGAGAGGGCTGTACGTATGTTGAACGCCTCTTATATTGACGGGAAAAAAATGCCAATTATTTTAGGGAACGGCTTTGGTGGAGTTATTTTTCACGAAGCATGTGGGCATCCTTTAGAGACAGAAGCCTTACGTAAAAAAGCGACTCCGTTCGAATCAAAGTTAGGAGAGAAAATTGCCCACGAATGCGTTACCGCTATTGACGACGGTACAATCCAAGGTTCGTGGGGTTCAATTGCCATTGACGACGAAGGAACAGCAACCGAAAGAACAGTACTTATTGAAAATGGAGTATTAAAAAATTTTATCTCCGATAGGATTGGCGCACAGGAATGCAATGTACGCCGCACAGGTTCAGCGAGGCGTGAGTCGTACAAGTACGCTCCTGTTGCACGGATGCGCAACACGTATATTGCTGCAGGAAAAGACACTTTTGAAGACATGCTGCAAAGCATCGACGAAGGGCTTTATGCGACGAAATTAGGTGGCGGTTCGGTAAATCCGGCGACGGGAGAATTTAATTTTGCAGTCGAAGAAGGGTACCGTATTAAAAAAGGGAAAGTGCAGGAGGCAGTGCGTGGAGCAACGCTTATTGGGAAGGGGCATGAAATTTTGCCTAAAATTTCAATGGTCGCCTCAGATTTAGAGCTTACCGCAGGGATGTGTGGGGCATCGTCGGGACAAGTTCCCGTGACGGTGGGACAACCAACACTTAAGGTGGACGAAATGCTTGTGGGAGGCAGGTGAACACGAAGTTCACTGCTCTCCCGAGCCATGGATGGCTTCTTTGTGGGAGGCAGGTGAACACGAAGTTCACTGCTTTTCCGCAGCCACGGATGGCTTCTTTGCGGGAGGCAGGTGAACACGAAGTTCACTGTTTTTCCGCAGCCACGGATGGCTTCTTTGCGGGAGGCAGGTGAACACGAAGTTCACTGCTCTCCCGAGCCACGGATGGCTTCTTTGCGGGAGGCAGGTGAACACGAAGTTCACTGCTTTTCCGCAGCCACGGATGGCTTCTTTGCGGGAGGCAGGTGAATGAATACGATTGATGCGATGGAAAAAATAGCAAGTCTTGCCCATGCAGTAAACTGCAGTGGGTTTGATATTGTTGCGTACGATTCCTTTAGCGAGAGCGTTGAGGTTTTTGAAAAAAAAGTAAGTAGCTCAGAGGTACAAAATTCCTCAGGAATAGGCATCCGCGTGTTTAAAGACAAGAAGCCTGGTATTGCTTTTACAGAAAAATTTTCTACAGATGCCCTAAAAACTTGCCTTAACGACGCTCTTTCGCATACGCAAATTACTGCTCCTGTCCCTTTTACCGTTGCGCCTTTGGTTGCAAATACGGGAGAAGAGAATTTTAACCGTGTTTCGCCTCACTTTAACGATTTTTCATTTGAGAAGCTACTTGATTTTGCAAAAAATCTCGAGGAAGAAGTTCGCTCGAAAGATTTACGTATAGAAAATGTTCCGTACACGGGAGCGCACCGTTCACGGAGTACATCCTACTTTTTAAATTCAAATGGTGTATCGTATTCGCATACAGATGAAGATTTTGGCGCATATTCTGCAGCTGTTGCCTCTAAAGACGGAGAGAAAAAAATGGGAGTTTACGGAAATAGCCGGCTGGAGTTTATAGAACTCCAAAAAATTTCCCTTGCCGAAGAAGTATGGCAGCGAACTTTAAAGCAACTTGGCGCAAAACCTGTTCATTCAGGAAAATACCGTATACTTTTTTCTAATAGAATAAGCGGAAGTTTTTTTTCTATGTATAGCTCCGCATTTTTTGCCCAAAAAGCAATCCACCTCGAGTCGCGCCTTAAAGGACGTGTAGGGGAGAAAATTGCTTCAGGCATACTTAATATCAAATCTATCGGGCGAGACAAAACTCTACGCGGTTCGCGTGCGTATGATGCTGAAGGCGTACCGACACAAAACGTCAAAGTTGTCGAAAATGGAATTTTTAAAAATTTTTTGTACAACCTTGAATCCGCTGCTATCGACAAAGTAACCTCTACAGGAAATGCTTCGCGTTCCGTATCATCTAAGGCAGCAACTTCATTTAAAAATTTTGTGGTAGATAAGGGAACACATAGCTTAAAAGAAATTCTCGCTCAAGGAAAAATTTTGCTTATTGATAAATTCGACGGTGCCGCCGGTTGCTCGTCGGTTTCGGGTGAGTTTTCGATTGGTGCGCATGGTTCGCTTTTTGAAAATGGAGAAATAGTGCATAGCGTAGATCGTATTACACTAAGCGGTAATTTTTTTGAAATGCTTGAAAGGATTGAAGAAATTTCAAACGAGTACAACGATCAGTATTCTTCTGTGCGTGTTCCCGATATTCTTATCGACTCGGTTTCTGTAGCAGGATAATGCGTAGCACCAAAGGAACTTCAAAAGAGGAAAGAATACCTTTCACAATTGGTATAGAACGCCTTCGGATAGAATCGTCTGTTGGAGTTTTTGATTTTGAAAAAAAAACCAAGCAAGATATTTTTGTTTCCGCGAAACTTTTTTTTATCAATTCAAAAATCCACATTGATTCATTGCAGTCATCTCTTGACTACGATAGCCTATGTAATACTATAAAAGGGGTTGTAGGCGAAAGGCATTACGAGACAATTGAAAACTTGGCCTATTGCATTGCCAAAAAACTCAAAGAAGTAAGCCGTGCAATGAGGATATCAATACAAATTGACAAGCCGCTTGCGGCACAAAAAAACAACGCACAGAATATCTTTGTCAGTGTTACTGTTTGAGTACAAAGACTATTCCATTTTTTGTCCAAGCAGCTTTTCGCGAAAATACTTAACTACATTTGTAACAGCTTCTTTTTTTTCACGCGCCAAGGATAGGGGGTCGTTTTCGGTAAAAAGAAACATGTCTTTTTCGCATTGGAGTAAATGGAAAAGTGCAAAGGCGCCATGGGGGCTGGATTCCTTGTTGTGTAGGTTGATTGAAAACGCACAGTCGGTTTTTATTTTTTCCGCAAAATAAACGGGATCGAAATAGCGAAGGTTCTCCTTAATTTGCTGTTTTACCTTTTTACTTCCCCGTGCACCTGTATTGATTTCTCGTGCGTAATCGGCATCTGACATGTTTTGTGTTTCGTCAAGATTGAGGAACGCTGGGTTTTCCAAATATAGCGCATCGCCGCGTTCCATAAACGCAGACGCAAAAAGTGCCTGCGCTGCGCCAACACCTTGTCCGATTATGCCGATACGCGAAGTGTCAACTTCACGCCGCAATCTTGCGACTTCTAACGCACGGTACGCGTCTAAAAAAATTTTACCCGCATAGTAATTTTCTATTTCGAGAAGGCGCTCTGCAAAGTATCCATACGCAGAAGAATGCTTTTCTGTTTTTTGGGTAGCGTTTATTAAATCTTTTTTTTCTTCTATTGGACGCGGAGCTTCATGCCCACGCATACGTACAATCATTTGCGCAATTCCTGCGTTCATGAGTCCTTTATAAATTACCGCTTCTTTAGCATAGTCAGGAAAAATGAGTACAAGAGGAGACTTTCCGGAAAGTTTACGCGGCACAAAAAGCTGTGCCTGCATGTGGTATTTATCGATACTTTGGAATTCAATTGTTAAATTTTGTTCCGTTAAAATTTTTCGCGATACTTTCTTTTTTGTCTCCATTTCAATAGGTATTTTTTTTAGATTCTGGATTTGTTCTTTCCAAAATTTTTCAAGGTTTTTGGGGCGTAACGCTATGTTAGCTTCACTATTGAAGCAATCGTCGAATAATGCCATTGGAGATTCTTTTTTAGTTATCAGCCGCGAAAACTCCTTTCTTGTATTGTCGCATAGATTTTGGATTTTCTTATTCACTTTTCAACCTGTCTAGACGATTGGTCAAGGAGACTATATGGGTGAAAAAATTGAGTCTGCGAGTTCCGCAAAGGAAATGTTTGGTGTTATGCCAGATGCCACTGTACATACACACACAAACCACGGTGCTTTCGATCCTTCTGCAAAACTTAGCCTTGAAGAAATTCAAGAGCTCGACAAAAAGTATGTTTTGCAAAATTATGCACGTATGCCCGTTGCTTTCCATTACGGAGCAGGAGACCACCTTTACGATACAAACGGCAAAGAGTATATCGATTTTTTAAGCGGCATTGCAGTTACAAGTTTAGGTCATGCACATACAGACCTTGTCGCCGCGCTTACAACACAGGCGGAGATGCTGTGGCATACCTCGAATTTGTTTTATAACCAACAACAAGCGCAGCTCGCACACGCGTTGGTAGAAATCAATTTCCCCGGGAAAGTATTTTTTTGTAATTCTGGAACAGAAGCGAACGAAGCTGCATTAAAACTCATGCGTGCACATGGGCAAAAGAAAAAGCCTGCACGGCAAAAAATTGTCGCGATAAAAGACGGTTTTCACGGGCGAACCTTTGGCGCAATGTCTGCGACGGGGCAAGACAAAATACAAAAAGGCTTTGGCGAAATGTTGGGGCACATCGAATTTGTTGCTGCCGATGATATTGCAGGGCTTGCATCTGCTATCGATGCAAATACGTGTGGCGTTATCATGGAACCTGTATTGGGTGAATCGGGGGTTGTCCCATTATCTTTAGATTTTCTCAAAATAGCGCGTGCACGCTGCAACGAAGAAGAGGCGCTTCTTGTATTTGACGAAGTACAAATTGGTATGGGGCGTAGTGGCCATTATTTTGCATACCAACACTATGGCATTATTCCCGATATTATTACCATGGCTAAAGGTTTGGGGGGCGGATTTCCCATTGGCGCTTTGCTTGTCGCCGAAAAATACTCCACAGTTTTTGAAAAAGGGATGCACGGCTCAACTTTTGGCGGAAACCATTTGGCGTGTGCGGTGGCGTACGAAGTTATCCGTACCATTGAATCTGAAAAAATTTTGGATCATGTCCGTGCAAGTGCGCGGTATTTGACTTCTGCCCTTAATAAACTTAAAGAAAAGTATGCAGACAAAATTATTGAAATACGCGGTTTAGGGCTCCTTATCGGTATTGTGCTAAAAGAAGATATCGAAGCTGCACCGCTTCTTAACAAAGCGTTGGATTTAGGATTACTCGTTGGGCGTGCTGGAGTCTCTGTTTTACGTTTAGCGCCACCTTTAAATGTGCGTAAAACAACAATGGATCAAGCAGTTGAAAAACTCGATGTGCTTATCGGAGGGATTTCCCATTAAAAAAATAATTCCTGTAAAGTTGGGGCAGCGCTCGTACAAAATTGAATACGTAGAAAGTCTTGAAGGCATTCGCGATAAAGTTTCACCCATTAAAGGAAAAGAATTTGCGCTCATTGATTCTCGACTTGACGCTTTCCATGGAAAAAAATTACGAAAAGTTTTTACAAATTTTGAATTTTTAATTGTGCCTTCTGGAGAAAGAAGTAAAAGTTTCTCTGTTTTAGAGAAAATTGCCAATACTCTCGTTAAAAAAGGTGCTACTCGCCACTCGCGCCTTTATGCTATTGGGGGAGGGGTTGTTGGCGATCTTACAGGGTTTTTATCAGGCGTCTTTATGCGAGGCATACCTTTTATCCAAATCCCTACGACGCTTTTAGCAATGGTGGATTCCTCCGTTGGGGGAAAAACTGCGGTCAACATCGCCACGGGAAAAAACTTGGTTGGAATTTTCCACCAGCCGCAAGCAGTTTTTATTTTTCCGCAATTTCTCGAAACTCTCCCTTTGCGCGAACTGTTGTGCGGTCTTTCCGAGTCGTTAAAGACTGCGCTTATCGCAGATAAAAAATTAGTTTCGTACTTAGAAAATTTCTCTTACACACAAAAAGAGCGTAATTTAGAATTTTTTACCTATCTTTCGGCAAAGTGCGTGGAGATTAAAGCTGCGATTGTGTCTAAAGACGAAAAAGAAGAAAATATACGTGCATACTTAAATTTTGGGCATACCCTTGCGCATGCTATCGAAACGAAACTGGAGTACAAAAAGTTACTCCATGGAGAAGCAGTATCTATTGGGCAGCGCTTTGCCGCGTTACTTTCTCGCCGATTGGGGTATCTGTCGAATACAGATGAAATACGCATTGAAAATTTATTAGCCAAATACCATCTGCCGCGTAGGCTTAAGAATGCGTTTCCTAAAGGAATAGACCCCAAAACGCTCGTTTCTCTTATGCGTGCGGACAAAAAGAATGTTCAGGCGGATATCCGCTTTGTCCTCCTCCAAAAACTGGGGAAAGCCTCGCTTCCCCAAAAGGTAGAAGAGCAAGAACTGCTTGCGAGCCTGAAAGAATTTCAAACGTTAGCACCATAAAAATGTAAAGTCGGTAACATTGTTGTGCCGAGCTAACAGTATGCGAATTTTAGTTGTAAACGGTCCTAACCTAAATCTATTAGGGAAAAGAGAAAGTTCTCATTATGGTACGCTTTCTCTTTTGCAATTGGAAGAAAAAATTCGAGAACATGTTGGTAAAAAGGCCGAACTCCTCTTTTTCCAGTCAAACCACGAAGGAGAAATTGTCGACTTTTTGCAAAGCCTCAAAGAAACAGACGCACTCATTCTCAATGCCGCTGCATTTACGCACACCTCGGTCGCGATACGCGACGCTCTTCTTGCGACAAAAACTCCATTTATTGAAGTACACCTTTCTAACGTGTACGCACGCGAAAGTTTTCGACAAAAATCGTATCTTTCGGATATTTCACGTGGAGTTATTTATGGGTTTGGAGCAGAAGGTTATCTTTTAGCAGCAGATTATTTTTTAAGGACACAGGCGACGCACTAAAAAATGATTCAACAACCGCTTATCAGCAAAAGAAGCGAAGGGGTTTACGAACTTTCCGAAGCAGGGGTAGAGCGTGCATACCTTTTAACAATGCAGCGCCTTCTTGTACATTATGCACAGCAGGCGTTAAAAACTCCTCCTTCTGATGTACAGGCGCTTTCGCAAAAATTACCGGCGTTTACAGTACAAATTGTAAAAAAACTCGACGACTATTTTGATCAACTTCCACAGTTTGCAAACTTTATCAAAGAGCCAAACGCTGGACGTTTGGGTGCATATATTGGGCAAAATTTTATGCCACAACTTGAGAAGGTTAAGGAAAAACTTCTCGAAACAGAAATTCCAAAATATAAAAGTGAATACGAGAATCCATACCGTGTACCTTCAAACGATTTATTAATGCTTTTTGCAAACGATTTTGTAGGAGCACCTCCTTTAACGTATAAACCGTTTGATCCTGAAGCCGAGGTAGAAGAAAAACTCAAGGCTGCCGAGCTTGTTCTTCCGGGAGAGGCCCCTGTAGGCTCTGGACCAAAACCGCAGCCGGGGGAAGTGCTCCTTAACCGGTATGCATCCGCATTTGTAACAGCACGTCCCTTAAGCTACGTTCCTAATACAGGGGAATCTTTAGACGGCGAAGACGAAACGGCAAATATTCAGCAAGTGCCGCAACAAATAACCTTTCGTGCTTTCGTACAAATAATAAACGCTATTTCACGTTATATAAAACAACAAGATAAAGCTGGATACGCTAAATTTTACCAAAGCCTTTCACCCCTTAACCAATCTGCATACACGTACTATACGCTCTTCCAAAAAGAAGCGCAAGGGCAGAGTGTTTCATGGTCAGAAGAAATCCACAAAGTTATGCAACGCGCAAACCTCGATGCAGGCGCGGCAAATAAACTTAAAGACGAAGTCGAAGCATACCGTAAAGTTTCGCAATCACTTTCGCGCGCGCTTGCGACCGGACAACAAAAGGGAATGGATGCATCGCTAACGCAAGGGCTATACGGGCAGCTTGTCGCTATTTTTGAGAACTCTGGAAACCTTGCCGAAAAAAGAACCGCGCTTAAAATGTCGCTCCTGCAAGTTACGGCACAAAGCGCAAAAGAAGCAATTACCCAAATACTTGCACCGCAGCTCGAAGAACTCGAAGGCCTTTACGGCATCGGCTGATGCATCTTGAAGAAAGACTACGTGCGTATGGCTTAAAAGCAAAAGCTGTACACGAGAAAAATGGAGTATATCGGGAGAATATTTCGCATTTTCATTTTAGTGCACACCCTATTTCAAACGAAAGCGCAAGGCTTCCCTCGACACTTGCTATAAATTTCTATGAAGATCTTAATCGGGATGATTTTCTTTTTTTCGATTTAGAAAGTACAGGATTAGGTTCAAGCGAACAAGTTTATCCTTTTCTTATTGGTTATGCAAACGCCGGCAATACAGGCGCAAATTTAACAATCCTTTTTGCTAATACTCCAGCCGATGAAAAAGATATTCTAGCTAATTTTTTAAGCGTCACTCAAGAGAAGGTTCTTGTTTCTTTTAATGGAAAATCGTTCGATTTACCGCTCATCCTACGCCGTGCAGAAAAATATAACTTATTAGGGTATAAAAAGCCAAAAGCACACCTCGACCTTTACCATATTATCCGTCGTATCTATCCAGAAAAACCAGCGCGGCTAATCGATGCTGAAAGTCGTCTTTTAAATTTTTCCCGTACAGACGATTTAAACGGAAGCGAAGTTGCTCAGGCGTATTTTGAATTTTTACAATTTAATAATGGGCTACTTAAAGATAAAATCATTACACACAACACGTGGGATATCCTATCGCTTATAAACCTTACTACGAAAATTTCTACTGCGTTTAAAAGCGCACGTGAGGGGAGAGTACTGTGGGCGTATAAAATACACCGTGACAAGAGCGCAGATAATTTACAGAAAAAAAAATTACTTATAAAAGAAGGCACTATACGCGATGAGAAAGATGAATATGCATTGGGAAAAATTTTTCGGCATGAAAAAGATTACCGCCGTGCCGCGAGGCATTTTATTTTATCTTATCGCTTAGGTTATGCAAGTGCCGTTGTAGACGCAGTCCGTGCGCTTAAACGCTTGGGTAAGCATAGAAGCGCTGTACACCTTGCGCAGTACGCGTTAAAGTACGAAGATGAACGCGTACAGCGCCACCTTGTACGTTATGCCGCTACACCTTCTTAGAAAAAACGTCGTTTACAAAGCGCGGTAAAATCCCTCCCGCTTCGTACGTTTCTACATCCGCCTGCGTATCTAAACGGGAATCCATGGGGACGCGTAGCTTTTCTCCATTTTTGCGCTCGATAACGAGTGTAAGCTCTGAACGTGGAGCAATTTTTCCTTCGACGGAATAAAGTTCGGTGCCATCCAAGTTTAATGTTTTGCGGTTTGTCCCTGCCTTAAACTGTAGAGGCAAAACACCCATGCCAACAAGGTTGGTGCGGTGGATGCGCTCAAACCCTTCTGCAGCGATAACTTCGACACCCGCTAAGCGAACGCCTTTAGCTGCCCAGTCACGCGACGAACCTTGCCCGTAATCGGCACCCGCAATAATAATAAGCGGTTGCTCCCTGTTCATATAAGTTTCAATGGCTTCCCACATACGCATTACCTTTCCCTCGGGTTCAACGCGTGCTAAAGAACCTTGCTTTACACTTCCTTTTTCGTCCAAAACCATTTCGTTAAATAATTTTGGGTTTGCAAATGTTGCCCGTTGTGCCGTTAGGTGGTCGCCCCTGTGCGTTGCGTACGAATTGTAATCTTCCTCTGGAACTCCCATCTTGGTAAGGTATTCGCCCGCAGCGCTCGTGGGTAAAATTGCATTTGAAGGAGATAGGTGGTCAGTTGTAATGTTATCTCCCAAAATTGCAAGGGGACGTAAGTTTTTGAGCAAAGGTTTTTTAGCAAGTGCGCCTTCCCAATAGGGGGGGCATCGGATGTACGTCGATTTGGGGCGCCATTCATAAAGCGGATTAATTTTTTTTCCTGAATGCTTATGCGGTGCAAACATAGGATCGTATACCGCACGGAACATCTCGGGTTTAACACTTTTTTTAACAACAGCGTCAATTTCCTCATCGCTGGGCCAAATATCTTTGAGGTATATAGGATTTCCTTTAGCGTCATGCCCCAAAGGATCTTTCTCAATATCTAAACGTATTGTTCCTGCAATTGCGTATGCAACGGTAAGTGCAGGGGAGGCTAAAAACGCTTGCTTTGCGTAAGGATGAATTCTGCCGTCAAAGTTCCTATTCCCAGAAAGAACAGCTACAACGAAAAGATCGCGATCGATAATTTCTTTTTGGATTTTAGGATCAAGCGCTCCGCTCATTCCATTGCAGGTTGTGCATGCAAATGCGACAATTCCAAAACCTAGCTTCTCAAGCTCTGGTAAAAGATTTGCTTCTTTAAGATAAAGCTCCACCGCTTTAGACCCGGGAGCAAGAGATGATTTAACCCAAGGTTTACGCAAAAGTCCTTTCGCGTTTGCGTTACGCGCCAAAAGCGCTGCCGAAATTACGTTACGCGGGTTAGATGTATTTGTGCAACTTGTAATTGCCGCAATGATAACAGCGCCATCGGGCATAAGTCCCGCTTCTTCTTTCCAGTCTTTTGCGATGCCTTTGTCGTGGAGATCGGTTGTGCTTACACGCTTGTGTGGGTTCGATGGGCCTGCAAGGGTACGGCGGATGGTTGAAAGGTCAAATTTTAGGACTCGTTCGTAATGCACATTCTTCAACGTATCTGCCCACAGGCCAGTTGCTTTCGCATACGCTTCGACAAGTTTTATGTTTTCTTCGCTGCGTCCCGTGAGGCGTAAATAGTCGAGCGTTTGTTGGTCGATAAAAAACATCGCTGCGGTAGCGCCGTACTCTGGAGTCATGTTGGTAATGGTTGCCCTATCACCAATAGTCATGTGCGGAACTCCCTCGCCAAAAAATTCTACGTGTGCAGAGACAACTTTCTCTTTGCGTAAAAATTCCGTTAGGTAGAGGACAATATCTGTTGCTGTTGTACCCGCGCTGGGTTTCCCTGTAAGCTCAACCCCAACGATATCGGGAACGCGAAGATACGAAGGATGGCCAAGCATCACGCTTTCTGCTTCAAGGCCACCGACGCCGATGGCGAGTACTCCTAAAGAGTCTACATGCGGCGTGTGGCTGTCGGTTCCAACCATTGTATCTAAGAATGCAACACCATCTTTTGCAAAAACAACAGGAGACATTTTCTCCAGATTGATCTGGTGCATAATTCCATTTCCGGGAGGAATAACTTCCATGTTCTCGAATGCTTCTTTTGTCCAGTTGATGAAATGGAAGCGGTCGTCGTTACGGCGATCTTCGATTGCACGATTTTTTTGGAATGCATCTTTTTCAAAGCCTGCGTGTTCTACTGCAAGAGAGTGGTCTACAATAAGTTGCGTAGGCACAACGGGATTAACTTTGGTAGGGTCGCCTCCTTTTTTAGCGATTGCCTCGCGTAGCCCTGCAAGATCGACAAGAGCGGTTTGCCCCAGTATGTCGTGGCTTACAACGCGTGCTGGATACCACGGAAAATCCATGTCACGTTTAAGGTGTATTAGCTGGCCTAAATATTCTTTGGCATGTTCTGGTTCTGCTTTGCGTACAATATTTTCAGCAAAAAGCCGCGCCGTATACGACATTTTCTCAAAGGCGTCGGGCTCAATATCGTTAACAGCCTCGCGGACATCAAAAAAATCGAGGGATGTTCCCGGTAATTTTTTTCGGTATTTAGTGTTCATTTCGTCTCCTTTAACTTGTTTTCTATTTCTTTTCTTGTAAATGCTATATGCCGCCGCATTAGGATTTCAGCAAGTTCAGTATCGTGCGATTCAATCGCTTCGACAATGCGCAAGTGCTCATTAAATGCCGTCGTAACACGTGGGCCAGCCATACCCAACTGTACGCGGTACATGCGCGTTATGTGGTAAATGCCATCCATCAAGAGATCAATCAGTAGTTTGTTTTTGCTGCCTTGCAAAATACGGTAATGGAAATCCACATCGCCGTCTTCTTGGTAGTATTTGGCGCCGTTACCAATTTGGAGCGCATGCTGCGAAAGCAGTTTTTTTAACGATTGGATTTCGTGCGCATCCATGTAGAGTGCGGCAAGACGCGCCGCCATACCTTCGAGTGTTTCACGGATTTCGTAAAGCTCGGCGAGGCGTGGTAGCGAAAGCGGAACAACGCGTGCACCCACATTCGGCGTGCGTTCGATTAGTCGCAGGGCTTCGAGACGGCTTATAGCTTCACGGATAACCGCACGGCTAACCATAAACCGTGTCGCAAGTTCAACTTCGTTGAGTTTTGAACCTGCTGGAATTTCCCCTTCAACGATTGTATGCCGTAGTTTCTGGAATACTTTATCAGCAGTTGTTTGCGCTAGAATTTTCACCATTGATTGTCGACAATATAGCCTACATCCTCCAAGAAGGCTATAAAAAATCGCTGTATTGTCGACAATTTAGTGTACGAGCGTGGATTATCTCAAGTGCTCAGCCACGGCGGTTGTGGTGCTGCTGTGAAGCCGCATTTTTTGGCGTGCTTGGGCGCAGCAGTGGTAGCGCCTATGATTTTTTTCTTGGGGCAATTTTCGAGCGCGATTGGTTATTGGGTTTTTATTTGGTATGTGTGAGATCAAAGAAATTGACGGCAATTTTTTTGAGGGGGATTGACGGAACCTTTCATCCTATAAAATTCTTCAACCATTTTGCCGCATTTTCCCCTTTATTTGCTTCGTCGATAACAACCGGCGGCAAAGTAGTGGTATTTAATTGCCACTCCAAATTTATCTTCTTACACTCTTCTATTGTTTTTTCTACTGCATTGGGTAAAGCCGCCAAGTCGTTCACGGCAGGCAATAGAGAAAGCCCAGAAATCATGGCGTTATCCAAACCGTCGAATGCCGTGCGTACATCGTTCTTGTAAAGTACCACCGGCTTACCCAAGGCAAACGCTATCCCCGCTTCAACGCACGCACCTTCGTCGGGTACGCGGCCGTTCATGTTCATCACCAACGCATCGCACCGGTAAACTAATTGGTGCAGATCATAGCGAAAAACACTACGATCGGCGAGTTTGTTCAAACCGAACGCTGCAATGTTTAGCGGCGAATGCAATAACGGCATAAATACATTTTCTAAACCGTCGCGTTGCGGTAGAAAGGTCTCATACCCCGCCGCCGACAACATGCTCTCAATCGCTCGCATCGTTTCTCGCTCTTCGGGTGAAAATAAAGGGCCTGAGCAATAAATTTTCATGATACGCTATAATCACAAAAACGTTAGAGTTTGAAAAGTAAAACTTTGCTCTTTATTTTGGTTCACAAGTTCCGGCCTACCCACCCCCCAAATACCGTATTTCCATTTTACGTAATAATGCGCCACTGTATTATGTCTCTTCTTGGAGCAGGGTAAACTCAATTTCGATATTATCGCAGAGGAAGCACCGCTTAGCGCGGTGTTGAGACACACGATTGCCTCGGAAAAGGATTCCTATACCGTCTCGATACGGCTGCCGCAGCAAGATAAAGAAGAAACTCCCGCATCTCTCTCGCCGTACCACCGGCTTTACGCCGATTTATGGAGCCTCATGGAGCGGTATTACCGCGAGCCGTTGGCGGTGTTTTCTTCGTCGCGTACGATGCTGTTGCCTCACCAAGTCGAGGCGGCGCTCAAAGTGGTGTCGGCGTCGCGCCCACGTTTTCTCATCGCCGATGAAGTGGGGTTGGGGAAAACCATCGAAGCGGGTCTTGTTCTCAAAGAGCTGAAACTCAAACATGGCTATAAAAAAATTTTAATCGTGGTGCCATCCCCCTTGCTGGCCCAATGGCAGCAAGAGCTCAAGACCAAATTTGCCGAAGAGTTCACCATCTTGACGGGCGATGCACTGCGGCGCCAGACGGCGTTTACCGATGTAGTATTGCCGCAGTATTTAGTCTCGGTGGATTTGGCGAAGGATGAACGCTACTTAACAACTTTTTTAGCCCAAAATTTTGACCTTGTGGTGTTCGACGAAGCGCACCGTTTGCGCCGCGACGCAAACATGGTGACGCAGGCGTGGCATTTTGCCAATGCTATAAGCCGCTCTGTCGATGGTCTCCTTTTACTTTCGGCGACGCCGTTTCGCGGCAAGCTCGAAGAGATTTTTTTTCTCATTCAACTCATCGATCCCGATATTTTAGGCCCCTTGGCGACATTTCAAACACAGTTTGCCGAAGACGCATCGCTTCTGCGCGACCGCCTGTCGCCGGTGGTCATCCGCCGCCGCAAAATTGATGTGGGTGGGTTCACCAAGCGGTTTGCCAAGACGGTGAAAATTGATTTAGCTAAAGATGAGCGCGAGTTTTACGACCGCACCACCGAGTACGTGAAAACCGAGTTCAATCGAGCCTTGTCGCGCGGTGAAAACTTGAAGACGTTTATCATGATCGTCTTTCAAAAATTATTGGATTCTTCACCGTACGCTCTCTTGAAAGCGTTGGATGGCCGCCGTGCGCGCCTCGAAGGTTTATACTTTCGTGTCATGAACGAGATGACCGAAAGCGAAGAAGTTGCCGAGGCCATCCGCGAGTTTCAAGAAGAAGAGGGGTTTGAAGAGAGCGAAATTTTGAACCCGCAAGAAATCCGTGCCGAAATTCAAACGCTCAGCCATTTGGCAAAGTTGGGGCAGAAAATCTCCAACGACAGCAAACTCAAGCAACTGCAAAAGACACTCAAATCGATGGGGCAGATGGGGCATAAAAAATTTGTCATCTTCACCCAGTTCAAATCGACGCTGGAATATCTTGTAGAGAATCTGAAGGCGTATAAACCGGTGGGCTTTCACGGCGGACTCAACTTTGAGCAAAAAGAAGACGCGATACGCCAATTCTTCGCCGGCAAAGATATTTTAATCTGCACCGAAGCGGGGGGTGAAGGACGCAACCTACAAGTCGCTGCGTGCCTTATTAACTACGATCTACCCTGGAGTCCTTTGAAACTCGAACAGCGCATCGGCCGCATCCATCGTTTCGGGCAGACGCGCGATGTACACATCGTGAATTTCGCCTGCCGCGACACCGTCGCCGAGCGCGTCGTCGAAGTGCTCGAAGAAAAAATCCGCCTGTTTGAAAGCGCGTTGGGCCCGTCGGATACTCTCTTGGGTGCGTTTGAAAGTGAGTATAAATTTGGGCGTAGCCTCATGGCGTTTTTGGGCGCGAAGAAAACCCGCCGCGAGCACAACGAAGAACTCGAACGCAGTCTTTTTTTAGCCAAGGAAAATTTACGCAACGTCGACCGACTGCTCTCCACCGAGCAAATGAATTTTAACCTCGCCGCATTCCGGCACGCGCAGGGCGAGGGTGCTCTCAAAGGCAGTGAAAATAGCCGTGCATTAGAAGCCATCGTCAAAGAATATGCGGCGCTCGGGAATCTTCTTTTCAAAAAAAATGGCGACACCGTTGTTCTGGAAAGTGAAACGCGGCGCGGCACGTTCGATCAAGAAGCGGCGACGAAGCACGTGGATTTGGAATTTTTTGCGTTTGGCCACGAACTCATCGACCGCTATGCACACACCATCATCCATGAAACAGAAAAAACACCTATCGTGCGGATGGCTGCATCGCAAAGTGGGATGCTCTTTTTCTTTTCGATGTCGTTAGAGCTCGATAAAAAATACCGGCGGATGTACCGCGTGTACTTACCTAAATTTGGTGGCGATGAAAATCTCCCGACTATTTTTACAGAAAGCGCACAAGCGCATTTTATCGATGAAGAATATTTAAAGCTGGTGGCACAGAAAGCAATTACTCGTATCGAAACAAAAATCGTAGAGGATGTCGAAGCCATCTTGAAAAAAATCCGTCCCTCTGAAAGCTACTGGAAAAACCGTATCGTCGATTCGGCAATGGCGCGTAAAAATAACATCGAAGAGAAACTCGAAATACAGCGCAGCAAGGTGAAATGGTACGGTGAAAAATTTGTGGGCTCGGTTTCGCGCCTTTCGAGCGATAAAAGGCGCAGCGAACAAAAAGAATACGAACGCTTGCAGATGAGCAATTTCCGACTCAAACCTAAAATCACCCTTGAGTTGAAAAGAGTTTGCGTGTTGTCTTCGGATAGCTGAAAGACTCAAATGGGTCTAATCGATAATGTCAAAACATCGGTCGCTGCGGCAGGGCGCGTTGCTGAAACCTCGTTCGTCTTTGCACGGCACGCGCAATTTTTCGCGAATGTCGTCGCACGCCCCACAGCACCCGAAACCGCCCGCGAGTTGCGCCGCATCTTTGAAAGTCTAGGCGCAACGTACATCAAGTTAGGCCAGTTTATCGCTTCTGCGCCCGGACTTTTTCCCGATGCGTATGTGACCGAAATGCAAACGCTTCTCGATCGAACAACGCCTGTTGAGTTTCCTGTACTCGACAAAGTTTTGCGTACTGAGTTGGGAGAAGACTACCGAAAAAATTTTCGAGAAATTGAAGAAATCCCACTGGCGTCGGCGTCGATTGCGCAAGTACACGCTGCCGTGCTCGCAAGCGGCGAAAGCGTCGTGCTCAAAATTCAACGCCCTAACATCGAAGCTAAAATGGACGCCGACTTAGGGCTCATGGCGTTTGCCGCGCGCCTTTTAGAAATCCTTTTACCCGACACCAAACGCGTCGGCGTTACCGACGTGATACACGAATTGGGGCGTTCGATGGCCGACGAAACCGACTTCTTAAAAGAAGCGAAAAACATCGGCGAGTTTGACGCGTTCTTAGACCAAATTGGTGAAGACGAGGTTGTTGTTCCTCGCGTTATAAAAAATTTGAGTACGAAGCGCGTCCTTACAATGTCGCGGCTTTATGGGGCTTCATTAACAGACCTTAATACCGTGCGGCAGTATTCAAAAAACCCCCGTAGGGTGCTTGAAAAAGCTCTCGAAACGTGGTTTCAGTCGCTTGCGATTGCAGGTTTTTTCCATGCGGATGTCCACGCGGGCAATTTAATGATCTTAGAAGATGGCCGTGTTGCATTTTTGGATTTTGGGATTGTTGGCCGGTTTAGTCCCAAAATATTTGAATCTCTACTCCTCCTTATGCAAGGGGTAGGGGAGAGGGACTACACGCTTATCGCTCGCGCCCTAATTGGCCTCGACGCCACAGGCGGGGGAGGCGAAAAAGTCGAAGAGAAAAAATTTGCCGCCGAGCTAAAATCTATTTTTGAAAAAATGTCGCACATAGGCGAAAACATAGAAAAGGCGCTTAGCGAAGGTAGCGATATTGGGCTTTCTGAAAATGAACTCAACTCGATGGTTTTACAGATTGCAGGCGTTGCACGCGATAATGGCCTAAAAATACCGCGCGAGTTTGCGCTTCTTATTAAACAATTTTTATATTTCGATAGGTATGCACAAATTTTAGCGCCGGGGGTGTCTGTTTATTCTATGCGGCCGCAGCTCACATAAATTTTTAAAGCGACGAAAGCGCCTGCGTTAAATCATCGAGTAAATCGTCACTATCTTCGAGGCCAATCGAAAGACGCACCATCGAATCGGTAATGTTGCGCCGTTGGCGTTCCTCTGCGCTCAAGCCATGGTGCGTCGTGGTGACCGGTTGCGTCGCTAAACTTTCCACACCACCTAAGCTGGGCGCAAGCTTAAATATTTTGAGGCGGTCGGCAAAACGCGTTGTCTCTTGAAGATTTCCTTTGAGTTCGATGGTCATCATACCGCCAAAAGCGCGCATCTGTTTTTTAGCCAGCGCATGCCCTTCAAAAGAGGTAAGCCCAGGATAATAGACTTTTTTTATTTTTGCATGCGTGCTAAGAGCTTCTGCAATTTGCATCGCAGAGGCGTTTTGCCAACTAACGCGTTGGACTAAAGAACGCAAAGACCGTGCGAGAAGCGCCGCCGTTTCGGGGGAAGCCACTTGGCCTAAATTTTTCCGCCATGGTAGAATTTTGGAAATAAGCTCTGCGTTTCCCATGACTGCACCCGCTGTGATGTCGCTGTGGCCACCCATATATTTTGTCGCGCTATGGATGACTAAATCGGCACCCAAGGAAAGAGGGTTTTGGTTTACCGGGGTTGCAAAAGTGCTGTCGATGGCAGTCAGTGCTCCCGCTTTTTTGGCTTTTTGGCTAATGCTTTCAATGTCAAAAATTTCCAGAGTGGGGTTTGTGGGCGTCTCAAAAAAGACGAGAGAAAAATGGGTGCTGAGTAAATTATCGAGCTTATTGAGTTCACTGCCTAAAATAAATTCGACGCGTATCCCCAACTCTCGCAGTTGCACACCCAAAAGTTCCATTGTGCCGCCGTACGCATCGCCGATGCACAAAATTCCTTTTTGGCCCAACGCTAAAAAAGTGGCCGCTTCTGCCGCCATGCCGGATGCAAAAAGAAGCGCACGTTCCGCGCCCTCCAAGGAAGCGAGCTTTTCTTCGAGTGCGGTAATCGAAGGATTCATGCCATAGCGGGTGTAAAGTGGACCAGGAGTTTTTCCATCGACGACATCTAAGAGCGCATGCGTTGTTTCAAACGCAAATGTGGTGGTATTAAAAAGTGGGGTGTGCGGAGTTCCTAAAACGGAGATTTCTCCTTTGTGAACTGCTTGCGTCGCGAGTTTAGGGGATCTATTTTCGTCCATAAGTAACAAAGTGTACTTGAGAGTCCATGCGTCAATCGGTGAGGGTTTCCTAAATTCTCTCCAGCAAAACTACATTTTCGTCGTCGGCGTGCTCAAGCAGAACTTTTTCGACACGCTCTTGCCACAATTTTCCAAACGCTTCGAGGTCTTCTTTTTTGGGGTTAGGGGAAAGCGCTTTTCCCATAAGCGGGCGCATTTCGGGAGAGCCTTCGACTCCGGAAACATCGAGTCCCACGCGCACAGCCTCTCCAGTATCGCTACGGCGAAAAGTTGCAATTGCGCCGCCTGAGTCTCGCCCGTTAAACGTTAAAAGGCCGTGCCGAACAAATTTTCCTGCAATACCGTGGAAGCCATTTTTTGCTGCTGCGCCCGTTACAAGAGTAAAAATTTGTGCGATAACTCCCGTGGTGCCTTCGCCCTCACCTTCGCTCATTACAATTTCGATATTGCCGCGTTCGGGGATTTCGGCACCGTAAAGTTCTTTGAGCGCTGCACGCGCCATAAGGTACGCCCCCGCAACAGTGGGGCACGAATGGCCTGCAACACGTACTGCATCGGCGTATTGGTATTCCATTGTACCGTCATCCGATGCGCCCAAAAATGCTGCGAGGGCATCGCGCACCTTAATCCGGGGGGCTTTTTCAAAAAATGCGGGAAATGCCATAGATTACTCGGGTAAACCGCTAATGCCGAAATCGATCACGACACCAGCTTCTTCTCTTTGTTTATAGGCTACGGTTAAATGTTCGCCAAAACGTTGGTTGAGTTGACCTAAAAGTGGAATGGGGTCGTGGTCGTTGATGAAGCGCATCGTTTCTCCATTACGTAACGCGCCCAATGCGCCAAAAATGGCGGAGTGCCTAAAGCGCCGCGCAATCCCCCGTGCGTCAAAAATATGTACATTTGGTTCAGGTGTTAAATCAAGTGGCATTAAATCCTCCTAAGTTTGCAGAATAAAAACAGACAACAGCATCCATTATTGAGGATGAATGTACGTTCTAACATTGGTTTCGTCCAAAAAAATTGCAACTCGATTTGTTATTTTTCATCCAATAAGTATGTCTAGCGAAACAGCGAAGGTGCCAGTCCTTCTTTTAGCAAAAAATATGGCGTTACCAGAAGAAATCCGGCAAAAGGAAAATGCGGCAGTTCCTTTAAAGAAGAGTAACTACCGCATACGGATGTTCTTTGTGAGCCTTTGGGCTGCTATTGTAACATTCGTTGTTTTTGGGATTAGCCTTCTTACCTGGGGAACTACAATTAGCGGGTGGATTTACGCAAGGCTTTTAAACTTCCTTGGAATGCGTATCCTCGGAATTAAAATCAAGGTGGATGGTCGTGAAAATTTACCCAAAGTCCCCTCTGTGCTTCTTGTAAACCACCAGTCAAATTTTGACGCATTCTATTTGGGAGGAATTTTTCCGCGCCATTCGGTTGTTGTCGCCAAGAGAGAAATGCTCAAAGTGCCACTTTTTGGAGTAACCTTAAAAGCAGTACGCACCATTTTTGTCGACCGTGACGATAGTGCAGACGCAAAAAAGGGACTTAAAAAAGCAATCGATACAATCAAAAAAGATAAAAACCACATTTGGATTTTTCCCGAAGGTACCCGCAGCCAGGGCAAAGGTTTGGGAGAGTTTAAAAAGGGCGCATTTGCCATGGCGATTGCCTCAGGGGCGCCAATTGTTCCCATTGTAAGCGAAACGATGGAACGCCTTCTCGATACGCAAAAGAAAACCTTGTTTAAAGGAGAACACCGCGTACACATCCTTCCGGCAATTCCAACAGAGGGAATGAAATTTCGCGACATCGATAAACTCCTTGCGGAAGTTACCCAGCTTTTCCAGCACGAACTAAAGATGTTTGAAACAACTAAAATTTAAAAACGGCCTGTTAAATTTCGGTGCGTGTTTTTTGGATAGAAAGGCGGTTTAAATAACGCGCAAGATTTACGCGTAAAACATCCGCGTGTGAATTAGGAGCTTCTGTAGGAAACTCTTCCCAAAGTTTTCTTCGTAAGGTTGTGTATTTTTTAAGAAGGTTTGATTTTTTTATGAACGTAAGTTTTTGGTTGTGGGCAATTCGGTAGATGAATGTAGAGTAGAGGAGTAACTTTTCTGTAGGTGAAAGCATGGATAAGGAAACTACCCTTCGGCTTTAAATCCACCTTTATAGTCGCTGGGTTTTGCCTTCGTTTTAAGCGCTGCCTGTTGGTCGATTTGTTTCCACGCTTCGAGCAAGTCTTTTAATATCTTTTTTACAGGAGCAAGCTTTTCCGCTTTTTTTTCAACGTTTGCTTCCAAAAGCTGTGTTTTAGCATACGCGTAGAGGTTAAACAGGTTTTGTGCAATTTCACCGCCTTCATCCAAGTTGAGGGAAACCATAAGCTCGGTAAAAATATCCTGTGCGCGTAAAATTGCCGCGTTGGCTTTATCGTATGTTTTAAAAGACGCCATTTGGTTTTCGGCTTCTTTAATAAAGCGCTCAGCCCCCTCGTAGAGCATAATAATGAGTTGTTTCTGGTCGGCGGTACCGACAGAATTGGCTTGGTATTCCTTGAGGTGCAGATCGCGTTGCATTGGGTACGACTTTTAAGGCGCTATCATAGTGTCGGCACTTTTTAGTATTTTATAAGCTTGAAAAAACGTTTTCGCACTGTTTCAAAGCGTAGTTGTGCCAGATGCGTAAAAATTTTATTAATTTCTCTCTGTTTCCATTGCTTTTTTTTCTCCTTTTTTGCAAAAAACCGCTCCACGATTCCAGTATAGATAAAGAAGCAATTTTTCTTTCTTCTCCTGAGGAAGTACTAAAACCTACAATTTGGGACACGGGAGACACAACGGTCACAAACGAAGACCGCCTTGAAATTTTTAAACCACACATCGAAAACTTGGGTGGCGGTTATTTTGGCGTAGGTTCTATACAAAATTTCACTTTGGCAGCGTGGGCAAAAAGTGAATATATTTGGCTAATGGATTTTACACGCGTTGTCGTGGCTGCAAACAAAATACATACTGCGTTTTTAAAACGGTTAAAGACCCCCGAAGAACATCGCCTCATGTGGAATAAAAAAAAGTCCGTATTAGAAGCCGATAAAATTTTAGACGAAGAGTTTAAAGATAGTCCCGACTTGGCATTCATTAAGCAAAGCTACCGCAAAGCGTCTCCATACCTTTTAATTACATTTGGCTTCTTGGATAAAATAACCAAAAAGCATCCCTACAAATTTTGGCTTAACGACCAAGAACAATACGACTACCTTAAAAGCCTTGCTCTAAAAGGAAGAATCCGTGCGCTAAAAGGCGATCTAAACGGACCAACAACCGTCGCAGGGATTGCCGCCGCAGCGCGTAAAATGGGCGTTCCAATGCGTATTCTTTACTACTCTAATGCAGAAGAATATTTTAACGGCTACAAGGTTCCGTTCAAAAACTCATTTTCGCAAATGCCCGTCGACGAAAAATCTCTTGTCGTGCGTACTATCTCGTTCAACAAAGCTAAATTTCGCTGGGCAGAAGATTCCAATTGGAGCACCGATCGCGGTTTTCACTATAGTTTGCAACCGGCAACTGAATTTGTCGAAGCGTTGAAGCGCGATAAAATAGATGTACGCGATTTTTATCCAACTGCGTTTATCGACAAGCACGAATACGGACTTTCGTGGTTAGGTTCTCTTGCGGATAAAAAGCGCATCGAAGCAGCGCCTCCCCAATAAGCCATGAAAGCAGAAAAAGAAACGCAGCAAATTAGCGCACAAATCGCTTCTGGCGTTCTTAAGGCGTATAAACCATCTTCTTCTGTGTTAAGTAAAATTGCATCGCTCATTAAAAAGCATAATAAATTTTTACTGACGACGCATGTCTCTGCAGATGCGGATGGCTTGGGGAGCCAAATTGGTTTTTACTACCTTCTTAAAGCGCTTAAAAAAGACGTAAAAATTTTAAACAACGAACCTGTGCCTGAGTTCCTTTCTCCTTTTATTCCTTTAGGGCTTGTCGAATATTTAGGGGAGGGTGGGCTTTCCCCTGAAAAGGCAGAAAAATTTGCGCAAGGACGGTTTGTATTTATTCTCGATTCTTCCGAACCCTTGCGTAGCGACAAGGTGGGAGCGCTTTTTACGAAAATGAATCTTGCGTGGGCAACAATTGACCACCACGTACTGCCGGATAAAGAAGAATTTTGTGTCGATCCCACCTACGCTGCAACAGCTGAGCTAATTTGGGATCTCTATAAATACCTTAAAATTAAAATTACGCCTAAAGCCGCTCTAGCGCTTTACGCAGGGCTTGTCGCAGATTCTGGAAATTTTCGTTATCCAAAAACTTCGTTGCGCACGCACCTTGCCGCAGGCGATCTTATCGGCTATGGCATCCATTCCGATTTTGTATTTCGAGCCATTTACGAAGCGCATCCCCTCGACCGCTTAAAACTCATGGCGCGGCTTTTACCTAAAGTAGAAATTCTTCCTAATAAAGTCGCGCTACTTGTAGTTACCCAACAAGACCTCGAAGGATTGGCATTGGAAGATAGCGGAACCGAAGGGGTTGTCAATTATCTTCTTGCACACAAAGGGCTTCGGGTAGCTGCGCTTCTTAAAGAAAGTGAAGAGGGATTTCTTAAAGCGTCTTTGCGTTCTATTGGAGATGTCGATGTCGCCTCTGTCGCAAAAAAATTTGGCGGTGGCGGGCACAAAAACGCGGCGGGGTTAAAAATGCGTGAGCTTTTTCAAGATGCACAAAAAAAGGTAATTGCAGCGTTAAAAGAAATTTAATTTTACCGGATAAGCTTCACAATCATCTCGAGCTTTTCAGCGGCGTCCATAACTTCTTGAACCTTACTTTTGAAAATTACCAGTGCGGTATCGGAAATTTCTTTTTTGACAATTTTTTTACCGCGTATTTGCCCCAAAAGGGCTTCTGTAAGCTTTGGGTCGGATGTTTCTAAAAGGACTATACTTTCTTCGATGATGACAATCGGCAGGTCGCGGCTCCACTCGGTGAGGTTAAAGTCGAGCGCTTGTGGAATTCCACTTTTGGTTGTACGCGTAAGGAGTGCTTTAAAGCTCTCTATAGAATTTCCAAGCATAACGCCTGTTTGCACCGACTCTTTATTAAGCTGAAAATTAAATACTTTGTCGAATTCCTTAAGCTCCGCAAAAGATTTTAACAGGTGTAAATCGTGTAACGACATTTTCTCTGGAAGCGCAACGAGAGTACCATCGGGGTTAAGGATAATTGCACCGGCGCCGCTTTCAATGGGAAGTTTTGCATCGTGGAGGAAATGGTTTCCAAGTTGGCTCACCGTGACAAAGCGTTTGGGGTATTCGACGCTCAGCATTCCCATGAGGTACATATAAATCATCGCGGAGACAATCATCGAGCGTTGCTCCAAATACGCGTTTTTAAAATCGCGCACCTTAAACCCTGGCATCATGATAACACGCGAACGTATTAGCTCAGCTAAAATAACTTTGACGAACATTCCGTTATTATTTTCAATAAGTTTAACGCAGGTATCAATCATCGGCATCTTAAAAAAGGGCAGGTCGACAGGAAGAAATACTTCGTCGCCAACCATACGTTTATCTGCTGCTTCGAGAATTTTACTAAAAAGGTCGCGTAAAAGCTCCGCAGGCTCTCTTTTTAAGAAGTCTTCGTAATTTTCGATGAGAACGACGTTTTCGTCGCGTAAATCGACAAGCTCAAAAAGCCGTAAAAGCGGTAGAATAATTTCGATTTGGTGCATTTGGCTTTTTTCTGAAAAAAGATTGATGTCGATATCGATAAGCGATGCTTCGGAGCGCTTCATGTCGGCTTGCCGCAATTTTTCTGACTGCGAAAGTGTGAGTCCTTTGTTTGATATAAAAAGCAATAGCTTTTTAAGGTTTAAGAGGAAATCAAACCCGTTTTCAATCGTACGCTCTGAAAGTTCTTTAACATCGTTACGTATGGGGAAAAGCGGAGTTTTTTTTAAGTAATTAAAAAGTTCTATGGGAATCACGAGAATGCGTACGAAACGGTCGTCGATAAAATAGATGTCTTTAAGGATTTGGAATGCATCTAACCGGCGGATTGTTTTTTCTAACGGAAGTTTTTGTTCGTCTATTATAATACGCGCCGCATTAACTTCTATAATGCCACCGTTTGTAAAAGCCTCGTCGACAAGAGTCATTTCACCTTGGCTTAACGTCGCGAGGGTTTTCGCAAGAGTTTCGTCTTTGTACGCCTTTTCTGCGTATTCACGTGGTTTTTTACCCTTGCCGCCCAAGAGCGCAAGGTATTTAGTGTCATGGTCTTCGGGGCTTGTTTGCTCAACCTCGCGTCGGATGCTAATTTGGAATTTTTCTCCACGCGGGTTACCGTCTGTAGAAACAAGCCGGCGGAATTCATCGAACGGTATGTATTTATCTAAGTTGCGGGTAATGCGTTCGCGGTTCTTTTTTTGGTAAAGCAGCATTATGTGCTTTAAAACCGCAAGTTCTTTTTCAACGTTAATGGGTTGCAACTGAATTTTACGGCTAATTTCACCTAGGGTTAAAATTTGTTTACTGTTGAGGACTACCGAATAGATTTTTACTTGAAGGGGAGTAAGTTTTTCAAGAACGGTTTTTAAATGGTATGGATCGACAAAGGTTTTTGCAAGTAGCTGGACGAGCGCTTTTTTTTCCCCGGGGGGTTTAACAATAGACCAAACCTCCGCGACCTTGAGTAGCTGTTCTTTTTCCAGTTTACCAAGTTCTTCGAGTAGCACAGACGGGTATTGCAAAGATTCGACACACTTTGTAAAATTGTTTATTGTTTTTGGTAATACCTTTTGAAAAAATAATCCTTGTCGGGTCAAGGCAATGTCCTGATTGTAATCTAAGAATGTGGCGCTCTTTTATACCCAACGCGTTTTCGATGGGTAACCTGTCTTTTGGCTTTTTTTCTATAATAATCGCCTCCAAAGCGAGCGGGCACAACGCGGATAACTACTATTTTTTTATTGCAGCGGGTTTGTGCATCATGATTGCCGCAATCTTCGACGGTTTAGACGGCCCAATGGCGCGGCTTTTTAAGTCGCAAAGCCAATTAGGCGAACAACTCGATTCTCTCGCCGATTTAACGACATTTGGGCTTGCTCCGGGTTTTTTAATGTACAAAATTTATTTATTCGACCTTGTACTTCCTAAAGCTTCGTTAGGCACCCCATGGGACATACCCGTGGGAATGGCGCTTGCCGCAGTTTTTCCTTTGACGGCAGCTTTCCGTTTGGCGCGTTTTAACATTGCACACGACTCTGCGTCGTTTGTTGGTCTGCCTTCTCCGGTTGCAGGGTTAGTTATTGCGTTTATTCCCATTTACAACAGCAATACGGATTATATTGCACGCCCTTTTGCAATAGGTATTTTTCTTACAATTGCGTTCTTGATGGTTAGTAATATCCGGTACTCAAAACCACAGGCGCGTATTAAACGGCATTTTACTGTACTTAGGCTATTGGGTTTTATCGCAATTATATCTGTACTTATTTACCGATTTAACCTTTACTATGTTGTCTTTGGTGTCGTTATGTTATATATAGTTTCTGGGTTGTTTGCTATGGCAATCCACCTGGTGCAAAAATTACGGTACATAATTACAGCTGAGGAATAAAATGTTTTCAATTTCAAAAACACCAAATTTGAAACACCGTTGGCTAATAATTTTTTTAGGTGGATTTCTTCTTTTACCTCCTCTTTGGAGCGCAGATACGGAAGCCCCCCAAGCTACAGAAGAAGTAAAACCTATTTCTAACGAAACAAGCGATGAACCTATAAATAAAGACACACAAGAGAACACCGAAAGCACCGCCGAACCCCAAAAAGAAAAAAGCACTCCTGCCGTTGAAAAACCTACAAAAAATTCGGCAAAAGAAGTCGACCCTAAAAAAGACGATAAGAGAAAAAAGCATGTTATAAAGCTTGCCGAAGACCAAGAGGAAGCGCCGCCTCCCGAGAAAGATCCCCGTACATACGAACTTAAAAACCGCCGCATGCTCGACGACTATACAGTTATGGAAAGGCGTCCTTACGACCGTGGAGAACACATTCTTATCGCAGCGCTTATGGGGGCAATTGGTGGCGGCTTTGTTGGCGGGATGGTTGGCCTTTCTGGATACGATAAAAACGACGAAGTAAAAACACAAGAGGCATTATACACGTTTGGTGGTATTGGAGCAGGCGTTGGAGTTCTTGCAGGCGTTACCACAACCTTTTTTGAACGGGGTAAAATTGAACAGTTCGCTATTGGAAGGTTTCTCTTAAAGTATTCGTGGTACGGTGCACTTGGCGGCGCCCTTATAGGTGGTGGTATTGGACTAATCCCGTACGCATCGAGCGGCGATTACGGGGATATTTTGCATTTTGCCGGTTACGGTGCAGGAGTAGGCCTTCTTGCGGGGATTACCTTGTTCTTTGTAGATTTACCCGACCAGCTTCGGCTTTATACATACCAACGCGGCGACCAAAGCGGTGTAGTGTTGGCGCTTAACTTTTAAAATTTTTAACGCCACGCTTTAATCAGCGAATCAAGAATTGATAAAGAACGATCCATTTCTGCAAACATTGTTCCGACGATAATTGGCGCTAGCGCCGCAAGCATTAAAAACCCAATAACAATTTTTGCAGAAAACCCCAAAACTAACATATTCATTTGTGGCGCTGCTTTGGAAAGAATTCCTAAAGTGATGGAAACCAAAAGAAGCACCCCCATAATAGGAAGTGCTATCTTGAGCGCCGAGATAAACATTCCACCCGACAAAAGCGCGAAGTATTTAAAAAGGTGGTTGTGCGTTACCCCCTGCTTAAGGAACGAGTACCCCAAATGCGGTACACGCTCCACCGAAAAAGCAAGGGCTTGTATAAGATACATATACGCGCCGCTTACAAAAAAAACGAAGAGGGCGACCAAGTTTTTAAAGGTACCAATAAGCGGCATTGAAACTTGCGAAAGGGGGTCTAACACCTCGCTAATTCCAAAACCCATTTGTACCGAAAAAAACTCTCCCGCAAGCTGGTACGCTGCAAAAAGAAACTGCATAATTATCCCAACAAAAATACCGATGAGCGCTTGTTCAAACACAAGCATTATGTACGAGTTACGTAGCGCCTCGCTAAAATCGGTGGGCATTTGCGCTACAGGGGTAATTATTCCTGCAGCAAGAAACGCAAAAGCAAAACGGGAGAAAAAAGGGAGTGAATCGCCTGCAAACCCCGGCGCAACGGAAAACATCGCCAAAAAACGCGCGAAAATAAGAGTAAATAGCTGGAACTGGTCGCCAATAATTTCCACAGATTTAATGCTTACCAATAAGCTGCATCAAGCTACGTGTATAGTCGCTAATACTGTGGATCATCCAAGATGCAAAAAAGAGAAGAACAACAAGAACTGCAACAAGTTTAGGAACAAAAGTAAGCGTTTGTTCTTGGATACTTGTTGTTGTCTGGATGATACTAATAATAAGCCCCACAAGAAGCGAAACAATGAGCGCAGGGGCGCTCAGTTTAATCGTTAGCCAAACGGCGTCTCGCATCATGCTTATGACATCCGCTTCGTTCATAGAATAATGCGACATAATGTAGATGCGCTGTCAATCGCTTCCTGAAAATTGTAAAGTGGTTGACCGATAATCCAAAGAACCGATGCCAACCTTGAATCTCTCATGAATACGAATACCACATCGGCGAAAGGTGCTCGCCGTAAAAAAATCCTCGGCCTTATTTGCTGTCTTGTAATTTTCACCGCGGCAACTGCAAGCCAAATGGATGCATCGCCGAAAAAAGAAATTTCAGACGAAGGTTTAACAGAACTCTTTAACGCAGCGCTCTTCCATGTCCAAGGGGACTATGTCGACGAGGTCTCAAGGCAAACCCTCATTTTCGGAGCGATTCGCGGAATGCTTAGCTCCTTAGACGACGCGCATACACGTTTCATGACCCCCGATGAAACAAACGAGCTACAAACAGAAATGCGCGGTAATTTTGGGGGATTGGGTATTGAAATTTCCCAGCGCGACAACGTGCTCACTGTAGTTTCTCCTATAGACGACACCCCTGCGATGCGGGCAGGGATCCGCCCAAACGATAAAATTGTCGAAATTGATAAAAAATCAACGCGTGACCTTTCTTTAACCGACGCCGTTAAGCTCTTACGCGGAAAACCCGGCACTTCGGTCAATATTAGCGTTGTGCGTGAAGGCGAAGACGAAGTTTTATATTTCGATTTAGTACGTGAAATCATCAAAATTAAGGTCGTAACTTCAGAGTTTTTAGAAAAAGAAAAACTGGGTTATGTACGCCTTAAGCAATTTAACCAGACAGCAACCGAAGATTTAGCCCGTGTGATTGGGGAATTTAAAAAGAAAAAGGCGCGTGGACTTATTCTAGATTTACGCTGGAACCCAGGAGGCCTTTTAGACGCAGCACAGCGCATAAGCAACTTCTTTATTAAATCGGGCGTAATCGTCTCGACCCGTGGTCGAAAAAAAGAACTCGATAAAGTTTTTAACGCCAATCCTTCAGCGGCTATCGCCGCCGATATTCCACTCGTTGTTCTTGCCAATGAAGGCTCGGCTTCTGCCAGTGAAATTGTAACAGGGGCAATTAAAGACCACAAACGTGGAAAATTTATCGGTGTTAAAACCTTCGGCAAAGGTTCGGTACAAAATGTAATTAGTCTGATGTACGGAACTTCGATGGCGCTTACTATCCAAAAGTACTACACACCTTCTGGTGTATCAATCCATAAAAAAGGGATTGAACCTGATATCAAAGTGCCCGCGCTCGATTTTAATAAAGACGACAGGCGCCACTACAAAGAAATTAAAGAGAAAAAAATACTGAGCAACTTTGTAAAAGAACATAAGCACTACAACGCTGAAACGGTTAAAAAATTCCAAAAGATGCTTGAAGACCGCGGCCTTACTTTGTCAGATTTTGCGGCCAAAAAAACGCTAAAAGACGAGTACACGAAAAATTCTCCCAGGCCAATTCTCGATATGGAGTTTGACGTCCAATTGCAGCGGGCGATTAAAGAATTGACCAAAACATGATTTATGAAGAAATTTACGTATAATATTATAGAGAAAAAAATCTGTTTTTTGATTGACGTTAAAAACAGCCTAAAAGATACGTTGCCAGTGGATTTACGGTTTGCTGGCTAAGTAAATTTACGGCTAAAAAAATCAGCGGAGCGAAAAGATGGAAATCAGCCAAAGAGAAAAAGACGGGATTACAATTCTGGATATTCAGGGGGAAATCGACCTCTACAATGCGCCAGAAATAAAAGATATAATCCAAAAACTTATTGAATCCCAAAAGTATAATGTTATCATAAACTTAGAGAAGGTATCGTATATCGACTCATCGGGAATTGGTGCATTAATATCGAGCCTCTCTAACCTTAAAAAATACCAAGGCGGACTCAAAATAATTAATGTTTATGCTTCGGTCAAAAAGGTGTTTGAACTTACAAAATTAACAAGTTTTTTTGAAATTTACGAATCAGAAGCGGAAGCTCTTTCAAAATTTAAATAGAATCCTATGGTATCTAACGCTCAACAAAAATTTAGTCAACGCAGTAGAAACGTCTACAAAGGAAGGAAAACTATGCAGAACCACAAAAATCCCAAAAAGTATATCTCACTCGTATTCGCCTCTCTCCTTATCTTGGCAGTGGGTTGTGGTGATCCCATTCCTATGGAAGAGATGGGGATTGCTAAGGTCGCTATTGCTCGCGCAGAGACGGTAAAAGCAAAACAGTACTCTCCACAAAATTACGAAGCTGCACAAAAAGCACTGTTGGACGCGCACGCTGCTGTAGAAAACGACAAAATGGGAGATGCAAAAGAAAAGGCCGTTGAAGCAAAAAAACTCGCCGATGCCGCGTACGACGAAGCAGCACCCAAACTTGCACAAGACACCCGTGCGGAAGCTGAAAAAGCTATCCAAGCCGCAGTTGAAGCAAACGCAGAGCAATTTGCACCAGAAGATTTAGCAGCGTCAAGGACAACGCTCGTCGAAGGCGATAAATTTTACGATACAAAAGACTATTTAAGCTCGTACCACCTTTTCGAAGAGTCGCGTGAAAAAGCAAAACGTGCTTTAACGACATCCGAAGCGTATGTCGAAACAATGCGCCGCGAACTTACCGAGGTAGACGACACTATAGCGGCCGCAATACAGGCTGGAGCAGAAACGAGTGCACCAGATACTTTACAAAAAGCTAAAACAGAAGCAGGGCATGCACGCGGTGATTTAGAAAACAAAAAATTAAAGTCTGCGTACACAAATTTAGAAGCTGCGAAGGTGTCTTCTCGCGAAGCGTTGCAAATTGCGCAAAAACAGCGTGCACAAGAACTTCTTTTGCAAGCAGAGCGTGATGTTGCAGCTGCCGAAGCTAAATTAAACGCATTAAAAGAAAACGCTAATAATCCCAAAGGGCAGGCGGCGTTGGCATCTTCAGAAGAAGCCCAACAGGCATTGCAAGGTGCAGACGATAACTTAACGGCAGCAAAAGAAGCATTGGCAGCAGCGCACGAAGCAGATCGCAACCAAGCTTATGCAGAGGCAGGAACCCAAGCAGAAGAAGCTAGCCGCCTTTCAAAAATTATGGCCGATTCATTGTCTGGAACAGAAGTGCTGCTTTCTCAAGGTAAAGATAGCGATGCAACAAAAGACGAAGATACGCGGGCTACAAAAGGTACAACTGATGCAAAGGATAGAAAGGGTTGGAAAACCTATAAAGTCCGTTATATTCCAGAAAATCGTGATTGCCTTTGGAAAATAGCAGGGTATAAAAAAATCTATAATAATGCACGCCTTTGGCCAAAAATTTACCGTGCAAACAAGAGCCAAATAAAAAATCCTGACCTCATTTATCCAGGCCAAGTTTTCAAAATTCCACCTAAAAAATCAAAAGGAGATTAAATAATCGATTAAAACAAGGGAAACGCCTAAAAAGATTAAAATCCATCGTACTTAATAGTTGCGAAAGATGCCTTAATCTTTTAGGCTACTAAAAACTACATGAATAGTTTTTTAGAAAGTTCCATAGTATAAAGTAGACTATTTTATAGTTCGCTATTAACGTTAACTCTTCAAATTATTTCTGGCTCAGTAAGTTTTAGAAAATTTTAAAAGATACTTCTGGCAAAAGGAAGAGGCGTTTCTTAAATACCGCAGTGAGCAATTTAATAAAAGATACGGCGTTTTAAAATATTAATCAACGAACATTTGAGAGGGTATATGGCTCGAAAAAAACCTATGGACGAAGAAGCGCCTTTAGAAGGCGACGATGTACAAAGCAAAACGAAGGTTAAGCTAAAACCGCATAAAGCAGAGCAGGTAGAAGGGGAAAATCCCGTAGCAGAGACAGGAACTGTAGCTTCTACGCCACAAAAAAATTCTAACGGCGCCAGCGTTTCAAATGGGACGACTGGTAAAAAAATGGAAATTAGCGAATTTAAAAACAAATCGATGAACGCCCTTGTCGAGATGGCGCTTGCGCTTGGCGTAGAAAATCCATCCGACTTAAAAAAACCAGCGCTTATTTTTTCCATATTACAAAAACAATCCGATAATTCGGGGCAAGTTTATGCAGAAGGCGTGCTCGAAGTAATGCCAGATGGCTATGGTTTCTTACGCTCGGCAACGTATAACTATTTAGCTGGCCCAGACGACATTTATGTTTCGCCAGCACAAATCCGTGCTTTTGCACTTCGCAAAGGCGACACGGTATATGGCCAAATTCGTATGCCTCGCGATAACGAGCGTTTTTTTGCAATTTTAAAGGTTGATACTATAAACGGCGTCCCTGCGGGCGAAGCAATGCGGCGTGTCCATTTCGACAATTTAACCCCGCTTTATCCCGATGAACACATCAAGCTTGAGACAACTGCGGAAAAACTTTCAATGCGTGTTGTCGATTTAGTTTCTCCCATCGGGAAAGGCCAACGCGGGCTAATTGTCGCTCCTCCCCGTACAGGGAAAACGATGTTGATGCAAGATATTGCAAACGCAATTACAACAAACCATCCCGAGGTAACGCTGATGGTCCTTTTAATCGACGAGCGTCCCGAAGAAGTTACAGACATGGCGCGTAGCGTACGCGGCGAAGTAATTGCTTCTACATTCGACGAACCGGCAAACCGCCACGTTCAAGTTGCCGAAATGGTAATTGAAAAAGCAAAACGCCTTGTGGAGCATAAACGTGACGTAGTAATTCTCTTGGATTCGATAACACGCCTCGCACGTGCGTATAACCAGGTGATTCCTTCTTCGGGAAAAGTCCTTTCGGGTGGGGTCGATTCAAATGCGCTCCATAAACCAAAACGTTTTTTTGGCGCCGCACGTAACATAGAAGAGGGCGGTTCACTGACAATTATCGCGACTGCCCTCATCGACACAGGTAGCAAAATGGACGAAGTGATTTTTGAAGAGTTTAAAGGAACGGGTAACATGGAGTTACACCTCGACCGTAAATTAGTCGAAAAACGTACATTCCCTGCAATCGACATGAACAGGTCTGGTACACGCCGTGAAGAGCTATTGCTCGACAAAGAAGACGTAAACCGTATCTGGATTCTACGAAAAATTTTCGCGCCGCTTTCTACTGTAGAAAGCATGGAACTTTTACTGGAAAAAATGCGAGGAACAAAAAGCAACAAGGCATTTTTAGATAGTATGAAAACAGGCTGATAGCTTTATGCTTTTAAAGACACAAATAGGGTGCAAAATTTTCTCCTGTTGTGTTATTGGGATAGCACTTGTAACTCTGCCTGTTTTTTTTGCATGCGCCCCTTTGCGCGATAGTGTTCTTAAAGACGTAGAGCAAAATTATACAATCTCTGGATTTTTAGATGTAAATACGTACCAAGTATTTTGTCCCCTTGGAGAAGCTGACGAACGCCTTGCGAGTTGCTCTGCGACGATGTTGGAAGGACTTGTCTCTTATAAGCGCAAGTATGATAACGAAGCAAGCAGAAGGCGTACGCATACCGATTTTACTCCTTTTGCTACACCCGAAAACATTAACGATAAAGATATAGAACGCTGGAAAAATTTTTATAGACGCCTAATGGAAAACCATACACGTATTGTTTACGAACAGTATAAAGAGGGAAAAATTACAGGCGTATTTCGATTACGCACAGAGGGCCTTATTTACCGTGTGCAAAATGTACGGTAATCTAGGGTGCTTGGCGTAGACTCTCTTACCTTCAAGTATGGTGCTTAATTATGCCGATAGTAAATTGTGGCGAAGAGCACCAGAAGCTCAAATAAAAATTCAGAAGGCCAGCATTTAATTACAATTCTTTTTATATTGGGAATTATTGGTTGGGGATTTTTTGCAATCGATCGTTTGACAGAGCCGGAACAAACAAGCAGCAATCCCAAAATACAAACCCGTACACAGGCGCACGAGTCGGAATGGAAGAAAAAACTACGGTCATGGCTTTCTACAAAATTCTCAACTGATAAAAATAGCACACAAAGCCAAAGAATATCGTTAAACATTCCTATGGAAAGGGAACCGCAAAACCTAAAACGCGAAAACAATGGTGTTGAAGATTCTCTTACAGAAATTAAAGAAATACCGATAGAGAAGGCACAAATCGACGCTCCGGAAACCCTCGAAACTAATTTCTCCATCCTTTTTTATAAACTCGACAAACGTGGACAGCCTACCTTATCTACAGTGCGTAGGCAAGTGCAAGGCGATGCTTTAGACTATAGGGCAAGACTATCTTTACTCATTAAAGGACCTACACTCAACGAACAGGATAAAGACTACATCGATTCGTTTATCCGAAAACCCCGTGTTTTAGGAGCTGGTGTTACAGGAACTTGCGCCTATGTTAATTTTGATACCTCGTTTGGTTCGGGAGTCAGTTACCAGACGATGCGTTTCCAAGTACAACAGATCTTCAAAAATATGACGCTGTGGTCTAAAAAGGCATGCCTTGAATTACGCGTCCAAGGGAAGTATACTCCTCACTTGGGTAGCGATGGCATCTTTTTCCCCAAAAAAATCGATGCCGCGTGGCTTAAAGAAAATCTTTGATAACGCCTGAGTGCGCGTTTCGTAAATAGAATTCCACTAAAACAGTATAACAACTTCCCATAAGGTATCTTATGTCACTTGTCAACAAAAAAATTACTTTTTTTCTACAACACATAAAACCTGGCCATCTAACTTTTCAGGCTTAAAACAATACTTCATGGAGTAAACACCACCAACGCCCACGCATTTGGCGTATACCGCAAAACCCATACACCCTCATTATCCACCTGTGTTCCCTGAACTAACGCTTGTCGCTCTGGAATAGCGCAACCAAAAAATAACAAAACCAACACAGCCAAAATTATGCTACGCATAAACCAACCAACCCGAATCATACAAAATGTAAATCAGAATGCGCCTATTACCAAAAATTTTATTCGTAATTTATAAAACGAATTGAAAGTTAATTTTTTTTAAGTATTATTCTCTCGTTTAACAAAGAAGTTTGACCGGAGGACAATATGCTACAAACAGATAAATACGATGTAATTTTCATCGGCTCGGGTATCGGCTCGCTTGCGGCGGCAAGCTTGCTCGCACAATGGGAAAATAAACGCTGCCTGATTCTCGAAAAGCACTGGCAAGTCGGCGGCTACACGCATGTTTTTAAACGCAAGAGAAAATATGCATGGGATGTAGGCCTACACTATGTTGGCCAAATCGCGCCCGGCGAACAGATTCGGCGAGTTTTCGATACGATCACCGCAGGAAAACTTGAGTGGAATATGATGCCCGATGTGTTTGATAAATTCGTTTTTCCGGGATTAACTTTTAGCCATCGTAGTGGGGTAAAACACTTTCATGCTGATCTTTTGAAGTTATTCCCCGAAGAAGCCCACGCGTTAACTATGTATTTTAAAGATATCGAAGCTGTTCTCATTTGGTTTCAACGCCTTGAAATAGGAAAGAACCTTCCGAAAGCGTTGAAATGGGTAGCCCCACTGATTCAGAAAGACGTTCCATTTGCATTACAAACGACTGCCGAATACCTGAACATGCGATTTCGCAATGAAAAACTGCGAGCCATTGTCGCCAGCCAATGGGGTGATTTCGGCTTACCTCCGTCGAAAAGCGCCTTCTGCATTCATGCAATGGTCGTGAACCATTTCTTTAATGGCGCCGCTTACCCGGTGGGGACTTCTGAATCCATCGCCGAATCGATTATTCCAATCATCGAAGCGAAGGGCGGTAAAGTACTTGTGAATCACGCAGTGCAAGAAATTCTTACCGAAAATGGTAAAGCCATCGGCGTTCGAGTGAAAAACCTTCGCACGGTGGGCGAAAATAAAAAAGAAGCAGAATTTACTTTCAAAGCTAAAATTGTGGTTTCTTGTGCAGGGGTATACAACACCTATGCCAAACTCCTCAACACCCCAGAAACGGCAGCTTACAAAGAGGGGATCATCGCCTTCAACAAGCGCAATCCACCTGTTTCGCATATCAGCACATATATCGCGCTGCGGGAAAGCGTAGAAAAGCTCGGTTTCAAAGGCGAGAACCATTGGATTTACGATACGTTAGATCACGACGAGACATTCGCACGCCGCATGGATTGGATAAATAAGGGACGTCCCCCAATGGCTTACTTATCCCTGCCGTCGCTCAAAGATCCAAAAGCAGAGGGTCACACTGCAGAGATCATCACCTTCGCGCCATACCATGAATATGAAAAATGGAAAGATCAGCCATGGCATAGACGGGAAGACGCCTACAAGCAGTTAAAAGATCGAGCCGCCAAACTTCTGATTCAATATGTAGACGAACGCTATCCTGGGTTTGCTGGTATGGTAGATTTCTATGAAGTTTCAACGCCGATTACAACGGAATATATGACGAGCCACGATCAGGGTAGCATCTATGGGTTAGCTAGCGTACCCGAACGTTACGATGCGAAGAAATCCCCTTGGTGCCAGGTACGGACGCCGATAAAAAATTTTTATCTCACGGGTGCCGATACAACCTCGTTGGGGATTTCAGGCGCGATGATGGGCGGTGTTGCCACGTGCGCACACCTAATGAAACCCTGGCACTTACCAAAATTGCTACGCTTGGTGTAAGTGTCCAGGCGATTTAAGCTGGCGAAACGCCTTTGGTGACATGCGCTCTATACCGACAAAGGCTCTATGGAATGACGAAATAGAATTAAACCCCGACTCGTAGGCAATCTGCAAGATATTCATTTCATGATTCTCGTTTAAGAGACGTTTGGCTTCAGCTACGCGATAGCCATTGACATAACGCGCAAAACCGGTCTTCAGAACAGTGTTCAAAAATTCAGACAACTGGTGAACACTGACTTTGAGGTGAGCGGCTAATTTGGCGAGCGAAAGTTCTTCGTTCAGAAACATTTTTTCGGCCACCATCGCTGCTTCAAGCCACATTTTGAGATCATCGGTGTTGATGCCTTTAATCTGCGAGTGTCGGTACCGCGCTTCGCGCATAAGATAAGAGATTCTCTGGTTAACCTCGGGAAATCTGAATTGATAAAGAAAATTCACGCATATAGCGAAAAACATCAGCAGCGCTGTGCTCTTAAGCAGCAGGATATTGCGTACCCATAAGCACGCAATGCTAATAAAGCCGATAATGACCGCGAGGGAGATTAAGAATAGTAGTAACCGGGCGGCCGATTCTTTACGCGTTAATGGTTCTTTCCAGAGAAATGTCATTTTGCGCATCAGAACGACGAAATATCCTGTATTCACTAACATGGAAAGGAAGAATAGCACTTCTTCAAGGTTTGTTTCACCGCCGATAAAAATCTCTTCGAGACGATTCGCTTTTAAATCCACACTCCTTAAGTAATACGGAAGCATCGAACACAAAACAATCGTTGGAGCGACAAAATGAAGCCAATAGCGACGCCGTCTAGGTTCGGGTAATATTTCACTGTACAAAATATACAATAGCGGACCGATAAGAAAAATGAATGGAATTTCAATCATCGAAAAATGAGGAAAAACATAATGAAAATGAGCATCGGAATTCCAGCCTGTAAACTGGATGACCGCTATCGACACATAAAGGGCGGCATACACACGGTTCGACACTGTAGGATTGCGAACCACGGACTGGCTTAACGCCATGAGCACGGCGAACCCAAATCCGAGGAACAAAAATTGCCGAATTAAATCATGCATTGGCAACTCAGAATCTACTATATAAATCGGGAACTATTTTTTTAGTCCTGTTTTATAAGTGCGATTAAATATTGGTGTTTTTTCCTCTACCCTCGCCCTACTACATTCAGTTCTATACCTCCCCCAACATGCCAAATTATAAATTGGCAACCAATTTTTCTGCGCATTTTATAAATGCGATTGAATTTAGTTTTTTTTTAGGTTAATAACAGGACATGCTGAGGTTAATCAAACGCCCCGGAATAGTTGCGCTCATAGCCTTTTTCTTCTATGGTTGCATGCAGAAGGAGGGAGTTCTTACGCTACAAAGCTTTGAACCCGAATCGAGTGTTTCTGTTCCTGCAATGCTCGATTCAATACCGCATTTGAAGTCGCTCTTCAATACTGTCGATTTTGTCGAAATGGACGTGCGTGGAAGAGTGCCGATGACGCCCACCGACATCGAAGAAGCTGTCAAATCGTTCATGCGCCTCGCCGTGATGACTGATAAACCGATTCCAGAACTCATCAATCGCTTTTCAGGCAATGTTCGCCAGCTCTACCTTGCATACGCAGGACAACAGACAAGTTTCGAAGATGCGGTAAAGCCCATAGCAACGCTTGCAAAAATGAACAACTCGACGCTACACCGTCTGGCGCTTTTCGGTGCGCGTTTGACTGCGCTTTCGGCCAATGACGCTACAAAATATCCCGGGGCCACTGCCCTGCCATTTCCGGCGACGAATGTTTTCGCCGATTGCAGTGCGTCGAATACTTCAATCGGCACGCTGCGCTCGCAAGTGCTGAACGATGCATCCCCCGCGAACTCTCCGCGCAAGGATCTCATCGAAACCTACGTCATGCTCAGGGCGTTTGCCTGCGCTACGCAAAATAGCGCAAAGAGCCTCGCAGCCGATCCCGGTGAGGCGCTCTATAATTATTTTATCGCCGACAAGGCAGACCATGACAATCCGGAATCCGATTTATTACGCGCCATCGCCGACACGCAGACGAACATCGCTGCCACCAAAAGTTCCGACGAAGAGATTGCCAACTGGCTTGCAAAAAAAATTAACCTCGCGGTATTTACCGACACTCTGGCAACAGACGGCACAGCTATCATGAAAAATTCGGCGATCTACGCGCCGCTGCGTACGATCGCAGATCTCGCGTCCGGCTTTATTGCGACGGAAAATCCTGCGAATAGCAAATACTTGCTTGCAGATGCGCTCGACTCTCTCGACACCCCAATCGGAAAACTACCGCAAATCGATACGGAGCTGGGCAATGCACTCGATTTGAATAATTGGAAACCTTTTCAATTCGCGACGGGCGTATTGCAAAAATTTCGCAATACGCTGATAGCCTATGGTGGTGGCAGTTATGCCACGGGACGAAGCAAGCTTATGGCGCTCGTGTGGGATGGCGGTATTTCACAACAATATCGGATGAACTATCTGGCAGAACCGATCGTATTGGTCGATCCGCCCGGCGACGTCGTGTCTGAGCTTCCGGTAGCCTTAAATCCTTCTGCCAACTGGTGTCCCGGCGGCGTTGTGTATGCCACATTTGTCCCTCAGGTTTTTCTCTATGACTGGCAAGCAGCGGTGGATCAGTCCCAATGCGGAATTCGCGATACCGCCGCTCCGTATTTTCCGCAGGGTTTACTCAAAAATGGTGCCGAGTCGCCACAAACAGGGACTGGTCTTGCTCATTTTAGGGCGCAAGCGAATGACATTTTGGGTAACAACGACGGCAATTTTGCCAACGATGTAGATCCGGTTACTACGAGCGTAGGGCCTGGCCTCAATTTTCGATTAAGCTACGATGCAGAAACACCGACGCAGAGCCTTATCGACAATCTAATTTTACAGCTATACTCCAGTTACTACGACACCGCAAGCAAAAGCTATAGCTTTACCGAACGCGAAGCAATACAACTTTTTAACAATCCGCGGCGTGCGATGACGAATCTTGCCGCACAGTTACAGTATAGCATCCGCAATCTCGGGGTTCTCGATCATGCCGGCCGTGAGCCTTGGGAAGCAGGTTTCGAAGCTATACCGCTACTTACAGGATTTATTTTTAGCACCGCAAAACCATACATCGACCCTTACTTTCAGGACGGCAACCCACAGGGCTTCGGCAAAAATCCGCAATCCCGTCTGAAAATTGCCCTACGCAATACGAATGCTATCTTCAAAGATTCACATGCATTGGCGGATCCGGCTAATCATGGTTGGGCGCTGATGGGTGACGATAACGATTTCATGATCGTCCCAATCGGAGGAAAAAATGAAGTCCCTGCGTTCTGTGTCGGCAACGATTGTGCAACCCCTCATGGTTCATACCGCAACATACCGCGCCGCAACGGCATTGCATGGATACCGAATTTAGAGATGTTCACCGGTGAGCTTTTAACGCCGGGTAAGTTTATTCCACGCCCAGGAGGGATCCCCCTCGATGCAGAGTACTACCACCAAAACTGGTCGGGCGGCACGCTCACACCGCAACAGGGCGACGTTGAAAATGCACTCTTTAACATGGGGGGAATGGCTTCGTCTCTCATCGCGATGAATGCGTGGCAGGGACACGGCCCCTTCAGCTTCAAAAATCGTGCACCGAATGGTAGCGTACGAAAGTACAAGAGCACGTATTACACCGACGCCTATGGGTCAGAGCTTCGCATTCGGGTAAGAAAATTTTTAAGTACGGGAGACGAAACTATCTATGTCGCTATGGGAAATAATACAGGCGAACACAGGGGTGAAATTTTGGTATCCGACGAACTGCGCTGCGCTTTTGCGTCTGCTCCGGCGCATTACGCATTCAATGATAACGTATTGCAAACAACCGCAGGTTTGGATGGACCGGCATGGCTTATACGTCCGGGAGGATTAACGTGGCAGCAATATGACGTAGGCCTATTTGCGCTAACAAATGCTTCCGTCGATTTTAATTATCCCGTTTGGCGTGCTGGTACCGATCCCGTTGGCGTATGCGGTGGCGTGGGCACATGCCAACAGCGTGTTTGTCTGGACGGCAATGGAACAGTCGTCACTCAAGGGCCTGTAGACGGTTCGTGTGGAGGTATTGTTCCGTGTGGGCCTCTAGTTTGCGATCCGGGTGGTTGTTATCCTAGAAATACGGCTACCGGCTCCGATACCCGCTATGGCGGCAGAAGAAATGGTCCAGCCAAAATCGAATACTATGGCGACAACTATAACCGCAACTCGACGTTGAATCTTGCCGTCGGGGCAAATGTCGGTAGCGGTTATGTTGACAGTAGCCTCGAAATTAACGAAAAGATTTATATCCCCTCCCCCGGCGGACCATGCTGGAGCGAAGCTTCCGCGGGTTATGGCTATGCACGTTATGGTTTCATTCGTCCCTCCGCCGTAAGCGGATATTTCGACGCGAATAATTGTGGTGCATGGGAGGCTATTCAGGTCGATTTCGATACTCGGGAAGAGGCAATCCAGGCTAATATGCGCTGGCTCCTGAACGAGAAGAAATTTACCATAGTGGTGCCGAATGCAGGAGCCGATATGACCGGCGTCGAGAGATCATTTTCCGCTCAGGAATCTTCAGATGCGACGATGTCTATGGCTGCATGGATCGTCGCTCAAGCAAATGGTCTTTTGGGATTGATGCATCTGCGTCCCGTTGATTCCGGCATGAGGACAAAGAAAGACCACATGAAAATAGAACGGTATCGGTTTTATAATGGTGCTTGGAATTTCTTCAGCAACCAATGCCCAGCGGGCAAGACAAGCTGTGCACCATGCGACCCCACCGCCACGGTAGGCAGCTTTTTAGGCCATCCGGTTTATCAAAAATGTCCGTTTGGCACCCACAATACGGGCGGATTCGTTGATTTGCATAATGCTGCGGCGACAGTAAGCCACGAAAACGTTCCAATTCCTGCGGGTATGCGCATCAGCAATACTGCGGGTCTCAACGAAGCAGGAACCGATCCCGATGGGCACCTGACGCACCGTTTCGAGAGATCGTCCTTTGAACCGGGAGATTCAAGTTTTACGGTTCTGTTCACAGCGGTTAAGACGGGTACCGTCGCGCTCTTTATGGACGGAAATCTGGTCGCAGATTCCGTCCTCGGAACCATGGGTGTATTGCCCATGATGTCGCCGCTCGACCTTAAAACTGCCGAACCCTTGATCGCTCTCCTCTCTTCAAGCTACCGCTCGATAGATATTATTTCTTCGGGATATGGGGCGAGCGACGCTTCATTCGAAAAATTTCGCCTGTTTTATGACCGCTATTTGACGACAGATGATTTTGGTAGTGACGGCACTGCGGGTGGAGACATTGTTCCTGATCTCTGGCAACAATACCAAAGATCGCTTACCTATGTTGGTTGTGTCGAGCCTTCTGGCCGCCGTGCGAATTTTTGCCTGACCGCAGCCGATATGCCCCCCATACCCCGCGTCGAGGGTGTGAGCTACCCCAGTGCATTTGATGCGCAAGGACAAGTAACCGCATGGTCAACACACACAAACGCGTCAGATCTTAAATTCGGGCCGCTCATTACCGCGCTCGTCATTATGGTGGGTACTGAGCTCGACTCGCGCACTCCGTATACCGGAACAAAGAACATTCCTTGCAATTTTTCAGGTGGTGTTACAAGCCAGACCTTAAATCCAGATGCTAATTGCGGGTTCTTATCTACTGGCGCCGATCGCGACGCAGCCCCTATTAAGGGCTATCTTCGCCGTAAATATTTAAGCCAAAGTGACGTCGAAAACAACATGCCGGATTTTCCCTTGTCGATTCTTAACGAAACCCTACTCGATCTTTCCACCAACAATACGCCCGCGTATAATCCAGTAGCGCTCTCGAATTTACTGATCGAATCTTCGCCAGGGGCACGCGACGGCTTGCTTGCAAAAGTTGGGTCGAGCATGTACTTACATCCACAATCGCTCTACCATCAATTAATCGAAAATCTAAATAATCGGCTTGAAGCACTTCTCACCAATATGGGTTTAATCGGCGGAAATCCTTCGACTATCGAAAAACTCGGATTTTTTGTCACAAAAAATGTCGTCGGAACCGGCAAACCCTTTGGCAGCAACAAACTGGAAAGCCTCTCGGGCGAACCAGCAAATCTTGTACGCGAGGTTTTAAATCTGGTGCGCCTCATCACGGCGTCGCCAGCGGGCAAAGACTCCTTTTGCAATCTCATTCACGGCGTAGGACGGATGGCCGACGAGCTCAAAATATCTTCGCTTCCTGACATTTCACATGACAACTGCCTGAAACTCGTGGCGCTTCTACACGCACAGGACTCGAGTGCAAAATACGTCGTCGATGAGGCGATTCTGTCGCTCTCGGTAAATCTGTTCTATAACGGGAAAATTGACGTTGAGAATATGCTGCAACGGATTTCCAATGCGACGGCGGCAATGAAACCCGCTTTCGACAACCTCAATACGGCGGTCATCTCCATTTACGGCGGTAACTATGACTTGCGAAAGATTATTCTTTATGGAAATTTGATTCCAGAACCCTACGTTGATGCGAACGCGAATGGCAAATGGGATAATGCCGAACCATACCTCGATTTCAACGGCAACGAGCAGCACGACATGGGTGCAAATATCGACCTGCGCCAAATTCTCGGTACGGGGAGCTACCCCGATTTAGTTACTGACCAGATGCAGACCTACGGCAACGCGACGGTATCTGCCTATCTTCCTGATTTCATGACCTCAAACGCCGGACTAAGTGGCATAGACGTCAAACAAATTCTAAATAATATTCTTTTGTTTGGCAAGACATCGGGACTCGAAGCTGCCCCCCCTGCGTTAACAGCTTCTGACATTACTAAGGCTCTGGATAAAATCGATGAGTACACTGACGGCGATTGGTATGGCCACCTCATCGGGGTAGAGGTCGCAAAGGCGCTTGATGCTCCCGATAAAGTTTTGGAGCCGACGCTGCGGGATTTCAACCGTAACGGAAGAATCGACGCTGGTGAGTTTAGCGATTACAATGGCAATAGTACGCGTGATCGCACGAGCGTACGCCAATACTTCAGTGGCCTTGCCGCCGACTACCACGCGGGTGTCGTTGACCGCGCAGCTTCGGGTTCCCTCAACCAATCCCTTCTACTCGTCGAAGGCGCCCTAAGCCCGCGCTGCCTGAGCTATACCACGTACCCAACTTGTACAGCCACCAATGCTGAATACATGACGCCGGCGCTTATGACCGCTATCAGCGATATATACACCGATCCGGAAATAAATCCGACGAACATGCTCGCAGCGAAAACTCTTCTCGGTTCGCTATTTTACAGTAAGGATTTGGGATCCTATACATATCTAAACACGAATTTGAAAGAGGGGATGTTGCCAATACAGGAAATTAACAAAGGTTCCCGACTCTACGCACAACGCCAAAATATTGAGGGGTTCGCTCCCAAAGGCTCGCTGCGTTACCTCGTGAATAATATTTCAAATTCACAGAATTATCGCCAATGGCTGTTTGCCGAAGATACTTATGGTTTATTCAATCAGCGTGCTTTCAGAGAATACCAAAAAGCTGAAACTCTTTGGGCCACAGTTTCTGGATTGCTCACCGATTTTTCTAAGAAGGCCTATTCACAAACCGGTCAAAATTTTTCTCTGGGCGATGATTATTTTTCACGCTTTCGAGGAATTTTTCGTTGATTGCAAGGAGATAAGAACTTATGGAAAAAAAACTTATTCCCATCGGATTCTTCTGGCTAATATTTTTGTGTGCATGCCAAGTGCCAGACGGCGAGAACTTTCCACCGACTTCCCCAAAAAAGTATGACGGCAGCGTCGTCTTCACAGGAACCTCAGGACTCACAGTCACAGAAAACGGGCAGTCAGCCTCGTTCACGATTAATCTCACAAAATCTCCTATTGGTACTATGACTATCGGTTTAGGTAGTGCCAGCGGTGAACTTACGTTTTCACCGCCGACAATCAACTTAAATGCGACTAATTGGCAGCTACTGCAACCCATAACAATCACAGCCGTGGACGATAGCGTGGTGCAGGGAATGCGAACCGTAAATATTCACCCTATAGTAACCGGTGATGATCCAGAGTTCCTGAATATGGTTTTTTCCGATATCCCAGTGACCGTTACGGACGACGACACGGGAGGAATCGCCATTACCGTTTCGAGTGGAAATACGACGATTACTGAAGACGGCGTTACAGATCAGTTTTTCGTTCAGCTTACAGCAATCCCCTTGCAAGATGTGACGGTTGTATTTGAAAATCCCAATCCAACTCGTATCGTGATCAGTCCACCTACTTACGCCCTCACAACTGCGGCATGGGGTACAACGATCACGGTAAATGTTTCGGCGATAAACGATGCCATAGCGCAGGGCAATACAACAGAAACCGTGACGGTGAGAACGGTTTCGACACAAAGCGCTTTCAATAACCTCACGGCACCAGTGGTGGTAAATCTTATCGACAATGATTAATCGACTCTGCCCCCACCTCGTGCGCTCATTGTTTTGCATTTGCATTCTCTCGATGACTAAACTCTGGAGCGGTATTCCAGAAAAATACGGAATCGCCGCTTGGCAAACTTCACTTTCGGGAGCCGGTAATGCCGCGCTAACCGACCCTACTGCCGCATACTTTAATCCCGCTGGCCTTGTGAACGGTATTTCAGAAGCGGACAAAATTCAGAACACACTTTTGTTCAGCTTAGGCTATCAAAAACCCGATTTTAAAATTAGTCCAAATGGTGGATCTCCCTTAGCGCATTCCAACGCTCACGTGGGAGACAATGTCATCTCTTACTCCACGTTGAATATAGCTGCGGCGCTCGATATACGTTCGATTAGCAGCACTCCAAAAAATGTTCCTATCTCGCTTGGAATCGTCGCGGTGCTCGCGGGCGACGGTACAGACGTTGTTAAGTTCAGCGAAGAGAGCGCAAAATTCTATAAGTTTCATGGCATTGGCCGCGATGCCGTAAGGCCTTCTGTCGCAGCGTCGCTTGCGGCGCAGGTATGGAAAGAACACATAAGCATTGGAATAGGTTCGGTATTTCTCGCAGGAGTCGACGGAAAAATCGAGGTTTTAAAAATCTACACCAGCGATCTGCCACCAATTACCGAATTGGCCATAGCAATCAAATTAAAGCCATCAGCCATCGCTGGTATACAATACCGACAACCGATTAAAGAGGGCCATACGCTATACTTTGGAACTTCTTGGCGCCAAGAAAACTTTGTCGCGGCGGATGTTCGCATCAACGTACAATTGCCACCCATTTCAGGCATATCGGTCTTGCATGCGACGGCCTTACATTTATTAGGCTATTATGAACCACATGTCTTTACGGCTGGCATAGCGTATGAATGGAAACGAGTAACGCTCTACGCCGATACCGAATACCAAATGTGGTCTCGATTTTCCCGTGGATTAACGCGCGAATTACTCGAAGGACTCCCGGGTTTTAAAGATATTTGGATTCCTCGAGGCGGCACAGAAGTCGCATTACCTTTCTGGGATCTAAAAATTCGCACAGGTTACGGCTATATTCCTCCGATCACTCCTCAGCAAAGCGGCAGTTCAAACTACCTCGATAATGGCAAACATCTGCTTTCATTTGGTCTTGGGAAAATATTCGGTTCTCTACCGAGACTAAACTCGCGTGTGAAATTAGATGTGGCTTTTCAATGGCAATATTGGGTCACGCGTGAAACCGTTAAAAATGTTCAAGATATTTTGACCGACGGGACTTATCAGCCAGGTTATTTTTATGGTGGAAATATTTTTCTTGGGCATGTTAGCGTTACTACCTACCTATGAGCAAAAGATACTTAACTTTTTCTGTAATTCTCTACTTCGTATGCAATTCGCAGAAAATTTTTCCGAATACATTTGCTGCCTATGGTGTCGGTCGTTACACAGGCCAATCAGGCGCTGGCGCAGCCATGGTAAGTGACGCTACGGCCGCTTACCTAAACCCTGCGGGATTGGCATTTCCAGAACGCGCCGAAGAATTTTCTGAAAAAGGTGATAGTCTTGAGACACCGACAGCTTCTCCGAAGGATATTTACGCACCGGGAAGCCGTGAAAATACCGATCCAAGAAAAATCAAGAAAGGTTATTATCACGATGTGACAATCGGCTTCAAACAGGTACTCGGTATGTTACGGGTTCAACCTACGGCAACGAGCGACTGGGCAAATAAAAAAGCTATTGATGTGAGCAAAGATCAAAATGCATCACTCCTCGAACTCGGCGGCGCAGTCGATTTCCGTTCTTTGATTAAAACTCCCTGGAATATTCCCGTACGCATAGGTTTTTTATTGCACTTAAGCGCAGATGGCAAAGTCGCCAAACCTATCACTCTTGACGAAACCTCATACAATTTTTTGCGAGCTGGCAATAATGTAAACATGCTGAGTGCGACGTTTTCTGTCGGTCTACAGCTTTGGCCCAGACGCCTAAGTATCGGCGTAGGCCAAGAAAGTAAGATAAATCTGACAGGTACCGCGCAGGTGCGCAATATTACGCTCAACGAGGAAACCCCGCTATATGTAAATGCTTTAGTAAATGTGAAAGCAGAACCCGTGCCGGTCATTGCTTTGCTCTATCGTCAACCGATCTCAAAGCACGATCTTTTCTTTACATTCATCTATCGTGGCCGCGTCGAAACCTTGTCCACGCTAAAAACTCGCCTCGACTTGCCGCTTGGATTTACAACACAAGCGGAATCTACCGCGCGTATTCTATTGTTGCCACACCGCTTTCTCGCAGCACTCGCGCTCAAGTATAAAGATATTCATTTTATGATAGATGCCGAGTATCATAAGTGGTCGGATGCCGAGCTTAACCCAGCAGTCGCACGAATCAATCATCCATTTACTTTCTCAGATATTCTAATACTTCGATCTGGAGTAGATATACCGGTTAAACTAGCCAAAAAGGATTGGCGCATCCGCTTTGGCTATGCGCACATTCCGCCGTATACACCTGACCAAAATTCTTGGTCTAACTATCTAGATAATCGAAAGCATATTTTTTCTTTGGGCGGCACTTTTGCGTTACCGGCTTGGAAATACCTATACACTGAAACAATCGTCGACATCTCCCTGCAGTGGCAACTTTGGAGTGAACGTGAAGTAATTAAAGATGGAGCGTTCACATTTCCCAACGATACACCACAACCTGGCTATACTTATGGCGGGAACATCTTCCAGATTCATTGCGGATTTTCGTGGCGAATCTAAGTGCATAAGGAAATCTGGATAGGAGCCCTTAAAAACACGACAACCCAAAACCGTGCACGACCTACTCTCCCGGGCTCCGAAGAACCGAGTACCATTGGCGATGTAGGTCTTAACTTCTGTGTTCGGGATGGGAACAGGTGTTGCCCCT
>JABARV010000001.1 GCA_019186965.1 Turneriella sp.
TCAGACAGCATGATAGCACTTATGCCTATATATGTCAAAAAGCTTATAAAAGAAATAAGCAATGTTAAAAATTTTGGTCAAAAACAAGTATCTGTTGTAAAGGCTGAGTTTTTCAACAGACTCGGGTGGCCTGCTCCCTGTGCTGGCCGGGGTGGGGTCCACCCCGCCGCGCTCAGGCGGCGGACGAGACTCGTTGCAATGACCGCTAAAACTGAAGAATTTGACGGAATTCGATCATTAGGGTTCTTACAAATACCCGAATTTTGCACCAATTAGACATTCCCGCGCCTAACCCTCACAATACTTTCATTTTTGCCTTCGGCCAAAATGAAAGTATTATTTCCTTTACGCTCTAACGCGTCGATAATTTTCGACGCGTTATGAAAGCACACGAGACAAGCCTTTTAGATTTCAACGTTGCTCCCGAATTGCAAGAAATGGGAAATCTTATCCGTGAAATTTGCGAAAAAGAAGTTGTACCACGCCGCGCAAAAATGGACGAACATGAAGAATACCCCTTCGAGGTTTTTGAAAAATTTAAAGAAGCCGGCCTTCCAGCGGTTATGTATTCCGAAGAATACGGTGGAGCAGGACTCGATCCTTTTGCAGTAATCCAATTTGCTGAAATTGTCAGTGAGTACTGCTTGGGAGTAAATACCGCGATTTCTGCAACAAAGCTTGGCGCACTCCCCATTGAACATGGGGGAACCGAAGAGCAAAAGAAAAAATACCTATCTGCGTTTGCTTCCGGTGAAAAAATTGGTGCGTTTGGCCTTACAGAGCCTAACGCAGGTTCGGATGTTCCAAACCTTTCTACAACTGCTGTTAAAAAAGGCGATCGCTATATTTTGAATGGAACAAAACAGTGGATTTCTAACGCAGGCGTTGCAGACGTTTACACAATTTTTGCCCTCACCGACAAAAGTAAAGGCCCACGCGGGATGTCGTGTTTTATTCTTGAAAAAGGAATGAAAGGGCTTAGCTACGGAAAACTTGAGCAGAAAATGGGTATCCGTTGCTCGCATACACGCCAAGTAATTATGGAAGATGTCGAAGTGCCCGAAGAAAATCTTATAGGGTTAAAGCCTAACCGTGGCTTCATCCACGCCTTCCAAACATTAAGTTCTTCGCGCCCTGCTGTCGCAGCCTCTGCCGTTGGCCTTGCAACCGGAGCCTATAAAGAAGCCGTTAAATACGCACGGCAAAGGGAACAATTCGGAAAAAATATTATTAATTTCCAAGCGGTACAGCACATGCTTGCCGACATGGCAACCCGTATTGAACAAGCGCGCCTAATTACGTACCGCGCCGCAAAATACGCAGTCGCTGGGCATCCAGACGCAGCAAAATTTTCTGCAATGGCAAAATACGCCGCATCCGAAACAGCGGTTGCAGTTGCAAACGATGCACTACAACTCCACGGTGGATACGGTTTCACGAAAGATTACCCCATCGAAAAAATGTACCGCGATGCGAAAATTTTGACCATCTACGAAGGTACAAGCCAAATCCAGAAAAACGAAATTGGCGCGTACATCATCAAAGAATCGTCACAGTTAAAATAAAAAAATAGGATGGTGGGATTGCGTTTTTTTCTCTATCTCACTATTCTTTTGGTATACTCGTGTAGCTCTTCGCAGCCACGCGCCATCGAAAGTGCATCCGCACAAAAAAAGCTGCGTGGGTTATACCTTCCTGTACGTAAAAAAGGTGGTGCGCGTAGCTTACCCTTTGTAAAATCGCTTATTGCCCGTGGAAAGCCTTTAGGAGTAAATGCGGTAATTCTCGACGCACAAACATTCCACGGGAAAACAAACAAAATTAATCCAGAGGTTGTCGCATACCTTAAAAGCGAACAAATTTATACCGTTGCACGTATCGTTTGCTTTCAAGATGGAATAGACAAATACCCTCTTCCCCCACAAACGCTAAAGGACCTTAAAGCGCTTATCGAAGAAGTTGCCCAAATGGGGTTTGATGAACTTAACCTCGACTACATCCGCTTTGCAGATACAGGAATAAAAGCGTCGCTTAAGACAAAATACGAATTTTTAGACTCCCTCCTTTCGGAAGTACGCGGCATTGTAACACGTAACAATACAAAACTTTCGTTAGATATTTTTGGGCGTGTTGTCTATAACGAGAAAGATTTAATTGGCCAAAATGTCGAAAATTTTGCTAAACACGCCGACATAATTTACCCAATGCTTTATCCAAGCCATTTTACTAAAGATAAAAAACGCATGTCCGATCCCGCGTTTACAGTAACAGAGGGGACAGAAAAAGCGATCGAGAGGCTTAAGGGAACCAACGTTGAGGTAATGCCTTGGGTGCAGGTTTTCGTGTACAACATCCAATACGCACGCGTAAAACTTGCTGAGTACGTTCGGCTACAAATCGCCGCTATCGAAAAAACCCAAGCGCGTGGTTGGGTCGCGTGGAATGCAAAAGGCGATTACAAAGAACTTTTTGAAGCATTAGAAAAAATTGAAAAAGAAAAAACTCTCGTAACAAAATAATTTAAAGCTCAATATTTTGGACAACCCCTTTTCTCTTAAGCGACTTCAAAAATTCCTGCATACCTGTAAGGTCTGTCGTTGTAAAAAAAACTTGTCCAATATTTGCGCTGTCTAAAAATTCGATAAATTGTGCACGGCGCGTTAAATCTAGTTCGTTTAAAATATCGTCGATAAGTAAAATGGGTGTCTTTCCAAGTTTTGTACGCATATAGCTAAACTGCGCTATTTTAAGGGCAAGCGCCGCTGTGCGTTTTTGTCCTTGCGAACCGACTGGGCGTATCTCATGCCGTGAAAAATCTTCGTGCGAAAGTACATCCGCCTTGCCGTTTTCTATTTTATCTACGCCCACACTTTCTTGTATAAAATAGATGCGGTCGCGGTGTATGCCGCTCGTCGTTTGCTTAATACGTAAATCGTTCGCACGGTATTTTTTAAGCATTTCGAGGTAGTCTTCGACCGTATTTACTTGCGCCGTTTCGCCTTTATAAACGATACGCCATGCGTCTTTTCCACCCGAAATTTTTCGAACGCTTTCTGAAAATGGGATAGAAAATTCGGGAATAAATTGCCGCCTCTTTTCCAAAATAGTAATTCCCGAAATCGCAAGCTCCCTATCAAACGCCAACAAAACTTTTTCATCATCTTTCGCACGTAAAGCTTGCCCTCGCATCTTGAGTGCGCGGTGGTAGTGTTGCAATGCGGTAAAATAGGCTGGGTAGAGCATCGAGAGCAGTAAATCGAGAAAACGGCGACGCTCCGTATGGTCACCTGCGACAACACGCATATCGTCGGGCGATAAAACTACACTGGAAATACGCCCAATAATGTTTACCGCTTTTTCGTTTAAACGCCCGTCGAAGGTGTATTTTTTTTGTATCGCTTCTTTATCGTCGTGTGGATTTTTTCCGTACGCGATGGCAAGCTCGTGCGTGTCGTCTTTGTCGTGGTACTGGGCTTCTACACGGTAAAAACTTGAACCAAAGCGCACCATCTCCCTGTCGTGCGCAAAGCGGAAAGATTTTAAAAACGAAACCAAACCCAACGCTTCAAGAACCGTTGTTTTGCCAGCCCCGTTGTTTCCGGTTATAAAAACTAAACCGTTTTCAAATTCGTAAACACTGTTTTCTGCGTTACGAAAATTAACAAGTTTGAGTCGTTTAACCCACGGATGCACGATTAGATTTTCATCGGCATCACAAGCGCGATAAAATCGGGGTCGTCCCCATCGTGCACAACCAAAGGTTTGTTTGCGTCGTTAAGACCAAGAAGAACCGTCGCAGAAGTAAGCGCTTTAAGAATGTCGATGAGGAATGTAATATTAAAACCGAACTCAAGCGTTTCGCCGGTATAATCTACGTCTAGTGCTACATCGCCTCTACTGCCGCTTCCCGAAGATTGGCCGGTAATGTGCATGCGTCCACTTTCGAGAATCATGCGACACTGGTGCGAAGGCGGCTCTGTGACTGGCCGAATTTGCTGCAACGCATCTATAAGTTTGTTCCTTTGCATCTTTAACACGATGCCAACTTCTTTCGGGAGTACTCTTTTATAATCAGGAAACTTTCCTTCTAAAAGCCTGCTGGAAAGCTGTGCATCGCCAACGCGCACAAAAAGGTCGCGCTGCTCAACGCCAAGCAATACCTCGTCGGAGACATCGATAAGTTTTTGTATCTCGCGGATTGCCTTTGCATGGACGACAGTATCTCCCTCTGTAGGTAAAATAAGTGGTGCGCCCAATTTACGCGTGATTGCCGCTAAACGGCGGCCATCTGTCCCTACGATAGTAAGTTGAGTACCGTCGCCTTGAAAACACAAACCGTTGTAAATATAACGGTTGTCTTCTTGCGAAATTGCGTACTGTGTTTTACGTATCATTTCTTCTAAAATCGCCGAAGAGATGCTAAACAGTTTGTCGTTTGGTACGTGGTTTAACGTAGGAAAACTCTTCGGAGAATTTCCCGGCATAACATACCTTGCCGAAGTGTCCTTGGTTCCCTTAAGGTTTACACGAAATGCAGAAAGCCCTTCTTCGGCGTCTTCTTCTTTTTCGACTTCAACGATAAGGTCGTCGCTTAAAAGCGAAGAAACATATTCGAGAAATTGTTTCGCGGGAATAATAAATTGGCCGGAAACCGTATTTGAAGCAGCGACTGTAATGCGTGCGGTTGTCTCCATATCCGACGCAGTAATCGCCACTTGGTTGGGTTCTATTGCAATAAGCAAGTTAGAAAGCATTGTACCCATATCGCGGTTTGGAATAATTGCGTCGATATGGCGTACTGCCTTGTCTATGCTCTCTCTATTCGTTTGGAATTTCATGTTGCCTCTACTATACACAAGAAGGGAAAGCGGTGACAAGCCATAAACCAAAAAAATAGAATACCCACCAATGAAAATTGCACTCACTGTTGAGTACGATGGCTCCCCGTACTATGGCTTCCAAACCCAGCGCGAACACGACTCCGTACAAAGACGCCTCGAGGACGCGCTTTTTACCATCTTGCGGGAAAAGACCCGTGTATACTGTGCAGGGCGCACCGACACGGGGGTAAACGCCGTAGGGCAAGTCATCCACTTCAGCACAACAAAAGACCTTCCTTTAGAAAGGCTCATTTACGCATTAAATAGCGTACTGCCTAAAGACATTGCAATACGCCATGGAAGTTTGGTGCCAAAGGAATTCCACGCCCGATTCTCATGCCTTGCGCGTGAATACGTATACATTATCCACAACGCTCCATACCGCAATACAACGCTTGGGTATAAATCGCTGTGGGTGCGTGAAAAACTGCAATGGGATTTAGTGCGTAGTGTAATCCCAAACTTACTCGGCGAAAAAAATTTTGCTGCGTTCACCCGCGCTGCACTCGTTAAAAGCGGGGAGCGTACACACCGGCGTATAGATAGCATTCGCATTATCGAGGAGGGATACAACGCTTATGTGCATATAAGAGGTTCGGGATTCTTACACAATATGGTACGCATTTTGGTCGGCACCCTTTTAGATGTCGCCCGCGGAGGCCTTGAAAAAGAAAAAGTAGCGCTCATACTCCAATCAAAAAACAGGATAGAAGCGGGGGTAACATTAAAACCCAACGCGCTTTATTTTTTATACGCCGAATATAAAGATTACGACCAATCGGGATTTATAAATACCTTGCGTGAAAGGGTTTTAAAAGCGTAAAATAAAACTTCTGCAAGAAGCCGACCTAAGAGCTTGTGCGAGTTGGCGCACAGGCTCCTTAATAGCCGTACACAAAATGCAAATAACGCGACCCTGGTGGCCCAAAGCGGTACGCGTACGGCCATGCAAGCCCTGCTGATGCACGCGTTTCAATACCGTCAAACGCGGTGAAATAGGTATCGACCATCGTGTATCCGCTTGCACTTTTAACCGCGATAAACGTATGCGTGTTAGACGACGCGGAAGGCCCGTCGCGTAAAAGCGTTACTAAGGGATTTTGGATAACAAGTTTATCGAGCAAACTAAAATCGGTGGGGTATGTTGTACCACGTTGGTACTCATACGGCGACAGGGCATCTGCCGGTAAATACGGATTAACCATCGCCGCGCCGTTTAGCACCCAAACAAAATTACGTCCCCCGGAATCGACGGTAAGGTTACCTTTATCAATCTGGTCGACAAAGTAGCGTGGATAATCGGGAAACCCTGGAAGGGTGCGCCCTTCGAGGGTAATGCGCCGTGCGGTTACGTAAAGGAAGCGTGCGATAGTTGTGCAATTTGCATCGGCAGTGGCAATATTATCCTGCGCAAGAAAGCGCGTCCGTAGCGAAGAATTTGCGATAAGCGAAGGATTATCAATAACCAAAAGTTTTGCCTCATCGAGAACATGCGCAAGCCCGCTACTTCCTGTTTGTTTGTATTTAACGCCAGCGTCGGCAACAAGTGATGCTATTTCTGTTTCTGTAAGCGCCCGTGGTTCTGGGGGAAGTACCGGTGGCGGGTTGATGGTATAGTTGAGCGTTACATCCGCCGTACAATTTGTATCCACACATTGCCGTACAACAAAACTTTGCGACGTAGATGCTGTTAGTCCTTGTTCTGTATTATACGGTTGGTAAATGCCATCTATTTTAACTTCAATTTTTACATTTTTTTGTGCGGCTCTTAAAGTAACGTTCTGTGCTGAAGTATACGTTCCAGGAGTTGGCTCAACAACAAGCGGCACAAAAGTCGACGAAATCGTGTACGCTTCGCTTGTAGAAAGATCCGTACGGTTTTTATCCCTCACGCTTACCGTCGCGCTAGTAGCAAGGTGGATTGTGTTTGAAGTTAGCGCTTGGTACGCCCCCCCCGTAGAGTACTCCAAGCTTAAATTATACCCCAGCACCGCAATATCGACAGCGCCAAAGTAATCACCCCCTGGCGGGTTTAAAAGCGGTTTTTGCCGTGCCTCTTCTTCTGCTAAAACAACCTTTGGGTTACGCGCCGGCTGTGCGGAACAATAGGCCAAAAAAAGCAAACCGAGATAAAAAAGCGCTATCTTTTTCATTTGCGTTTCTCCAAAGGCCAGGTAACCCAAAACCCACTCCTTTAAGCCGTCAAGCAGGATATTGAAAGTGCTTCCAACTTGCGCACAGACTCCTACCTACAGTTTTCTTGCGTACAACCCCTAAAGCGGTCGACACAACATGTCTATTTTAAATGCGGTTAAGCTTGGAGTCAAAGCTTTGGCTGGCGTGATTTTCGACGATACAGATACCTTTACCGACGTTCCCAGTGGAGTTGCTTATGCGCAAATTGTGCCCTTAACCGACAAAGAGTTTAGCGGTTTCCAAAAACTTATCTACGAATGGGCAGGCATTTACATGAATGCTACCAAAAAGGCGCTTGTTTCCGGTAGGCTCATGAAACGGCTACGGCACTATAATTTCTCTACTTTTACCCAATACTTCGACCTGGTGAAAGACGGCAAAAACGCTGACGAGAAGCAAATAATGATTAACCTTCTCACGACAAACGAAACATATTTTTTTCGTGAACCAAAGCACTTTGATTACCTACGCGAAAAAATAAAGCTGCGTAAACAGGGCGAAACTTTTCGTGTTTGGAGCGCCGCGGCGTCCTCTGGACAAGAGGCGTATAGTGTCGCGATGCTACTTGCCGAAGAAATGGGGTTTAGCGGCTGGGAAATTATAGGTTCTGACATTAGCGAACACACGCTTCGTATCGCTTTAGGCGCGACGTACCCCATAGAGCAATCTGCCCAAATTCCCGAAGAATACCTTAAAAATTATTGCCTTAAAGGAGTAAATGCCTCCGAAGGAAAATTTTGCATCCGTCCCGAAATTTTACGCAACGTAAATTTTATGCGCGTAAACCTCAATGAAGAGATGCCGAAAAACTTAGGGCTTTTCGACGTCATTTTTTTGCGTAACGTAATGATTTACTTCGACAGGCAAACACGGCAGCATGTCGTGGAGCGCTTGGCAAAGTTTTTAAAACCTATGGGCAATTTAGTAATTGGGCACGCCGAAAGCCTCCACGGCATTACCGACAAATTAAAAGCTTTAAAACCTACCATCTATGCGGTTAGAACAGATACAGAAAGCAGATAGCACACCACCTATTTTTGAAGTGTATTTGCAACCTGGTGAATATTACTGGGGAAACGAAACACACCGCATCAAAACACTTTTGGGTTCGTGCGTCGCAATATGCGTTTGGCATCCACTGCGTAAAATTGGCGGTATGAGCCACTGCCTTTTACCTTCGCGCTCCGTTGATGGATTATGGAACGGCGTAAGCAAAGAAATTCCACAAGAAGAATGGAGCGGCCGCTACGTCGACGAAACCTTTGCCCTTTTCTTTTCCCTTATGCGAAGCCATAAAACGCTGCCCCAAGATTACCAAGTGAAAGTTTTTGGTGGCGGAAATATGTTTGAACTACAAGACAAAAATAGTGTCACTGTAGGGGAACGCAACATCGAAATGGTAAAACGGATACTTGCGCAAGAGAAAATCCCAATCCTTTCGGAACACATGGGCGGCAAGGGACACCGGAGCGTTATTTTTGAACTATGGAATGGCGGGGTCTGGATGCGCCATACGGAGCTACCATAACCATGGAACAATACATACCACAGACAATTCCACTTACGCGTTTTATCGCGATTGGTTCGTCGACGGGGGGACCACAAGCGCTCGAAAGCATTCTTCAGCATCTTAATAAATCCACCTTGCCAATTGTTATTACACAACACATGCCTGAAAACTTTACGTTAGCTTTTGCCAATAGGCTCAACGAAACGACGCCCATCGCCGTCAAAGAAGCCGAAGACGGCGATATTTTAAAAAGGGGGCAAACCTATATCGCTCCGGGAGGAAAACAGCTACGCGTAAAACGGCATAAGGCAGATTTCTTTATTCAACTTTCGGACGATGCCCCCGTAAACAGGCATAAGCCCTCTGTCGACGTCCTTTTTGACTCCGTAATCGCCGCAGCCCCAAACGCAGCACTGGGGATTTTACTCACAGGAATGGGAAACGACGGTGCACAGGGACTTTTGCGGATGCGCGAACGCGGGTACACAACAATTGCGCAAGACGAAGCGTCATCGGTTGTTTGGGGAATGCCACGCGAGGCTGTTAAAATAGGCGCAGTCGAGGAAAAAAATATTCTACCGCTCGGCAGCATCGCGCCTGCTATACTCGCCTTTACCGCGGGATCGTAGGAGTCTCATGCGCCAACGTGCGCAGCATTTATGCAAGAGACAATTTTCCTAAATGGATAGGACAAAATATGGTTTACAGATACACACCCTTTTTTTAAGAAAATTTGTAGACCTCAAAGACGGGGTTAAGCGTCTAATAATGTGGAGAAAGTAACTACTCAACATTGAGATAATTTTAAGGAGAGTTTAAATATGAAGAAATTAAAAATAGCATCGCTTTTTGCGGTATTTGCGCTTGTGGCAACGCCTGCGCTCATGGCGGATGGTTTAGAAATTAAAGCGGGAGTGGGCTCGGTAAAAGCGGCTTCAGATAGAGCAGGCTTTGATGCTGGTATAGGTTACTCAATTGGTATAGAGCGTTTTTTTGCAATTGTACCAGAGGTTAACTTTAACTGGTTAAACTTTGACGGTTCTCTTGGTAGTGGATCTGCAGGCCAAAGTGGACTTTCAGGTGGTTCAACTCCATCTTCAAGCTTCTACACATTACCCGTGTTATTGAATGCACGTATTTTAATCCCTATGGGGGGCGACGAAACACCAGTTGTCCAACCAATTATTACAGCAGGTGCCGGTTATGGTTGGTCACATTACTCCTATAGCTATGCGGGCAATTCGTCAAAAACTGATCTTTCAGGCTTCATGTACCAAGCATCGCTTGGCATGCTGATTAATTTAGGTATGATTTCAGAAGGCTCAGCTTCTTCAACCAGCATTCTTGTTGAAGCAGGCTACCGTGGCGGTACATTAGCTTATAGTGGCACTAACTACGACTGGTCGGGCTACGTTGTCCGCGCTGGTGTAAACTTAGGCTTCTAATCCAAACCAAAAACAGCATAAAAAAAGCGGGCATTGCCCGCTTTTTTTATGCTGTTTTTGTTGACTAATTTAGTTTCTGAGACTAAATTAGTCAGGTGTGGATATACCGCGATATACTAAAATTTTTGCGCACTGCTGTGGCAAGCTCGCACTCCATTAAAGTACTCAAGGGGCCAAGGCAAGCAGGCAAGACTTCTCTCTTGATGCGTTTGGGCGGTTATACATTCGTTTCGCTCGACGATATACACCAGCGTGCTCTGGCACAAGAAGACCCCGTTTTCTTTCTCAATCAATTTACGGGTAAAATCTTGCTCGACGAAGCGACGCTGGTGCCCGCGCTTTTTCCCGAATTAAAACGCCGTGCCGACGCATTTAAGGCAGCACGCCTTCAGGGTAAAAAAGTTTCCCCATTCGATGTGTGGATTACCGGTTCAAACCAAACGTTATTGCAAAAATCGGTGCGCGAATCGTTGGCGGGGCGTGCGAGTTATTTCGATTTGAATACGCTTTCATTGCATGAAATGCCCAAAGCACCGCTCGCCGATTTCTTTATGAAAGGCGGATGGCCCGAACTGCACGCAAATACGCAGTTGGATGCAAAACGTTATCTCGACGACTTGATTTCTACTTTTATTGAAAAAGATATTGTCGTTGCCGCAGGTATCGAGCGCAAAGCGGCGTTCTTGAAAGCGACCGCGCTTGCCGCCGGGCGGGTGGGGCAGCTTTTCAACGCTTCTGATATTGCACGCAATACCGGTGTTGAAAGTACGACGATACAGTCGTGGATGCAAATTTTACAAGATAACGGCATTGTGCGGCTATTGCAGCCTTACTTTAATAACCGCAGCCAACGCTTTATTAAAACGCCCAAAATTTATTTTCAAGACACGGGACTCGCCACACGCTTACAAGGATGGAGCGAGTATACGCCGCTCTTGGTGAGCCCTGCGTTTGGGCATCTTTTTGAAAATCTTGTATTGAATGAAATTGAACGCTTCTTTATCAACCGTGGCGAAAGAGCACCGGTATTTTTTCTGCGCTCGAAAGAACACGCCGAAGTGGATTTTCTTGTTGAGTTGGGTAATGCCCGTTATCTTGCGATAGAAGTCAAACGCTCGCCAGGAACTCTTGAGGCGGAACAAAGACGCCTTCTTGAAAAAACCGGTCTTGATATTGTCGATACTTGGGTTGTCGGCGACGTAGAGCGCATGGAAAAAAGGCAGGGAGTGCGTATTGTGCCGCTGCGTTCTCTGTGGCGTGAATTAAATACTCTATATAAAAATAGCTCGACACGGCGCACCGGTCATTGAGTCAACACTATGAACAAATTGCGCATGACAGTTTTAATCCTACTTATGCTGGCATTCACTTCTACCGCCTTTGCCGAGGTGACGCTCAAGTACGCCACGCTTGCACCGGAAAATACGGTGTGGGCGAAGACAATCCAAAAGTGCGTGAAAGAAATTGAAGCGAAGACACAGGGGCAAGTCAAGGTGCGCGTGTTCTATGGCGGCATTGCGGGTGACGAGCCGTCGGTGATGCGCAAGCTGAAAACCGGCACGATCGACATTGCGTCGTTCACCGGCCAAACCATCGGCACCGTTGTTCCCGAAACCCGCCTTTTTGAGCTGCCTTTCTTTTTCGACAACACCAAGCAGATCGACGCGGCGGTGGCAAAGCTCTATCCTGTTCTCTCGCAAAAGTTTTTGGCGAAGGGGCTCGTGCTTTCGGGATGGGGTGAAAATGGTTTTGTGTACCTCATGAGCAAAAACAAGCCCATCGCCAAATACGCCGATATGCACGGCGTGAAAATTTGGGCACCCAAAGGCGACCCGCTCGTGAAAGCGATGCTCGCCGAGTACGGCCTTGTGCCGGTGTACTTGGGTTTTGAAGCGGTGTTGCCGCAACTCAAAACGGGGGGGATTGACGCGTTCTATGCGCCGCCTTACGGCGCGATTGGTTTGCAATGGTTCCGCGAAGCGAAGTACTTGACGAATGCGCGGTTAGCGAACGCAGTGGGAGCGACACTCCTATCAAAATCGGCTTACGACCGATTGACAAGCGCCCAAAAACAAATTGTACACTCCACTCTTGAAAAATATGCGTACACACTCACTCTTGAATTGCGCCGTGAAAACGAAAAGTCGCTCAAAATTCTTTTGAGTAAAGGAATCCAAAAAGTAGAGCCCAACGCCGAAGAATTGGCAACGCTCAAAGCGACTGCGGTGAAAGTACAAAACAAACTGGTGGGAACCCTCTACTCTCGCGAATTGCTCGAGATGGCGCGTAAGGCGAGGGACAGCGTAAAGTAAGGAATTACCTAATTGCGGTGGGGCTATCTAAAAAAGTCGCACCATGCCGTGGTCGTCTTTACTTGTTAAAATTTCGAACGCCGCCCTGTTTTGTGTCGTAAGCGTAAACTCACGTCCTACGCGGCCTTTTTCTTTTACCGTGAGGGTACATGCGGCGACTTTAGTATTAAGGCATGTTTTGGAATCGCCAGGGGGATTATAGTAGCGCAAGGCAACAAAATCTTTTGCATCAGCAAAAATATGCCCTTCGATAAATAAATCCGTATTTTCTCCAGAAAAATTCCAATCGAAATAACTTACTTTGGCCAAGTTACGTACTGACTGCCAATACGTATTGAGTGTGTATTCTTTTCCCTCGTGCCGTACGGTAATTGGAGTTAGGTATGGCGTTGTAAAAGGACCTATCTGTAATTTTGCCGATGCAACTTCAAGAAAGCTATCTTTTGCGCCGTCGAATCCTGCAACTTGCCCCCACGCATATTCGTCGGTGTGGCGGCTTCCCCAATTGTGGTTTTGGCTTCCCTGCCAAGCGCGTATAGAGAGCTCTTTGCCGTTTATGGTGAGCGTACCGTTGAACTCAACAAAGGGTTGCGAAACGAGAAGTTTTGCGCGTGGGAGCGGGAGTTCGTATGCGGAAAGTGGTAATGGAAAAATGGGATTATTATCGTGCGCGCCTGCGATGCGTTCTATGGATAAATCCCATGCGATGCGGTTCTCGCCTAAATTTTCTGCACTGCCTTTGAGGGTGTAGTCGTTGAGTGTTGCGCCAGCAAAATCGAGATTAAAATTTGTGTTTGAATAGTTAATTTTTGCGATAGGAACTTCTGATTTGGCTGCAATGGGCGTTTTACCTTTTTCAAAGTAGACTGCCCAAAGTTCACCCATCGCTTCTTTGGTGTTTTTGCCGGAACCTCCTTGGAAAATAGTGTAGCGAATCCAAAACGCATGGCCGGTATTAGCATCGTTGGCGCGCATAAAATAGCTTTCGTAGTGGCCGCCCGATGTATCGCCACTGTAGCGTGTAAAGTTTGCCATTGCACGCGCTTTCTCTAGTTGAATAGACATAACCCACGGTTAAAAACACGTAACGGCGCGTCCATCAAATAATGACATTAACGTCATTATTTGATGGACTTGTTGTAAATCTATCTCCTTGCCTAAATTCTATAATAGACTTTTTTAGTTGTAACTCTCCCCGATAAACCAAGTTTGCCTAATGTCTACAGAAAAGTGGAGCGGCGGCTCTGTAATCGCGCACATGCTTAAACTCGAACGTGTTGAAAAAGTTTTCGGAATTATCGACGGAACGTATTTCGGATTTTATTCCTCTTTGGGAAAAGAAGGTATTGAACTTATTACTCCACGGCACGAAACAAACGCCGCGCACATGGCTGCAGCGTACGCACGCCTCACAGGTAAACTGGGAGTGTGCATGGCATCCAACGGTCCTGGTGTCGCGAATATTTTACCCGGCCTTGTCGTCGAACAGGCCGAAGGAAACCGCGTTCTACTTATTACAAGCGCACGGCGTACGGGAATCATGTACCCCGACCGCGGCGGTACATACCAATGCTTCGACCAAACAGGCGTCATTGGAAAATTTGCAAAGTACAGCGTTGCTGTTCCTTCATTCGATCGCATCGGTGAAATAATGCGGATGGCCTTACGCCATGCATACGAAGGACGCCCAGGGGTTGTACACGTCGATGTGCCCGAAAACATCATGAATACTAAAGTAAAAGTATCTCCACAATTTTGGGCTCCCGAAAGGTACCGCACAACAGCACCTATAAAGCCGAGCGCCGAAATTGTCAAAGAGGCAGCTACGATGCTTCTATCGGCAAAACTTCCCATGATACACGCAGGAAGCGGTGTTTACCACGCGGGAGCATTTGAAGAACTTTCTGAAATTGCGCATCTTTTAGAGGCGCCCGTTACAACAAGCTGGGCTGCTCGCGGTGCGTTTGTCGATACATCGCCGCTTGCAATCCCTATGGTACACGTTGTCCTAAACCACCGTGTGCGCAACGCTGCCGACGTAGTACTCACTTTAGGTTCGCGCATCGGCGAAACCGACTGGTGGGGAAAAGCGCCCTACTGGCGGCAACCCAAAGAACAAAAGATGATCCAAGTTGACCTCGATGGTATCACCGTCGGCGCAAATAAACCAATGGACATTGCAGTGCGTGCAGATATAAAAATTTTTCTACAAATGCTTTTAGAGGAACTAAAAAAGAATAAAAACCAAATCGATACGGGAAATAGAAAAAAACATCTCGAATCTTTTAAAAAATACCGCGACAAATACTACGAAAAATTAGCGCAGGGATTAAAAAAAGAAACGCAAAGCGTTCATCCAGGTTTTGCCGTAGCATCGGTGCGCGAAAAAGTTAAAGACGATGCTATTCTTGTCGCCGACGGAGGCAATACCGCAATTTGGGCAAATTTTTATTGGCCAGTCAAAAGTGCAGGGACAATTTTATCGACGTTTAAATTTGGTATGCTTGGCGCGGGAATTGCACAGGCTTTGGGTGCAAAAGCAGCGCGGCCCGGCACACAAATTTGCTGCCTTATCGGCGACGGCGCCATGGGATTCCATCCGCAAGAATTAGAAACAGCGGTACGGCACAATTTGCCTGTACTCTATGTTGTCTTTTGCGACCGCCAATGGGGTATGGTCAAAATGAACCAATCCTTCACTCTACGCCCGTGGAAAATGCTTCTTTATAAAAAGCTTGATCCAGGCGAAAACATTGCCTCCGACTTGGGAGAAATTCGGTTCGATAAATTGGCCGAGTCGATGGGAGCACACGGCGAATACGTGGAAACAAACAAAGACTTAAGCGCAGCGCTTGACCGTGCCCTCCAAAGTAAAAAACCTGCAGTGGTACACGTAAACGTAGATCCCGTAGCGCACATGTGGGCGCCTGGACTTATCCACTTTAAAGACATGCACTTAGAACCTAAAGGAAAATAACATGATACCTATCGACCAAATCCAACTCAACTTCAATCCGGCGTCGCTCATTCTCCTAAATGTTATTCTGGGGTTTGTAATGTTCGGTGTTGCGCTCGACATGCACCTGCGTGATTTTAAAGAAGTTTTTGTAACGCCGAAGCCAGTACTTATTGGCCTACTTGCGCAGTTTATTTTTTTACCCGCGTTTACGTGGGTAATGACAATGTTCATTAAACCTGCGCCCAGTATTGCGCTTGGGATGATTTTAGTCGCGGCATGCCCAGGAGGAAATGTCTCTAATTTTATTACGCATTTTAGTAAAGGAAATACCGCCCTCAGCGTTACAATGACGGCAATCTCCACCGCAATTGCAATTTTTATGACACCTTTTAACCTTGCGTTTTGGGGGTCCTTGAACCCCGATACAAAAGCGCTTCTTACGCAAATCGCGGTCGACCCTTTAGAGATGCTCGCATCGGTGTTTATGCTTTTAGGGGTACCGCTCATTTTAGGGCTTTTAATTTCGCACAAAGCAGAACGTGTCGCGATAAAACTGAGAAAGCCGATGCGGTGGTTTTCTTTAATCGTATTTGGTTTTTTTGTCGCAGGCGCCCTTGCCGCTAACTGGTCGCATTTTTTAAACTACGTCGGTTATGTTGTTTTTTATGTTTTCGCACAAAACGGGATTGCGCTCCTCACCGGATATACCTCCGCATGGGCAACACGCCTTCCCGAAGCAGATCGCCGTGCAGTCGCCATTGAAGTAGGTATCCAAAATTCAGGTTTGGGGCTTACTCTCATCTTCACATTCTTTCACGGTTTGGGCGGCATGGCTCTTATCGCTGCATGGTGGGGAGTATGGCACATCATCTCGGGAATGACACTAGGATTTTTCTGGTCTAAATTTCCCCCACGCACAGCCACATGAAACTTAAAATTCTTATAACCGGTGCGGGTGGCTACTTAGGCTCGAACCTTGTTGCTGCATTAAAGCAGCACACCGTACTTGCGTGCGATATAAAATTTCCAGAAACTTTGCAAGGCAAAGAAAAACGAGAAATTTGCGATGTACGCGATAAAGAGGCAGTCCATAAAATTTTTCGTGCGTTCAAACCCGATGTAGTTGTCCATTTAGCGTCGATTGTTACCCCGGGAAAAAAGAGCAACCGTGATTTTGAATACTCTGTCGACGTGTTGGGGAGTATGAATGTTCTTGCCGCCGCAAAAGAAGTAAAAGCCAAAAGGCTTGTTGTTACCTCAAGCGGCGCAGCGTACGGCTACCACAAAGACAATCCTATGCCGCTTAAAGAAGAGCATCCCCTACGCGGTAACAAGGAATTTGCTTATGCGTACCATAAACGCCTTGTCGAAGAGCTACTCGCCAAGCACGTAGAAACAAAAACAAAACCTGAGGTTGTAATTTTTCGTATTGGCACAATTTTAGGAGAAAATACACACAACCAAATAACCGCACTTTTTGAAAAATCTTCAATTCCCGGAATTCGCGGTTCAAAAAGTCCCTTTGTTTTTATTTGGGATAAAGACGTTGTCCATGCGATGCTTTTTGCGCTAAAAGTGGATAGCAAGGGAAAATTTGTAGCCCCTGCTGGAGCATATAATTTAGCAGGCGACGGCGTTATGGATTTAGATAGCATTGCCCAAAGGCTACACAAACCTGTACGCTATTGGAGCGCTACTTTTCTCAAAGTATTGTTTTCAATACTTAAGCCACTAAGGTTAAGCCGGTATGGAAAAGAACAAGTGCGTTTTTTAGAATACCGCCCTGTTTTAGATAATACGCGCCTTAAAAAAGTATTTGGGTTTAAACCACAAAAAACAAGCCGCGAAGCTTTTGAGGTTTATTGCGCATCACGCGGTATCAAAAAATAAACGGACATAATGCAGCGTAACCTTACGTCTTCTCGCTTCGTTATAACAGGTGTTGCAGGCGCTTTAGGCCAAAACTTGGCGCTTAACTTAGGCAAGAGAGGAGCCCATATTATCGGTTTTGACAAAGACAAGGCCGAATTAAAAGCTTTAGAGAAAAAATTTTTGCAAGAAAAAATAAGCGCACAACTCAGCGCCCTAGATATAACAAATGCAAAAGCGGTAGAAAAAGCAATACGCCCACTTACAAAAGCGCCTCTTACGGGGTTAATCCTTAACGCAGGAATTACACGGATTTCTTTTTTTGAAGAACAAAAGGACGCTGATTTTGAACGTGTCTTTGCGGTAAACTTTTTTGCGGCAACACGCATGGCACGCCTTCTTTTAGAGCCTTTGCGTAAGGCACACGGTATAATTGTCGGCCTTTCGAGCGTAAGCGGCTTTGCACCGCTTAAAAAACGTACCGCTTACTCTGCCTCAAAGCATGCCCTTGCAGGGTTTCTCGAAAGTCTACGCACAGAAGAAGACGCACTCGACGTGCTTGTCGTCTACCCTTCTTTTATCGCTTCAAAAATTCGCGACGGTGGCACGGAAAAACCTTTGCCGAAAAATCCACAAAACCTATTGAGTGCAGAAGACGCCGCAGAAAAAATTTGCCACGCAATTATGCGTAGAAAAAAACGGGTCTATCTGCCTTTTGAAGCAAGGCTTGCCCATTGGGTTTGGTTTTTCTTTCCAAGTTTTTTTATCCGCCTTATGAAAAGACGTTCATAAAGGGTACGTACAAAAAAATTATAACAACTTTACTTAAATCGAAACGCATAGCCATCCGCGCTGAGCGTATCGCCGTCGACGTGGTATTCAATTTGGTAAATTCCATCTGCCTTAAGATTTTGCGCTTCTTTTTGTAATTCTTTAAGGACATCGTTTTTTCTTTTTCCTCGGCCAGAGACTTTTCCCGAAACGACGCCCAAATCTTCGATGGTATCAGAAAGTGGACCCTTGTAGTACATCATTACCCCCATGGTATCGACATTCCCATTTGGATCGCCCGCGTTCATGTCAAAATATACAATTCCACCGTTATCTGGATAATTACGCCGTGTTTTACTTGCACACGCAAAAACGAGCACTAAAAGGCAGGCAATAACTATACGCACCATGGCTGGGTTTGTACCTGCTTTTGGTGCGGTCAATAAAAAACTTGAATGTTTAGTTGAAAATCATTTTACATGAAAACACAGAAAACAATTACGCCGTGAAAGCTGTGTGGATTTCACACAAAATTTGTTTTAAGGAGAAAATATGAAACGTATACTTGTAGGGGTACTAGCCCTTTTTATTGCTATAACAGGGATGAACTGCTACGGCGGTTTTATGGCTACTCGAAAAATTTATAACTGGAACGGAACTTTGGGCAACAAATGGGTTAAAACAATTGTTATGTGGGCACTTGTTATTATTCCAGTATACCCAATTGCATCGCTTGCGGATATAGTAATCCTCAACACTCTTGAATTTTGGACGGGTTCTAACCCACTTGCAATGAAAGCAGGTGAAGTAGAAACACAACTTGTCCGTCGCGACGGAAAAGAGTACCAAATTACCGCGACAAAAAATCAGTTTGAAATTCGCGAAGTTACCCAAAACAAACTCGGCAACCCTGTTTATTTAACTTTCCGCCCACAGGAAGAAGCATGGTATGTTACGCAAAATGGTAAATCATTGAAAATTTCTGAAGCCACCGAAGCTAACCAAAACGAAGTCAAACTCTTCCATCCAGACGGTCGCAGCGTCGCGGTTAAGCTCTAACTTTTTGAGGTACAGGGGCGCAATCAGGTGGATGTGTTGACGACAAGAACAGGGACTCCATCTGATTTATCTCGCGTCCTACCTAAAGATGCTTTTCAGCGCACCTATGTTTACTAAAGTTGCGTATGAAGAAAAGTAATCTCCTTGTCGCAGCTGCACTCACAGGCCTTGCTTTAGGCGGCAGTCTCTCTGCAAAAAAACCCAAAAGCAAAGCAAAGTACGGCGAGTGCCACGGCATCAACGCATGCAAAGGCCAAGGCGAGTGCGGTAGCAAAGACCATGCATGCGGCGGCATGAACGCATGCAAAGGCCAAGGCTGGAAAAAAATGACAGCGGCTGAATGCAAAGCGAAGAAAGGCACCTTCAAGCCGCTTTCGATGGACATGTAACCTACGGCTTTGCGCTTAGCACACGTTTTTTTTGCGTGTACTCTACTCGCCGCGCTGTGGGTTTTTCTCGTGCTTTCACCGCACGAGACAACACTCACTTTAGCAGCGCGGTATAAAATCGATTTCTCGGCGGCGTGGGCATATCTATTCCGCGACGCCGCGCTTTTTTCTCAGTCCCCTAAATATAGTTTAGTGTTGCTCGTTTTCTATGGGGGGCATGTGGGGTTAGTGTGTGCGCTTTTGGCTGCGCTCGTTGCTTCTCCGTTTGTAAAACGCATACGCCGCTTTTCGCTCTACCTTGCTTTGCCGGCGTCGGTGGTTATCTGGCTTTTATTTTTTACCGTGGCAAACCCGTTGGGTTTTATCCACCGTGCCGAAGCGATGGGCAAAACAGCACTCGGCGATATTCTTTTACCTAAACTCTCTCAAGATAAAATACCTCTTGACGAAAATTGCGTGTATATCGTCAATCCATCCGACGTGCGCGGCGTGAGCTCAATCGAGCTCATCGATAAAAAAAGTGCCCTTGCACAGCCACGTCTCTACTTGCTCGACCTTAAAGTCGTCGAAGAGAATTACCGTTTTTTGTCGGCTAAAGACCAAGTGGGATTGCCCCTTTTCAGCGACGCGGCGCGCGCCTTTGCCGACGCCGAGACAGTCTATGCCGCAAAAATCCGCGCACAGCTTTTACACGAACCCAAACTATGCTTGGTCGCAAATTTTAGTGTGTTACCCGACGGCGAAACAAAGCCCTATTCCCGCGCACGAGGCTTTATCGACGCACGTAAAGAATTGCACTTTGAGACGATTGTTGTTCAGTTGCCGTGATGTGGGGGAACCCCTCCCCGGCCAGCACAGGGTACTGGCCACCCCGCCACACTTCGACTTCCCCTCGACTGCGCTCGGGGAGAGCTCGGGGAGAGAGCTCAGTGCAGGCGCGGAGAGGGGTTTTCTATGTGTGGGGTTGTCCAATAGGCCGCTTACGCGGCTATTGAACAACCTAAAAAGGTGAAAATTAGCTTATTTTGCGTGCTGCGCACGCAAAATAAGCGTTAAATTTACCCTTTTTAGACAACCCCGCCGGGGGGTGGTGTGGGGCTTCAATAACCAAATAACCCATCTCGCTCACGCTCGATCACGGTCCATCCGACACACAACGCACGGAGGTGCTAGCCGTCTTAGCGTTGCTGAGGGTGTTGCCATAGTCGAAGTTGACGTTCCACGCATTGCTAACGCTAGATACGTAGGTACTCGAACTCCAATAAAGGCCGGGAACTGTCGCTGGAAATGCCGCTGTGTCGATCGCAGGGCTCGACCTACTTCTGTCTACAATACTCACGAGTTCGTTTTTCGACGGCAACCGCCAAGCAGTTGAGTTGCCAAAGCTACCGAGATTCAAGCTCTCACAATACGCGATGGCATTCACCCACGAGAGCTGTGTCGCCGTACCCGAGCTACATGACGTACCGCTAAGATTGTTGCTACATTTTTGCCAGCGCAGGTTAGTGCGGCTGTCGGTCACCGTGCCGTCGCCGTTGTCGGTGTAGGGTACAGCCACAAAAGACGGTCCGGACGACACACAACGAACATAGAGGTTAGTCGTCTTAGAGCTGCTGAAGGAGTTGCCACTGGTGAAGGAAACGTTCCACGCGGTGCTAACATTAGATGCGTAGGTACTCGACGACCAATAACTGCTATAAACTGTCGCCGGAAAATACGCCACATCGATCGCGGGTGAAGACGTACCAAGATTCGGCAACGTCTCCAACTCCATACTCGTCGGCAGCCGCCAGTCTGTCCGGCCAGCATAACTCGCGGCATTGAGTGCCGCGCACTGGTTCATCGCAGCGTACCACGACATCGTAGTTGCGTTGTAATTGTTGCCGCTATTGCCAGAACCTTGGCAATTACTACCCGTTTGCCCTTCGCTGCACGTTTTCCAGACGAGCCCGGTAACGTTGTCGGTGACGATGTCGTTGCCACCGGGCGACGAAGCGGTGTAGCTGCGCGCTTGCGGTTTGTCGGCGTAGTGCGCGTCTTCGCCTTGGGGATAGGAGGTGTTGCCTACGGCATAGCTCTGCAAGCATGCCGAATCCGCCGTCCATGCCGTGCCATCGTAGTAGTAACAACCCGTCTGCCCAGTGTCCGCCCATGCAAACGCGGGCGTCACCCAACCGGTGGTGAATGTCTGTACGACGCTTGCGGCCAGCGCGTTGCCGCTGTCGTCGGTGATGTTCGTCGTCGCGAGCGTCCATTGAATCTGCGAATTCTCCGGAAAGCGCACCCAACTCAGGCTCAACGTGAGTGTGTCGTTGAGGTAGGCGTTCGTGCTCCACGCCGATGTTACGCTCACGGTCGCCGGCTGAAAGGCCGTGCCATCCCAAATGCCGGTGGTAAAGCTTTGCGCGGTTGCCGTCGTCATGCACTTATCGAACTGCACCGTGATCGTTGCGCGGCAGGTGGTGCCGCTGCACGGGGCAACGCCCGTGGCACTGTTCGCGGGCGTGGTGGCGATCACCGTCGGCGCTTTGGTCTTGTCGAGTTTTTGGCAGGCGATTTTTTGTTTGGCTTCATCCCAAAAACGGTGCCCAGCTATGGCAGGACATTAGCCCGACGGCGAAGAGGGTTAATAAAAATAACCTTCTATTTCCCAGCAGGTTAAACTGTAGGCAAATAGAATCAAATTGATTCTGTTTCATAATTATACTCCCAGTCAAATTCTAATTTATTATTTTGATGATGTTCCACTTGATTTTTAACATAATTAAACACCTTGTCAAAATTTATTTTCTCAACAACTTTAACCCAATAACCTCGTTGCCAATACAAATTTTCAATCATTTTGGAAGAAGTCCCTTTAATGTGTTTAACCACATTAGCAATAGCTATCGACGGCGGTATTGACACTAATAAATGAATATGATCAAGATAGCCATTCAAAATGTATAACAGAAAGCCAAGAGAATCCGCCTTAGCTTTAGCAATAACTCTAACCATTTCGAGTTTCTCAAAATCAAGAAAGGGGATTCTATTTTTTGTTGAAAAGACAATATGATAATTGAGCTCATAATATGAATTGCGGCTTTTTAACATAAACCTTCCTTTCTCCTTGCCCTTCTATTTGCCAGCAGTTTAAACTGCTGGCAAATAGAAGGGGAGTCAAAACCTCACCCCCACACCCAAACCCACCGTCGCAACCAGCGCGGGCACGCTGTCGAACACGTACATCGCCTCGGCCTTCAAAAATAAATCCACGCGGCTACCGAGCGCATACGCCACAAAGACGCCGCCTGCAGCAGCGGGCATTAAAAACGACGCGTTGCTCGCGAGCGAAAGCGAGGCTTGCCCATTGAGATGCCCCGTGAAAATACCGCCCATGAGGTAAGGCGCCACAGCTCGTAGCCACGGGCTTAAGCCCGTGGCTACGAAAGACGCGCCCAATTGCCGCTTCTTTCATAGCCGGCGTTGCGCCCACAGCATACATAACCGGTGCAGACGCAACCCCCGCAGCGACCGGCGTAATGTTCACACGGTTACGGTTTACGAGCACAATGAACGCATCGGGTATCGAATAGCTTTTCAGCCACGCGACGATTGCATTGCGGTTGCGAGGTTGAGGACTCCACACGCGAACACATATTGGTTTTAGGTAAATTTGTCAAAGATATTTTTAGAGACACAAAAACTACGGGCGGCAGCCTATGAGCATTGTGGGGTTGTCCAATTGGCCGCTTACGCGGCCTGTTGGACAACCCCAAGCGTTAAATTTACCCTTTTTAGACAACCCCCACGGCACCTCTACTCACCCAATGAACAACTTCGCTCGCACCCGTTCGCGTTCGCGCTCGATTTGTTCGGGCGTTGCGCCGAATGCCGACATAATAAATTCGGTAATCGAGAGCGCGACTTCGCCTTCGCCGGTGAACACGGCGTCGGCGCCCGCGCTCTGCAGGTCGGGGGCATCGCGCAGGTAGGCGGTGCGCGCGAGCACTTTGATTTTGGGGTTGAGTTGCCGCGCCTCGCGGATGACATTTTTTCCGCCTCGGATACTCGATGCGCTCAAGATGAGAATATCCGCTTCGGCGAGCCCCGCTCTTTTGAGCGTTTCAATGTGGCTCGCGTCACCGTAAATGACGGGCATGGCGCGCGCTTTAAGTTCGCGCAGGGTGTTCAGATTCAAGTCAATCACAATCGGAGTAAAACCGTTCTCGGCCAAAAGCCGCGAGACGGTGCGCCCCACAGGGCCATAGCCGATGACGACTGCGCGCCGCTTTGAGGCATCGGCACTTTCATGCTTAATTTCACTTTCCGTAAAAACACGTTTTTCGGCAAAGCGGAAAAAACGATGCAACAACGGAAAATGGCGCAGCCATTTTTCCAGAGGTTGCGCAGTGCGGTAAATCATCGGATTGAGCGTGATGGTGATGATAGCAACAGCAACGAGTATATTGGCCGCGTCGGCAGGTAATATTTTGAGTTTCGTGCCTAAGACGGCCACGATAAAAGAGAACTCGGCAATTTGCGTCAACACCGCACCCACAGAAATCGCCACGCGCGCGGGGTAACCTAACAGAGTTAAAATAAGAAACGCACCAAGGGGTTTGACGAAAATAATGACAGCAATAGTGGCAAAGACGATATAGGGCGACGCGACAAGATTGCGAAAATCAAAGAGCATGCCCACCGACACGAAAAAAAGCACAGCGAATGCGTCACGCATCGGTATGGCGTCGGTAGCGGCGCGCAAGCTAAACTCAGAACGACCGACGACCATGCCCGCTAAGAAAGCACCCAAAGCCATCGAGACACCGAAGAGCAAAGTGGAACCGACGGCGATGCCCAACGCCAGCACAAGCACCGCGAGGGTGAAGAGCTCGCGCGAGCCGGTTTGGGCAATCGCGGTTAAAAGGCGCGGTATCACCCAAATGCCCAACGAAATTGCAACGACAATAAGCGCGATGATTTTGATGAATGCGATAGATATTGCCGAAACTAAATTTTCGTTTTGCCCTCCAAAAATAATCGGCAATAATACAATGACAAAGACGGTTAAAAGATCTTCCATGACTAGCCATGCAACGGCGATGCGGCCAATGGGAGTGTGTAAATCATTCGCATCGACCAAGACACGCAACACCACAACCGTACTCGAAATAGAAATTGCTAAACCGAAGAGGATGCCTGCGCTGAGACTCCAATGAAAAAAATGCACAGCGATGGAGCTAAAAATAAATGCCGCAAGGGTTTGCAATAATGCAACGGGTAAGGCAATCCGCCTGGCCGCCCAAAGCTCTTTAATGTCGAATTGTAAACCCACACCGAACATAAGGAGCACCACGCCAATTTCTGCGAGCTGTTCGGCCAGGTCGTGGTTGGCAACAATACCCGGTGTGTTGGGGCCGATGGCGATGCCCGCGATGAGATAGCCCACGATGGGCGAAAGGCCAATGCGGTGCGTGATGAGACCAAAGAGAAGCGCTGCTGTGAAGCCTGCAACGAGGGTTAAAATTAGGTCTACGTTGTGCACTTGCTTTTCTCAAAGAGGAGTGCGCGACACGCCGAAAACTTAAATTTCAGTTGCTTTGAGTTTTACCTGCTCGCCGGTTGCCAGTGTCTTCACGCTATAAACGCCCGACTTAACTTCGTCTTCACCCAAAATCAACACGCGGGGGATGGCTTTCTTTTCGGCTTCTTGAAACTGTTTACCCAGTTTCGTCGCGCCCAACGAAACTTCTACACGAAGACCACGACCGCGCAGCGTGTTAGCAAGGTTCATCGCGTGCGGCGCAAAATCATCGCTCATGAGCGCGATGTAAAGATCGACCTTACGCGGTACATCGCCCAAGAGCTTATGCGTGCGCAAGAAATCTTCGAGCGTCACGTCGCCCATGCCGAAACCGACGGCGTTTGTCGATTCTTTACCAAACGCGCCGACAAGGTTGTTGTACCGCCCGCCGCCAAAAAGTGAACGCCGGTTGTCGGGGTGTGCGTCGAACACCTCGAACACGAGGCCCGTGTAATAATCAAACCCACGCACCACCGACGGGTCGTACTCGACATACGCACTGAGGCCAATTTCTTCCAGGCTTTGCATCGTTTCAAGAATGTAAGATGCTCCCTCTAAGTGGGATTTCTTCTTTATGTAGTCTAATTTTTCGTTTAAGAATAAATCCAACTCTTGGCGTTTATCTTCGCCCACGCCTTCGGCGGCAAGCATTGCAGCGTACGCTTCGGGTTTTATTTTCGCACGCTTGTCCATGATGCGCGCCACCGCCGGCCATTTCTCTTGCGGCAGTTTGAGTTCGCCGCCCAATACGCCGTTCAAGATGCCACGGTGCGAAAGGTAGAGTTTGAAATGCGATTCGCTCGCGCCGTAACCGCGCATGAGGTCGATTGCTAAATTGAGGAGTTCCAAATCGGCGAGTTTTTCTGAAGGCGCACCGAAAATATCGCAGTTGAGTTGCCAGTGCTCGCGTAGACGCCCTTTGCCCGGTTGTTCGTAGCGCCACACGTTGGGGATTGAATACCAACGAATGGGTTTGGGTGTCTCTTGAAAACGTGCGGCGACCATACGCGCCACCGTCGGCGTCATCTCGGGGCGAATCGCCACCTTGCGCTCGCCTCGGTCGGTGAACGAATAAATTTGCTGACTCACAATCTCTTCGCTGGTTTTAGCGAGATAAATATCAATCGGTTCGATGATGGGTGCGTCAATTTGCTCGAAGCCATAGCTCTGCACCGTTTTGTGCATCACCGCAAACATCGCCTCGCGAAAGCGCATATCGGCGGGAAAAAAATCGCGCGTCCCTTTGTAGGGTTGGGTGGAAAGTTGGGTCATCGATTTTATTGCCTAAGTATACAAACGCTGCGTCAAGCTCTATGGCATTCTGACCTTTTCGAGCCTGTGCGCCAACTCGTGTAGTGTTTATGTTGAACAAATAAGTGGCGCGTGGTTGCGGGTGGGCATAGGTGAAAATTTGTGACATAAACGGCATGGTGTTTAAGCCGCTCCCTTATCCAAATCGGTGATAAACAGCTTCAACATATGCCTCGCAGTATATTGGCTTTGTAGTTATGCTGAATCTTGGCGCTACCTTCGTTATCTGGCTTGAACTGCACCAAGAAAAATTTTGCGCCCACAAACTCGACGCCGCGCCTCAAGGAATGCAATGCGCCTTGCGCGTCGATAGCCCTGGCAACCTCGCGGCAGATATGTTGGTCTGCATAGTCTTTGCCAGATTTCTGGCGGAGCTTCTCTACCATCTCTGGCTGCGTCGTCGTCAAGTATTCGATCAGGTCTTCGGGGTATAGCGCCAGCTCTGCATGGTATTTCTCGGGGTCACCCTCACGGTAGCCACCCGCTACGAGTGCCTTGACGATGTCTTGCTCGAAGATGATTTCGTTGTGTGGGTTCATGGTTGACTTAACTTAGAAATGCGCTGCCACTCGATTCGTTGCCACGTTGCTAATCGTTGCCACGGGTTTAAACTCGATTCGTTGCCACGGGTTTAAACTCGATTCGTTGCCACGGGTTTAAACTCGATTCGTTGCCACGGGTTTAAACTCGATTCGTTGCCACGGGTTTAAACTCGATTCGTTGCCACGGGTTTAAACCCGTGGCAACGAGTCGGCAACGAATATTTTGGCAACGAGAAAGTTGCTAGTAAATGCTTCATCTCGTCTTGCCAAGATTGCTTTGCATGGTGTGCCTTCTGGTTGGCGATATACCTATAAACGCGGTCAAAGCCTTGCCGATCGACCGTGAATGCATAGTATCCATTTTGCCAATACAGTTCATCGATTCTGCGTGAGGTATATCCCTTTAAGTGCTTCAGGCAATCGGCCATCGACAAACGAGGCGCACACGATAACAGAAGATGAACATGGTCTTCGGTGCCGTTAGCATGATGAATCTGTGCGCCAATTTCTCGACTTTTTTCACGCAAGCAAGACCGCAATTGCACCCATTTTTCGTCTGTTAACAAAGGCAAACGACGCTTCGTTGAAAAGACCACATGATAATTTAGACTATGGTAGCTATGACCTGACATATCGCGTATCTTTATCACAAGTCTAAACCCGACTCGTTGACACAAGTCTAAATCGTTGCCAATCGTTGCCTCGTTGCCACGGGTTTAAACCCGTGGCAACGAATGAAAGCGCGGCAACGGATGAAAGTGCCTCGCGGAATTTCTCCCTGTCTTTATACTCTGGCTGCAAATGGGCAAGTGCTGCCAATAGGGCTGCTTGCTCCTTGGGCTTTAGCTTCTTGAACGTGGTATCTTCTTTCAGGGCAGCTATCTTTGTTTCATCGTGGGGCTTAAAGGCCAGTTTCAGTGGGCGCTCCACAGTGATACGCCGGTAGCCAAAGTCCTTGGTGTTGAAAATCTTGCTGACCTTAGAGGTCTGGTAATCACCGCCTGTGGTGAGCTCTGCCGAACCATAGAGCTTAACTATCTTCCTGATGTGCTCTTCGGTCAGGTACTTGCGCTTTGAGCCCAGTGACTTGCGCATCTTGTCGCAGAAGTCATCGCTCGAAGCATTGATGAGCTGCACCTTGCCCTGGCGCTCTGGCTCCTTATGGTTGCTCAGAATCCAGATGTACGTGGCAATGCCCGTATTGTAAAACATGTCTGTAGGTAGCGCTATGATGGCATCGAGCAAGTCATGCTCCAAGATGTAGCGGCGGATTTCCGATTCTCCAGAACCTGCACCGCCGGTGAAAAGCGGCGATCCATTCAGAATGATGCCGATGCGGCTACCGCCTTTGCTGGGCTCAGTCATCTTGGATATCAGGTGCAGCAGAAAGAGTAGACTGCCATCCGACACACGCGGCAGACCTGGCCCAAAGCGGCCTTGGAAGCCTTTCTTCTTGTGCTCGTCTAAAACTTGCTTCTTTACCTTCTTCCACTCCACTCCAAAAGGGGGATTGCTGAGTAGGTAGTCAAACTTGGCTCCCTCGTGCTGGTCTTCACTGAGCGTATTGCCCAGCTTGATGTTCTTCACATCCTGCCCCTTGATGAGCATGTCTGCCTTACAGATGGCATACGACTCACCATTGAGCTCCTGACCAAAATTAGCAATTTTCGCCTTGGGATTTAACTCGTGTATGTATTCTGTGCTCGAAGACAAGAATCCACCCGTCCCTGCTGTAGGGTCATAAACCGAACGGATAACACCTGGCTTCGTGAGCGCATCATTATCATTGCAGAAGACTAACGAGGTCGTGAGTCTGACGATATCCCTTGGGGTAAAATGCTCCCCTGCAGTTTCATTGCTCGATTCCGCAAAGCGCCGAATCAATTCTTCAAAGACTAACCCCATCTGGTGGTTATCCACCGCCTTGGGGTGCAGGTCTATCTCTGCGAACTTACCGGCAACCAAGAGCAGGATGTTCGCCTTGTGCAACCGATCTATGGCGTCTTGAAAGTTGAAATTCTCAAAGATGTCAGCGACGTTCTCGCTGAACGACTCCACATACGTCTCCAGGTTGACCTTGGTGTCGTTGATACCCAGCCTTGAAAGCGTCAGGTTAGTCGTATTGTAGAACGAGAAGCCCGCAGCTTTCTCTAAGAATTGCCCGACAGGAATCTTGCTGCCCTTGTGCTTCTTCTTCTCTTCGAGCACAGCGGCTCGGGTGGGCTCTAGCACACACTCCAAGCGCCTGAGAACCGTGAAGGGCAAAATGACCCTGCCATACTCGGATTGCTTGAAGTCGCCTCTCAAGAGATCGGCGACAGACCAGATAAACGCGGCCAGCGACGAGAAGTTTTCGGAATTGGTTTTGGACATGGAGTGCGTTTACAGAAAACAATTTTTGTCTCAGACGTCAACCCTGTAAGGAGCCTGTGCGCCTACTCGCTGAGACAAATTTTCCGCACAAGCCACGGTTATCGTATCGTCGCAACACAATGTTTGACGCGTGTCGTCGATACGCCAATACGTAACCTACGCACTGGCTTTTACTTCAATGCCGCACGTTTTTGCGGAAACTCCGCTTCGACTGCTTTACCCAATGCAAAAAGCATGTCTTCTGAAAAATTGGGGCCTTGTAGTTGCATACCGATGGGTAACCCATCGGTGGGGCCCGGCACAGAGAGAGCGGGAATTCCGGCCAGTGATGCGCCGACGGTGAGTACATCTGATAAGTACATCTGCACAGGGTCGCTTGTTTTTTCACCCAACTTAAACGCGGGTGAAGGTGCCGCCGGCATAAGAATCGCGTCGACGCTTTGGAACGCTATTTGATAGTCTTTTTGTATAAGCGTACGTACTGCTTGTGCTTTACCGTAAAACGCATCGTAGTAACCGCTCGATAACGCATACGTGCCCAAAAGAATGCGGCGTTTTACTTCTGCGCCAAACCCTTCGGTGCGTGATTTTTCATAAAGCTCGTTTAAATTTTTTGCGTCACTCGCACGGTGGCCAAAACGCACGCCATCGAAACGCGCCAGGTTAGCCGACGCCTCGCTCGTTGCAACAAGATAATATACTGGAATACCATACTTCTGGTTTGTAAGCGAAACAGGCGTTACAGATTTAACTTTTCCTTTAAGGAACGCCAGTGTTTTATCGAATGAAATGCGTACTTCTTTAGACAATCCTTCGAGCATTTTTTCATCAACCCCCAAACGGATATCGGAGAGCTTACCTTTCCATTGGGTGTATGCTTCGTTGGGCACACTCGTTGAGTCTTTTGCATCGTGGCCTTTTATGGCGTTATGGATAATTTCGACATCGTTTACTGTGTGCGCAAGAGGACCAATTTGGTCGAGGCTTGAGGCAAACGCGACAAGTCCATAGCGCGACACGGTGCCGTAAGTGGGTTTTAATCCAGCAAGGCCGCAAAACGCCGCAGGTTGGCGGATGGATCCGCCTGTGTCAGACCCCAAACTAACAGGAAGGTACCCCGCTGCTACTGCCGCTGCCGAACCACCCGAGGAACCGCCGGGCGCACGCGTTACGTCGTGCGGATTTTTAGTCACTTGGAATGCCGAATTTTCGGTCGAGGAACCCATTGCAAATTCATCCATGTTGAGGCGGCCAATTGTCACAAACCCCAAAGCCTGCAATTTTTCAACTACCGTTGCAGAATAGGGAGACTGGAATCCCTCTAAAATTTTGGATGCACACTGCGTTGTACGCCCCTTAGTTACAATGTTATCTTTGATACCAATAGGAATTCCATCGTAAGGGGAAAGGGCTTTCCCTGCTTGGATACGCTCTGCGGACGCTTTTGCAGCGTTAAGCGCTTCTTCTTTTTCGACAGAAAGGAATGCTTGGATCTTTGCGTCGTGTTTTTCAATTTTAGAAAGAGTTTCGTTCAATAACTCTATAGGAGAAATTTTCTTCGCAACAAGGTTCCGCGAAAGGTCTTCAATCATGTGTGCTTATACAAGAACACAAACGCGGCGTAAAGAACGTAAGACATCAGCGCGTTGGCGCATGAGGCTCCTTATAGATTACCTCTTCAACATTTTTTCAATATTGTACTGCTGCTGCACAGGAGCCGCTTTGGGCGAGGCATTCTGGTAATACTGCACATCGTTATAGCGCCTTTTCTTCTGATCACGATAACCGTGAGAAAAGTTTTCCCACACTTCTTTAGGAAAAGTGAGTGAATAGGTAAAATTAAATTTTGTCTGTTCGCTAGCCTTAAGATCTATTTTCCACGAGAGTATGCCATTGGCGTCCTTGGTATCTACGTTGCGACTTGCCCCCACATACTCGGTCGAGATGTTAGGATCGGCCGCAATGGGGTACTGGTCGTACACAAAAACCTGCTTTGATTTTTTCGTAAAGTTAGCGACTTCAATTTCCCATTGGTTTACCACTTGCACCTTGCCGCCAAAAATTCCGCTCTTTTCGACATCGCCGCGCTTTAAAGTACGTTTAAGCCGCATGCGCTGGTCGGGTCCCAAAAAGACATCGAACTCTTCGCCAACGGCAGCAGGAGTGCTAAGCGTTATATTACCTACATAACTCCCGTCGAGAAAAGTATTTATCGTCCCCACTAAAGGCGCTACACTCGTATTTTTAAGATGCGCTTTCAAATATACATACTGCGAAAGTGAAGGAACAGCTACATGCGTCAATGTACCTTTGAGTGCAGCTTTACCCAAAGTGACTTTGTGGTCGGAGTTATCGCTCAAAATGTTTTCTCGATTAGGAAGGGTAATAGACACTGTCGTCGATTCAGAGGCGTCGGTACTTTCAGCTTCTGGCCCTCCAGACGGAGTGCTGTCGGCAACTGCAGCAGGCTCACTGGGAGAGATATTTCCAGAGCTTACGCTCGAAGAAAATTCACGAGTATTGATGCGCCATGGTTTTAAAATTCCAGGCGCCATGCTTGTCGAAGGGCGTGCTGTCGACAAGGTAACTTTTGCACCCATCCATGCCTCGCCCGTCGACTGGCGTATAATCGCGTGCGAAACAAGTTGAAACTCTCCCTCTTCGGCAGAGCCTCGCAAATCGTAGAGAGAATCCCACGAAACGCTAGAAACCAAATACTCCAATTCAATTTTTGCAGATGCACTATTTTTTAAATACGATACCTCTACTTCTACACCGGAAGTTTTAGCAACCTGTGTAACTTTGTTAAACTCGATACGGGTTTTATCCAACTCTTTACGCAGTTTCTTTGTTGCCTCTTCGCTCGTACGAATTTTCTCATGGTATTTCTGTTTTTTTTCTTCAAGAAAGGTAAGCGCACTATCCCACGAATCGACGCTAATTTTTCCCGCACGGGCGTCTCTATCTGATTGCGCTGTTGTCAGCTTCATCATCTGGTCTAAAACCTTCAGCTGATCGTTATACGTATCAAGTTTATCTTTTTCACGGCGTACATCTGCTTCGATGCGATTTATTTTTTTCTTGAGTGGATGGTCATCCCATTCTTCGCCATAAATTTTTTCTATTTGCCTTAGCGAGATTGCTGTTACTGTGGCGCCTGTTGCCGAAGCGCGTACAGAATCTGGAATAACAGTCTGCGGTAGTTCGATAAAGCGTATAGTCCCTGCTTTATCGTTTGCGTCAAGAGCGTGTATACGTTTAACGAGCGCTCTATCGGTGAACACAGTCACGGTATCAATCTTGCCCTTGACGCGCACCTCTCTAGGCAGCGACTCGCTTGCGCCCGTCGCGGCAAACACAGCAAAAGATATAAGGACAAAAAGTACGATAACGCGATTCATAGATCCTCCAAAAAAAAGAAATTAGTCGATATTTATTAGACTACCCTCGAAAAGAAAAGTTCTTTTTTATCGTAGCTAAGAAATTCCCAACCAGCTACCTGCCGCTACGGCCTCAGTGGTGTGAAAAAACTGCAGCTGACACGCCTAAAAGCCAGCATTTCCTCAAATTTTACCCTCATTTTTGACCACTCCAGCACTTTTGGGGAATAGTTACCCCCCACAACGAAACCGGCGTTTTTTTGCGACTTTTTTTCCCAAAATTTGATGAGGTAAAAAATGAGGAACGACACGCTCACACGCATCCCCGCCGCGACGGTGTGCAGCGAATCGTATTCATGCGGCGTAAACCTCACTTTCACAATCGCGCACTTTCCGTTACTGCGATTGTAAAGACGCTTCACCCCGCGCCGAAATTCGGCCTTGCGCACGGCAAACCGCAAAAAACGGGTGTGCATCTGCATAATTTCCCAACGGTTTTTCGACCAAGTGGAAATAATATCTAATGGTAGACTGATTGATGTTTTTAACATGGTGCCTCTATAGATTAAATACCAGAAAAGGCTCAAATTTTCTCACTTTTGAGAAAAAAATGCAGTTTTTTCAAAAAAATCATGATTTTTTTACTTAAATCGCTCGTAGGGATAGTTATCCCCAGCAGCTTGCATGGCAAAAGATTGCCGACATTCAAAAATGGCAATACAGTGGAACTTTCTGTACAACACCATGGCTGGAAGGTTACAGCTAAGAAACAGATGCGGCGCACTAAAATTTTGCAATACTATTTGTCTTTTGGGCTAATTAGCTCCAAAGCACCTAAATCGATTGACGTATCTAGAATTAAATAAAAAAATGCTTAACCCCTCTATATATCTTGCCGATACTTTATACAGAGGTAAAAGAAGCTTTAGAACGTTAAGCTTCTATACTGGGCGAACGCCGCAAGGCAAAAGGAAGACTATGAATATAGACAAAATTAACAACGCTGGCCATATCCATAATGTGGCCAATACCAATACAGCAAAGCAACCAGCAACACAACCCGCTGGAATGGGGCAAGATAGCGTGACAATCTCACACGCAGCGCTCCAAGCACGCGAAACAGCGCTCATCGAAAAAGCGATGGCCTCTGCTAGTGACGTTCGGGTAGACCGTGTTCGCGAAGTTAAAGAAAAACTTGCTCGCGGTGAGTACGATAATCTTTCCAACGATGTTTTAAACCACATCGCAGTGCGTTTAACTGCACAGATTAAAAACGGATAAATATAAGGATTTTCGCCATCCTTGTACACACGTTGTGGGCGGCCTTGGCCGCCTTTTTTTTTACCTATATAGAGAATTTTGTCGAAAATAAAGTAAAACATGCAAGGCATTAGCTGGGCACAATTTTCAGTACCAACACGCATCCAATTTGAAAACGATTCGCTTTTCAAGGTGGGTAATTACGTGAAGCAATTTGGTTCACGCATTCTACTTCTCAATCTTAAAGCAGAGAACAAAAATCCATCCGAACTTACTGTATTGAGAAATGGTTTAGCAAAGCACTCCGATGGAGTTATTTTATATGACGATCTTACAGAAGACCCAAATTCTGACCAAGTCGATTCAGCTGCATACTTTGCAAAAAAAGCACACGCGGATATTATTGTCGCTTTCGGTTCTTTGGAGACCTTTGCGACAGCGAAGCTTGTTGCGCTACTCGTTACTAATTCTGTTTTTGCTTCTGAACTTCTCAACGGGCGCGTAAAAGTCAAAAATGCTCCACTTCCTTTAGTAACAATTCCCGTCGAGCCTTCACTGGGCGAAGAACTTACGCCAAGCTTCACTATACGTGATTCTTCAGATGGACACAAAAAATATTTTGAACACGAACTATCTTTTCCTGTCGCAACTTTTTACGATCCCAAACTTTGCGAACATTTAACCTCCGATAGCGCCGCACGCTTAGGTGGAGCGACTTTGGCGTACGCAATTGAAAGCCAGCTTTCTCCTAAGTCCAACCCTATTTCAAGTGCGCTTGCTTTGCGCTCCATTGAACTAATCCGCCGAAACATTCCACAGCTTTATAAAGATCCGAAGAACGAGAAACTTATATCGACAATGCTTTGGTCTGCCGCGATGGTTTCTATTTCGGCGGTTTCTTCTCCTGTTGGTGTTGCATTCTCAATTGCAAGCGCCCTCAACGCGCACAGCCGCATGAACTTTTACGACGGCCTTTCTGTAATTTTGCCGCACGTTATGGAGTACTACTTAACCGCAGCTCCGGCGCAGTATATAAATATTGCGCGTTCTTTAGGAGAAGATGTAAAAGATATATCCGTTATTGAAGCGGCTATTAAGGCTGTTGAAGGCGTCAGGCGCCTTTTTTTAGAAGTCAACCTACCTACCCGTCTTTCAGAGTTTGATATAAAAAAGCACGAACTCGAAGAAATTTCGCGTCTTGCCACGGGCTTTCCGCATTTGGAAAATGCACCGCGCATGCTTACGCGTAACGAGCTCGAATCAATACTTTTGGCGGCGTTCTAATGAAAAAGATGGGAAAAGCCTTAACGCTCTTTTTTTTTCTTACGCCTATTTTGGCAAATTCTCCCGATCGCGCTTTTTGCGATAAAATTATTGGCGAGAACAAACGCTTTATCGACTTTATAAATATCTCCGTATCTAATTTTGCCAACATTGACCACCTTGCAGATTTTCGCGCTGCTTCGCTCGAACACTACAAAGCAAATAGAGAATTTTTATCTGGCCACTACAAAGAAACCCACGCGCACATACGGAAGTCCCAATTTATTCTTAAAGATTTATACTATGCGGTATTAGAAAATTATTACCAAAAAGATGCGCGAGAGATGTTGGAGAGAAACTCCGCGATGATTATTGAAACCAAAGACGTACGTGCAAAACACTTAATGAGGTTAGGATACCGCGACCTAAAAGTGGCGGATATCTATAAGCACAAAGGCTACAACCATAACATCCACCTTTATTCGACTAAGATATGGTTTTATATCGACGCCATCAAGTACGCACGGCAAGCCAAAAGATACGCGCTTTTAGCGATTATTGAAAGCCAAACTCCATACGCAGACAAAGACGACTTTAAACAACAAACGATAGACGACCATTTTAGTAAGCCTGAAAAAGAATTGCAACGCGACTTCGATCGAGTACAAAACAAACTTATCAATTTAATCCACCGTAAATTAATCGTCGATAATTATAATTTCTTTTTTCATTTGTACGACAACTATGGATACATCAATGCAAAAAAATCTAACCAGTACGACGACTTTGTAAAATCTATGACGACGCTACAAACACCTCCTTAAATTACTTATTTTCTTTTATATTTAATTTTTCTTCCAACGCCGCCACACGCTTTAAAAGCTCAGGCACGTACACCAACGAGCCATTAATTTTATGCATCTCACGTGCGGGCCTTGCGGGAATGCCAAAATAAATAACGCCAGGCTCTGAATCGGATTGCGTCGCGCTCATACCCATAATAACACTCCCTTTTCTAAGGCGCACTTTACCTGAAATCGCCGATTGCCCCCCCAGCGTAACGTTATCCTCCACGATGACGCTCCCCGCAAGAACGGTGTTACCAGCGATGTAAACGTATTTCCCCACTTGGCAGTTATGCCCCACGTGTACTTGGTCGTCAAATTTAGTAAAATCACCTATCGTCGTTGATTCAATCGTGGCTCTGTCGACAGTAGCACTGGCGCCAATTTCAACATGGTTTCCAATAACGACATTCCCAATTTGTGGAATTTTAAAACGCTCGCCGTCTTTATCGTAAAACCCAAAACCATCCGCGCCAATAACAGTTGAACTATGGATAATACAAAAATCACCTACCTCGCAATTGTATTTAAGTACAACGTTTGGATGGATTACCGTATTTTTTCCCACTTTGGTATTCGCTTCCAAAACAACATTGGGGTGGATTACCGCGTGTGCGCCTACTTTTGCGCCCTCTAAAATAACTGCTCCTTGCATTACAATTGCAGTTTTGTCGACATTCGCGTTAGGATGGATATACGCCTCTCCTTTTTGTGCGGCTACAGGTTGTGGAATTTTCTCGAACATTTCTAAAAGCCGAATAAAGGAAAGGCGCGCCGATTTTTCATCGACAACGATTGCTGTTTTAAAATTGGATGCAAGTGTTTGCGTCGTCAAAAGCGCGTCGCACTCAAGAGACTCGGGATGTGCGTTAAAATTTTTTTTACTCTCAACGAAATAGATATACCCCTTTTGCGGCGCTGCGTTGGGGTCGACCGCTCGGATAAGTTCTAAATCGCGCACACCAAAAATTTCTAAATCGCCATTGCCCTGTACTTTGCCGTTTAGTTTACCAGCAAGTTCGCTTAATTTAACCATCTGCAACGGATGTAAAGGCCACTTGCCTTTGTCAAATATAAATAGGAACTCTCAAAGCCAAGATAGAGAGCAAATTAGAACAATTTGCCTCAGCGAGTTGGCGCATGAGGCTCCTTAGGAAGCAAATTCTACTTAACGAAAAGGAAATACGTGCCGATAATAGATTGGGGCAAATACAAACTATGCACGAAGCAAACGAAGGGCGACTCCTTGATTTTCAAGCCGCGATGGCAAATTTTACTCCATGCGAAAAAAACTATTCGCGTTCCTTTAATTCTACACAAGGCAAGGCTCTCCTTTTGGAACCACGTAGTATCCGGCACCAAGAGCGAGTCGAAGATTTATTTTATCTTCTTTTCAAGCGTACGAGCGGTTAAATACTATTGGCGGGGGTGTTTTACGAACAACCCGTCGTTGCGCCGCACGTTTCGCACTTGAGGCACGAGCCGTTGCGTACCAGTGTCATCGAACTACACTCTGGACACGCTGTTCCTTCGTAACCTTTAAGCCGCGCTTCTTGGATTTGGTTCGCAGTTACTTTAACGTTTAGCCCTGCGCGGGTTTTCGTCTCCCCCACCAAAACGGGCTGCGCCTTTGCTATTTTTTTTTCTTCCTTTTGAGAAACACGCACTTCGTCTTTAACTGTTGTTTGGTCGACAACCAACGCTTCGGGAGAAACGTGCGCCAAATCGTTACGTTCAAGGTACGTGATTGCAAGCTCGCGGAAAATAAAATCCATTACCGAGGTCGCCATTTTTACGCGGTCGTGTCCTTGTACAACACCGTTGGGTTCAAACTTGGTAAAAACAAACGCTTCCACAAATTCTTCCAAGGGAACTCCGTATTGCAATCCCAAAGATACAGCGATTGCAAATCCGTTCATAAGTGAGCGGAACGCAGCGCCTTCTTTGTGCATGTCGAGAAAAATTTCTCCCAAAGAACCGTCTTCGTACTCGCCCGTGCGCAAATAAATTTTATGACCCCCAATAAGCGCCTTTTGTGTGTAGCCTTGCCGGCGTGATGGCAAACGGCGGCGCTCGGCGACACGTTGTACGATAATTTTTTCGATAATTTTTTCTGCGAGTTTTTCGGCTTTTGCCGCAGCAGGTTGTGAAGCCAAATCTTCGATAGCATCTTTTTCATTTAAGCCATCTTCTTCTAACGCATCAAAAATATTTTCACCAACGCTCGACAAAGGTTGTGAAAGCTTAGAGCCGTCGCGGTAAAGCGCGTTTGCTTTAATCATAAGTTTCCACGAAGCCATGTACGCACTTTTTACGTCGTCGACGGTCGCCTCGTATGGCATGTTAATCGTTTTTGAAATAGCGCCGCTAATAAAAGGCTGCGCAGCGGCCATTACGTTTAGGTGCGCGTTGTAGTGGATATACCGCTCTCCTTTACGCCCGCATTTGTTTGCGCAATCAAAGACAGGAAGGTGCTCCTCTTTAAGATAAGGAGCGCCTTCAATCATCATTGTACCACAAATTGTTTCATTTGCCGCAGCAATTTGTTCGCTTGTAAAACCTAAATGGATAAGAAGGTTAAAATCGGGACGCTCAAAAACTTCTTTTGGAATTTTAAGCGTATTTAATAAAAATCCTTCACCCACAACAAAACGGTTGAAAACATAGTTGATGTCAAAGGCTGTTGGAAGGGCTTCCTCTACCGTATTTAAAACTTCGTCGGTAAATCCCCTTAGCGCCAAATTTTCACGGTTTATATGCGGAGCACCTTCGAGCGTCGCAGTACCCACCATATACTCAACAATTTTTGCTATTTGTTCTTTTGTATAGCCCAAGTGTTCAAGAGCAAGCGGAACCGATTTATTGACGATTTTAAAATACCCTCCGCCTGCAAGCTTTTTAAATTTGACAAGCGCAAAGTCGGGTTCAATTCCCGTTGTATCGCAATCCATAAGGAGGCCGATTGTTCCTGTGGGTGCAATCGCTGTTGTTTGTGCATTCCGGTAGCCATATTTTTCTCCAAGCGAAAGGGCTTCATCCCACGCGGTACGCGCTTCGGTTAAAAGATAGTCGGGGCAATGCTTTGTGTTAACTCCCATTGGGAAAACACTTAACCCTTCGTACTCGCTTTCGGATGCGCTATACGCTGCGCGGCGGTGGTTGCGTATAACGCGCAGCATGTGTTCACGGTTTTTTTCGTAACCGTTAAAGGCTCCTAATTCAGAAGCCATTTCAGCAGATGTTTTATAAGCAACTCCGGTTAAAATAGCTGTAACCGCGCCTGCCATTGCATTTGCTTGGTTGGAATTATACGCAACTCCAGAAACCATCAGCCAAGTACCAAGGTTTGCATACCCCAAACCCAATGTACGGAACTTATACGAAAGCTCAGCAATACGCTGCGAAGGGAACTGCGCCATAAGCACAGAAATCTCAAGGACAATTGTCCAAAGGCGTATCGCGTGTTTATACGCATCGATGTCGAGGCGATTTTTCTTCGCGTCGTAAAAACGCATCATGTTGATGGAAGCGAGGTTGCACGCAGTATCGTCTAAAAACATGTATTCGCTACAGGGATTCGACGCATTGATGCGGCCATCTTCGGGGCACGTGTGCCACTCGTTGATAGTTGTATCAAACTGCAAACCTGGGTCGGCGCACGACCACGCTGCGAAAGAAAGTTTATCGAAAAGGTCACGCGCTGGCATCGTCTTGTGTACTTTGCCATCTGTACGGCGGATTAACTCCCAATCGCCGTTGGATTCAACTGCTTTCAAAAATGCATTCGAAAGGCGAAGCGAGTTATTCGAATTTTGTCCTGCTACTGTAAGGTACGCTTTAGATGTCCAATCGGTATCGTACTCTTCAAAGGCGATTGAAGTAAAGCCTTGCCGTGCAAGGTGTATAATGCGTTGTACGTAGCTATCGGGCACATTAGCCGCACGTGCTTTTTTTAGGGCAAGCGCAAGCATTTTGTTTTGCTTTGGGTCTAAAAGAGAAGGTTGTTTAGCACAGCCGTTAACAGCGTTAAAAACTTCGTTTATTACACGGCGTATCGCTTTAGAACCTGCTACTAAACTTGCCACCTTTGCTTCTTCGGTAACTTTCCAGTCGATAAATTCTTCAACATCGGGATGGTCGATATCTAACGTAACCATTTTTGCCGCACGCCGTGTCGTTCCGCCCGACTTAATCGCGCCTGCTGCGGTATCGCCAATTTTAAGAAAGCTCATAAGGCCAGAGCTTTTACCGCCACCGGAAAGCTTTTCATTTTCGCCCCGAAGTGCAGAGAAATTGGAACCTGTTCCAGAACCATATTTAAAGAGGCGAGCCTCCCTAACCCACAAATCCATAATACCGCCGGCGTTGACTAAATCGTCGTCGACTGCTTGGATAAAGCACGCATGCGGCTGCGGGTGTTCGTAAGAAGATTTCGATTTTACAAGTTTGCCCGTCGCTGGGTCTACATAAAAATGCCCCTGCGATGGACCATCGACACCGTACGCCCAGTAAAGTCCCGTGTTGAACCACTGGGGAGAATTGGGCGCCGCCATCTGGTACATCAGCATATACGAGAGTTCATCGTAAAACGCACGTGCGCTTTCTTCATCGGAAAAATAATTATGCTTATACCCCCAATACGTCCACGCGCCCGCTAAACGGTGCATTACTTGTTTGGCGGATGTCTCACGGGTATAACGCTCTTCTTTAGGGAATTTGGCCAACTGCTCCTCGTCGGGAACTTGCCTATAGAGCCATTCGGGCACTCCTTCTTCGGGAACGCCTTTGAGCGCTTTAGGCACCCCTGCCTTACGAAAGTATTTTTGCGCAAGGATGTCAGTTGCAACATTCGACCAAAACGAAGGAACCTCAATTTCGTTCGCTTCAAACGCTACCGAACCATCGGTATTTGTGATACGGGACGAACGTTTTTCAAAAATAATGCCGCTGTAGATGTTTTTGCCGCTTTGTGTGAAATGTCGTGTTATTTTCATGAGGGTACCTGTGGGGGATGAAATTATTATTATGTCACATTTCGTCAACCGAATTGAAGATTTTTGTAGAAAATGGGCTCTGGAGCCTCATGCGCCAACTCGCGCAGCGTTTAGGAAGAGGCAATTTTTTTGCGAATTTTTGTACGCGGTTCGCTTAAAAATGCAAAATGGCGTACAGAAATTCGCAAAAAAATTGCTCCAGCGAGTTGCTGCACAGGCTCTGGGGTCATCCACAAAAAATTGCCATAACTCAAATATGACTATATATTCATAGTCATGTATGGATTAACCAAAACAACTTTCAAAGCACAGGCCTTGGAGCATCTACGCAACGTGCAGGCGTCAAAGCGGCCTCTGGTTATTTTAGAGCGCGGTAAACCCGTACTCAAAGTAATACCGTATGCAGAAGATATGCAAAGCGAACTTATGAAATTTCGTGGGTTATTGTTGCGCTATGACGAACCGACTGCTCCGGTTGGTTTAGACGATTGGCAATTATTGCAATGATTGTTCTCGATACCCATACGTGGATTTGGTGGCTTACCCAACCAAGCCTTTTGCCTAAGAAAGCAAAAAATGTAATCCACGAAGCGATGAAAAACTATCAAATTGCCATCTCGTCGATGAGCGTATGGGAAATAGCCATGCTCTGCGCAAAAGGTAGGCTTGAATTTGCTATACCCTATCGTGAGTTTATACGCCAAACCGAAGCACTTGCATTTGTACAATTTATTACGCCCGATAACAACATATTTTTGAATTCAGTGGAAATGGTCGACTACCCCGTGAAAGACCCCGCCGATAGAATCATCATGGCGACCGCCAACCATTTAAGCGCGATACTCATAACGCGTGATGAGGCGATGCATACGTATAGACAGGTGCGTACGTTGTGGGGGTGAGGGCATCTACCGAGCGCGTATCCACTGGTCTGTCGAGGGTGGGTGGCGCGAGTCTGTGTGAGAAATAGATTTCTGATTTTCACGCTAAGTGCTATCATGTACGTAGCATCCCATGCTCGGAATCCGATTCATCAAGTTTGATGCCATGACATATATTATTCATCATAAGAAAGGCCGCGTCGTGCGAGAAGGCCGGGGCTTAGCCTTCTATTATTACGAACCATCGAGTTCCATCGCTGCCGTACCGTTGGCATCGAACGATGTACCATTTATTTTTAACGAAGTGACGGTCGATTACCAAACTTTATCCGTACAAGGACAAATTTCGTATCGAGTGCGCGACGCAAAAGTGCTCGCAGAAATCCTTGATTTTACCGTAGATGCATCCGGTGCCTACAAAAAGGACGAAACGGAAAAACTAACGCAAAGAATTATCAACGAAGCACAGTCGTCGACGGCTGCGCTCGTGCATGCGTTACCCCTCAAAGAGGCGCTGCGTGCGGCAAAAGTAATCGGCGAAAAAATTGCCATCGATTTGAAAGCTGCTGAAGCGATTAAAGCGCTGGGACTCGAGATTTTGTCGGTGAATGTCTTAGCTATCAAAGGCACTCCAGAAATGGAGCGTGCGCTCGAAGCGGAAACGCGCGAGAAAATACAGCAAGACGCCGATCAGGCAATCTACGCACGCCGTAATTTTGCCGTCGTCGAAGAGCGCAAGATCAAAGAATCAGAGCTTAATACAGAAATTGCCGTCGAAGAAAAGAAGAAACAGATTGTCGAAAAAAAATTTGAAACGGATATTTTAACAGCCGAGAATACGCGAAAAGTGCGCGAACTCAAAATGCAGGCAGATATTGCCGTTGAGATTGAACGGCAGAAGTTGATCGATGCCCACGTCGCTAATTCGCGCAAAGAGGCCGACGCGCAGGGCTATGCCGTGGAAACATTGTTAAAACCATACCGCACTATGGATTGGAAGACGCTCGCTGCAATCGGCAAAGACTTCCAGGCGAACCAAGAAGTCGCGATGGCATTTCGATTGCTCGCTGAAAATGCAGCCAAAATTGGCACCTTGAATATTACTCCCGATCTACTCCAGTCTTTAACCGAAACTACGCCTAAACTAAACGCATAGAGAGGTTCTCGTCTGTTCGATTTTGCGATCATTGTCCGCAGCAAGACCCGGCGCGAGCTTTTGATCGAGAAATTTCAAACGCATGCACAAGCGAAGTTTTACCTCGAACGCTTAGGCGGCCGTATCGACGATATCGACGCCGAACACGATCAATTTTGTCGTAGTTTGGAATCACTGCAAGGCAAGCTTTACGGAAAACTAAAATACAAGATTATCGATCGTAGCTTCTTGCCAGCGTTTCTCTTTGCAGAGAACCATTTGATTATCACGATTGGACAAGACGGGCTCGTCGCGAACACGGCGAAATACGCTCGCGGACAACCGATCATTGGCCTCAACCCCGATCCGCAACGTGTGGATGGCGTTCTTCTGAAAACGCAACTCGAAACTTTTTCGATGCATCTCGATAAAGCCATGGCGGCGACTGCGAAAATCGCGGCGATTACGATGGCTGAAGTCCGACTCAACGACGGACAAAGACTCCTCGCGTTTAATGATTTTTTTGTCGGCCCCGCCTCGCACACGTCGGCGCGCTACCGCATCACGCAGGGCGAACGGCACGAAGAGCACTCGTCTTCGGGAATTCTAATCGCGACCGGTGCGGGCAAGACGGGTTGGATGAGCTCCGTCATGAATATGGTATCCGGTTTTGCAGGCCCGCTGAGCATTGCCGAGTTCAATGCATTGCGTTGGGAGTCGCGCGAGTTAATTTACGCAGTGCGTGAACCTTTTATCAGCAAACAATCGAAAGCTTCGATGGTGTGGGGAATCATAAAAGAATCGGAGCCGTTAATACTCGAATCGCACATGGCTCAACAAGGCGTTATTTTCAGCGACGGCGTCGAACGTGACCACCTACAATTTAGTTCGGGTGCTATCGCCACTGTCTCACCCGCCGCCGAGTACGCGAAGCTCGTCGTAGGTTAAGTTTGCTACAGTAAAGAATTTGACCGTGCGCGTCGATTCTCTTTTTCTTACCCTCGGCCCAGAGGTAGAACGGGTGCGGCGCGTTTTGCGAGGTGTTTAGGATTCTGTGCGACAACTCCAAAATCAAAAATTTAACTTACGCTACGCTAAGTTATACGAAGTTAAGCTCATTTTTGGCGTTAAAAAATGGTAAAAAATGAGTTGGCGCATGAGGCTCTTAAGCACAAGGACTAAAATATATTTTTTGTTGAGTTTTTAACATATTATACGTCTAAGGACATAGCAGTATGTTTTAAAGAAGCAAAAAAATGGCAAGCTTAAACAAAGGAATTTGTATAGTTTTTTGGGGAATTACCATACTTTCCTTTGGCGCCTGCCGTAACTTTGGCAAATTTTGGGAAAATAAAGACGATAAGTCGCCGCCGGGGATATCCGCAAACCCCAACCAAGTTATTGCTCCCGTGACTACACCATCTGCGGGTTCATACAATACAACACAGAGCGTAAGTATCTCCAGCGCGACATCGGGGGCAACGATTTGTTATACCGACGACGGCGTGACCACCCCTGCTTGCGACGAGCCCACCGCAACATGTATAACCGGCAACACTTACTCCGCTGCACTCAGCGTGAGCGCTTCGCAGACAATTCAAGCTCTCGCGTGTAAAGCGGGGATGACAAACTCTAACGTCGTGATTTCTGCGTATACCATTGACTCAACCCCGCCGGTTATCTCGGCTGTATCGCCCACAAATAGTGCAATTGCAACCACCACGGCTGTAAACTACACTTTTAGCGAAACCTGTTCCACAGCCTCAATTACTTGGACACGCACAGGGGGCACCCCCGATGGTGCTTCACCGCACACCATTCCTCTTGTGGGAAGCGAACTTATCGCAGGTTTGCATTCCGGCGTTACACTCACCATCACACCGCCTCTTGTTTCGGGGACTATTTATAGCGTCACATTTAATTGTACCGACACAGCGGGAAATATGGGGACGGCAGTAACGTCCACCAACGTACTTTTCGATAACGACGTCCCCGTAATTTCATCGACTCAACCTGCACCGAACACGTACGCGACTGACACCAAAGTGAGCTATACTTTTTCAGAATCTTGCTCAACCGCTTCGATTACGTGGACGCGTACCGGAGGGACCGCCGACGGTGCCTCGCCGCACGTCCAAGCACTCACGGGAGGAGAACTTGCAGCAGGTGCGCACACAAACGTGACACTCTCGAATAACCCCGTGCTGGTCGGTGGTACGATTTACACCGTGAAATTTGATTGCGGCGATGCAGCAGGGCATATCGCCACCAGTGTGGTAAACTCGAATGTTACATTTGACAATACAGTGCCTGTGATTAGCGCCGTACAACCGACGGGGGGCGCGTCGGTAAACCACACACGCGTGGATTACACTTTCTCGGAAGTGTGTGCGAGTGCAACCATTACGTGGACACGCACAGGCGGTGCGCCCGACGGCGCCTCGCCGCACGCGCAAGCACTCACGGGGGGAGAACTTGTAGCTGGCGTACACACGAACGTAACGCTGGCAAATAGCCCATCGCTTGTTTCAGGAGCGATTTACGATATTGCATTTAATTGCACCGACGCCGCAGGGCATATCGCTACGCCCGTTACTGTCAACAATGTCACCTTTAATACTGCTGGGGTTGTAATTTCCGCTGTTTCTCCTGCGAGCAGTTCGGCGGTCAACCATACTAAAGTCAGTTATACTTTTTCTGCTGCCTGCCAAACCGCTTCAATCACTTGGACACGTACCGGGGGTGCGGCGGATGGTTCTTCGCCGCACGTGCAGGCGCTCGTGGGGGTAGAACTTACTGCGGGTGCGCATACAAATACCACTATAACCAATACCCCGACATTGGTGGATAGTGCTGTTTATTCCTTACAGTTTGACTGCACCGACGCAGCCTCGAATGTCTCCACACCCATAGTAATGACAGGCGTCACGTACGACACCACAGCGCCAGTTATATCAGGGGCGCAACCTGTTGCAGGGACATACGTTAACAATACTCAAGTTTCATACACATTTTCAGAAACGTGTGCAACGGCGTTTATCCAATGGACGCGCACCTCGGGAGCGACGGATCCATCTTCACCACATAACAAAGCGCTGACTGCGACTGAACTCAATTCGGGCGCACACAATAACATCATCATTACAAACGCGCCGACACTGGTTTCAGGCGCTGTTTACACGATGGATTATACATGTACCGACGCAGCGGGGAACAACGCAACAGCGGTATCGGTTTCTAATATTACTTTCGATACCGTCCTGCCCAATGTTGTAGTGCAAAACCTAAGAACAAATAGTACTGTGCATTCAGGGTTCGTTATTGGTACAGCAACAGACAACCTCAACATTTCTACTGTCGAAGTAAAATTAGACGCAGGAGCATGGACTACAGCTACATACGCAGCGGGCGTATGGAAGGCAGCACTTCCCACCGGCGCATCGACCTGGCGTGACCGCTCACAACACACCATCGAAGCACGGGCAACGGACATGGCAGGCAATACCGCAAGCACTGCACCAATAACGATACATAAAGGCAATAACCGCGACGTCAACGGCGATGGGTATAGCGATTTTGCAACAGCGGGATGGAAGCACCCGACAGGAACAGGGATTGGGAAAATCTACCTTTTCTATGGAGATTTTCCTGGCATTGCAAACGGTAATGCATCGGCGGCGCCAAGACAAATCGTTGGCGAAGCTACAGGAAATAATTTTGGACGCAATAGCGCCATAGGTGATTTGAACGGCGATGGGTACGCTGATTTAGTTGTGAGTGCGGCAAATTATTCATCCAATACGGGTCGAGTATATATTTTTTACGGCAGCAGTAGTGGAATTTCTATAACAAGTGCAGCTGCGGCAGACAAGATTATTACTGGTACCGCAAGTGAATACTTTGGCGCAGTACCCTATATAGGCGACGCCAATAATGATGGTTTTGGCGATTTAATTGTTGGTGCCAATGGATACAATACAAACCAAGGGCGAGTATATATTTTCCACGCTTCACTCTCCGGAATTAGTGCAACAGCAAGTTCGGCTGCCGATAGAATACTTACTGGAGAGGCCAGCCCTGTCGCACAATTTGGTATAGGAATTTTCTTGGGCGATTTTAATGGGGATACTTATACAGACATTGCCGTCGCAGGCTCGCAGTATTCATCGGTAAACGGCCGTGGCTATATCTTTATGGGTACTGTATCGGGGATTGCCACAGCGACAGCGGCTCCTACAAATGCCTTCGGCACAGGAACATCCGCAGAAGCATTTACAGGAGCACTTTCCGGGGGCGATTTTAATGGCGATGGTTATACCGATTTAGCAGTGGGCGCGTATGCAAATGCAACCAACACTGGAAAAATGTATGTTTACTATGGCTCTGCTTCGGGTATTCCGCTTAATAAAACAGCAAATCCCGGTTCGCCTCAAGCACAAATAACGGGAACAAATACAGGTGCATTTTTCACGACGAGCATCACCGCCGCCAATTTTAACGCAGATGCTTACGATGATATCGTGGTGGGTTCGTACGGTTGCACATCTAACCCTGAAGGGTGCGCATACGTTTTTTACGGTAATAGTAGTTATATTTCATCAGGAACTGCTTCTATCGCCGACCTCAAACTCGCGCAAGGTGCATCGGGAGATTACTTTGGGCGTGGCGTCGGGAATGCCGACATCAACGGCGACGGCTATATCGACGCTCTGGTTGGCGCAAATAAATACAATTCGAGTGATGGCACAGCGTATATTTTCTCCGGTGGTTCCTCCGGCGTAAATGCATCGCCTGTAACGACGCTTACGGGAGAAACGGGGCAACAAGCAGAGTTGGGTATTAGTTTTAATCGGTGATAGCCAAACTCGCAAAATTGTTGACGATTCGTCTATATAGGTGTCGGATAGTGCATTGTTCTTTATTTAGCAGGAGGGGGTATGTTTACTTCATCTATTATGCGTATTGTCTTTCTTTTTTTAAGCGTTTTTTTTATTTCTCTATCGTGCCGTAATTTTGGCCACTTTTGGGAAGATAAAAAAGATACCCAAGGCGTAATCTCTCCGCCCGATACAATACCTCCATCCACCCCAAGTGCACCTTCAGCAACAACAGGCGGTTCGACACAAATAAATCTCACGTGGACGGCATCTACCGACAATGCGAGTATGCCATCGGCCATTCTTTATGAAATTTGCCAAAGCACGATTTCGGGTACTTGCGCAACTTTTACTGTGGCATTTACAACGAGCGCGGGTGCAACAAATTTTAGCGCAACGGGACTTTTATCTTCAACAACATACTATTACCGCATTCGCGCAAAAGATGCTGCAGGCAACGCGAGCATGGAGACCACAGAATTTACAGCGACAACTTCGGCTGCAGGCGTTGTCAACACGCCGGTCTTTAGTCCTGTTGCAGGCACCTATTCGAGTGCGCAAGCGGTGGCAATAAGCTCGTCGACTTTAGGTTCTACCCTCTGTTACACGAACGACGGCAGCACCCCTGTTTGTACTCTACCCACCTGCTCAACAGGCACTCTTTACACCCTACCTGTTAGCGTATCAACAACCACAACGCTGAAAGCAATCGCGTGCAAACTCGGCGACAGCGATTCGACACTCGCCAGTGGCGTCTTTACCATCGACACAGCTCCACCGACGGTTGTCAACGTCACCTCTTCGACGGCAAATGGTACGTGGGGCATGGGGCAAACGATTAGCATACAAGTAACGTTTAGCGAAAATGTCAACGTGACGGGGGCGCCGCAACTTTTACTCGCAACCGGTTCGCCAGCGGTAACACCGGTGAATTACACTTCAGGCACGGGAACAAACACGTTGACATTCAACTACACGACCGTCAGCGGTAATTCTTCGCCAGACCTCGACTATACAAGCACCACGGCGCTGCAACTTGCGGGAGGCAACATCCAAGATGCTGCAGGGAATAACGCCAATTTAACCTTAGCTGCACCTGGGGCGGCAACTTCTTTGGGCGCCAATAAAAACATTGCCATCGATGCTGTCCAAGCCGTTGTAACGGGCGTTACAGCCAGCAATGCAGATGGCTCGTATATTGCAGGGCAAACCATCAACATCCAAGTAAATTTTAGTAAATCGCTTACTGTCTCTGGCACACCGCAACTACTTCTTGCGACAGGTACTCCCGCGACAACACCCGTGAATTATGGTTCGGGTACTGGTACATCGACGCTGCTTTTTAATTATACTGTGGCTGCAGGTAACACTGCCGTAGATTTAGACTACGCCAATTCCACGGCGCTTAGCTTGGCAGGGGGATCTATTAACGACACCGCAGGAAATCCGGCAGTTTTGACGCTCCCCACCCCTGCGGCTCTAAATTCGCTCGGCGTCAATAAAAATATTGTCGTCGATACGGGTGGTCTTGTTTTAGGTGCTGGAATTTCTTTTACGGCAATCACCCCCACTGGATTGACCGTCAACTGGGGTGCTGCAACCGACGACATCACACCGCAGCCAAGCCTCATGTATAAACTTGTCAAAGATAATAGCGCACCAGCAAACATAAACACCGTCCCTTTAGCCGACGCCAAAGCGGGTGCCGACCTCCTTATGAACTGGACAGCAAACACAGTGAACTTTATGGTAAGCGGTTTAACGGCAGCGACAACCTACCATTTCGCAGTGCTCGTCAAAGACGCGGCAGGCAATATGGCCCTTTATACGCCCGCTTCGCAGGCAACGAGTGCACTGCCCGCTTATAGATTAATCCTCATTGGGTCGTCGTCGAAGATTCCACAAAAATACGAGTATTCGACAGGAACTTTCATTGCCATGACTGCCTTACCCTATAACGCAGGTTCTGCCGGATTCAATTTTAAAGTTAATTCAGGCGTCTACAACGGCCTACAGGTGATGTTCTATGGAGGGTCGAGTAAACATCTAGAAACATATGATTTTATCTCTGGAACATTCACCCCTAGAACGGACATTACTTGGACGATTGCCAGCAATTCGCTCGGCATTCCGCTGGGCAGCGATAGATGGCTAATCTTGCGTGGTTCTACGCTAACAGATACTTTGCTATTTGATCCGGCAACGGGATCTATTTCTGCCTCAACTTCGTTACCTGCTGGTAAAGGGACGGATTTCGGTGCCAATTGGATTCCAATTACTTCGGGGCCACAAGCAGGAAAAATCTTGGTCGTCAACGGACAAAATGCAAAGAACACAACGCTGATCGACCCGAGTGGGCCATCGTACACGAATCCGTTTACGCTTTCGACAAACGTTTATTATGGCGGAACAGCGTGTACAATACCTACCGGTGCCAATGCTGGTAAGACCGTCTATATCCATGGCGGCGCGACAGGGACGGGTTCTATAAACACGAGTGTATTTGATCCGGTTGCATTTACATTTAATCCGGGAACCTCCTTACCCGCGAACGCTGCTGATGGCACGCTTTGCTTTCCTATCGATTCTGGCCCGCAAGCAGGTAACATAATGGTTCTTCTCGGAAACTCTATGGCATCTGTAATACTAAATACGTCAACACTCACTTTCACGGCAGGGCCGTCTTTGCCGAACACAATTTTCACAGGTTCGCATCAATTCAAACTAACTGCAGGGCCTAACATAGGCAAGACATTTATTATTCTCGCCAATGCCACGACAAATACCGCAATATTTGATCCATCGGTACCCAGTTTTTCGTCAGGGCCACCGCTACCGGTTGCGGCCAATTATACATGCCAGTCATGGGATTTGCCATAGAATCGTATTTTATGCGCAAAAGAGGCACATTCCGCCTTTTTTGCGCGTAGACCCTAAAAAATGCATGACCGCCTATTTTTAAATGGTGGATTACCACATGCCCAAAATACACCCTACCGCTGTTGTAGAAAATCCTGCTAACCTCGCCGACGACGTCGTCGTACATGCAATGGCGTATATTGGCCCCGAAGTTAAAATTGGTGCGGGTTGTGAAATCGGCGTGCGCGCCACCGTCACAAACCGCGTCACCCTTGGTAAAAAGAATAAACTTTTTACCGGCGCGTGTATCGGTGAAAACGCGCAAGATATACACTTCGATAACCCCGAGGCCGAAATTGTTATCGGCGACAATAATGTTTTTCGCGAAACGATTACTGTACACCAGCCAGCACTTAAGGGCAACAAGACGACTATTGGCAACGGTTGTTATTTTATGGCCGACGCACACGTCGCGCACGACTGCCATGTCGGCAACAATGTTATCATGGTTAATAAATCAGGAATCGCAGGGCACGTCGAGGTGGGCGATAACGCGCTTATTTCAGGGCTCGTTATGGTACACCAATTTGTACGCGTGGGCGCTTTTGCTGTAATAGGCGGAGTGAGTAAAGCAACGCGTGACGCATTACCCTTTACTATGAATAACGGCAACCCCGCGCTTGCGTTTGGTCTTAACGTAGTAGGATTAAAACGCTCGGGAATGACGCCGGCAGAGAGGTCGGCAATAAAGCAAGCATTCCAAATTTTCTATTTAAAAGACCTCTCCCCACCTAAAGCAACCGAAGTAATTGAAAAAGAATTGCTTCCTTCTTTACCCGAAAATTCGGCGGAACATACACGGATTGAATATATTTTAACGTGGCTTAAAAATTCAAAACGTGGGTTTACTTTCCACGCGTCGAAAAAACACGAAGTCGAAGACGAAATCGAATGACCCCATTCGACGTCGTCATTATTGGTTCAGGACCTGCCGGCGAAGGCGCGGCGATGCAATGTGCAAAAGACGGCAAACGTGTCGCCATGGTCGAAATGAACCCTGACTTGGGTGGGGAATGCTTGCACCGTGGCACAATACCTTCTAAGGCGCTCAGGCACTCAATACAGCGTTTTTTAGAATCTGCAACAAATCCTCTTGTAAAAACATTCCACAGCTCTGTTCCAGAACTTAGCTTTCCGTCGCTTGTAAGCGCAGCACGCTCGATTAGTAAACGTGAAGCAGAACTCAGCCGCCGCAATTATGACCGCAACCACGTGGCGCTTTTTTTTGGGCGTGCTAAAATTACATCCCCAAACACTGTCTCTGTTACCATACGCGAAGGGGGAGAAGAAGTTCTTGAAGCACCGTCGATTGTTATTGCGACAGGTTCGCGGCCATACCGCCCTAAAGACGTCCCCTTCGACGAACGCATCCACGATAGCGACACCATCTTAGACTTAACCTACACGCCACGCTCCTTGACTATTTACGGCGCTGGCGTTATTGGCTGTGAGTATGCATCTATTTTTAAGGGTCTTGGAATTAAAGTGACCCTTGTCAACCACCGCTCAAAGCTTTTAGAGTTTTTAGACGACGAAATTATCGACGCCTTAAGTTACCATTTGCGCGAACAAGGCGTTGTAATAAAACACAACGAAGAATTTGAACGTATTGAACGCTTCCAAAATGAAACACACCTATACCTTAAATCGGGAAAGGTGGTAAAATCCGATACCCTTTTGTGGGCAAATGGGCGCAGTGGTAACTCCGACAGTTTATTTGCTTTTGAAAATCCTATTGAAATCGACCACAGGGGCAACATACATAAAAATGAAAACTTCCAAACGGCAATTGAAAACATCTACGCCGTTGGCGATATTTCAGGACCGCCAGCGCTTGCAAGCGCCGCTTTTAACCAAGGCCGCTTTGCCGCACTACACATTACTAAAGGCGCTCACTTTGAAAACTTACTCAAAAGCATTCCAACGGGTATTTATACAAATCCTGAAATTAGTTCATTGGGGAAAACTGAGCGCGAACTAACGCAAGCAAAAATTCCTTACGAGGTGGGCCAAGCACACTTTCGCAATATTGCACGAGCGCAAATTACGGGACAAACAGCAGGACTTCTTAAAATTTTATTCCACAGAGAGACTTTGGAAATTTTAGGAATACACTGCTTTGGCGACCAAGCTTCCGAAATTATCCATATTGGACAAGCGATAATGGCGCAGCCTTCACCCAATAACCGCATCGTATGGTTCGTCGAGACGACGTTCAACTACCCCACCATGGCCGAAGCATACCGTGTTGCTGCGCTAAACGGGCTTAACCGGCTTTAAGAAAACGGCGTATTTTTTCACGTACCTCCGCTGAATCTGTAGGTGCAGAATAACTACTATTCAAATCCATTGAAGAGAAGACCCACTCGATTGTAATAAGCGAATCTTTTTTTATACGCTCAGAAGCGTCTTCGGCAGATAAAAAACCATCGTAAAGATCGTACGCGGCATTCTTTTTTGTAGAATCGTATTCTCCCTGCAAACCTAAAAACTCTAAAAGCCGCCAATAAAAGTTATTCACAATTTTTTCATCGTGGTAATTATTGGCAACAAGGCTGAGCGACTCTTTCACAAGCAAAAACAAATCCTCGCTTGCGCTTACCCCCATAAGCATTTCAATGGCTTTTAGGATTTCTGCGACGAAATTTAAAAGTGCATAGTCTTGCGAAACTGCAAAAGGAGAAAAAAGTAGCTCCGTACTTTTAGGGATAACTATTCCGTTTTCACGGGGAGTATAAATTACATCAAAGAGAGAACCCGGCGAGAAAAAAAATGCAGAGCGTTTATTCGACTTTAAAACTCCCGGAATTTTAAATGGCTGAAACTTACCCGATTCTAAAAGAGTGTCGATATAAAGAGATTCGTCGTGCGCAGTTTTTTTTCTTATAATAATTGCAGAGGCACGCTCGGGCATAACGAACTACATTAAGTTGTGCGCCCAGAGAGGTCAATCAGGACACTTTTTACTTGTCTGTGCTTAAACTTAAGGAGGGTAAATTTTGCATTACCGTACGCAAAAACCGCTTTGTCTTTTAAATCCCCTGCAAGCGAGTGTAAAACAAAACCCGCAACAGAATGGAATTTTTCTTCTGGCAAGTTGAGAAAAAGTTCATCGTTAAGGTCAGATAAAGACATGCGTGCATCAACACGGTACACCTTCGGCTCTATTTGTACAACTTGCTTTGATTCGCTATCGTACTCGTCTTGGATATCCCCCACAATTTCTTCGAGGATATCTTCAAGAGTAATAAGCCCTGTCACGTCGCCGTGTTCGTTTACAGTTAAAGCAAGGTGGTGCCTGTTAAGCCGCATCTCGCGCAAAAGAGAAAGAATGCTTTGCGATTCTGGAACAACAAGTGGTTTACGAAGGTGTTCTGCCAAGTTGAACGCTTTACGCTTCGTTGTTTTTATACTGGCGAGATCTTTTACGAAAAAAATACCTACATAATGGCGCAACCCTTCTTTATCTTCGTAAACAGGCAGCCTTGAGTGTCCTGTTTTTTTAAAGAGTATCTCAATGTCTTTAAGCCCCGCTGTTATAGGCAAGCTCGACAGATTAACTTCTGCCGTGAGTATATCCGCCGCCCTTTTTTCTCCCAACTCTAAAATTTCAAGAACCATTTGCATTTGTTCGTTACGCGCAGCAATTTTATTCTTCTTAAAAAACTCTTGTAATTTCTCGCGGAGGGATTTTGGTTTTTTCTTAAAAACCTTTCGTATTGCGCCGGTCAGTTTTTTTTGTCTCGCCATTATCTTTCTAATAACGCCTCTCGATTAAGTCCAATTTTTTTTAGGATGAGTGCTTCTTGGCGGCGCATATTTTCTGCTTCCTTCACACCTATTTCGTGATCATATCCCAAAACATGCAAAACGCCATGCACCGTTAAAATTGCCAATTCTTCTAAAATACCTGTTTTAAAAATACGGGATTGTTTACGTGCGGTATCGAGCGAAATAAAAATTTCTCCAATAGGTTCGTGTGGAAAAATCTTTACTAAAGACTCTGCATACGAAAAAGAAAGTACATCTGTAGATTTTCTCTTTTTTCGGTATGCGTAATTGATTTTTTGGATTGTTGCGTCACTTACCAAATGTACAAGCACCTCTTCTTTTTTTTTCGTACGCAATGTGCGACTACCTTTTTTTTTCCACTTTGTACCCACGAACGCACGCTCTAAACGCGGCAAGAAGTCTTTATACGCGCCGTACGTTAAATCGTCTTTGCTTTTTTGGCGAGTAAATGGAGATAACGTCAATTGAATCAATTCTTAAAGTGTTCCCGTGCGGCGTTAAGCGAATCAACGATGACAAAGCGCCCAGCAAGGTCTGTCATTTCGAAGAGTTCTTGTACAAACGCCGTAGGTTTTGTAAGTAGCATTGTTCCTTGGTTTTGTTCTACAGTGCGAGCAATAGTAAGTAAAAGCGCAATTCCAGTGCTGTTGATATACTCCAGCTCAGAGATATCAAGGATGCAATCGTAAACGCCGTTCTCGAAAATAGCTTTTACTTTGGTGTTGAGATCGTAAATATTGTCAGAAGTAATTTTTCCGCTAAAAGTCAAAAGGTTAACAGCATGCGTCCCCACGTTTTCGGTTTCGGTTCGCAATTGTAATAAATTCTTAAGACTCACTGTCTTATTTTGAGGTACGGTACACAGACGCAAGCATTTTGCTGATTGACCGTGTGTCTAAAATTCATGCAATAACTTATCCAAAATGGGGGTTTAGCTCAGTTGGGAGAGCGTCACAATGGCATTGTGAAGGTCAGGGGTTCAACTCCCCTAACCTCCAAACTAAGGAAAAATGCAAGTATCGGATAGAATATACAAAACTCCACTCGCCGATACGTCGTACCGTATCGCGGTTGTGACTGCGCTTTTTAACGAAAAAATTACCGAAGCGCTCGCAAAAGGTGCTCGCGAAGAGCTTATTAAACTAGGGTGTGAACCCCAAAAAATAATTACCCTCACAGTCCCCGGCGCGTGGGAGCTTCCTTTTGCCATAAAGGCACTTTTCCAAAACGAAAGAGCCGACGCGGCAATCGCGTGTGGCTGCGTTATCCGTGGCGACACAGGACACTACGATATTGTCGCAAACGAAAGCGCACGCGGGTTAATGCAAGTAGCGCTTGAGACAGTGCGTCCAGTTATGAACTCAGTACTTACCGTCGAAAATTTAAAGCAAGCCAAAGCGCGTGCAAAAGCAGACGATACAAATAAAGGCCGAGAGGCAGCGCGTGCGCTTGTCGAACTTATCAACAACTTAAGCACAGTATAACATGGCAAAAAGCCAAAGGCACGTTCGACACAAAGCACGAATTTTAGCAATGCAAGCTATTTTTCAAGCGGATGTACGCGGGTTTAAAGAAACCAGTTTAGAAGAATTAATCACGTTCCGTTGGATTGATTACCAACTTCCCGATGACGAACGCTTGTATGCGCACGAAATTATCGAGGCGACGCTTGTAAATATTGACGCAATTGACGCACAAATTTCAGAGCGGCTTGTCAACTGGGAGCTTACACGTATATCCGCAGTTAGTCGCGCAATTTTGCGTACGGGCATCGCACAGTTAATCTACCTTCCTAAAAGCGCGGATGCCGCTGTCGTTATCGACGAAGCAATACTTCTTGCGAAACAATACGATGCGCTTGAAGCGGCTGCGTTCATCAATGGCTTGCTTGATGACCTTGTACGGTCGACAACTAAAGCGCCCATTAAAGAGCCGCCAAAACCAAAACCTCTAGCGACAAAAATAAAAATAAAAAAGAAAACAGATTTTGAAAAACCTTTAAAAAGTTAAATCAAGAGTGACCGTCGTTTTCTCAAGTTTTGGTTCTGGAAAAATAGTACAAAAATAGCGGATACCCTTTTCGCGGCATACATCTTCTAAATACGAATTGTAAAGAAGTCCCAAACCCGCTCCCAGTTTTCCTGTTTCATCCGACTGCTCGTAAAAATCTGCAAGCGCGATGCCCGATGTATCTGTTTGCATTTTTTGCGTAAGTTCGCTACGCGTCGTCTCGGTAATGAGTCCATAGTTCGACAATACAATTTTTACGTTGTATGTCTTTCCCGAGGCAACTCTATCCGAATGGAATTGCCATGTAATTTCAAGAGGCACTTTTTCGCGCGCCGCAAGTGCGACGACCTGGTTACGGTTATCTTTGTTGCGAAGGTATGCATCCACTTTATTACGTGCGGCTAAATTATTTCTCACAATAAGGCGTTCAAAATGCGCTTTCTCTGCATTTTGGACAAACTCCATTACAAGATTACTCGTGTGCGTTGCAATTTGTGTGGTGTCTAAATACTGGTAAAAAAGATCGATATACGCAGATTCTATTTCTGCTTTAAGAGGGGTTTGGTAAACAATAAGATAGAGATACCAAATACGTTTATCTACCCAACGCACAAATTTTTCGAGACTACGCATCCGAATAATTTTATCTTCTTCTGGCATCTTTGTATCTGCGGTAATGCGCGATAGTACTCCGTCTAACATTTCGTGCTCAACCCTATCTAAAGCCGCTTTGTTTTTCGCAAGAAATGCATCCATGACCGCCTGTGGCACACTTTTAAAATCAACAATTGCAGCACGCGGGTTTCTTCGGTTGTGCTCCCGTAAAACCGGAGACTCGATTACCTTTTTTGCAAGCGTGGGCGAAAGCATTTTGTAAAGTATCGCAAAAACAACTAAATTTGTCGTACTAATAATTTGTGAGCGCTTCGCCAAAAATTCTGGCGCAGCGTAGTAGATCTCGTCGATGTACGAATTCATAATCATCTTTTGTACAGTCGACGCGTTAAATGCTTGCGAAAGAAGTCCCTCTTTAGAAATTCCTCCGCGTGCGGGAATCCGTTTTATTGGAGTTTTAGATTTAGCAAAAAGCGCAAGTCCTTCAGCCGAAAGTATGATGCTTGCGGGTATATCGATGAAGCCTTTGGGTGCCTGTACCATCAGTGTTTTAGGTAAAACTCCTCGTACCCGTCTTCGTAAATTTGCGAACCAACCCTACCTTCGCGCATCAGCTTATGTAAAATTGCTTCAAGTAGTTCAAGCGCAGCAATAAAAAGACCTCCACTTTCGATTTTCGTTCCAAACGCCGATTCGAGAAGTTGAACCAAGTCTTTGCGTCCCTCGACAAGTTTTTTCAATAATCCATTTTCGAGAATTCCAAGCGTTTTTTGCAGCACTTTAATTGCACGTTCGGGTTGGCTAATTTCTTCTCCATGCGCAGGCAAAAATCGCATTTGTGGATACTTCTTGCGTAAATCGAGAAGAATCGTCAAACTCTTCTGGTAAAGTTCAAGGTTGCCATCAAAATCGTCGTAAATCGTGGGAATGTTGCCAATGAGTAAATCACCCGTGAAAGCAAAACGCTGGGTTGTCTCCACAGGCGTAAGGTGCCACGTATTGTGCCCTGGAGTTTCCAAAACCTCCCATTTGAGTTTTCCCGTCGAAAAGGTATCCCCATTTTTAAGAAGCCTCTCCAAACGGACTGCACGATCGCCAATTTTACCCGTAAGGTTTTGCGTACTCGATGGAGTATCAGGTTTGGAAAGGTGTGTAAGGTTGGTAGTGGCATTTTCAAAACGTTTCACAAATTTTGTCCAACGTTCGTTTGAACGCCGAATACGCGTGGCACGCGCTTGTTTATCTTTAAAAGCGCGTGTTAAAATGCGGGCGGTGTCACGCTGCCAATTGTTGATAAAATCGGGATAGTCCACAATATCTTGTGGCATAAGGTGGTGCCCCCACCGTTCTGTTTTTTTTGCGTACGTATTCCATAAAAGCCCGCCTGTAATATGGTCGATGTGCGGGTGTGTATAAAAAAGGATGTCGATGTCGTTCATCGAAAGACCAAGTTCGCGTAGCGCTAACGCAAGCATTCCCAAAGATTCAACATAACCAGAATCAATAAGCATATTTTTTTCGTCACGGATTAGGTACACTTGGTTTGGCGCATAAAAAGGCTGCGGCAACGTGATACGGTAAATAAAATCATTTACTGGGAAAATTTTTGCAGGTTTGGCCTCAAGGGTGCGCATATACCGTTTTCGAGTTTTGAGGCGGAGCGAAAATAAAGAAAGAACTTACTTTTGTTTACGCCCCTTTTTATATTATAGCTTCGTCGTATATGCTACGCTTTGCTATTTTATTTAGCGCTTTCGCCTTCTACTTTTGCCATTCGACAAGCGTTACCCACTATACGAAGGAAGAGAACCGCCGTATTTTCTCGCTGGATATCGATGGAGCCTCGCATATAGTTACACTCTTTCCTAAAACATACACTGCTGTTATGGGACACTCGTTTTCTTTGGTCCTTTTGTCTCCTGTTCTTGTAGCAGATTCAATCCTTTACGAAGCAAATCCACAAGCGATTATCCCTTATTTTAACGCACGCGGAGTTTCGGTTTGGCTTGTCAAAATTCCTGCACACACAAAACTTGAAAAATTTGCCCACGATACACTACCACAAATTACGGCGGCAATACGTAAAAATTCTACTACAGAAAAATGGGTAATGGGTGGTATCTCGCTGGGGGGGCAAGCAGTAGCATACTATTTAGGCGCGGCAAAAGAAAACGCAGAGCAAAGTAAAATGCAAATTACCTCGGCATTTTTTTTGGGTACGCCTTTCGACTACGCATACCCTGGCTCCTTTGGGGAACGCTTAACTACGAAAAAAATAGACAAGCAAGTGCTGCACTCGCGTTTTTTACGCTCCACGCCTGAAAATTTAATTACCCCTCCACAAGAACTTTTCGAGAAAGGAGCCCCTGTGTGGAGCGAAAAGGTGAAAACTCCAAACCTAATAAATTCTGGAGTACGCCTTTTTTTCACTGCAGGAAAAATAGACAACGTTGCGCCTTCGGAGTCGGTCTACAAGTTTTATGTAGCTGCGTTGGGAGATGAAACAAAAAACTCTGCCAACGCCCGTTTTTTACAACCCGGAAGGATGAACCGGTACGCACAAGATTACGACCATTCAATGATGCTTGCTTCCGTAGAACTTGCAAACGAAGTGTTACCCGAAATTCTCAAGTGGATAGATAAATAAGTTTAATTCGCCATACCTTGGTAAATTTTTTCGAGCTGTGCATTAATTTTTTCGTCATTCGGGTTACGTATTTTAAGCCGCGTAAGCACATCTGCCGCACGCGCCGTATCGCCCAGTTTCATAAGGATTGACCCCAAAAGGCGTATCGCCCGCGTATCGCCGGGGCTTTCTTCTGAATAGAGATCAAAATAGTGCGCGGCTTCTTGAAGCCTATTTGCTTTAAGAAGAATGTGCGCAAGCGCACGCGCCACGTGCTTATTGTCGTTCGAGATTTTGTGGATAGTTTGCAAGTGAGTAATTGCCGCTGTATAATCATGCGTACGGATAAACGAACGCGCTTCGCTTATTTTAGAGCGTATCCCTAAACGCTCCGAAGGAGTTTCCTTTTCGGGGTTAAACGTGAGCGACACGAGAGAAAAATCGTCGGTAATATCTCCTCTTTTTAGGCACGCGTTAAATGTCGCTTCCAAGTTTCCTTTACCTTCTTCGAGCATCCGTAAAAATTGTGTTTCGTCTTCGTTGATAATCCGCGCACCCTCTTCATCGGAACCAAGCATAAGGTCGTCGCGACCGTCGGAGCCTATAACGAAAATATCGTTCGGTTGCATTTCGTACGTTTGTACGCGGATACCCATTGAAACACCCAACGTACCCACTTTGCGTAGCGTGAGAGAGTCTTCTATAAAAAACGCTTTATGGTTACGGTAGATAACTGACCACGGGTGCTCTGCGTTTAGAAAATAGACAAAACCCGTTTTTTCATCGACAAGCCCCATTACAACAGAAATAAGCATGGAGCCATCGAAACTTTCAAAAGTTTTTTGCAACTCCAAAAAAACAGCTTTGAGCCAACGCTCAGGGTAAAGCACTTGTTCTTTAGGTGAAAGCTTTGTACGCTCGACTATCGACTGCATTACCGCGCCTAAAACCAATGACCCACCCGCGCCTTGCATCGATTTTCCCATTGCGTCACCGTTTAAAAAAAGGGTGTATTCGCGGCCTCGCAGGCGGATTGAATGCGCAAGCGAAATATCTCCGCCAATTTCATTCGTTTTTGTTTTAAACTCAAAGCGCTTTTTTTGCCGCGTAAACATTTGCACCTTGACTTGCCTATTGTTTGCGTAATTACCACTTAAAGGTTTAAGCAAAAGCGATGTGAGAAAATAGTCCCCGTCTTGTTGCCCTTTGAGCGCACGCACATTGCCCAAACTTTCCTGAAGCTCGCGTGTGCGTTCGTCAATTTTTTGTTCGAGGTTGGCTTGGTAATCTTTAATTGTACGTGCGGCATCCGAAATGCCTGTGGCTACTTTTACAAATTCGCTGTCGATAGACTTTGTAAAAATTAACCCCGAACCACCGCGCTTTAAATCATCCATTGAATTTTCAATATCTTTAAGGGCGCTGTAGATAAGATAGAAAATCATATACGCCATCAAAACTGCCGTTGCCGTCGCCACTAGCGTAAAGAGAAAAATAGTTGAGAGGTTATCACGGTTGTAATAGACAAGTGTCGCAGAAATATAGAGCGTTACCAAAAACAGGGTGATGAAAAACGCAAGTTTTAAGCGCACCGTAGTAACCGCACGGTCGGTAAACGGAATCTTCTTTTCGTTCATAATGCGTTTACACTCAGAACGCATCGTGCCAGTCGCAATCTCGCTCAAGATGAGGCAAAAACCACCGTGGATAAACGAGAAAATAACGTCCATAATAACGCCGCGGATATACTGGTCGGTTTCAAGCTTAACAGAGTAAAATGCGGCCACCATGATAGCGGCAAAGATGATTTGCACCCACAGCACAGCGGTCACTGCGTTATTTATGGGAATCATCGTTAGCGCACGCAAAAGTTCACGGTAATCTTTTTCTTGAAGGTCGGTGCGTATGGCAAGCGTCGGCTGCGCAGTGATAAACCTATTTACCGCAAGTACCGAACGCGTGAACCCTGGGAATCCGATTTTATTGAGTATACCAAATTGGAGCGCATGCGCAATCCACGCTACAGCAGCAGAGCCCGCGATTGTCCACAGCATTAAATCGGAAACGGGAAAATTTGTTGCGCGTGCGTAATAGATACCAAACGTAATCGCCAAAAGCGAGCTGAGCGCGGCAGAAGTCGCGACCGCAATACCATAAGACGACAGATAAGCAATCGCGCGAAAAATTACGCGCACTATATTGGACATTACGTATAATTTATTTTAATAAAGTGACGGTAAAGGCCAAAATTGCTTCTTTTTGGGGTTCTCCTGCGAGCCTTACTTTGACCCTAAAAAAGAGTTGCAAATTTAGCACAAAGAGCGAAGCGGGAATATGAAAAAAATAATAGTGGTAGCTATCGTAATGGGCTTGGTTTCTACCAATAGCGTATTTGCCGGCCCATTTACGATAAGTAATGTCACCTGTACGGATAATATTGGAAATGTGTTGTGTAATACTTTTATAGATGATGTCCGAGCAAAACTCAAACAAGTAGAAACGGATATCAATAAGGGCTTACCCCCCGTAGATGGTGAACGTTATGCTAATGGCATGGCAAACTCGGCGGTGTTGACGTCCAAAGGTTTGGGAGTTGATTACGCCAGCAACATTAAGCTCTTTACTGTTGGCGGTAGTGCAGGTATTGCTATTGACGCGGGTGCAAATGGCCTTTCAGGTATGAATAGCGGCGCAGCTACCCTGTCGGGCTTAGGAGGTTCATTTTCAGGGGTATTGGGACTCAATCTTGGGATATTCCCAATGCCAAGGTTAGGACTTATCGATTTCAAGAGAATGGTTGTATTTCTCAACATTGGCTATGTCAATGTCGGCAGCCTTGTGGGAAAAGCTATGGGTGAAGGTGGCTCAGTTTCAGGTAGTCTCACCACCGTGGGTTTGAATGCCCGTTATCGGGTCATCCCAGAGGTCTCTTTCTTACCGTTTGGTTTGTTTGCATGGAGTGGTTTAGATGTCACTTCGGGTATCAACTATAGTAGTATGAAAATCCAACTCACAGCAGAGTTCGCAGAGTCGTTGAATGAAGATTTGGGAAGTGGCGTAACCATGTCTGGTAACTATAACGGGACATTAACTTTTGGCCCTGATCTTGGTATTTTAACGGTTCCTGTGGATGTATCATCAGGTATCCGTGTATTAAATATTTTTAGGTTGTATGCGGGCTTAGGGATAGATCTAAATCTTGGATATTCTGAGATTGCTGCTAAAGTGCCCGGAAAAGTCTCGGGTAGCCTTAGTGGCATGGGTGGTAGTGGCACGGTTAGTGCGGATGCAGGACTTGACTTAAGTGCTAAAGGCGCTGCTGACTATCTAGCGATGCGCTTTTTTAGTGGTATTCAACTGGATTTTAGTGTATTGAATATTTTTATGCAGTATAATACTGCGATTACCTCTGGTACACACGGTGTGTCAATGGGTGCAAGGGTATATTGGTAAAATTACTCTTATGCGTGCGGGGTAACTATCGCCCCGCGTGATCTAGCGCCCTCTTTCGCGCAAGATGCGGTGCGTGTCGAGTTTTTGGGCGCAGCCGGTTTTGTAACAGGTTCGCGCACTCTCCTGGAACATAAAAATTTTCGGGTGTACGTCGATTGCGGCCTTTACCAAGGGCCAAAGTACATCGAAGAGCGTAACTACGCGCCGCTCGAAAGCGATCCCTCAACCATCGACGCTATCCTTTTAACACACGCACATATCGACCATTCGGGGTTAATCCCACGGCTAGTGAAGGATGGCTTTACCGGAAAAATTTTCTGCACCAAGCCCACCGCAAAACTTTTATCCATCATTTTGCCCGACGCCGGGGGCATCCAAGAAGAAGAGTTCCGCCGCTTCTCGCAAAAAGAATTGAAGAAGCTGGGGCTCGATACGCCGCTTTTTACCAAGGAAAACGGTAAGGCTGCGCTTAAGCAAGTAAAAGCCGTTGAGTACAACCGTACGTTTAAAGTGGGACCTTTTACCTGCCGCTTTACGTGGGCGGGACATATTTTGGGGGCGGCGCATTTAAACGTGGAAAGCGGCGCGTTTAGTATGCTCTTTAGCGGCGACATTGGCCCCGAGGCGTCGTTCTTCCATAAACCGCTCACCCAACCCAAACCTGCTCGCGCCATCGTCGTCGAATCGACGTACGGCAACCGCGTGCGCGAAGAAGAAGACTATGAAAAAAAATTCAAAGACGCGGTGCGCTATGCAATCGAACGGCAGGGTGTGCTCCTTATTCCCGCATTTGCGGTGGGGCGCGCACAAACGACTCTCTACGTGCTCTATTGTTTAATGAAAGAAGGAAAAATACCCCCCATGCGGATTGCTCTCGATTCGCCTATGGCGGTCAAAGCGACGAAGATATACTCGTCTTTCAAAAACGAACTCACCGACGAAGTTGTGCGCTCCGGCTTTTTTAATTTCTTGAAATCCAAAAACGTAATGCTCGTTAAAGACGCCATGGAGAGCCGCGCTCTGGTCGAAATGCAAGGGCCGGTTATTGTGGTGAGCGCATCGGGGATGCTTTCGGGCGGTCGGGTGATGCACCACATCGAACACCGTTTGGGCGATGCACGCAACTACATCCTCTTTACTGGTTACGTAGGCGAGGGTACGCTTGCACACCAAATTCTAAGCGGCCAAACGTCGATCAACATCTACGGCAAAGAAATTCCTATCCGCGCACACGTTGCGCAAATACGTTCGTTCTCGGCGCATGCGGATTTAAACGGTCTGCTTTTGTGGATGCGCCAGTTTGAAAAAGCAAGCGTCGAGCGTATTTTTATCAACCACGGCGAAGACGCCTCGCGAGAAAATTTAGCAGAAGAGCTGTCTTTTATGCGCGGCGCGAAAATTGAGCTCCCCCGCTACCAGAGCACGTATTATCTTTCGGCGCAAAACACCGCTAAGCTATAGCTATGGAAAAACATAGCTATTTAAACTCCAATAGCTTAAATTCCTTATTGAGCCGCTCTAGCTCCGAAAAAGTACGCACTACATTCACGCGCGGTAGGTTTGATATAAGCGTTTTTCCATAAGCCTTTTTCCAAATTCGGCTATCGAGAAGCGCAACAACTCCCTTGTCGCTCTCGCTACGGATAAGGCGCCCAAACGCTTGGCGCAGCATTGTCGTCGCATGGGGTAGCGAGAGTTCAAAAAACGGTTTTTTTCCCTGCGTTTCTAAATTTTCCGAACGTGCTTTAAAAATGGGATCATCGGGAGGAGTAAAAAGTAGTTTCGTAATAACAAGAAGCCGGAGTGCATCCCCCGCAACATCGATGCCTTGCCAAAAAGACTGTGAACCTAAAAGGATAGAATTTTTATCTGCACGAAACTTTAGAAGCGCATCTTGTACGCCAATTTCGAGCTGTGAGATAACGGGCAAATCGATGGCCTCTCGCAGGCGATCGGTTATTTGCGAAAGGTGGTAGTTCGAGGTAAAGAGCACCAACGCACCCCCCGACGATAATTGTGCGAGTGCAGCAATTTCCTGTGTAAGCGCATCGAAATACTTATTTTGTTCCGGTAACGATGCGCCAAATTCAGGAACAAGAAGATGGTCTGGAATATAAAGCGCTGCGTGTTCCTTGTAGTTAAAAGGAGAGAAAAAAATATTGCAATCAATGCTCCCCTCTTCGGCCAAAGGAAGCGCGTCCGTTAAAAAGCGGTTAAAAAATCCACGTTGGATGAGCTCCGACTTCTTTGTGGGAAAATCTCCCATAGGTAAATACCCCAACGTCGCAGATGTATAAAGCCGTAGTTCGGGAATAAGATCCGCCAGAGTTTCGCCCAAGTTAAGCCTACAGGCATGCAGAAAAAAGCGTTCATTTTTTTTCTCTGCCCAGTAAACATTTTGTACAGAGTTAAAATTAGAAAAAAGGCGAATAAAATCGACCATGCGCCGTATTGCTTTAAATTCGGCGTTTATACTATTTAAAAGAGTACCTTCAAGTTCTTCTTCACGCATCTCTTCAAATTTTTCTCGTAATGCTGTAAAAGGCGTTTCGAGGTCGGGGGCATTGGCTAAATTTTTTCTAATAAGGTTTGTTCCTGTTTCGGTAAAGGTCATATCTGTTTCGACTTCCCATTGCGAAAAGAAAGTTTCCCAGCGCGATACGCACACCTCGACAAGTTCCCCCAATTCGTGCACAGCTTCGCCTTTAAGCCCGGTGTGCATCGCAAGCGTTTTATCAATGCTCTTCTTTAAATCTGCTGCATTGTGCCGCGCAAAGCTTGCGGTAAAAATATTAAACCCTGTTTTAATTAGCCCGTGCGCTTCGTCGATAACAAGCGCCCCGTATTCGGGTAAAGTAAACTTGTCGTTAAGCAAGTGGTAAAGTAAAAGGTGGTGGTTTGCAACCAAAAGCTGCGCTTCTGCCCATTTGCGCCTTTCGCGGTAGTAGTTGCAAGTGGAATAATATTCGCAGCGTGCCGCAGGGCAACCTTCGCTGTCGCGTGTAATTAAAGACCAAATAGTTTCGGGAAGCTTGGGAGCATTATCGAAGCGGCTACCCGAACGCGCATCGTCGGTTATAACCTCGTTAGCCCATGCACGTACAATACCTACCGTCGCATTATCGATAATATCGCGGTGTAATCCCTCGTGGAGCATTTGCTCGTACCGTAAACGGCAGAAATAATTTGCTGAGCCTAAACAAAGTTCAAAGCGTAAATTTTTGTCGAGTACAGATTGGATAAAAGGAAGATCTTTTTCAAAAAGTTGCCACTGCAATGCTTTCGTTTCAGTCGTGAGGAGAACGCGTACGCCTGTAAGATGGCTAAACGCAAGCGAAGCAACGGTGTACGCAAATGATTTCCCTACTCCCGTAGCTGCTTCTATCACGACGCTACGCTCACGGTAGAAGGAACGCAAAATTTGTTGCGCCATTTGTACTTGCGCATCGCGCGTTTGGTACGAAAGAAGTTCTTTACCTATTTTTTCAAACGCCATGGAACAAATTGCATTTAAAGTTTTATCGGAAAGCGTGTGCTCCGAAAGGGCGACTTCAATTGCTTCGCCTTGGATTCCACTTAAACGCGAGAGGTCGCACCAAGGGGGAATTCGTCCCTGTAGTATTTCATCTAATTCGTCTTTTATCTCTTTACCCACGCGCTGCCTCGTCAAGAGCACGGTTGGCAAGGAAATCGGCAATTTTGTTTTTATCGCGCTTTATGTGGAATAGCTCAACACCTAATTCTTTAACAAGAGGATATACTTCTCCAAAAAGTTTTTTCATTTTTTCATCTTTGACTTTATATTCGCCTTTAAGTTGTTTGATAACAAGTTCACTATCCGAATAAAGAATGGGGTTTTTTATACCACGTTTTTTACATTCTTCAAGCGCGTACAAAATTGCACGGTATTCAGCTTCATTATTTGTTTGAATCCCTAAAGTAACTTCTGCTTTAAAATATGCTATGCTTTCGTTGCGTTTGAAATCCGCCAATGAAAAAGTTTGAGTGCCACGAAAACACACCACACCAAAAGAAGCCTGCCCTGGGTTGCCACGCGAAGCCCCATCGCAAAAGATAGTGTAAGTAACGTCGTACTTCACGAGCGGATACAACGCCACATACGGTCGTCTTTTATTTTTACTGGAATTTTTTCGCGGCAACGGGGCTGTGCATAAGAGCAGCGCGATAAAAATGCACAACCTTGCGGGATTTCTGTAAGTGGAGGAGGCGAACCAGGAATCGTAAAAAGTTTTCCGCCACGTGTTCGGTTCGCCACCGACGCTAAAAGAGCCTGTGTGTATGGATGCTTAGCGTCTTCAAAAATCTCCTCAACGGTTCCTGTTTCAACAACCTCACCTGCGTACATAACCGCGACACGGTCGGCTAATTTTGCCACTGTTCCTAAATCGTGGGTAATGTAAATCATCGCCATTTTTTCTCTCTCGCGAATTTCACGCAAGAGCAAAAGTATTTGCGCCTGTATAGTTACATCGAGTGCGGTGGTTGGTTCATCGGCAATTAAAATCTGTGGGTTTGCTGCAAGCGCCATCGCAATAAGTACACGTTGCCGCATTCCTCCCGAAAGCTGGAAAGGATAACTTTTAAGCCGTAGCCGCGCCTCGGTGATGCCTACGCTTTCGAGGAGCAAAACAGAAGCGTCGTTAATTTCATTTTCCGCTAAATTGCGGTGTAACGAAAGGACCTCTGCAAGTTGAAAACCAACCGTGAAAACAGGGTTGAGCGCCGTCATCGGTTCTTGAAAAATCATGGCGATTTTTTTTCCGCGATACGCACGCATTTGGTTTTCAGTTAAATGGCTGATTTCCTCTGCGCCAAAATAAATTTTTCCTGTTTGTGTAGCGTTTGCGCCGTGGAGCTTTAAAATACTTAGCCCTGTTACCGACTTACCACAGCCCGACTCCCCCACAACGGCTAAAATTTCGCCTTCTTTTAAAACTAAATCAATTCCACGCAAGGCATGGACTTTTTTTGCTCCAGAGGAAAAGACCAAATGCAAGTCTTGGATAGAAAGTATTTCTTTTGTGGTAGTAATCAGATTTTTTACCCGTAATTTTTTTAAGTTATTTTGTCTGCTTGTATGCGACTTTTATGTTGGCAAGCGGAATACGAGAGCCTGTACGCGAATTGGCGCACCCACGTGGGTAGGCCGGAACTCGCTGAGGCAACAAAAAAGTAATGTATTAACGCATTGTACTTATCCTATATCTTTTCATCATGGAGCGAGTCGTTGGCAAATTCAAATCGCACACCGAAGCTGCTGAAGCCGATAAAAACTTTATGGGCGACCTGCCTTCATTCTCAAGAGACGTTAGAGAATTTATCGCGCTCCCAACCCCCAATAATTCTTTCCACAGTGAATAAAAACCGCAGATTTACCCATGTCAGCATTAACTATTCTTTCAGACGAAGAGCAATCGTACTTCGACGCCATCAAAGATTTTGCGAAAAAGGAAATTGGGCCCCATGTTACGGCGATGGACGAAGCGCAAAAAATTAACCCCGACATTGTCAAAAAGCTCTTCGAGATGGGGCTTATGGGCATCGAGGTGCCACAAAAACTCGATGGCTCAGGGGCGTCGTTTTTTACTGCGATTTTGGCGGTCGAAGGTATTTCTCAAGTAGACCCTTCGGTAGGCGTTATGGTCGACGTGCAGAACACGCTCGTCAATAATGCGTTTATGCGCTGGGGGTCAGATGCCCTCAAGAAAAAATATCTGCCGCAGCTTGCCACGGGCAAAGTCGGCTCGTACTGCCTTTCTGAAAGCTCGTCGGGTTCGGATGCGTTTGCACTCAAAACCAAAGCCGAAAAAAAAGACGGCAAGTATATTTTGAACGGCCAAAAGCTGTGGATTACTAACGCGGGCGAAGCGGACATCTTCATTATTATTGCAAACCTTAACCCCGAACAAGGCTACAAAGGTATTACGGCGTTTATTGTCGAACGCGGCTTCAAAGGTTTTTCCGTGTCGAAAAAAGAAAACAAGTTAGGCATCCGTGCATCTTCAACGTGCGAACTTGTGCTCGACAACTGCGAAGTGCCGCTTGAAAATTTACTCGGCGAAGAAGGTAAAGGTTACAAAGTTGCGATTGAAACGCTGAACGAGGGCCGCATCGGTATCGGCGCACAAATGGTCGGTCTTTCTGAAGGTGCTTTGCAACACGCCATCGACTATACAAAAACACGCCAGCAGTTCGGTAAGCCCATTTCTTCTTTCCAAGGCATGCAATTCCAGCTTGCACAAATGGCAATCGACGTCGAGAGCGCGAAGCTTATGGTCTATAACGCCGCACGGCTTAAAGACGCAGGCCGCGACTTCGTGAAAGAAGCGGCGATGGCAAAGTACCATTCAAGCCAAGTCGCAGAACGCGTTGCATCGCTCGCGATTGAATGTTTCGGAGGCTACGGCTTCGTAAAAGATTACCCCGTCGAAAAACTCTACCGCGACGCGAAGATCGGCAAAATCTACGAAGGCACGAGCTTCATGCAGCTTATGACCATTAGTAAAATTTTGCTCGGTTAAGCATGCCACAAAAAACAGTACTTATTACAGGAGCCACACGCGGCATTGGCCGTGGTATCGCTATCGGCTTTCAAGAAGCGGGCTACGCTGTCTTTGGTACTGGACGCAATATAAATGCACATAAGGCAGATTTCTCCTGGGCAAAAGAAAAAGGCATTGAACTTTTAGAAGCCGACGTATCTAACCAAACTGCAATGGAAGAGATTATAAAAAAAATCCGCACCTCGCACGGCCGTTTAGATGTACTCATTAATAACGCAGGTATTGCCGCCAACACGCCTGCGTCACGCATTACCCCAGAAGAAGCGCAAAAAATAATCGATACAAATTTTAAGGCTGTTTTCCAAAACTGCCAAGCGTATTACCTCGCGCAGCGCAAAGAAGGCGGAAATATTATCAATGTTGCAAGCGTGTTAGGTATGGTCGGCACTACCCTTGCGTCGGTGTATTCGGGCACTAAAGGCGCGGTAATCGCAATGACACGCTCTTTGGCGATTGAATGGGCATCTTCAGGTTTTCGGGTAAACGCTATTTGTCCAGGCTTTATAGACACCGACATGACCGGTATGATTAAAAAGCGCGAGGCAATACTTGCAAAGATGCTCGAATTTATTCCACAAAAGCGCCTCGGCAAACCCGAAGACTTGGCGGGAGCAGCACTCTTTTTAGCCTCCGATGGCGCAAGCTACATCACAGGGCAAACCCTCGTTGTCGACGGCGGCTTGACCGCGATGTAAGTATATTTCCTACTCCAAAAACAGAAAAAAATCTTGCCGCCACTCTTCTCAAGTAGTACGCTCTGAGTAGTGGACATTTCGTCTCTTATGCGCCCGCGCAAAATTTGTCTTTGCAAAGGCGTGTCACGGCAAGATATTGCAGACGCCGTACGTGGCGGCGCCGATACCTTCCGAAAGCTTATCGAAAAGACGCAAGCTACAACCGGCTGTGGGACGTGCTACCACGAAGTTTACGCAGCATTTCGCGAAGAGAAAGAAAAACTCCTCGCAGAAAAGACCGACCAACTTAAACTTAACTTTTAAGTGCGGGCGTTCTGTTTTTTAGCCGATACGAAAAGAGGGGGCTCGGACACATAAAGAGTTTTTTGAGTAATACTAAAATGCAGAAGTTTTTTTTTGTGTGTGTTTTATACTTTTCCTTTTTACCCGTTTCATGGGCAAAAGAAATCCAAGAAAATCCGCTCCAAAAAAAACTTGAACGCTACCAACCTTTTAGCCTTGAGGGAATTGAAACTTCCGCAGCTTCAATCAACTTTAATCCACGTTTGGTTGCAGAAGAATTAGGGCAAAAACTCAACCAATTTTATTTAAGCGACCCTTCCGCAAAAAAAGTTGCAAACCGTCAAGATAACGACTCCAACACCGCGTGGTTTCGTAAAGAATGGAACGTAAACATCCAACGGCTTTTTATGCGTGATCTTTTAGCAAAACCGCAAAAGTCATTCCTCATTAAAGAGGCCCCTAATATATCTCAACTCCATTATTATTACGCCGAAGCGCAAATGAAACTTAAAAAGCCGTACCATGCTGCATTCCATTTCGCGCAAGCTTTGCGCTACCGTAGTTTGCAGCTCGACGATGCAATTTACACAGACTCGGATAGGTTAGCCCTTGTAAAAGCAGGGGATGCTGAAATAAACGACGCACAAAACTATAAAACCCTCAAAGCAACGCTTACCGAAAAAGCAAAAGAAAAAGAGCGGTTAGAAGAAGAGCTTGTTCTTTTGGACGACCGCTCCCGTTCGCCTTACACCCCTCCTCCGCAACCAGGGCAAACAGTAGACGCAGAAAAGCGCAGACAAAACCAATTGATTAGCGACGAAAAAGCGCGTACACAACAGGCTTTAGCGCGCCTTAAAGACGAATACGAAAAAGCGAAAAACGACTTTTCTGCTGCTGAAAACAAATTCAAGGAACATGCAAAAAATTACAATAGAAAATCCGCAGACATGCTTATAGAAATGTCTACGTTAGTACGGCAAATTGAAGATGCAATTAAAGAACGCTCAAAAGTCCTCAATAAAAAAGCCCTCTACAAAACAAACTTTAACCAAACCTTACAGCACGACTACAGCCAAAATAGGCAGTTTACTGCGTACGCAAATATCCTTGAGGCTGCAACGCGCCTTGACGCAGAAAATCCACAGACCAATTACCTTTTGGCCGAAGAATACCGCACCTCGCAAGACACATCGCGTAGTATAGACGCATACGAACGGGCACTCGAGGCAAACAAAACACCGCGTACGGGGTTTGAACTCAAAACCGAACAAATACAAAAAGCACACGCATCTTTAGGAGCGCTTTATTACGCAAAACACCGCTATGTCGATGCTGCTTTTTTTTACGAAAAAGCGTACGACGCAGCGTTAGAGGGGCGTGAGAAACAAAACCTTGCGTGGCAATTGGCAAAACTCCACGCCGAAAAAACAGGAAACTACGACCGTGCAATTACGCTTTTTGAAAATTATTTGAAATCTATCTCGGCATTAAACCCAAGCGACATAACAGAGAGAACACAATGGATTAAAGAGCGCTTTTTGGCGAACCGGTATCTTGTACTAATGTACGGCAAGAAAAACCGTCCAACGCAGTTGAAATCCGCGCTTGGAAATGCCCAAAACGCACACCAAGATTTAGAAAAACTAATTGTAGATTTACGTACGCGCAACGACAAAACCTACCAAGATATGCAAAATGCTAAAAAAAACCTCTTTGACGACGTACGTAGCCGCGAATTAAACACATTCCTCAAACTCGAATCTGATTTTGAAAAACAAAAGCACGAACTTGCAATCATTGAAACTGTTCGCAATAGCCTACCCCTTGCGCAATTTTACCACCAATACGCAGTATTCCTCGAGGGGCAGCACGATATAGAAGGAGCGATAGCCGTGTATAAAATGGCGGAAAAACACGGTATAGGCGCAGACCACGCGCGGCGCGAACAAAATCGTCTACACAGGCTTTATCCATGACGGAAAGGTATTATTTGGGTGCGCACCCGTATTATTTTGAAAACTCAATTTAAGATTTACGGGAGAAAAGCCGACACAGAATATAGTAACATATAGGGACTTAGGGGGTGGTTGTTATAAAGCTGCTTAATAAGTTCTTAAAACGGACGAAAAGTTTTGAAGGAGAACTATATGAAAAAACTTATTGCAGTAGTGGCTACATTAGCTATCTGCGTTAGCCCTGCGCTTTTTGCGCAAAACAAGAGTACTCAGCCCAATAGCGGCGCTGGTACAGCAGCACCTCCAACGCCTGCTGAAGAAAAAGAAGCAAAGTGGTTTAACCCCGATTATAGGCCATACGTAGCTTCATTCGACGAACTGTATAAATTGGGCGACGATTACGCGAACAATAAATTTCGTTTAGCGTTATCGAACTACCAAACTGGACGCTCTATTTTAGATAAAATGCGCGAAGAAGTACAACGCAACAAAGAAGAATGGGCGGATGCAAAATACTTAAACGAAAAGTGGTATTGGCAAACAATCGACCGTAAAATGCGTGAAGAGCGTATTTTATCCGAGAAAAAAAGCCGCGCAAAAATTAAAGCAGTAACATACTTTACACGCGCAATTAACCACCTCGACGAAATCCAAAACCGCGCTTTCCGCGAAAAACAACAAATGAAGGACCTTACGGCGTCTGTTTATCGCGATTGGATTATTGCACAGTACGACTTGGGCAACCTTCCACAGACAATCGATCTCCTCGAGCGTTATCTGAAAATCGATCCCCAATTCGAAACCGAAATATCTCCGCATAAATACCTCGCTTCTGGCTACGGTTTCAAAGAAGCTGTTTTAGAAAAATACAACAAAGGTACAGAGGCAGAGCTTATTTTCTATAAGAAAAATAAAAATAAGCACCTGTTACGCGCTACAGAACTCAAGTACAAGAAAGATTCTCCTGAATACGAACATATTCTTGAGGTTGTAAACCGCGACGAGATTATCGCGACTAAACCATCTCCATAAACACTCGCACGAAGCTAATCGTCCAAAAAATAAATGGCCTACGTTTTAAAAACGTAGGCCATTTTTTTATACAGATTTATTATGTGATTGTCCGCCTCTCTCTTTTATTCGTCTAAGCTCTGTAACTTTACGCTCCTATAGCTCAGAAGGATAGAGCAGCGCCCTCCTAAGGCGAAGACCCCAGTTCGACTCCGGGTGGGAGCAAAAACGCGCAGGTATATATAAAAGCGCGTAGCAGGCTTTAATATGGCAGAACTCAACGAAAATAACCTACGCACGATTGTCGCACACTTTGCCGCAATCGAAGAGCGTATGGCAGATCCACAGGTAACCTCGGATACAAAGCGCTTAACCGAACTTTCTCGCGAAAGGGCGCGTATTTCTACAGCAGCGGAGCTTGCATCGCAGTGGCTCTCGCTTAAAAGCCAAATTGACGATTGTTCAAAAGCCCTTGAAACCGAAAAAGACCGCGAAATGCAAGATGTTTTAAAAGGTGAACTCGAAGAACTGCGTACACAATTCCAAGCCCTTTCAGAAAAATTGCAGCTTGAACTTATTCCCAAAGACCAAGATGCAGGAAAAAATATTTATTTAGAAATCCGTGCGGGTACAGGCGGAGACGAGGCAGGCCTTTTCGTGCGTGACTTATTCCGCATGTATACCCGCTACTTTGACACGATTGGCCTTAAATACGAAATACAAGACCTTAGCGAAACAGGCGTGGGCGGCTTTAAAGAAGCAATTTTATACGTCGCCGGAGACAAAGCATACGAACTGTTGCATTTTGAAGCGGGTACGCACCGCGTACAGCGTATCCCCGCGACAGAAGCAAATGGGCGCATACACACCTCCGCGGTAACTGTCGCGGTTATTCCCGAAGCCGACGAGGACGAAATTACGATAAACCCCAACGATTTACGCATCGACGTTTTTCGCTCCTCAGGGGCAGGAGGCCAGCACGTCAACAAAACGGAATCGGCAGTGCGTATAACGCACATCCCCACAGGAATTGTCGTGGGTTGCCAAGAGGAAAAATCGCAGATTAAAAACCGCGCCAAAGCAATGAAAGCCCTTATGTCGAAATTGGTCGAGAAACAAAAAGAAGAGCATGCTGAAAAATACGCGACAGAAAAAAAAGCGCAGGTGGGTTCGGGAGACAGGAGCGAAAAAATACGCACGTATAACTTTCCACAAAACCGTGTAACAGACCACCGCATTAATTTTACCGCACACAACCTCGATCAAGTTATGGACGGAAAACTCGAAGATATTATAGGCGCCCTACTTTTAGCAGACCGCGAAGCCAAAATGCGCAAAGGAGAAAACGCCGTCGCAAAATAACGCACTCTTTTCTAATGAAACACTTTGCGCACAACGAAGAATCGTCATTTTCCTACGGCACCAACCTTTTACTTTTCGGCATTGTTATCGCGCTTGTTGTGTTTGGCCTAAACATCCTCTTGGCGTCGTCATCTTTTATGGCGCGAGAACAATTTAGCGATCCATATTTTTTTCTTAAAAAGCAAGCATTCGCCGCTTTTTTAGGTTTTTTGGGGCTTCTTGCAGCAACGCAAATTAATCCCGAAAAATACCGCCAATGGGTTTGGCTATTTTATGCGGCAACTATTGTACTTTTGATTCTCGTATTTATTCCAGGGCTTGGAAAAAAAGCCGGCGGTGCAAACAGGTGGATTGTCGTTGCGGGATTTTCTGTACAGCCTTCGGACTTTGCAAAAATCGCGCTCGTTTTGCTCCTTTCGCGTATCTATTCGCAAAACCAAACAGCAAGCACACGCGAACAGGATAAAGTCGACTGGCGCCTTTCGTTCGTAACGCTCTTTGTTGTGGCGCTACCTACGTTCCTAATTGCCATAGAACAAGATTTAGGTACGGCAATCCATCTTGTTCTTATTGCAAGCGCTTTACTTTTTTTTACCCGCTACCCACTTACGATGCAGTTGGGAGCTTTTGTCCTAAGTGCTGCGGCAATAATTTATATCATCATAAAAACACCTTTCCGGCTGGGCCGTATATCCGCCTGGTTAAACCCCTGGGACGAACGCTACGGCGCTGGATTCCAACTTGTTGCCTCAATGAAATCTTTTCTCGCCGGTGGCCTTACAGGAAAAGGACTTGGGGAAGAGCTTGTACGGCACCATTTACAAGAACGGCACACCGATTTTATTCTTGCAATTGTCGCAGAAGATTTGGGCGCGTTGGGAGTCATTGGACTTTTTCTTGCATACTTCACCTTTGCAATTTATGCGCTTTACCTTGCGTCACGGCTACGCGATGATTTTGCACGCCTAATTGCTACAGGCTGTGCGCTCAGCTTAATTCTTCAAGTGGTTATAAATAGCGGCGTCACAATGGGGCTTTTTCCAACAAAAGGAATTAATCTACCGCTTGTCTCCAACGGTGGAACTTCACTTTTTGTCTATATGGTAATGTGCGGGATGCTTTTGAGCGCACTGCGCCGCGAAAGGGTGTAAGTCTTAGCGGTATTCTTAGTTAAGAAAAGATTCCCCACGCGCCTCTACGGGAGTTTTGAGACCTGCGAGTAACTCAGACGCATCGATTTTATACCCTAAATCCTGCGCCGTTGATGCATAAAACGCGATTACGTGCTTTAGGCGGCGGCGTGCCTCTTCGGCATCTACACCATACGTATATACATCAAGCTCCGGACACGAGGCGACGTATTCACCCTCTTTTTCGTACACGCGTATGCTTAAGTCCACATTCTATTTTCGGAGGAATACACCCCTCTTCATGAGGAAAAAGCGCTCTACGATGCGACATAAATATTATTTGGGTATCTTTAACATTCGGATTAACCGCGCCACCATTTTTCCAGCTTCGACTTCGGGATAAACTTCCATCGGCAAATTACCCCAAACAGGTTTTGGCCATGCAGCGTCGTTTGCAAAACGCGCAACAATGTGTACGTGCAGTTGTGGCACCATGTTCCCCAGCGCGGCCACGTTTAACTTTGTTGGATTGAACTCCTCTTTTAAAGCGCGAGAAACAAATGAAATTTCTTTCCATAGAAGTTCTTCTTGAAAGCCCTCTAAATCGATAATCTCTTTTTTGCCTGCAACCTTTGGCACAAGTACAAGCCACGGTAAAAGAGCCGTGTTCATCAAACGTACTGTCGAAAGCGTAAGGTCTGTTACAAAGAGGGTGTCTGCTGCAAGGCGCGTATCGAGCGTAAAATTAGGCATATTGTGCAAGGTCTGCGAATTTATCCAAGCGGATTTCGTATTCGGTAATTTCACCTACTGGTGCATGCCCGTACGCACACCACGCAAAATCACAATTAATTGTACGTGCTGCATCCAAGTCGCTTAACCTATCGCCTACCATGAGGATTGAACGTGCGCTAATCCCCGACTGGACATACGCTTTTAAAATATCGCCTTTAGAAAAATGGTGCACCCCGTCGATGTAGGTTGGCTGCGAAATATATTTTAAAATTCCCAAGTAACCTAAAATTGCGTCGATATAAGGTTTTCTTCCATTCGAGGCAACAAGAATTTTGCCTCCTTTGGCAAGTATTTTATCTACTGTCACAGCTATGCCTTCGTAGTATTCACCGCCACCTTCGCGGATAGTTTTCGCAAGCAGAACCAATATACTGTCTGAGATTTTATCGCGTTCCGTTTCTTTAAGCTGTGGAAATAAATTTTCAAAAATTTTTTTAACAGGCTTTCCAATTTCTAACATTATACTCTCTTGTGTTGGAACAGCAAGCATAACTGAATTTTGGTTACAGTAGTTTTCAATCGCCTCTTTATATACGGGGTATATAATAGATTCTGAAGAAAATATGGTGCCATCGATATCGAGGGCAAAATAGGAATACGGCATATTTAGTGGGTATAGAGTAGCGGTACTTCGATAACGTACCCCACCTCCTCTCCGTTTAAAATGTAAGGAGGACATTTTTTAGCGCCAAACGCTTTTTTTCCCGCAGCAATAAATAGTTTGCGTATTTCGGGAATTTTTTCCTCCGCTAAATCACGGGGTAATTCGACCTTAATGGGCACATTCGCACGGACACGCCCAAATTTATCGACGGTTAGCTTCACTGTAACTGTCGCACTTCTTACATAGGGTTTTGCTTCAAGAGGAAAATTTGCCGTCGCACACCTACCGACATCGGGTAGTGTTTCCGAGCCAGTAAGTTTAACCGGCGGCGCATCGTCGATAAGCGGTGCTTTTTTAGCCGGTTCGGCTTTTGCCGGCGCTTCTGTAACGGGCGTATCTTTTTTGGGCATTACCTTTGGCTGGATAACTACACCTGTTTGCTTTTTTACAGTAGTATTTTTTTCTCCATTTATTTTTTCATTAGAAAAATTTTCTATACCACTTGGTATTGGCGTCCCACACGGCTGCAAAAAGAAAAACAGGATTAATCCCAAAATGAGCAAAAGGACAACGGTGAGTACATGGCGTGACTTCATGGAAGTGACAAAATAATTCCGCGTTTAGTTGTAAAGTTCATAACTAAGCGGCACTTCAAGCTTGTAGGGTTTGCTCTCGCCGTTTACATAGTAGAGAGGGCACTTACGCCCCAAAAGAGACTCGCGGGCTGCTTTCATAAAAAGCGATTTCATACGCGATTTTAGTTCCGGTGGAAGCTCTTTATTTATTTGCACAAAAAGGGGTTTTGCTTCACGCACAAGCCCTGTCTTGTCGACAGTAATTTGGATTGGCACCAATGCCTCTTCAACATACGCTTTAGCCTCAGCGGGAAAATTACGCAACGCGCAGCGTGCAATGTTGGGAGCGCCTCCGCCTGTACCGGTACCTTCAACGTCGAGATCCACGACACCTTCCCCGTCGACGCTACCCCCTGCTTCGTTTGCAGGTATTGCCGTTGCTTCCTTTTTTTCTTTAACAAACTGGTTTCCAAAAACTTCGTCGACTTCAATGACGGGCGCACGCCGCGCACGCGGCTTAAAATCGCCTAAATCGACAGAAATGGCGGAGAAAGAAATTTCTTGGGATTTTCCCTCCCATGCCGTAGCGAAATAAATTCCAATTTCGATAAAAAAAGCAGTGGATACGGCAATCCACAGGTAACGCCGTTTCTTCTTGTCGTGCGCACGCTTAAAAGAGTCCAGTAAACTGTTAAGGGCGCTACTATAAGTGGGTAGCAAAGCGCCATCCATTTTATTTCTTATGCGTTAAAATCTTTTTTTCGGGAGGGCAAGTTGTGCACTCTGCATAAATTGTTAGGTGGTGCTTTTTCATCCGAAACCCATTTTTAAGGGTGATTTTTTCTTTAAGGTTTTCAAGCCCCGAATCGGAGAACTCGATAATTTTACCACAGTCGATGCAGACAATATGGTCGTGGTGCTGGTGCCCGGGGGTATGTTCGTAGAACTTATAATCTTTGCCAAAATCGTGCTCTTCGATAAGTTTAAGGTCGAGCATCATTTGGATTACGCGGTACGCAGTCGCCTGCGAGACCTTTTTGCCTTGTTCGCGAAACGAGCTGATTAACTTCTCGACCGTAAAATGCTCGTGTGTGCGGAAAATCCATTCCGCAATTTCGTCACGCTGCGGAGTCGACTTGTATTGCTTTTGGTGCATCCGCTCTTTGAGGATAGCCATTTCCCGAGAGATGCTTTCTTTTCGGTCGTCCACGGACATGCTTTCCTTCAATATATAGTAAAAAACACCTAAGTGGCAACATTAAAAGAAATATAAAAGGCTTTGCGGGGCATTCGTGAGATAAACACTGAACACTACTTCCCAATAAAAATTAGGTGTTTCGAGGGCAAATGCAGCCAGACAATAAACTCAAAATAAAACAAAAAATCCCTAGCGCAACCGTGCGCTTTACGGGAGATTCCGGCGACGGTATGCAATTGGTCGGTGGCCAATTTTCCGAGGTCACTGGAATTCAAGAAAACGACGTAATGACTTTTCCCGACTTTCCTGCGGAAATCCGTGCGCCACAAGGCACAATTGCAGGCGTTTCGGGATTCCAAGTCCATTTTGGCGACCACACTATCTATACCCCAGGCGACAAGGTAGACGCGCTTATCGTTATGAATCCTGCCGCGATGAAGGCAAACATAAAAGACTTAAAAGAACGCGGGATTCTTATTGCTAATAGCGACGAATTTAATGAGAAAAACCTTGCGAAAGTCGACTACACCTCAAACCCACTCGATGCAGAAATGCTACAGCAAAAATACCATGTCATCCAAGTGCCAATTACTGCATCGACTGCACGCGCCCTGTCCGAATCTGGACTTTCTTCTAAAGAAATAGACCGCTGCAAAAATTTTTTCGCCCTCGGCATTACATACTGGATGTACCAACGCGACGTAGACAAAACCAAAAAATGGATTGATACACAGTTTGCAAAAAAGCCGAACATCGCTGCAGCAAACAAACTTGTCCTCGACGCAGGTTACAGCTATGCGGAGACAACAGAAATTTTTGAAGTTGCGTACGAAATCAGCAAGGCTGAGTTCAAGCCTGGAACATACCGCAATATCACAGGTAACTCGGCGATGGCGCTGGGGCTTGTTGCTGCAACCGAGCTTGCAGGGCTTTCTGCGCTATACGCGGGCTATCCCATTACGCCTGCGTCGGATATTTTACACGAAATTGCGAAGTATAAAAACTATAACATACGCACATTCCAAACCGAAGACGAAATCGCAGCGATTGCAGCAGCCGTAGGTGCTTCTTACGGCGGCTCGCTCGGCATCACCGTTTCTTCTGGCCCAGGTATTGCCCTTAAATCAGAGGCAATAAACCTTGCGGTAATGACAGAACTCCCCGTCGTGATCGTCGACGTGCAACGCGCAGGCCCTTCGACGGGTATGCCTACAAAAAACGAACAGACCGATTTACTTATGGCACTTTACGGACGAAACGGTGAAAGCCCAGTTCCCGTGATTGCTCCTTCAACAGCGTCGGATTGTTTCTACATGGCGATTGAAGCAACGCGCCTTGCGGTAGAATTTATGACGCCTGTTTTTATTTTATCCGAAGGCTTTTTGGGAAATAGCTCCGAGCCGTGGCAGTTACCCATTGTCGAAAATCTACCTGAAATCAAAACAAACAAAGTAAAGGTCGGCGACGCACACGAAGGATTTAAAACGTACGGCCGCGACGAAAAAACTCTTGCGCGTAAATGGGTTGCGCCTGGAATTCCCGGATTTGAGCACCGCATAGGCGGTATCGAAAAAGACGACAACGGTAACATCAGTTACGATCCCGATAACCACGATCGGATGGTTAAATTACGCCAAGCCAAAATAGACAGGATTGCTGAATTTATCCCCGCACTTTCTGCATACCCCGAAGAGAAAGGTAAACTCCTTGTACTGGGCTGGGGTTCCACATACGGCGCAATCCGCGAAGCGGTAGAGCGTGCGCGTAAAAAAGGACATTCCGTTGCACATGCACACTTAAAGTACCTAAATCCTTTTCCTAAAAACTTGGGACAGCTGCTAAAATCTTTCGACAAAGTACTTATCCCCGAAACAAATTTAGGACAACTAGCGCTCCTCATCCGTGGCAAATACCTTGTAAACGCGCAAAGTTACAACCAAGTACGCGGAAGGCCTTTTGGCGCAGAAGAACTCGAAACAGTTATATTAAACACTCTTAAGGATTAACTATGGCAACAACTACAACGCTTACAAAAAAAGATTTTACCTCAAACCAAACCGTACGCTGGTGCCCGGGTTGCGGCGACTATGGAATTTTAACAGCAGTGCAAAAAACAATGCCCGAACTTGGCGTTCCCAAAGAAAACATCGTTTTTATATCGGGAATTGGGTGTTCATCGCGTTTTCCCTACTATATGGAAACGTACGGTTTTCACTCGATACATGGGCGTGCTCCGGCAATTGCATCGGGGCTTAAAATTACACGCCCCGAACTTTCGGTATGGGTAATTACCGGAGACGGTGATTCTTTGTCTATCGGAGGAAACCATCTTATCCACGTTTTGCGCCGGAATATCAATATCAATATTCTTCTTTTTAATAACGAAATTTATGGGCTTACAAAAGGACAGTACTCTCCCGCAAGTGCGCGTGGCACTATTTCAAAGACAACCCCCGAGGGCTCTATCGATGCGCCTTTTTCTGCGTTAAAACTTGCGCACGGCGCCGGCGGAACGTTTCTTGCGCGTACGTACGATAAAGACATGAAACACATGGAAAAGGTGTTCAAAGAAGCGCATAACCATGCTGGAACATCGCTTGTGGAAATTTTGCAGAATTGTGTCATCTTCAACGATGAAGTATTTGAGCCCATCGTGGGAAAAGAAAACCGCGCCGAAACAATGATTTTTGTCGAGCACGGCGAAAAGCTTCTGTACGGAGCGCAAAAAGAAAAAGGGCTACGCTTTAACGACCACGGCACATTCGACGTTGTAAACGCAGTCGATAACCCTGAAGCTGTTGCTACTTTCGACGCAACCGACATGCGTTTTTTGTTACGTTTCGAAAATATAAACGTGAAAGAGTCGCGTAATAAAGTTACAGAAAATAAAATTCCCGTTCCCTTTGGCGTCCTTTACCGTGAAGAACGCTCAGTATACGAAAAAGATTTGGAAGCGCAGGTACAGGCGGTAATCCAAAAGAAAGGCAAAGGTAACCTTGCCCAACTTTTACAAAACGCCGTGACGTGGAAAGTGGACTAAAAATTTACTCGCACGCAAAAAATGCCAACGAAACTCTCACTGTATGTGGGCTTTCGAGTGTTTTGGCGATTACAAAAACCGCTCCTGAAACAATTGAACGCCTTTTCTTTGACGAAGACCATGCACCCCTATTTGCCGACACTTGCCGCATCCTTGCTGAAAAGCGAAAAATTTACCGCCTTGTAACGCATGCGGAACTCCAAAAAATTGCCGACACAAAACACACCCAAGGCGTTGCTGTTGTAATCCAAAAACCTGCGCCACTTCCCTTAGAAAATCTTTCGGAAAATACTCTATGCCTACACAGCCTGCAAAACCCGCATAACATCGGCGCAATTTTGCGTACTGCCGCATTTTTTGGGTTAGAAAAAATCTTACTTAGCCACGAAAGTTATACCTGCGCAATGGCTCAATCCGCATGGCGTGTCGCCAAAGGAGGATTTAGCTACGTTAAGCTTTTGGTTTATAAAAATGAGGATGAACTCTTTGCGTGGACAAACGAAAAAAAATACCGCATTTTAGCCGCAGTAAAGCCCGACGGAAAAACCCAACGTACGCTACGTGAATTTAGCCGCGATAAAAACACAAACCCACTCATTATTACTTTGGGAAACGAAGAAACGGGACTTTCACCTACTTTTATTAACCGAGCCCATGGGCGTTTTAGCATCCACGGCAGCGGCAAAGTTGAATCGCTCAACGTTTCGGTTGCCGCTGCGGTATGTCTCAGAGAACTTCTGCCTCGGATTTAAATCCGCGCAGTTGTTCTTCGAGACCAGCAAAAAGCAGGCGATGCCGCTCGGTGAGATTTTATTCATCCGCCGCATCCAGCTATCTTAACTTAGTTTTTAACCCCAACCTGCTCTTGGGTGCCGCCTGCCGAAGTTGTCGATGCCGGTGCGGATGTACCCGCTACGCCCATTTCGACTTTGAACTGTTTTACAAGTTCTGCAGCGCGGATTTTTTCCGCATCGCCTTCTATTTTTGCTTTGTCTTTATCACCCTTAGAAAGCGCCATGTCGAGCTTTGCATCTGCCATTGCGCCATCGCGTTCGATACGCTTTACCATTTCGTCGTGCGTATGGTCAACACCGCCTGCGGTAAATTGCTCCATAGTATCGGCGACTTCTTTTTGCCACTTCGCACGCTTTGCAGCTTCGATGGCGTCGAGCGCTTCCTTGGTTTTACGGTCGAGTTCTTTCATAAATGCCACCTTTGCTTCTTCTCCTTTAGCGGCAGCTTCACGTGCTTGCGCTAAATTTTGTTCGACCTGCCCTACTTTTGTCTTGTTTTGTTCAAGTTGTAACGCGTATTCACCCGCAATATCTTCGCGGTTTTGCCCAATTGCAGCTTTTACGTTTGCTATAAGTTTTGCTTGCTCACCTTCTAGTTTTTGCTTTTCTTTTTCAAGCAACTTCGCATTCGCTTTAAGCATCGCGATGTTTTCGTTCATTTTGGGCAGCTTGTCGCGCATATCGCGGATATTCTGTTCCAAAATTAACGAGGGATCTTCCATCTCAGAAACCCAACCACCAAATATAGAGCGCAATGCGCGTTTAAATCTTTGCCATATACTCATAGGCGCAAGTTAAATCCTATACCGCGCCGGACAAGTCTTTTTAAGGTCAGTATTGGGAAAAATGTAAGGAGCGGTGGCTTAGCTTCAGTGGCAAATAGCTATAGGATTTTTTAAGCCTAAAAAATTAGCGTCAAACTCACCAGATGCGCGTAACGCCACGCTTTGCCATCGGTACCATCGAATGCTTTAGTTGGGTACGCATCACCCGGGTTGAAAATACCGAAACCATAGAAAAACTGCACGTCGGGGAGCGCGTTGAAAGTAATCGCCATATCGCCCGCATGGCCGACATCGGCGTTTGCCTCTGTTGCCGCCGAGTCGGATATCCCCCCTGCCGCAACATTTTTGCGGTAATAAGAATATTTTAGCTGCACCGCCAAATTACGGAACGCATAGTTACTCTTGAGCGGCCTAAAATACGTACCGATGCGGTAGACTTGCAAATTCGCGAGGCGGGGCTTCAACGCCAAACCACCGGAGAACGTGCCGAAATTCTGAAAGGCGTTGTAGCTGCCCGCAGTGTTCGATTGCGAACCGTTGGTGACGCGAGTGCTGTCGCCGTCGCCCGTGCCGGTTGCGAAATCGGCCATGAGCTGCGGATCGATATTTTTAAGGTACGGCAGCGACCAGGTAAAATTCACGAGCACCGCCGCAGCGCTGATGGTCGCCGACTCTGAAACGCCGTTCAAGACTTGGTTATACGTGCTGCCACCCTGATAAATAAAATCGCCTCGGTAACGGTACGCCGAGTTCTTGATATACCCGCGCGCGCCGAGGCCGCCATACCACGGGTTATACGCATATTTCGCACTCGCGGCATCTTCGCGAATCAGATCGCGCGAAAACATCGCGTACGCAAAAGCCTGCGCCCCAAGGTATTCGGGTGAAAAATACTCACCCGCAAAGAAGACGCGCTGCCCCGAATTTTGCACTCCCGAATCGGGCGCGAGGTTGGGTGTATTGACGAATGGGCTCGGGTCCCCGTTGCAACCGGTGACGTTCAGCGCACAAAGCGACGAGCCATAGTCGCCCGAGTAGACGGCAAACGCGCGCACTTGTCCGTAGCGGTATTTACCCGTATATTGCACGCCGTCGGCAAAATTGGCAAAGAGCACGCCTTGTTCAATCGCGTAAAAATTGCGTCCGACGACGAAATGGTGGTTTTCGATGCGGCGTTCGGCGGCCATGATCTCGAGTGCGCCAACAACATTTGTCTGCTGCACTCCGGCCAACGGTTCTATGTAACGCTTCACCGTGAGCAATCCCCGCGCGGTGGCCTCCCATTTTTCATCGTAGGTATATTTTGCAAACGGGCGATAGAAGCCCGAAAAGAGACCAGGATTGATGATTGGGTCGATATAGAACGTATTCGACGCGATGAGCCCGCCACGCAGGTAGTGCTTCGCCGGCGGCGTATCGGCCACCTCTTGCGGCGCGGGTACAGTGGATATTGGTAGATTTTGTGTGGGCGCAAGATTTTCCTCATTCGTTTCCTCTGCATCTTCGCGATCTTCATGCGCTGGTTTTGCCTTGTCAGATTTTTTTTCTCCAGTGGCTGCATCTTTTGCCGCTGGCGCTGCACCCAAAGGCACGGATAATAGGAGTACACAAAAAAAGAAAACGAATTTGTACCGAAAAAAATCCTTCATTTTAATTCCTTAATTTCCTGTTTCTTTGCCTTTTGTATTTGTCCCTTTGCTTTCACTTTCTGCTGCGGCGTCATTGGGAAGTGGTACCGGTGCTAACGCTTTCGATTTTGCATCCATGTCTTTGTACGAGTCGAAACCAAATTCTTTGTACGGATTTTTTTCTTGCATCCAGCCTTTTTTCTCAGCAGCTTTAGCCATCGCCGCATCCATTACGTTGATGAGCTCTTCGCCGGATATGGTATCCCAACTATTCGAGCCTTTTTCGATAAGCCCCAATGCCTCACCGTTTTGCATCGCGTACCATTCCCAACCCAAAAGTCGAAACGTGAGCGTTTTTTCTAAACCGTGCAGGTTTATTGCTGCTTTGAGCGCTGCGCCTTTGGTGAGCGGCATGAGGTGAATATGATCCACCGACGCGGTATCGTAGACGCTAAGTTCTTTGACGCGTGCACAGCGTTCTTCGTCGGTCGCGTACTTTTCCAATTGGTTCGCGTGTATCAGCACAATCTTACACAAATCGGAAAAAGTCGCCTTCTTGGTAACGGTAATCGCACGGATGGCAGACAGCTCTTCGTCGAGAATGAGATTGTTCATGTTGAGGTCTTGAGCCACAAGCAGTGCCGGAGCGAGCAGAGCTAAAATTAGGTTTCGCGTTTTCATTTGTTATCTCACTTTTTTATTGCCATAACGAATCGCCGGTGGGTATATTACCGCCATGACGGCAGAGCACGCGATGGCGACGATTCGATTGAATAGTAACGAATTGGATATGAATTTCGTTGAGGGGATAAAAAGGCTATTTCCCAACCAGGAAATTACCGTGCGCGTCGAAGGCGGTGCAATGGACGAGACGGAGTTTTTGTTGTCGTCGCCGAAAAACCGCGAACGGCTGCTGCAATCGATTGTGGATTTAAATGCCGGTAAAGTTATTTCATTTACTATGGAAGAATTGCAGAAATATGTAGACGAGGGTAAATGAATCGGTGTGCGACCTTCGAAGCGCGCTCCATGGACGATTTGTCGTATTGGATTCGCGAAGATAAGCGCATTGCACAAAAAATTATCGATCTCATTTAACATATCCAGCGTGATCCGTTTCAGGGTATCGGTAAACCCGAACCGTTGAAAGGAAATCTTGCTGGTTGCTGGTCGCGTCGAATTAACGACGAACATCGTCTGGTGTATCGTGTGACTGACGCGGCGATCGAAATCGTCCAGTGCCGCGGGCATTATTGAATTTATATTCGCCATTGTTTTTTACGTATTCCTTTGTGCCGCTAGAAGCCACGGGTTTAAACCCGTGGCTTCTGGAAAAAATCTCCTCAAGGTGATGTCGCCGCGCTCACCTGCGCTGTATAACCGCTCGTATTACCCGCCAAATCGCGAGAACGTATACGGTAATAGTAGGTTGTCGAGGGAGAAAGTCCGTTAGAGTAATATGAGGTTGCGCCTGCCGCAGAGGTAAAAGTTGCCGTGAAGGTGTTACATCCGCCGTTCGTCGTCGACTGGCAGATTTCATAGACAATCTGCGCCTGTGGGGTGGCATTGTCGGTCGATTGCGCCCATGTCACCTGTACTTGTGAAGCGCTTGTGCCGTCGGCAAAAGGTGACGTAGGCGCCCACGGCTGCGTAACATCGGAAACATGCGTTGCACTCACGACCGCCGAATCGGAAAGACCAGCCTTGCAGGCGCGCGCTCGGAAATTTGTCGTGGTGTAGCTGACGTTAACACCACTCACATACGTCGAACCGGTTGTGCATGCTGCGCTCGCATTGCAAACGGGGTCGGTCACGCCGTCGGTCGTGTAACAAATCGTCGCGCCCACAGTCGTCGATGCCATCGTGACGCTGATGGGCATGGCATAGTGTCCCGCCACAGGAGAAAACGCGGGGTCGGCTGCCGTCGTCGGTGCTCCACCCCCGCCCGCCGGCGGTCCGGGGGGTTTCGGGTTGATCTGCTGCCACATTTGCCACACGGTGAGTCCATCGACGACGTAGAGGTCTTGCGTGCTGCCCCCAGCTTCGACAGCGGAGACGAACATGAGACCGCCTTTGAATCCACCGCCGCGCATCACGCTCGCGTAGCGCGCATTTAATTTTGCTTTGGCGATTGCGGTATTGACCGAAACTAAGTTACCGCCGTTGCCGTAGTGCGACATACTGGTGATGGTGCCGTCGGTGAGCGCAAAAAAACTTTCGTAGCCATTTGTAAACGCCGGATCGACACTCGTGATCGACGCCGCGCTATGCCCCGTGGCGACCTGCCCTAAAGCGTCGCCCGCGCTCGCGTGGTTGACCGAACTTAGTGTGCCTCCCTGCCGTGTGTAGAGCCGATTGCCCGTCGAATCGACACCGAGTACCGTCGAGTTTTGCCCTGCGGTATTGGCGATCGTCGTGAGCGTCGTGTCGGTCGAGCCGCCGGGGATAATCGGCGCTGTCTGCTGCACGGTGCCGCCCGCGTTGGTTAAGAAAATCCGCACATTGTTACCGGTGAGAGTTGCCGCAAACGCGATGGGGTTTGTGTAGTTGAGCGGGGTGCCGGTGAGAGTCACCACAGTGGGATTTTCAAACGCGGGAAAAACAGAGTCGTTGTTGTACGCTGCGCTCGAACGGCTAATAAAGAGGTTATGCCCTGTGCACCCCGCGCAGCTTCGGTTCGAGGCGAAGACGAGTACGAGGTAATTGTCGCCCGTCTGCAAAACCTGCGGGTTGTAATCATCAACATTCGGTTGCGAAATTGCTGCGCCGCCATTCAAAGAAAAACGTGCCATGCCCTTTACTGGAATATCGGGAATTTCTTTTTTGGCGCAGGCGGTAACAAGCGCGATGATGGTTATCAAGGCTACCAGTCTTATTAATTTTTTCATGGTTTATCTCCCTATCAAAATTTCCGCAGTGTCGGCTCGCCTGTCTCCGAAGGCTGCGTCACCGCATTGATCGAATTGTAAAGCCCCTGCACGTCGTTACCAAAACCCGCCTGCGAATCGGTATTCACCCCCAAGAAGTGTTGCTCGGCGGATGTTATACCTGCGCCAAAATTGCGCTCTGCACGCGAATCAAAAGTGCGTTGGTAAAGCGGCCCGCGGATTTCATCCGCAGCTCGCGCAGAATCCCCCTGCGGTACGACGGTGAGCCCAATCGTGTTTAAAAAAGTTTCATCATCTTCGTCCTTATCTTCTTTCTTATCACTCTGTTTTTGGGCAATTAAGTACGCATTGAGTTCTGCCTTATACGCCATCTCAGCCCATGCAAGTTGCAGCATTGTGAGTGCGCGTACCCTCAGCATTGCATGCGCAGAAGCTTTTGTATCGTTACCTGCCGCATAGACTTGTTTTTGCCGCTCAATGAGTTCGTGCACGAGGGTTTTGTGATCGTTAATATTTTTAATCGCCGCTTTCATGTCATCCCTCTCAAAAGTGGGATTACTAACGGCGCGTAAAATTTCAGTGTCTTGGGTATTTTTCGTATCGCGTATGCGGCTCTCAAGACGCCGCGCTTCGTCGCGGTCGATAAGATACGCCCGTTCCAATACAGCGAAAGCCTTTTGTAGCCGTTCCCGCGTCGTTGTCTCCGTTACGCTCGCCTTGATAAAAGCGGGCGATTCAACGGCAGTCACGAAATGCTGCTCGCCGTTTTTCGCTAACTCGAAAAAAGAGCCGCGCACGCCGACGACGACTGTGGGCGTGCGCACATAAAATCGATTCTTAGCTGCGACTTCTGGTTTTTTAACAAATGCACTGACCCCGCCTTGGACAACAAAAATTTCAGAGCGCGGCGATTTGCCGTCGGTGGCAAGGCTGTTGAAACTTATGACGCTATTTTCTTTAATCGCCACCTGACTACCGTCTTTGATCGCAGCAACCGCACCGCTTCTGTATCCCACTTGCACACTCGACTCTGTTGTCAGGCGGCTCGAGAGCGTGGCTTTTACCCAGCGGCCATTTTCAAAGACCTGCACCTTGCCGTGCATTGATACGAAACGCGCGTCTGCAAAACAAATTTGCGGCGCGAGAATTGCGGCGAAGGCGAGAATTTTTTTCGAGACACCCATAGTTTACTCCTTAAGAAAAGACGCGCGTCGGGTACAAGGTTGATGGGTGAAACGAATTGTGTGGCATTCATTTGAAGCGTCAATCCTATTTTATCCATTCACATACCCTATACTAAACCCAAGCCAACCCAAGTTATCTGCTGCTTTTCCGGTATCAGCGGTCAGCGAATCCCATACGGTGCCTGTGAATCTATACTAAAAAAAACGCGTTTGTCAATCCCCTGAATTGGGGAGTAGGAAAGAAATATGTATTGACAAACGGTATGCAATAGGTATACAACCAACAATGGGAAAAACAGCTACGATGAATATTCGAATCGATCAAACCACGCGGCAAGAATTGAAAACCTTTGCCGGTCAAATTGGTATCCCTGCAAGTGCGTTAATCCATGCTTCTATTAAGCAAATGCTGCGGTCGCGACAAGTTTCATTTCAAGCAGAAATACAACCGAGCCCGTATTTAGAAAAAATTATTGAACAGGCAGAAGCAGATTACAAAAAGAGAAAAAATACTACACGAGTCGAGAACAGAGAGCAAATGAAAGCGTTTCTTGATTCGCTATGATTGTTGATTTTCATAAAACATTTACGAAGCAGGCGAAGCAATTAAAGCCCGCCCAGAAGAAGCGCCTTAAAGAAGCGCTTTTACTTTTTAGCTCAGAACCACACCATCCAAATCTCTACAATCACCCCTTAACGGGAGAATGGAAAAATCATCGTTCTATTTCTTTTGGCGGTGATTGGCGTGCGCATTATACCGTTAAAGAAAATGTAGTATTTTTTGTTGCACTTGGTACGCATTCAAAATTATACAAATAGAAATGACACCGCCACACCCATCGCCGCCGTGGGACTTGCCGGAGCATTGCAGAAAACTCCTGTTACGGAATAGGTGTCGGGAATACTCTTGGCATTGGCACGCACTCTGGCGTGCCAGCGTATAGCTTTTTTTCAAGTACCAGCAATTTTTTTGATTTTTAACTATACTCAAAAAAACGCGTTTGTCAATCCCCTGAATTGGGGAGTAGGGAAGAAATATGAAAAATTTCTGTGTATCCTTGACATGATGGATGATGTGGGGCTGTCTAAAAAGTCCCCTGCAACACGAAAACGCAGCGATTTGGCAAGCAAATCGCACGCCGAGCGGCCATAAATGGCCTGTTTTCGCGTTGCTGCCGCGCCTGTGCAGCGCGGTTCGGGACTTTTTGGACAGCTCCGCGCACGACGCTCAACATCGATAACGATCTTTTAGCACTAGCTCGCACTCTGGCACGCCAGCGAAAGACTTCGATGGGGACGATTATATCTGAACTCGCCAAAGAAGCCCTGCAAGACAGAAAGAGTGCCGGCGTACAAATCATAAAAGGTATTCCGGTATTTCCAAAACCACGCAAGGGAGTTAAAGTAACCATGAATTTGGTCAACCGGATGCGCGACGAGTTTAAGGGTCAGCTCGTCACTCTCGACCGCTCGATTCCCGTCGACGTGCTTGCCGACGGTGCCGCATCGCGCCTATTACTTACGCCAGAGTGATTTTACACACCACACCAAACGCCACCCGAACACACGCACCGCCTTGAGGGGGATTGCCTTCGTATTCAAAAGTACCGCCGAGCTCGGAGGCGCGCTCGCGCGTATTTTGGCACAGTTCTTAAAAATGTGCAGCGCATGTATAATGCGTATCACTCAAGACGCCGCTTTTATCCAGCGGCCTTAGCAGTGGGTTACAAAAATTAATTACGCTCGACGCCCTGTGAAAAAAGACTATCCTAACCTATGCTCGATATACTTGCGACAATACTAACCGTACTTTTGGTGGTTGTGTCAATCCTCATGATTATTATCATTCTACTGCAATCCAACCGTTCCGCTGGTGGAATGTTTAGTTCTGGAGCACAAACAGCGTTTGGCGGTGGGTCTGCCGATGCACTCACAAAAATCACTGGCGGTTTTGCCGCCGCGTTTTTAATCATCAGCTTCAGCTTAGCTGCAATCAAATCGTCGCAGCACTCCTCTAAAGCAGCGATTGAACACCTTAATAAAGAAGCAGCAGGTGTTGCAGCGCCGGCAAATAACGCTACCCCCAATAACACAGCAACACCAGCAGGTGCAAAAGAACAAAAAACTCCCGCTACTCAACCCCCAGGAAAATAAAGGAGATAACTATGGATCGCAACCTCGCCCTTGAGTTTGTACGCGTTACCGAAGCTGCCGCGCTTGCAGCAGCACGCCAAATGGGAAAAGGCGACGAAAAAATTGCAGACCAAGCAGCCGTCGATGCAATGCGTAAAGCGTTCGACTCTGTAAGCGTAACCGGTAAAATCGTTATCGGCGAAGGGGAACGCGATGAGGCGCCCATGCTTTATATTGGCGAAGAAGTGGGTGCAGGCGGACCTCCCGTAGATATTGCGCTCGACCCACTGGAGGGAACGACAATTACCGCGAAGGGTGGTTACAACGCAACAACGGTTATCGCCGTTGCCGACAAAGGTTGCTTTCTCCACGCACCCGATACCTACATGAACAAGCTTGCAGTAGGCCCTGCTGCAAAGGGCGCACTCGACATTACAGACCCCATTCCATTGACGCTTAAACGCTTGGCACGTGCGCTCGACAAATACGTCGAAGACATTACGGTGTGTATTTTAGACCGCCCACGCCACGACGACCTTATCCGCGAAGTACGCGAAGTTGGTTGCCGCATTAAACTCATTGGCGACGGCGACGTGTCGGGCGCAATTGCAACGTGCATGGATGACTCCCCCGTCGACATTTTACTTGGTATCGGCGGCGCACCTGAAGGGGTTTTGTCTGCCGCTGCGCTCAAATGCATGGGGGGAGACTTCCAAGGACAGTTAAAATTCCGTAACGACGACGAACGCAAACGTGCGGTCACAATGGGTATCCAAGAGCCCGACAAAGTCTTTTCTATGGAAGAACTCGCAAAAGGCGACAGCGTTCTTTTTTGCGCCACTGGAGTGACCGACGGCGAAATGCTACGCGGCGTACGGTTCAACCAAAAAGGTGCAGTGACAGAATCAATTGTGATGCGTGCACGCTCACGCACCATCCGTTGGCTTAAGTCGCATCACTACTTCGATTTTAAACCAAAATACCTTTGACAGAAGACGCCAAGAATAATGGCATAATTCAAGAACACGCGCATGCACGTGAAGAATTTACGAATGTGCGCGTTTCGCGTGCGGGTACGTGGTTCACTGGCGAAAAACCTATAATCAACTACAATATCATTTCGCACTTTAAACAAAACCTTTTTAGGGATACGAAAGGCGTCTATATCTACCAAACATTCCGCCAGTTTGCCGAAAAAGGGTATATCACCGTCGAAGGCCCGCTTTTAAGCGTTTTTCGTGTAGATGAAAATATTCTTACTTTCGATAACCTCGACACGTTACCAAGCCATAGCGCAAAAATAATCCAAAATTTGAAGGATGGATCACTTTACGTATTTTATCCCCGTTTGGGATGTTATGCAAGCGTTCCCGCCTCTGTTTCACCCGATTTTTCGCTTTTTCTTGAGGAAAAGGTAGATGGATTTACTTTTTGCGGTACTCTTATCGAAAAAAAACGTATTATTCAATGGGTATAGGGCAAACTCCTGCTTTTTTATAGACGTTTTTGGGCTATCGTGTAAGATAGTGTATGGAACGTGAGCTAACCTACCTTTCACAAAAACTAAAGCCTACCTTAAATACAGCGCACAAGTTCAACGCACAGGGTATTGCTGCCGGTGTCTATAAAAGGCGTATACGTAGTTTAATCCCACGTATTGCCGTACTACCCGCCATTGTTGGTTTGTTTTTTTTATCAAGCGGTGTGGGGTTTATGTCGCGGCTTCCCGACGCTTCCTTTTTTCAAGACGACATACAAAAAATTACTCCCAAAGGGGATACTGTCATTTGGGCAAAAAGTGTAAAGCCCGCCTTTGGAACAAATTTCAACCTTACGCTAGACCTCACAAATACGCTACGCGCAAAGACCGCGATGGGTAAAACGCTCTGGCGTTATTTTCTTCCCGAAATTGCGACTACTTCGGCGCCGCTTGTTTTTATAAAAGATAGCACTGCCTATGTCGCTCTTGCGAGCGCTGCAGGAAGTATCTATTTTTTTAATGGAACCTCAGGGCGCCTTATATGGCAACAAGAACTTTCTGACCGCATCGACGTATCGCCACTTTTGGTCCAAGACTCAATTATCACTATCGCATGCGCCGATGGCCGTATCTACGGACTCGATGTAAAAGATGGCAGCATCACCTATATGCTGCAAACCGACCAAAAAATCAGCGCTATCGAACCTGCTGTAGATAGCGACGGAAAATACCTCTACGCAATTGCCGCCGGCAAACGTGTTTTAGGGCTCGATGCACTGCGTGGCGATCTCCTTTGGGAGCGAGACACCGCAGGGTTTGCAACCGACACTCCTATTGTAACCGCAAATAATGTTATCACTCCAACCCAAAACGGAGACACAACCCAATTGTGGGCATTTGACAATAACGGCGACTTAAGCTGGATGAACTCATTTACACGCGATACTCAATATACAGCGAACAAAAACTATCTCGCTGTGGCAGATGGTCCAATTGTAACCCTTATCCGTGCTGAAAACGGCGAACCTGTGTACTACTGGCAACTGGGAAGCACTCCCCAAAATCTTGCATTGGTTGATCACGGCAAAACCCTCATCGTACAAACCGACAAGGGCGACTTAGCTGCAACATTCAATTAATTGACGCACTGCTGCCATCCCTAAAGCTTTCACGTGGATTTAATTACAGCGCTTTTGGTTGTGGGCATCTGCTACATTTCGGGTTCTATACCAACTGCGTATATCGCCACACGCATAGTTGTTGGCAAAGATATTCGCGACACCGGTTCTGGAAATGTTGGCGCAACAAATGCGATGCGCCTTCTCGGCAAAAAATGGGGTATTGGAATTCTTGTTTTCGATGCGCTTAAAGGGCTTATTCCCCTTCTCATTATCCAACACGCTTGGTTACAAACGGATCCCCTACTCGAAAGGTATTCAATTTTGGGAGCGCTCTTTTGTCTCGTGGGGCACATCTACCCTGTTTGGCTACGTTTTCGCGGTGGCAAGGGAGTCGCTACAGGTTTTGGCGTCATGGTGGCTCTTCTTCCTATACCGATTGCGGTTTGTGCTTCTGTTTTTGTCGTCACCGTCTTCATTTCTCGGATGGTTTCCGCAGGTTCTATACTTGCCGCGCTCACGCTTCCATTCGCTTTTTTCTTAAAGTACAATCTGGGCGAACATACCGAGCTTTTCGTATTTACCGTATTTGCAGCCCTTTTTGTGATTTACAAGCATAAGTCTAATATCAAGCGTATCTTTGCTGGGGTCGAAAATCGCCTTGGCGAAAAACATATACCTAACCAAGAGGAGTAACTATGAAACACATAACAGGGGCGCTTCTGTTTTTTATTTTTTCCGTTGGAGTACTTTCTGCCGGTCCAATACGCGACGAATATTTTAAAACAAAAGACGATATCGATAAAAGTAAAGACACTCCAGAGATGCGTAAACAATTTCTTGAAATGAATATACAACGTTCGCTACGCAGGCTCTTAGTACGCTACTATGGTTACCAAAAACCAGATAACATAAAAATTTCAAATTCTAATTACGAAAAATCGGAAAAAGATCCCCTTACGTACTATTTTAAATTTGAAGATTACGTCGGATTTCTCACGTTCTCAAATAATCCCGAATATTATTACGCTGTTCCAAGCGAAGAGAAAGTACTCCAAAAACCAACAACAGCACAAAAATAATAAAATGGCTGGGTGTTGAAAAAAGTGAGCACACTTAATATTATTGGAAAACGTGTAAGTCCGCTTGTTATTCTAACTACTTTACCCGACAAAAATCTCGCGGAGAAAATCGCCACCGAGCTTGTTGAAAAACAACTCGCTGCTTGCGTAAATATTCTTCCTAAAGTACAGTCGGTTTATTACTGGGATGGTAAAATCGTTCACGACGAGGAGTATAAGCTCATCATTAAGTCGGCAAGTCTTGTTGAAAGCCAAGTAATTGATTTTATTAAAGCAAACCACCCTTACTCTGTTCCCGAAATTACCGTCATTGGCCACAAAGGGGATGTCTTTATGCAACCCGATTATTGGTCGTGGTTAAATAATTATGTGAAACACCGTCGGTAAAATAATTCTATGTGCGTTTACAAAAACGGCGAATTTCCTAAAAGTCGTTACAATCCCAATACGCAACGTTTCGGTAATAGGTCGCGTGCTGTCTTCAAATTTGTTCCAAAAACAATTCTCTTTCTTTTTTTAGCCATGGCAACAAATTGCCTATCGCCGCGCTATTATGTGCCCTCTGCAAATGTACCGCTAATGCGTAAGCAGGGTGACCTTAAAGCAAGCGGTGTTTTTTCTACCAGCGGTATTGATTTACACGCTGCGTATGCATTCTATAAGCATATTGCTGTTGCGGCATCTGGCTCTTTTCCGGGCGGCGGTAAAAATAACGAAGAAAACTCTATCGAAGGCTTTGGCGCCTTGGGTGCATTTTTTCCATTTAGCACAGGTGGTGTTTTTGAAATGTACGGTGGAGCTGGCGGCGGTCGCTATAATGTTGCCGGTGCCCACCGTCAATCACAGCGCTACTATGGGCAATTTAATTTAGGTTATACCAGCAGTTATTTTGATATTGCATTTCTCACCCAAATAGCATACACAAAAGTTTCTGCTTACGATGATTGGGCGGCGGCGTCGGGTGTATCTTTTGAACCAGGAGTGTTACTGCGTTTAGGTATAAAAAACGTTAAATTGGAATCACAATTAATGCTGCCTATTTCACGTAACCAACACGAAGATTTAAAAATTGTACCACTCGTATTTTCGTTGGGTGTGCATACCGCGTTCGATTTCTAATACATACCCAACACACCGAGTAAGTGGTGCATTACCTCTGGGGTGCAGCGCGTGGAAAAGTGGCTCGCATCCGACCAGTACTTGCAGCGGTAGTTGTCTTGCGAGTCGTAATAGAACTTAACACGCTTGCCCGTAAGCTCGCGCTCGTAGCGGTGGATTGCCGGAGCGTACGGTGTTTTGTCGAGCACGGCGGCGAGTTCTTTATGCACAAAGGGTCGATAAAGGAGTATCGGCACATTCTTTTCATTCGCCATTTTTACGATGCGGCGCAGCGATTCGTCCATCAAGGGATCGACCGCAAAAATTTTATAGTTATTCGAGTACATTGCCACAAACTGGCCGATGCGCTCGTCGCGCAATTTCCCCACAAGGTCGCTTTCTAAATAATCTTTATAGCTGCGGTGGTAGCGTTCGATGATATTATATTCCGGTTCTTCGTTTTGTATTTTAGGGAGATAGTCGTACACCAGGAGCTCGGGGCGCGGCTTTAGTGCATAGCCAGCGAATGCAAGGCGGGCGATGGCTTCGTCACGCACCGATTTTTTTCCATACTTGGCTAAAAACGTATAGTAATCATAGTCGTATTCGTCGCTAAAGAGAAACTCCGATTTGCCGTTGTTATTTTTGTGCTCTAACTCTAAAAGCTCGGGGCCGATTTCCAACACAATCGCGTCAGGGATTAAATTCTTTTTCCAGAGATGGTCGAGTGCGTGGTAGTACACTGCCATTTGCGCACCCACCTGTGCATACACTAAAAATTGTGTATCCATAATTTGCTTTTTTTGTGCGGCGGTGAGGTATTCGGAAAGGCGGGTTTCTTGTTTCAATAAATTGAACCTTTCGGAGCGCGAGCTGCCGAAAACAACGATGGTGCGGCACCTTTCGCGGCAACTTTGACGGTACGCGGCAAAGCTGGCTTCTTTATCCAAGCGGATTCTTGCCGTTTCGTTGAGGGAAATCCCCTTCCCCGTTGCAATACCGGTTACCTTATCTTTTTTGAGGAGTAATAATTTATCGGCGGCAAAAAGTAAGACAAGGGTGAGAATGGGAAAATAAAGCCACCATTTTTTTTTAGATATTGCTTTTTTTTCGACTTCAGAATTGGACATAGATAAACGCCTCGTTGGGGATTTGTACGCGTGAAATTAAAAACCATAAGAGCACCGCTAATGCAGGGATAACTATCCTCGCGCGTGGAATAAGCGCGGCTAAAATTTTTTCACGGCGCATCTCTAAAAATTGGATGAGCCAAGTGGCTATAATAAGTAGAAGTACAAGTCCCCACGAAAGGGTAGCCGGTCGCCATACAAACACCTGTTTGAGTATTTGGGTCGCGGTTTCAAAATCGGGCGAGCGGAAAAAAATTAAAGAGAAGCTCCAACCCAAAACAACCCAACTGTTGCGTACAAACCAGTTAAAAGAATTTTCAGCATTTTTGGAGACTTTCAAAATTTTCTCGGCGCACAGGTATACGCCGTGGAGTGCGCCCCAAATAAAAAAATTGAGCGTCTCGCCGTGCCAAATCCCCGAGAGCACCATCGCCGTCATGAGGTTGAAGTATTGGTGGACGAGTCCCACACGGTTGCCCCCCAACGGGATGTACAAATACTCGCGGATGAACACCGAGAGGGTGATGTGCCAACGCGCCCAAAACTCAGAAAAGCTTGTTGAAAAATAAGGACTGCGGAAGTTTGCGGGTAAATCGTACCCAAAAAGTTTTGCCATGCCGCGCGCCATGTCGATAAACCCCGAAAAATCGGTGTAGAGCTGTGCGCTATACCCAAAAATTACGAGGAGAGTGTCGACGCTGCCATAATCCAACGGCGCCTTAAAAACAGGGTTGATAAAATAACCGATTGCATCGGCGATAAAAAGTTTTTTGAAAAGTCCCAACGCAATGAGGTACACGCCACTGACTTGGCTTTCACGGTTTAATTGTTCGTCACCGATGCGCGCGTAAAAATCTGATGAGCGCAAAATTGGCCCTGAAATGAGGTGCGGAAAAAAGAGCATAAAGAGAGTGTACCGGGAAAGTGAAACGTCCACCTGTGGGTATTTGGGGTTATTCCCTTGGGTGCCACGGTACACATCGACTTGAAAGGCAATAAACTGGAACGTGTAAAAACTAATCGCGAGCGGCATCACCACTTTGAAGGTCGCAGGTGTGGCGACACCCACCGCAGGCGCAAGGAGCGTAAAGAGAGCGTTAAAGTATTTGAAAAAAACTAAGTGCGTGATGTTGAGAGTGACCCCCAACGCCACCCACGCACGGCTTTTAGTTTTTTGGGTGAAATACACAAAGGCATAATTGAGTAAAATGACGAAAATAAAATGCGCTAAAAATGCAGGGCTATAAAACCCATAGTAAAAGAGAGAGACGAAAATAAGAAATCCCACCCGCGCGCGTTTGGGGATGTTCCAATAGATAAGGAAAGTGGCGATGAAAAAGAGTAAAAAGATGAGCGAAATAAAATTCATAATTTCTATAGCATCTTGTATAAAATTATGTATTCGGTCAACATCTTCATGGATTAGAATTTCGTTGTAGCAATGTTACAAACTACCAATTTGGCGTCGAAAGTTGCTTACTTTCGAGCAAAATTTAATGTATATTCGATGCGTCGATAAATTTAGAAAAGCAAATTTTTTCTTTATTGCTCTATACTGTTTAGGCTCTTTTTTCGCGTGCAAAAAAGAATCTGCGTTTATTCAAGACCCTACACACACCGAAAAAATTACGGGAGCCGATGCAACCCTACGGAACTTTACCGCAGAGGCATTCCGCGATGGACACTTGCTGTGGCGTACTGCAGCCGAAGAAGCTTACCTCGTGCAAATACGCGACGAAACATACCTTTTTAATACCCGCCTCGAATACTTTGAAACAAACCCTAAATCGCGCGATTATGGCAAATCGACTATTATAAACGCCAAAAAAGTAATCCTCCAAAAAGGAAATAAATTTATGCAAATCTCCGGCAATGTTCTCGTCAACGCTCCACACAATAGGCGACTTAAGACCGAAGAACTTTTTTGGGATGAATCCAAAAACTCTCTTTACTCGAACGTCGCTGTGACCATAGACGACGGAATGGGAAACATTATTATAGGAACTCGTGGAGTAAAAACGGATCGTACGCTTAGCAGAACTGTCTTTAAAGGCGGCGTGGGTTCGGGCATAGCAAATTTTTAAGAGAACAGCATGCCCTCTACAAGAAAAAATCACGAGCGCGAGACGCTCAAACACTCTTCAATTTTTTCTCTATTCACCTCCCTCTCGCGTGTGTTTGGCCTTATGCGCGATGTCCTCAAAGCGTACGCATTTGGAACAGGTCCCCTTTCGGTCGCTTTTGACATCGCGTTTCGGTTAAACAATATGCTGCGTAACCTTGTTGCAGAAGGGGCGCTCTCGCAATCTTTTGTGCCTCTCTATTCAAAATATTCTGCCGAAGGCAAAGAGAAAGCAAATATTGCCGCAGGTGTTATTATTGTCTTCACGGCGTTAACGATGGGTATAGTTACAATCGTTGTAATAATTCTTTTACCTTACTTCCTGCCGCTTATTTTAGCGGGAGAAAAAATTACCGCTGAGGAGATGCAACTTACAATAAAACTAAGCCAGCTTCTTTTTCCATACCTAATTTTAATGAGCGTTGCATCGCTTTATATGGGCATTCAATATGCGCATAAAATTTTTTGGGCTGCAAGTTTTGGGCCTGCACTCCTTAACATCGTTATCCTTATCGTTTTTGGCGCCTACGCTGCGTACATTCGCTATACTCACGGTACATTTGGCATAAGTGCAATTTATGTTTTTTCTTACGCAACTCTTTTGGCGGCAATTGTACAGGTTATTTTCCAAGTCTATACAGTCCACCGACGTGGTTTAAAGCCCCGGTACAGTTTTCACTTTAAACATAACGCGTTAAAACTTTTGGGCTCAATGATGCTACCCGCGGCGTTTGCGGCATCGATGCAAGAACTGGGGCAGCTTATCGACGTGTATTTAGCGACCTCGCTTATGGACAAAGTTCCCGAGGCTGTTTCTGCGCTTACGTACTCGCACAGGCTCATCCAACTACCCATTGGAATATTTGGTGTTGCAGTTGCAACAGCAAGCCTACCCCAACTATCGCGTCTTTATCAAGAAGATTTAACAGGAACACACTTTTCAGAAAATCTTTCGTATTCAATTCGTCTCAACTTGTTTTTTTTACTCCCAGCCGTATCTGGTCTTATTGTTTTTAGCGAACCGATTATCCGGCTTATTTTTGAACGGGGAGCCTTCACAAAAAGATCGACAGAAGTTACCGCAACCGCGCTTATGTATTACGCCCCGGGAATTTTGGCGTATAGTTTACAAAAACTTTTTATTGTTTCTCTTTATGCACGCATGAATACACGTACGCCAGCTATTATTACCGCAGCAACGCTTGTACTTAATCTTTTGTTCAGCCTTTTCCTGATGCAGTATTTTTTACACGGTGGCCTTGCTTTAGGCTCTGCCCTTGCAGCGTGGTGCGGCGTTTTAGTATACGCCACCTTGTTGATTAAAAATCGTTCATTGCGTTCGGTTAAAAACCTCTTTGTCGAAATTAGTAAAATTGTAGGATTAAATGTTTTCTTTACGGTTATTCTTTTAGTTTTACAAAAAAATATTTTTCCAACACAAGCCTTGCTACAATTATCGGTTGTAATCCCCATAGCTGTTTGTATCTACATCCTTTTTGCACATTGGGCTCGTCTTGACGAAGCAAAGGCATTTTTCGATCTTCTCATAAAGTTGAAAAAAAAGATAAGAGGAACATAATGCGTTTTATTGTACTTAGACACCAAGACGAAGAAGGTATGGGAACAGTTGCCGAGTGGCTTAAGGATAAAGGACACTCAACTTTTTACGTTAACCTAACGCACCGGCAAAGGCCTCCTACAAATTCTCTAACGGCATACGATGCTCTTGTCGTTATGGGTGGTAGTATGTCGGTTAACGACGATACGTGGATAATGAATACGTCCCTAGCGCTCACCGCCGATTTTGTCCAGGCAAACCGTCCCGTGTTGGGTATTTGCTTAGGCGCACAATCCATCGCCAAAGTTATGGGAGCAACTGTTGCGCAAGGTGTTGCTGAACACGGTTTTGGGCAAGTTAATCCTGTACTCACACACGCTTACTTTAAAGAAGCAACTCTCGATAAAAATCCATGGGACGTTTTTCATTGGCATGGAGAAACTTTTACTTTGCCACAAAATTTTGAAAAACTTTTTGAAGGTTCTACGGTAACAAATCAAGGATTCACCTACAAAAACTCGTTGGGTTTGCAATTCCACTTGGAGATGTCGCACGAGTGGTACTCCATGTGGCGTGATTGCCTTGCTTTACGCGACCCAAAAGACACCACACTTCCCCCTCCTACAACTGAAATGCCATTTGCAATAATGAAAAAAAATCTTTTTTCATTATTGGACGTTTGGGAAAAAAAATGGTAAAAGCTATGAAGTCGCAGTGCGGTTAAGCCAGCTTTGTACATAGCGTTCGATACCGTTTCGTGTTGCTCCGAAACGAAACGCGTCCCCAATAATCGCGTAGAATACGCGGTTCGAATGCGGTAGGCGTGACGCATTCTCGAGAGAAATTCCTCCAATAAGTACTAAAGGAATATCTATTTTTTCAAGAACGATTGGCGCCAAAACACGCACAGGCGGTAGCTCTGGCTTTGTCGCGCTTACAAACATTGAACCCAATGCGATATACGAAGGTTTTGGGTTTCCCGAAAGCGCAACTGAAAGCTCATCCATACTATGCACCGACCTACCATAAGGAACGGCAAGGTTGGGAGGAAGAAAATCTGTTTGGCCAATGTGCAAAGGAAGTCCATATTTTTCCGCAAGGGTTGCATGGTCATTGAGTATAAGGATAATCTCTCGCTTTTTACATTCCTCAAAAAATTCTTGAAGATTTTTTTCGTATAAATCTACGCCTACATTTTTATGGCGGTACTGGATAATCCCGACGCCACCATCTACCGCACCTTGAAAAAAATCGTGGAGCTTTATTCCCCGTGCGGCGCATGCTTCTGCGTCCATAATAAGGTAAAGCGCTGTCTTGGTTTTAGCAAAAAGATTTGCCGACATATACGGTGTGTCCATTGGGCGTTTATGATTCGACGCCAAGCACTTTTTATTTTTTGTCTTTTGCCTATAAATACGCTTTTTGCCAATATGCGTGCGCCTATTCGTATTGAACGTGTAACCATGCAACTATCGTCAGGAAAAGCCGATTTAACGGTTCTCGGCGAAAAACTTTTCTTTGATTGCCCAGAAGCTTTTGTAGGCAAACACGATTACACAAAATTTGCAGCGCGTTACTGTAACGCGAAAGTCCAATACCGTATTCATTCCCCTCGTTCAACAACAGTTCTTCTACAATTTATTTATTCGGGCGCAAAAAAAATTAGGTGGATTTACCAAAATAAAGAATTTGTTTCAGAAGCACAAAATTTTACTCCTAAAAGAAGAGATTCCTGTACCTACTGTCCTGACGAACTAAAAGCAAGCCAAAAGGCACAACACGAAATCCACTTTGGTGAGGGCGAAAGCGTGCTTGAAATCGAATACCAACAATTACTTTCGTACTTAGAATACAATTTGGGTTATTTTAGCACAAGCAAATGGAACCAAAGCTTTACCTACGAATTATGGCCAATCGCCGAATGGCAGTGGAAAGATAGCCCACAGGTTGAACTAACCTTTTCGGTAAAAGCACGCGATGGTTTTTTAGGTATAGGCTACAAAGAAGACAAATTTAGCTGCCAACTTATCGAGCCAGGCAACAAAATAACAGAATTGCCGTTGAAGATTTCCGATACCGTATCTGGCAAACGCACCGCGCACACAGCGATTGGCTTGAAGCGCACCACCTTGCAGCTTACATGCACGTATGCGGCAAAATAGCATTTCACTAAATTATATAAATGTTCCGATAATATTCCATAGGAGTACCATGGCAAAAGCAGAACCCACCAAAAAATCACCCCCTCGTTTCCATGAAGATCACCTTACTTTTTTTCGATGCAGCGACGGCGTCGAAAGACAAATACATATTTGGGGCTCTGATAAACCAAACGCTGTTTTCGTTGCAATCCACGGAGGAATGGCGCATGCTGGCGATTGGGTAACTCCCGCACTGTACTTTAAAAAGAAAAATTGGACAACTGTAGCGTTCGACCTCAACGGACACACAGGCCACAGGCGTATTGATATCCCCTCTTTTTCCATTTTTGTAGACGATCTTGAAATTTTTATCCAATGGACGAAAATGCGTTACCCCAAGACGCCAATTATTATCCTTTCGCATTCGATGGGCGCCCTTATCGCAGCCCATTTTGCACTCAAAAAACGTCCGCAAGGCGACGAACAAATTAAAGGATACATTATGTCATCCCCCTATTTTGGTAATGCAATAAAAGTTTCTCCGATCCTTATAATGTTATCTAAAGTTTTTGCGGCGCTTCTCCCTAAAATGAAGGTGCCCCTGCCCTCGATTACCGGAAGCCTTACGCACGATTCGACAATTACCGCACGCCACCGGCAAGACGAAAAAGATTTATTGCGTGCAAGCGAATCTTCATTACGTTTTGGAAATGAGCTCCTAAGAGCGCAAGACCAGTTATATACAATTATGGCAAGATGGCAAGATCCTCTGTTTATGGTTGTCGCTGGAAACGACCTTGTCGCCGACGTAAAGGCTACAGAAGCTTTGGCGCACGAAATCGATCCACAACTTTTACGCTACGACTATTACCCCGAAAACTACCACGAAAATTTTAACGAGCTCAACCGTAATAAAATTTTTAAAGATATCGAAAAGTGGGTGGGCACACGCCTTAACTCTGAAAAAAAATAGCCTTCAACGCGCAACAACAATTAACCCTAATGCGTCTGCACGTTCTATAAACTCCTTTGGGTCAACAACAAGGGTTTGTGCTGCTTCAACAACTAAAGCGCCCAAGTTGAAGTTTTTCATCGTTTCAAGAGTAGTTATTCCCACGGTGGGAAGATCAAAGCGTGCGTCTTGCGACGCCTTTGCTGTTTTACAGACGACACCAGTACTTTTACCTTTGTAGTGTTTTAGTATTGTTCCTGCACGTGCAATTGCAGCATCCGTACCCTCAATTGCTTCAATTGCTAAAATCATTTTTTCGCACACAATTGCCGTTTGCCCAATATCTAAACTTCCAACACGGCGGCTTAGGTTATAACCAAATTCGATGTCGTCCAAAAGAGTTTGAGTTTCGACTTTTTTTTGGGTATGAGTTCCGGAAGGTAAAAAACACCCTTCTAAAAGAAATTTTTGTTCAAGAATTTCAATCCCTGCTTTTTGTAAAAGCGACGCAAATGCATGGAATAACGAATCGTCCCTTCTGTCAGGAACTGTGCTATAAATTTTTTCCGCCTCGCTATCACGCACGACATCTTCTAAAATACGTTGCTTTTCAAGTTTACCTAAAAGTACAATATGGGTAATTTTATCTTCTAACAAATACCCCATTACTTTTTGGATTTCACCTACAGAAACTTTACGCAAACGAATTGAAGTATCTTTTTGGAGGGTTGGATCTAATATAGCCTCGGCAATATGGTAAAGCACAAAAGGAAGATTACGCCTTTGCGCATTTTGTACAGCGATACGCGGTAGTTTTCCTGCGCCCGCAAAAATAGCAAGTTGCATTAGCTCAACGAAAAATAATCAAGAGATTGGTAGCTTCCTTTGATTTGTTTCGCATACTGCATCAAAAGATCGTTTAAGAGGGTTGATGCACCAAAGCGAAACCAATCGGGACTAAGCCATGCGTCGCCTAATGTTTCTTTAACCATCACAAGGTAGTGCAAAGCTTCTTTAGACGTTTTTATTCCCCCCGCAGGTTTCATGCCTATTTTAATTCCTGTGTCGTCGTAATAATCGCGGATGCACTCGAGCATCACAAGCGTAACAGGCATTGTTGCATTTACTGCTGCTTTGCCTGTAGAAGTTTTAATGAAATCGGCTCCTGCACGCATGGCGATAAAACTCGCACGGCGCACGTTATCTAAAGTTTCCAACTCGCCTGTTTCTAAAATAACTTTAAGGTGCGCTTTTCCGCACGCTTCTTTAACAGCGGCGATTTCATCGAATACATAATTGTACTCGCCCGCAAGAAACGCTCCACGCGAAATAACCATATCAACTTCGTCTGCACCCAAGTCTACCGAACGGCGTACATCTTCGAGTTTAATTTCGAGTGGCACCTGCGCCGCAGGAAACGCCGTAGAAACACACGCGATGTGGATTTTTGAACCTTTAAGCGCTTTCTTTGCGATGGGAATCATGTTGGGGTATACGCATACTGCCGCTACCTGCGGCACCCCAGGAAGCTCAGACGGGCGAAGCGCCTTTTGGCAAAGCTGGATTACTTTTCCTGGGCTATCTTTTCCCTCTAAAGTGGTAAGGTCAATCATGCTAATTGCAAGACGGATGCCCGCAAGTTTCGCATCGTTTTTGATGCTACGTGTTTTAAAACGGGCAACCCTTTCTTCAACTGCTACTTGATCGACAGGCGTATACATGGGGTCTAACGTGGGGCTAGGATACAGGCGCGGCGCTGCGGAATTCCATAGCTGTGGAGTTTTTGCTGTCGCTACCTTCGTGAGGGACTTCATGGGTGAAAAGCCAAGCTATGCCGAGCGGCGTCAAGTAGAAAGAGTATAAGTATGTTTTTAAATTACAAAATCTTGCCAATGCGACAAACCAACACGGTTATTTACCAAATCGACATTATCCCAAAAGGGATACATGAGCGGAATGCTAAAAAATTTTCCATTTTTTTCGCTTTGTATATAAACAAGGGTATTTAGGCCTAAATCCTCAAGCGCTGTAATTTTTCCAATATAACTTTTTGTGTTTGTATCAAAAACTTGAAGGCCTATAATTTCGTAAAAGTATAAATCTGTCCATGTAGGATTTTTTCCTTTTCGCTCTTCTTGCGCCAAAAGAAGAAGGCTTGCAAGAGGCGCCGCTATATAAAGGTGGGTGAGCAACGCTGCATTTTCACGCGTTTTTACCGATAAAAAAGAAACACGGTTTATATCGCAGTGTACCAAAGTTTCCGTAGAATGGATACGGTAATTTGTTAAAGGCTGTGCAATATTTTCAGAAGTACTCACCAAAAATATTTCTTTTTGGATAAAGTGTTTTAAATGCACACCCCACTGGCTAATGCGGATGCCGCCACGCACGCCTACAGGCGCCCCTAAACGCGCCAAAGCGACAAGGGGGTCTTGGGTTATATCTTGGGACAAGTATTGGTTAATCTTCGTCGACAATTTCGAGAAGAATTTTTTGGTATTTTTCTTCACGCCCGTCGTCGAGAATAATTTTTTTAATTGAAATCGCGTTAAGAAGTACTCGCATCGCTTTTGCAATGCGTCCGCCTTTTCCAATAATCATGCCGATGTCTTCTTTATTGACGCGCAACTCGAGAATAAGCGATGCGGGACTTTTTACTGGCACCACTTGTACATCATCCGCATGGCGCACAAGGCTACGTGCGATATACTCCACTAACGAGGCGGGGTCGGAGTTTCTCTCAGTGTCGATATCCACGTTATTTACTTACTCCGCGTGTTTAAGCTGCTTTACGTTTGGCTCTTGCTTTTTCGTTTAGGCGTTTGTTCTTTGCGCCTTTTTTAGCCGCTTTGACTTCGGCAAAAGGTTTCCACATGCCTGCTTTAGAGAGGATGCTTTTTACAGTATCCGAAGGTTGCGCCCCTTTTGAGAGCCATGCGCTAATTTTTTCTTTATCTAAACGCACTTGCTTGTCGTCTTTTACCAACGGATGGTAGAGACCCACGATTTCTAAAAATTTACCGTCGCGTTTTACGGTTGAAGATGCCGCAACAATGCGATAATAAGGTGCTTTTTTAGTGCCGTAGCGTTGCAAGCGAAGCTTTACAGTCATAGAGTTATTTTCTGTATTGGAGACAGAGCGTCAAATTCAAAATAGCGATTAAACAAAAGAACGCAAAAGCTCTTCTCTACTCTTATTCGTTAGGTATGCGGGCGGGATATCTAAAATGGTAAACGCACCCGTTTTTCTCTCTTCTGCAAGGCGGTACGCAGCACGTGCATGCGCCACCAAAATATGCCCTGTTGCAACGGGGTTACTCTCCCAAGTGTTGCGGTACTCGACAAGCGCCTTTTCGCCACCGCCTAAAACTCCCGCACCAATTACCAAGCCATCGTGCGGGAAACCAGCATATTGAGCCTTAAGTTCTTCTTCGGTGACAAAATTAACAACGGTACGATACGGCTCAAAATATCCCGGCATCGAAACAATTTCTTGGGTTACTTTTTCTTTATCTGCTCCCTCTTCAAGAACGACAAAACACTCGCGCCAGTGCATGTCGCGTGCCGTAAATGTCGGATTTTCTCCGTTCCTAATTTTTTCAATCGCTTCACCAATTGCATGCGTATATTGCCGTGCGTCTTTGACCCCGTTTATAGTACGTAGCGCATCCGAGTGTCCCATGCTAAGCCCGCCTTTGGGAGAAAGCCCATAAAAGCCGTACATTTTTGCGTTAGGAATAACAACCGTACCCATAACTCGCTCCAACGAAAAGGTTCCTGGATCCCAACCCGCCGAAATTACTGCAACCTTAGAGCTTTTTTTAGCTACACTATCCATTTGCGCAAAATACTCAGGAATTTTACTATGGTTATCAAAGCTATCCACGGTGTTGATCAACGCCGCAAACTGGGGGCCTTGTGCAGGAAGATCGTCTTTCGAGCCACCGCATAAAATTGCCACATCTATGCCTTTAAGTTTTTCTATAGCGTCTATGGAGTAGACGGGCAAAGACAAGCCCTCTTTTTTAACGCGTTCGGGGGAGCGTGAAAAAATCGCAGAGGCTGTTATATCGGCGTTTTGTTTAAGCGCAGAAAGAACACCTTTACCAACGTTTCCATAACCAACGATGGCGACATTAATTTTATTTCCCATGGAAAATTTTGCGCTCTACACGGATGTACTTTAACGCGTAAAGTTGTTTTTAGAATTGAAGTTGTAAATGACGTGGTGTTTAATTTTTTCTTTCTGGCGAAAGTTACATTCTTATGAGTAAGATTCTGGTTCAGAAATTCGGCGGCACCTCCGTCGGCGACCCGGAACGCATTAAGCGCGTTGCCGCGCGCATCAAAAGCTATTACGAAAAAGGCTACCAACTGGTTGTCGTCGTTTCTGCAATGGGAGACACTACAGATGACCTCATAGAGCTTGCTGCCAAAATTTCAAAAAATCCGCCTAAACGTGAAATGGATATGCTGCTTTCGACGGGAGAACAAATTTCGATTTCACTTTTGGCAATGGCTTTAGCCGAAACTGGTGTTCCTGCGATTAGTTTCACCGGCGGCCAAGTTAACATTGTCACCGACGGAAATTTTTCTAACGCACGCATCGAATCCATCGATACAGCAAGGCTAACCCACGAGCTTTCGCAAAATCATGTTTGCATCGTTGCAGGGTTTCAAGGCGTGGATGTACAGCAAAACATAACGACATTGGGGCGTGGTGGTTCGGATACAACCGCAGTCGCCCTTGCCGCAGCGCTTAAAGCAAAAGAATGCGAAATTTATACCGATGTCGACGGCGTCTATACAACCGACCCCAACAAAGTCGATGGCGCTCGTAAGTTAAGCCAAATTAGCTACGACGAAATGCTCGAACTTGCTTCTTTGGGAGCGGGTGTCCTGCATAGCCGCGCTGTAGAATTTGCTAAAAAATACGATGTTGTCATCCATGTAAAATCAAGTTTTAACTATAACGAAGGCACAAAAATTGTTAGCGAGAACGATATGATGGAAAAAATTTTGGTGACTGGTGTCACACTAAAAAACGACGATGCGCGTGTAACCGTTGCGGATATTCCTGACAAACCTGGGATTGCCGCCGAACTTTTTGGAGCGCTTGCGGAGAAAAAAATTAATATCGATGTAATTGTACAATCTTCTGGCCGTGCGCAAAAAGGTTCTAAAGAAGAAAAAACGAACACCATTTCTTTTACAACTCCTGTAGCAAGCGTATCTACCGCACAAGAAGTTTTGTCAGCGCTTACCAAAAAATGGGGCGCTGGCTCTATCTCCACCGATGAAAATATCGCTATTGTTTCCGCTGTAGGTATTGGAATGAAATCGCACACAGGTGTTGCGGCAAGTATGTTTAAAGCGCTTGCAGATAACAACATCAACATTGAAATGATCTCTACCAGTGAAATCAAAATTTCCTGCGTTATCGCGCAAGAAAGGGGTAAAGACGCGCTACGCCTTATCCACCATGTTTTTGGGCTCGACAATGTCGCGTAGCGTAAAAGAGTTTTTACGTGCCTACAGAGAAAACAGAAGCACATAAATCCATCGGCGTTTTCGATTCTGGGTTAGGCGGACTTACTGTCCTTAAAGAAATACACCGTGTACTTCCACAGGAAAACCTTGTGTACTTTGGCGACACCGCACGCGTTCCTTACGGAAATAAATCCAGCGCAACGATAATACGCTATTCTAAAGAAATTGCCGAGTTTCTCATCCAGCGCGACGTAAAAGCGATTGTCGTCGCCTGCAACACAGCGTCGTCTTATGCGCTCGACGCACTCAAGCAAATGACATCGATTCCCGTATTGGGTGTCATTGACCCCGCAGTGGGGGCGTTGGCACAGAGGGCGAAAAAACAAAGTGCCGCTGGCCTTATTGCAACCAAAAGCACAATCCATAGCGGCGCGTACGACGCTGCCCTCAAGCGCCACCACGGCGAGCAATTTTTGGTAAGCCGCGCATGCCCACTTCTGGTGCCTGTTATCGAAGAGGGATTTATCGACAGCCCCATTACCGAAGAAATTTTACGTATTTATTTGCAACCAATGGTTGATGAAGGCATTGAATACCTTTTATTGGGATGCACCCATTATCCGCTAATTGCCCGCGTGATTGTGCGCCTTTACCCGCACTTGAAGCTCATCGATAGCGCCGAAGAAACAGCAGCAACACTCAAAAATTTATTAACGCAAATGCAGCTACTCAACACGGCACCTCAAGGGCGCATTGAACTTTATGTCTCAGACATGACAGAAAGCATGCGCGAGTTAAAAGAACTATTTTTCCAAAACAGCGTCGATCGCTTTGAAGTAGTTAAAATCACGAACGATTGAAATTCTATTACGCAATTTCTTCAAGCGCGTCTCGCAAATCAAAGTCGGCGATATCCGCCGCTGTTACCAAGTCGCGTGCAGTAACTGCTTGGGTTAAATCGCCTAAAAGTGATACTATTTTTTGAACGACCTCTGCTTTTACATCTTTCGCTATACGCATAAGCATTGCAGCATCGACAAGAGTTTGCGATACAAGCTCCAACTTTGTAAGGGCATCGTGTTCTTTACCTTGCGTAAAATATGCAGCAACTTTTTCTAAATCTTTTTTAATTTCTGGAATTTGTTCGCGAAAACGTGCGATTCTTTCTTTAGCTTCTTCGGGTTGTACGCGTGAAAATTCTCTCTCGCGCAGCCAGAGTTTGAGTTGGTACTGTACCGCTCCAAGCGCGTTTATCTTTTCAACTAAGTCATTGTTATTTAAAAGTGCATTCACTGCTTTTTCCATGTACTCGATACTTTCGGGTACTAAGTGTCGGGAAAGCGTTTCCAAAGATTCGGCGATAAAAGACGACCCCGAAAGTAAATCCGCCTTTTCATTTTCGGAAAGCTCCCTTGCGTCTTGGATTGATTTTGCAAGGTGTAATCCCGCACGATCGGTATAGTCAATAAGCTCGCGTAAGTTTGATTCAATAAGCGAAGCTTGGTCTCCCATGCGTAGGTGTATTGTTTCAATTTCATCAGAATTTAGGCTTTCTTTTTCTTTGTATTGCGGTTTTGCTGCCACGTGGTAATCGATGATAAAAACTTTTTGCGACTCTGCCCACGCGGAAAGTTTTTTTAAAATTTCTACAAATGGCAAGCTGCCTTCAAGAGTAAAATTTAGCTCTTCTTCTCCCGCGCCTGTGTCGAAAAATATCTTCATATTTTAATAACGTCGATAATGCAAGTTTCCAAAAGCGAATTATATTTTTTTGAACCTGCTAAGTTATGTAGCGTCTAATTTACAAACGTTTGGAAAGTAACGAGGTTATCTATGAAAAACTTTAATATCCGTTTCCTGTGTATCGCACTCAGTTTTGTAAGCCTGCCACTTTTTGCAGCGCCTTCTGTTGAGGATTCTATCCAAAAAATCACAGAATTTTTTGCAAAGAACTCAGGAAAAACGGTCGCTGTAATGCCTTTCCAGCACCGCGACACAAAAGCTACTTCTGAAGTTATGGCAATCCAAAATCGTCTTATCGAAGTCTTGGTTGCAACGGGCAATGTAGTTGTTATCGAACGGGACAAAATGGAACAATTACTCCACGAGCACCAAATTGACCAATCGGGCCTAACAGATAAAAAACGTATCGGTAGCATTTTGCAGGCAGATTACCTCCTTATCGGTAGCATCACACAAAAAACAAAAACCACCTTGGATATCAACGCACGCCTTGTGGATGTCACAACTTCTCAAATAATGGCAACTGCGCACTTTAATGCAGAGCGTAGCGAATTTCCTGAATCTCGCGTTGCACGAACACCTTCAAACCGTTTCTTGGGGGAGCCTCTTGTACAACTCGCGATCCTCATTGATACTTCGTCGAGTATGGATGGACTTATTGAACAAACGCGCACGCAACTATGGAAAATTGTAAACACGCTCGCCGGCGGCTCTCGCGAAGGAAAAAAGCCGCGTATCGAAGTTGCGCTCTACGAATACGGCAATAGCATGCTTAAAGACAAGGATAACTATGTGCGCCGCGTACTCCCCTTTACGACAAGCCTTGATACGGTTTCTGAAAAGTTATTTGAACTTAAAACAATGGGGGGGCTTGAGTATTGCGGTGCAGCGCTTAACCAGGCGCTCAACGATCTTGAATGGAAAAATTATGACGATGTATACCGCGTTATTTTTATCGCCGGAAACGAAGCATTTACACAGGGGCCTGTCGACTTTAGGGTAGTTCTCGAGACCGCCCGCCAAAAAGGAATTTTTGTAAACACAATTTTTGCCGGTTCACGCCAAGAAGGTATTGCGACACAGTGGCTTGCCGCAGCGCGTATTGCCGAGGGCGACTTCCACGTTATCGACCAAAACCAAATGGTACAAGTAATGACAACCCCTTACGACGAAGAGATACGCGCTTTAGGCTATGCGTACAACGACACAGTAATTCCTTTAGGGGAAAGCGGTGTTGTAGCCGAAAAACGCATAAAAATGCAAGATAGAAAAATTGCCGACGCAAGTCCCCAAAGTGGAGCGTCTACCGAACGCGCCCAAGCTAAAGCCTCGGCGCAGTACTCCGAAGCAAACAGTTGGGATTTAACCAGCGCAGCCTCTCAAGAAGAAACATTGGAACGCATCAAGAAGGACGACTTACCGCAAGAGCTAAAAGAAAAATCAAAAAATGAAATTAAAGCTTACGTTTCAAAAAAACAAGCCGAACGAAAAAAAATACAAACGCGTATTGACGCTCTCGCAAAAAAACGCAACGAATATATCCTTCGCGCTTCTAAAGAAAATCGTAAAGATAATTTTGGCCGTGCAACACAAATTTCAATACGTGCGCAAGGCAAAAAACGGGGATTTGCTTTTTGAATAGTTTTTAAAATCCAAACTGGTAAGTCACCGAGGCATCAAAATACGCCAGTGAAGTTTGTTTTTCATTCTTGCTGTTTAGGTATTGATAATCGGTGTCCAAGCTAGGGGTTATGTATCCTGCAATTTTGAAGCGGATGTTCTTAAACCATTTTTGTAAGCTCATGCTATAACGCAATCCGACAAACGACATCGAACGATCGGTAGTCTGCGTCAGTGAAGCATTCATCGGTCTATTGGTTGAATCGATGATTGAATACGCACCGCCGACGCTCGCCACTGCAAATACTCCCAAGGGTGAAAAATAGTACCCTACCTTGAGCGCCGCTTCGATATTCCATAAAAGCCCCACATCGCTTTCGGTTGTCGATAATGTCGGATTTATTTGCTTAATCGAAAAAATATCCATGTATGAATCTAAATGCAATCCAAACGAAATTCTTTGTATGTTAAATATATGAAGAGAAGTTTTCATATAAAGCGAGCTACTCCAGTTCAAAAGATCGCGTTGAAAAATACCCGCAGGGTTTGTTCCCGAAAAGTTGCGGTAGTTTAGTCCAACGATATACCCCTCGTTGCGATTGCCATATTCAAGGCCAATGGTTTGGTTAGCATTATTTTTATAGTTTGTAGGCATGGTGTCTTTGACATCGCTCGATGGCAATGCGAAGTGCGCATAGAGTAACAATTCTTCTTGTAGCCGTGCGTCGCCGCGCAGGTACATGGTGCTCGCGGGGTATTGATAAAAGAGCGCTTGGCGTTCGACGGTGTTTGACGCATAACCCGCAATGATATTGATGTAACGATCGTTGTTGTCGCGTAAATAATTGTAAGAGTCGTCCTCTTCTTTGGACGCAGGTGTGACACTTTTTCCATCATTTTTCGACAGTGCTATTTTCTCCCCTTCTTTAGCCGGCGCGTTCTTTTGTGCTGTTGCCCGCGCCAACGCTTCGCGCTCAATTTCTTTCACAATCTCCGTTGCGACTTTATTCGTAGCATCGAAAAGAGTGGCGTCAGCGTTGTTGGTGAAGGGTGCGACGCTAATAAATTTATCGGGTGCGATGTAGATACGCGTGTTGAAAACGATTTGCTTCTTGTTCGGCGTGAGCGAGTACGAACCGACCACAACGTAATCGCTTTGGGTGGAGATGGCGAGCTGTTTGATTTCTATATCGGTGGGTGTTTGATTTTTTTTCCAGAGCTGTTTTGTTTTTGTGTCTACGCTTGTTTGGTTGGCGCGGGTATAATCAAACTTTTCTTGCATCGATTGGTTCACCGCATCGGTAAGAGAAGCAGACAAATAGCCATAGTTTTTTGAACCTGTCGTGTCGATATATTGTGGAATTGCAACAACCGCCAATCCACTCTTCGTAGGCGCCTGTGGTGCTGCAAATGCTAAAGAAGAAAAAAAGAACAATACCGCGCCACAAAGGACGCTTAAGCTGGTTTTAAACATGAGGAGCGTGAAGATTTATTTTAAAATTAGCGTGTCAACGAATATGAGACCTTTATTCAAAAAAACTTTTGAGCGCTTCACGAAAGTTACGCGTGCCGTTTACCACAGGTTGGCTAATTTTAGAACTAAATTGCTCCGCAACCTTTGTTCGCATATTTTTAAGACCCTGCCCCATGTTTTCAACCATGTTTCTATACGCGTTCGACGCATAAATTGCATACGGATTATATTTAACCTGCGCCAATGGCATGGCCTTACGCGGATCAAAACCTAACGCATAAATTTGATCCATGACTTTATCTATAACAAATTGCTTTTTATCCGAATTTTCATCGTAAAGCTGTGCCTCAATTTCAGCGAGATAGTCTTCGGTTTTACGCACTGGCCCAAATGAATACGTAACCCTGTCTTTACGGGGATACTCGCCAATCATCGGTACATCGTCACGCGCCGGTAAAATGATTCCTGCAATACCACAGCACATAAAGTAATCAAACTTGCGCATATAGTTGTAAATTTCACGGATGCCGTTATAAGTTTGCGCATCGCCCATACGGCTGCGCGTTCCTGTAGGATAGAGTAGAAAAATATTTCCTTCCTTTTGTAACTTAGCAATCGCCTTTTGCGATGCTTTATTGATTGCAAGCGCAAGTTGAATTTCTTCTGGCGTCATATTGACTCCCTTTGCCGTAATTACCACGCGGTTGAACATCTCCGCCATTGCTTTAACTTCACGTGGTCCTTCGGTGAGTTTGCGACCAGCGATAAAAATAATTTTTTCAAAAAGGCGTCTTCCCTCTTCGCCCCTGTGGTAAAGTAGAGTATAAAGTGCGGGTACGTCAAAATTAGAAAAATGTGCGCTCAATATCAAGGCGGATTTACCCCCGTCAACAAGCCGCCCCATCTCCTTTAGATTCTCATACCCCGCAATCCCTGAACCATGTTGCATCAAATCATTCATCATATACCGAAAAAGTGGTCGGTTTTGCTTTTGCGCTTCTTGAAATACATTTTCGGGGGTTGTCACCGAAAAAAGATTCGGATCAGAGCGCTCAACAGAACGGTCGAAAACACGCGGATAGGTATCGTATAAATTTTTTCGCATCGCCGGCATACTAAGCCACTGCAAGACGCGTATGACATTTTGTAAAGTGACTATGTGGTTAGGAGCCTGTGCGCCAACTCGCTGGAGCAATTTTTTCGAGAATTTTTGTACGCTATTTTGCACAAATTCCCCCGCCAAAGCGGCGTGCAACGCCGTGAGGGCGGCGGCGCTTTGGCCGACGGCAAATCGTTGCCGATTTGCTCTGCGAGGGGCGAAGACGCCCAAATTTGTGCAAAATTTCGCACTTTTAAGCGAACCGCGTACAAAAATTCTCAAAAAAATTGCCTCTTCATAAACACTACACGAGTTGGCGCACAGGTTCTTAGGAGCCTACATGCCACAGTGTGGACACCGTGTAACTATTTCAAAGCTTTACCTTATGAAATCTACGCCACTTTTTGAAGAACACAAAAAACTCAACGCAAAATTTGTCCCGTTTGCTTCTTACAATATGCCTGTATCGTACGGCGCTGTTAAAGATGAAGTTCTCCAAGTACGTACACGCTGCGGCATGTTTGACGTTTCGCACATGCTTCCTATTTCGCTTAGGGCAAAAACACGCGACGATTTAGTTACAGCGCTATCGCGCATTTGTGTGCGTGTTCCAGAAAAACTCGATGTGCCCAAAGCGCAGTATAACGCATTTTACAACGATAAAGCGGGGCTTGTCGACGACATTACAATTTCGGCTGTGGATAAATCACATTGGATTGTCGTTGCAAATGCAGGAAACCGCGATGCGGATGTAGAGCTTCTGCAAAAGCATACAAAGGATTTATTAGTAATTACTCCTTGGAGTAATTACGTTCTTATTGCACTACAAGGGCCAATGGCACAAAGCTTCTTGGAGCCGCATTTCCCCAGTATTGCAGAGATGTACTATTACGAGACGCGGCTTTTCGATGAAAAAATTTTTATCGCACGCATGGGGTATACCGGCGAAGATGGTTTTGAAATCGCGTGCCCACAAGATGCGGGAATTGCACTTTGGCAAAAATTGCTTAGCCAAGGGGTTGCTCCTTGCGGCCTTGCTGCACGCGATGTTTTGCGTTTAGAAGCGCTAATGCCACTTTACGGAAACGAACTTTTGCCAACGTTACGCCCGCAAGAGTCAGGGATTGCATTCTTGTATATGGACCACGAATCTATTGCGCCGCGTTCCATACGCGAACAAAATATTGCAGAAACGACAGTGGCGTTCCGCATGGAATCCGAGGGAGTACCACGGCAAGGGTACAGTATTGTCGATGCAGAAGGTGTACGGGTGGGAGTTGTAACAAGTGGTACTTTTTCTTTTACGCAAAACTATGGTATGGGTTTTATGCGTATAAAAATCGAAGTTAAAGATTCTCCTCTTTTTGTAGAGATACGTGGAGAAAAAAAGCCAATAACTCTTCTTGCTAAACCACCGATTACGGGTAGTGTAAGGCGGCGTAAAAAAGAGTAGGTTAAAATACATGGGCAGCCCACAGGAGAGAGCGCAAGAGCTTATACGCGAGTTTGTCGAATTCTCTGAAAAATATAGCGCACAAATTCCGCTCGCAATTCCTAAAGGGACGCTCAAAACGATTGATTACTACCGCGATACGTATTTTAAGTATCTTAAAGATTCGGAGTTTAAATCGAACATCTGCTATATGTTGCAGTTGATTGAATACCAAATTTGGTTGTACAAACTTTTTAAACCGCAATACTCCTTAGAAAGCGCTCTTTTTTTTCAACTCCTAATTACGCAGGGTCTTGTTATCGAAGCGGTGGTGTTTGCGCTCATTGCCGACCCTCTTGTTGTCACCGACGCAAATGATCGTTCTAAGGGAAGCACAAAGGAAGAATATATAAATTTGCTTAACTTAATACGCCGCCGTACTTTTTCCGCACACTTGCAACAGTTGCGCACAATGGAAATTGTGAATGTAGAATTAGCAGAAGAACTCGATGCGTACCGTACACAAATTCGTAATCTTGTACACCTACAAAATTGGGATGGTAGGCTTTATAGGCAAATTACACAAACCGAATACAATAAGCATTTACAAGAATTTGACAGCCTTCTTAAAAAAATAAATTCTTCTGTTAAAAGCGACCATTCGTTGGATGCACTCATAGGTTATTACCAACTCGACGGACGTACAATTAAAGGCGTAGTCAAGTTTTACAACTATAAAAGTAAGCGAGGCCAAATTGACGCAAAGGGAGCACACGATTATATTCCTTTTTTTGGGGAAGAGGACTTTGGTGCGTGGGAGCCTACAAAAGGTGAAGACGTTATTTTTCGTCTAGCCGTACTTGACAAAGGAGTACGGGCAGTCGGTGTGCGTAAAAAAGAGTAGGACGTATAAGGTGTGGCTGCCTTTGTGTGGTTTAGCCCAAAGCTTCGTCGGTTTTTGAGTGTGCACCCAAGTGCTGGCTAAGTTTTTCTACAATACGTACAAGTTGTACAGACAATACCCCTTGTGTGCTGTGTAGGAGCACTTCTAAATCTTTGTACGGCGCACGGATTGAAAGTAAACTACGCTTTTGTTGTAGCAACAGATTTTCTTGTCGCTTCTTCTTTTTCATTAAACTTTGGATGAGATCAATTATTTGTGGAGGAAGCGTGGCGGCAAAATATTCTTCGTGCCATGCATCGCGGTTTTTTTCCACATCGGGATTTTCTCTAAAGTATGCGTTAATCTTTGTTTCAAGCATCGAAATTTGCTGAAAATTTAAGGTCAATTTGTCTTCGTATTCACGAACCTCGTTCGAGCGTTCAAGAGCTGTAGTTTTAAGTTCGTGGATACGTTTTAAAATTTCGTGTTCAGAGTTACGATTTATATTTTTTAGGTATAAAAATTCTTCGGCGTCGAGCTCAAAATACCATGCATACGCTAATTTAAAAAGGACACGCTGTGCTATACTTAGCGCGGCAATACTCTCGTTGAAACGGTGGAAGAGGTGGCCTTCTGCAAGGTGTTCTTCGCGTATTTCTCCCTTTGTCTCTACAGCGTCTATAAGTTTCCCAGAGGTGTCGATGTTGCGGTACAAAGCAAAATATCTTTTATCTTTTTGTGTACGTAAATAATCGATAGTTAAATTACGTAAGACGGCAAAGAACCACGTCGTAAATTTTGCCTTTCCCTTAAAGCTTGAAATTTTTCGTCCGTCGCGTAAATGCTCGAATGCGTACAGGTAAAATTCGCTGGCTTCGTCTTCGTTAAAGCGAAAAAGCCGTATAGGAAAGTTATAAATATCGTCGGAAAATAATTCAAAAAAAGTTGAAAGCGCGTCTGGATTTCCTTTTTTTATTGCACCCAAGAGAGAGACAACCTGTGCATCTCTTTCGCTTTGCGTATCTTGGGTGGGTTTGCTTTTTGCCATTTTATGCGCACGAAAATCGTAAAGGCCGCTTTGTATGTGGGCTCATGGGGGTACAGTATATTTATTCGACGGTAACTGCTTTTGCAAGGTTTCGGGGCCTATCGACGTCGCAGCCGCGTTCAATTGCGGTGTAGTATGCCAAAAGCTGCAGAGGTACTGCCACCAAAAGTGGAGAGATACTTTCATCGCATTCGGGAATCTCAAAATAGAAATCCGATTCCTTTTTAATTTCTTCGTCACCTTCGGTAATTATCGAAATAATTTTTCCCTTTCTTGCTTGTGCTTCTTTGAGGTTTGAAATCATTTTTGTGCGGATTTCTCCTTTGGGCGCAATAATAACTACGGGAACATTTTCGCTCACCAAAGCCAAGGGGCCGTGTTTAAACTCCCCCCCTGCGTATCCCGAAGCGTGGATGTACGAAATTTCTTTGAGTTTTAGCGCACCTTCGAGCGCAGAAGGATAATTGTAAGTGCGACCCAAGAAAATAGTATCGTTTTTGTCCTTAAGAAATGCAGCGATTTTTTTAATCGAGTCGTGGTTCTTTAATATTTTGCGCATCATATCGGGTACCATGCGAAGCTCCGAAAGAATTTTTGCACGCTCTTCAGAAGGGATTAACCATTTTATCGAACCCACGTACAGTGAAAAAAGGAGTAAATTCGCTACTTGCGCAGTAAACGCCTTTGTCGATGCAACGCCGATTTCTGGGCCAGCCATTAAATTGATGAGTGCATCCGATTCACGCGCCATGGTCGAATTGACGTTATTCAAGAAAGAAAGCACACGCATAAATTTGGCTTTTGCTTCACGAATTCCCGCAAGGGTATCTGCAGTTTCCCCCGATTGGCTAATGCCCACAACAAGCGAATCGCCGCTGGTGAGCGGGTTGCGGTAACGCCATTCGGAGGAGTAATCGGTTTCGGTACTAATCCGCGAAAACTGTTCAATGTAGATACGGCCAATCATACCCGCGTTAAGCGAAGTTCCACACGCCTGTATAAGGATACGGCCCACACGTGCGAGGTATTCTTTACCGAATTTAAGTTCTGGAAAATGGATAAAGGTTTCGTCTAGGCGCTCTTTAAAAATACGCTCAAAGACATCCGGCTGCTCGTAAATTTCTTTGAGCATAAGGTATTCAAACTCGCCTTTGTCGACGTCTTCAATACTAACCGTGATAGGCTCCCATTTTGGGGTAACTATGTCGCCCGCGGCGTTGAAGATAGTTACTCCCTCGGGGGAAACATATCCCCATTCGCCATTTTCAAGGTATATAGCGTCTTCGCATATAGGGACAACAGCAGGAATATCAGAGGAAAGGAGGTATTCGCTTTTGCCACGTGCGACAATAAGCGGAGAGCCTTTGCGTGCAAAAAAGATTTTTTGGTTAGCTTTTTCGGCAATTACCGCCAGAGCGTACTGGCCGTCGAGACGGCGCAACATACGCGCAAACGCCTCTTCGGGAGAAAACCCCTCTTCGAGGTACTTATCCATAAGGTGCGGAGCGACTTCTGTGTCGGTTTCGCTTAAGAAAACATAGCCGTCGTCGGTGAGCTCGGAACGCAACTTCGCGTAATTTTCAAAAACCCCGTTATGGACCACCGCGATTGTATGCTGCTTGTTGAGGTGTGGGTGTGCGTTTACTGTAGAGGGTTCGCCGTGCGTTGCCCACCGCGAATGCCCAATACCCACCGTACCGAACATGGGTTGGTTTTTGAGGAGCTTTTGGAGCTCCGCGATTTTCCCCACAGCCTTGCGTGTTGCAATTTCGCCATCGCCCAAGACAGCCATGCCTGCGGAGTCGTAGCCACGGTATTCCAGCTTTTGCAAGCCAACCAAAAGCACTGATTCCACGGATTTTGGGCCAATATATCCGACGATGCCACACATACGGCAATCTTCTTTACGGAGAGTCAGCGGAAAGTACAAACGCTTATTATGGCACAAGTCACTTTTCACGAAAAACCTGTACATACCACAGGTAACTTGCCTGCAGTAGGCTCGAAAATCCCTGATTTTCGCCTTACGAAGCAAGATCTTTCTGACCTTAAAGCCGCTAACCTTTCAGGAAAAAAGGTTGTTTTTAACATTTTTCCCAGCATCGATACGCCTACGTGCGCTACGTCCGTACGTAAATTTAACGCACAGGCAGCGTCTCTTCCCAATACTGTCGTTGTTTGTGTCTCTTCCGATTTACCCTTCGCGCATAAACGTTTTTGTGGGGCAGAGGGGCTTACCAACGTCGTTACCGCGTCTGATTTCAAAGATAAAAAATTTGGTGCCGACTGGGGTGTTTATTTTACCGATGGCCCCCTCCAAGGGTTAATGTCGCGTGCGGTTGTTGTGGCCGACGCTTCGGGAAAAGTACTTTATACAGAACAAGTTCCCGAGGTCGTGAACGAACCCAACTACGACAAAGCCCTTGCGGCTGTAAAATCGGCGTAAGAGTTTTTTTTAATTTCGTAACAAGCGTGGATGCGCTTGTTACGAAAATCGTCGGGAATCGTTTTTGTACTAATGTCTTTTGCCAAAACAGAATCACCTTCTTCGGGAAAACGGATACGAAATTTTCGAAAATTGGTTGAGAAATAAAGCACACCGTCGGTTTTTAGTGTTCGCAATGCTTCGCGTATAAGAGAGGGGTGGTCGCGTAGTACGTCGAAGTCACGCTCTTGTTTATGGCTACGCGAAAAAACAGGCGAGTCGCATACAATAATGTCGTAAAAATGGGATGCAGCGCCTTCTAAAAATATTCGTGCGTCCACAGCAAAATTTTCGTGTGTAGTTTGTGGTTTAATTGAGTTTGTATTTAGGAGCCAATTGTCGTCTAAAATTTTTAAATAACGCTGTGAAAGATCGACACTATGGACAAGAGACGCTCCGCCTGCTGCAGCGTATATACTAAACGCGCCTGTGTAACAAAAAAGATTAAGCACTTTTTTATCCAAGGATTCTTTACGTACTTTGTCGCGTAAATTGCGGTGGTCAAGAAAAAGTCCTGTATCGAGCCAGTTGTCTGGGTATACATAAAAAAGAAGTCCATTTTCATGCACGACAATGCGTTCGCCGTCGCTTAGTTTTTTGTACTGTGTACCGTGTTTCTGTTTTATGCGTGTTTTGGTGTGCAATTTTTGTGGAGCTATTCCAAAAATATTACAAAATACTGTTTGTATTTCGCCTCTTAGTTTTTCTACGTTCGGCTTTTGTGTAAACGCAGGAGTGTCGACTTCAGTTAAAATTAGGTGGTCTTCGTAGATATCTGCGGTAAAAGGAAACTCAGGAATATCGCGGTCGTACACACGGTAACAAGTAATGGAACGGCGTCGCGCCCATTTACTCCAATGCTTTTGCATTCGGGTAAGGCGGTTGGTTAATTCTTCAAGGGGCATGGTTTGTTTTGTCGTTTTCTTGCGGCTTTAAAAAAAAACGTTGGTGTATTTGCCAATGCGAACCGTCATGGAATAAAAGCGCGACGCTATCTACATCAAATTTTGCATAAAATTTTCGAGTATTAAACTCTTTCCAAATTTCGTGGTGTGTATGTGGATCAACATCGCGGTTAGCTATCGTTACGTGCGGAGTATATCCTGCTTTGTGAAAATCTCCTGTGGCGATATTATTTTCTCGCAAAAACAGAGAAAGTTTTTCATGGAGTTCTAATAAAGCAAGCTGGGGAGTAACTTCGATAAAAATAACATCGTCGCGGAAAGAGCCAAAATTGCGTAATTCCAACGGAAAGGAATCAATAGTAGAGAAAAATTTTTTTAAGTTTTCCTCAAAAGTAAACGAAGGGGTGTCTCCGTAACGGAAGGGAGATTCAAGCGTAATATGGACAGGAATTCTTAACGCACGCGATGGACCAAAACGATTTTTTATTTCATGCTGGATTTTACGTATTTCTTCTGTGGTATCTTCAGGAGGAAGGATTGCAATAAACCAGAGTATTTTATGTTGCATTTAGGCTATAGCTCAGCACCTGCTTACGCAAATTTTCTTTTAGCGCATCGCTACAAAATGCAACTTCGACGGAATTTAAAAGCAAGCGTTCTTTATCTTCTTTGGTTAAGCCAAATTCTTTTTCGGCAACTTTCCATTCGTGCGGAAGATCAATTCCCGATACGCTTGGATCGTCTGTATTGATGGTTACTTTTACTCCCGCACGAAAAAGTTTTAGGAAAGGATGCTCTTTGTACGAAGGAGAATTTCCTGTTTGGAGGTTGCTTGTAAGGCATACCTCAACGCCGATTTTTTCATCCCTTAAGCGAGAAACTAAAGCGGCGTCGTCTATCGAACGTATGCCATGCCCCAAACGCTGTGCGTGAAAAAGGTTTAAAGCGTCGTAAACCGAATGTGCACCAGATGCCTCTCCCGCGTGGATGGTAATTGGTATTTTTTGTTCGTGTGCGCGTGTAAAAAAAGGCGCGTACTCGCGGCACGCAAAACGCGATTCGTCTCCTGCGAGGTCGATACCGCAAACACCACGTAGCTTAAATTTCTCGTAAAGATCGATAATTTCTTGGACGGTTGTTGTCGGTGCGTTGCGCATTACACATAAGATAAGGCGCACGGGCGCTCCAGAATTTTTCTCTAAACCAGATACGACTGCTTCGACAATATTTTCGGCAGAGTAGTGCGTACCGGTAAAAAGGTGTGGCGCAAACCGCGTTTCCAAATAGAGGACGCCTTGTTTTTCCATACGCTGCGGCAAACTAAGCGCTTCGTTGTGGAGAAAATCGATGTCCTGTGCAATACCGTAAAAAAAATCAAACACCGCTAAAAAATCGGTGAGCGAACGGCTTTCGGGTTTTACTTGGCAGTGCGATGTAAATTCCTCGAAAGAAAATTTTCCTTGTGGTAAATTGCGGCGCTTTGCTTCTTTGTAAAGTCCCTCTATGCTAAACGCGCCATCGAAATGGTGGTGTAAGTCAATCATACTATTTCAATTTATGTGCAGAAATAAATTTTTTTGCTTCGTTGTAACCTTGTTCCAAAAGTATAGATATTTTTTTGGGATCGAACTCATACTGTTGCATTTCTAAAGGAAGATGTGGGCGCAACAGAAGAATACTTTTTGCCTTGCGTTTAACAGAAAGCCGCGCACGCTCTAACGCGTCGGTTGCCTGTGCACGAAAAAAAATACTTAACGTGCGTAGGGCAATTTGCCCTGTGTTTTCAAGCGGAGTTTCAGGATAAACTTCGGGCTCCATGCTTATCGCGATAACCGCAGAGAGTTTTTTTCTATACAATGCTTCGATGGGAGTGTTGCGCACAAGGCCGCCATCCATGAAAAGTTCACCATCAATTTCAACAGGAGGAAAAACTCCTGGAACTGCGGCAGAGGCAAGTATCATGTTTTGTAATTGAGTATCGTTTGCCGCTTTGTGCGCTTCAAAGTAGTGGAGTTTTCCTGTATTAATGCTAATTGCTGTACAAAAAAATTCACGCCCTGCTTTTTTAAGTTTTTCAACGCGCACATATTTTTTTACCATCTCGCGCTGTATTTCGTCGGTAAGCAAAGAAGGCATTGCTGAAAAAAATAATCTTGCAAAAGAATTGATGGTAATTAGTTTTCGGTTGTCAATTTCTTGCCAGAACGCAACACACTCTTCAATTTCTCCCGTTGCCGCTAAATACCCGTTGAGCGCACCTACGGAACTACCGGCAACGGCGCTAATATTTAGTCCTGTCTCGTAAAGTGCGCGTAGTGCGCCCGCCTGGTACGCCCCAAGCGCTGCGCCACCCGAAAGAGCCAAGGCATATTTTTTTCTTTTAAGTGTCATACGTGTGGTGCTCACATCCTTTTTGGGTTTGGATTTTTATTTGGCGGCATTGGTTTTTTTCAAATACCCAAAATTTAGATACACTGTCTTCTCCCAAAAGGTGTTCAAGCGCTGTGTGCGCGACGCTTGAACCGACAACTGCGGGAAAAGTACTCAGTATGCCTTCGCTTGCGCATGTGGGTAGTTCGCCTGCGTCTATTTCGTCAAAAACACAACGGTAGCACGCGCCCTTCCCTACAAGCATTGCGTGGCCTTGCGATGCGCCCAAAGACGCAACAAGAGCATTCTTGCGGTATTTTTTTGCAAGGTCACTTACCAAAAATTTTGTTTTAAGGCTGTCGCTTCCTTCAAGGAGGATATCTATCCCCTCAAGTAAAGGCGCGTCTTCTTCAGTAAATTTTTTTTCATAAGGAATAATTTCAATATGCGGATTAAGCCTGCGTAAAAATTTTGCCATTGTATCCACTTTATTTTTCCCAATTTCGTCTTCGCGAAAAATCCACTGCCTGCCTAAGTTGCTACGTTCAATTTTATCGTCGTCGTAAATAATAATTTTTCCCACGCCACTTGCCGCCAAAAGCGGAAGAATTGTCGCCCCAAGCCCTCCTGCACCCACGACAACCGCTGCCGCTGCCTTGAGTCTTTTTTGCGCGTTTATTCCACGTAGCAAAATTTGGCGGCTGTACCTTTCAATTTCTTCTTTAGTGAGCGTTACCAATTTAGTCTGAATGCTTGTTTAGAATTTTTACCCATGCTTTTAAGAGGCTCTGCTGTTCCGCTAAGAGTATTTTGTCATGGACAAGCCCTTTTAAAAACGCAGTAACAAAGGCAATACGGTAGTATTTTTTCTTTCCGTTTTGTACAATATGTGTGACTATATAGCAATAGTTGCTTAGGCGTTTATCTTTATCGGTAAATAAAAGGCAAGGCGCATCGCCTTCGAGAGCCTCTTTAGCTACAGAATGCCAAGCGCCTTTTTGGGTAAGGAACGCTGTAATGGATTTTTTGTAGACTTTATGCGCGAGGAGTGAGTCCAAAGGAAGATCAGAGATTTCGTAAAAAATTTCAATTTCGGCAAGCCCCGATGCATCGGTAAAAAGGGCTCGGTTTTCGCGGCGCGTAACTTCAACATACCCTGCAGGCATGGTAAGCGCTAAGAGCGCTGGTTCGCGAGTATCGTTTTCCGAAGTAAAAACACGCTTTGTGCTCGAAATGGGAGCAGACTTTAAAAGTGGCATTTTTTCGATAGGTGCGTCCCGAAATTCGTTAATTATTTTTCGGAGAATTTTTTGTGCAGCGGAAGTTGAACTATCTTCGTTTGCGCAAAGGTCGATAGAATAACTATCGCGCATAAGGTATGCGCACAATAAACTTTTTTGCGGGGAGCTTTTTGCTTTCTCTTTAGCGTTGCCATCGATGCGGTAGAGGCGGCCTTTATCCCAAGTTTCGATAGTTTGTGCATTAAGTTCGGTGGCAAGCGTATCAAAAATACTTTCTACTTTTTGCCAAGGTAAAGTTCGGGTGACTGTTCCACGTAAAAAAAATGCTTCGTCTTTACAAAGTAGCGAAACACGGCCAGGCTGCACAGTGAAGTGTACATCTTTCGGTGTCGCCGCTTGTAGCGAAAAATCGCAACGGTTTATACCGGCGGCTTGTAGAACGTTTGGTACAAAAAAGAGAACAAAAAACAGTACACCGCTCGCCAGCTTTATATTGGCGAGCACGGATTATTTTGCTGCGTCAGCAGGTTGTTCTTTTTTCTCTTCGGCTTTTTGTTCGCTTTTGGGAAATTTTTTGCGAAGGCGTTCAACAATGTCGCTAATGTAGGGATCTGCCTTTTTGTTTGCCTCGCAGTACTCTACAGCCTTTACAAGGTCTGGGTTACCGATATCGGCAATGTTCATAAGCGCCAAAAGCGATGTGTAAACAACTTGGTTGTCTTGATCGGCTTCTATTGCTTCTTTAAGGATTGTGGTTGAGCGGCCTTTTTCGGCTATACGTCCAAGCGCGGATGCAGCTGCAATACGCACCCCTGTGGAACGGTTGCTTTTAACAAGTTCTCCTAAAGGTTCAATTGCTTTTTTTGCGCCGTCAACACCCAAATCCTGTGCAGCTTTAATTGCCACTGCATCGTCTGTTGATTTAAGGTCAGCGATATTTTCGTCGGTGCTTTTGGCCCAAAGAGCGCCAAAGCTAATGCAGAAAGTTAGTGCGAGTAGTTTTTTCATAAGGGTTCCTCTTGTAGTACTAAAGTTACTAAGATTTATTTAGTGCGCACGGCAAGAATTTTTTCAAACTCGTGGATAAGAACTCCTCGTGCTTTGGGTTCTGGTAGTGTAGCAAGTAGATCTAAAATTTCTTCTTCGTCTTTACGTAGCAGTTCTCGGCATTTTTCTTCAATAGCGTATTTTTGCATAAGGCTGAGCACTATAGCCTCGCTTTGCACATTACCCTTTTGTATATTTTTCCATGCGTTTGTAAGGATTTTACGGTCGTGGGGGTTGGCATTTTCGCGTAAGAAAATAAGCGGGCGTGTGGCAATACCGTTTTTGAAATCCTGGAGTCCCTTCTTTTTGAGGCTTTTAGCGTCAAAATAGTCTAAAAAGTCGTCTCGGTGCTGGAAATAACGGCCAAATAGCTCCCCCAGTTGGGCTTCTTTACTGTGGTAGAAATCCGCCTGGGTATTAGAAAGGATTTTAACGAGTGCACCTGCTGCGCGAAAAAGGACAGCGGTTTTGCCGTCGACAATGCGTGCGTGTATTTTTAGGGGGGTTGCAAAATTTCCCTGATACTCCATTTGGAGTAGCTCTGCCTCGGTGAGTGCGCAAATGGCGTCGGTAAAAACCGTCATGTAGTGCGTATTTTTAAGCGAATTTAGGTATTTAAGCCCTGTAGAAAGTAGGTGGTCGCCACCCAACACGACTTCTTTATTACCAAAAAGCCGCGCCGCAGTAGGTTTTCCACGCCGCACGTCCGCATGGTCGACGACGTCGTCGTGTAGAAGACTCGCCGCGTGTACAATTTCTAAAAGTGCGCCTAAAGCGATTAAATCGTTTGCTGGTAAATGGTGTGCGCGACCCAAATAGTAGAGAAAAAGAGGGCGTATTCTTTTTCCACCCGACTTGACAACGTACTTGGATAGGTTACGCAGTATTTTTAAATCACCACGTAAAATCGCGTCAATTTTTTTGTTGGTCTGCGCAATAACGCGCTGGGGGAAATCCAACTTTTTTGTTTCCCCCTCGTGGTTCGCGTTTCGAGAAAATACGAGCAAAGCGCTACATGGTTTCGAGTATCTTCGCTTTTTTGGCGTCGAACTCTGCTTGCGTAATGAGCCCTTGGTCGAGCATGCCTTTGAGCTTTTGGATTTTTGCCGTTGGATCGTCCGCGTTTGCTTGCTGTGGCTGGCCAGAGACATTCATTTGGCCCATCATTTGCCCCATCATTTGCCCCATACCCATTCCCATACCGGCTTGCATCATACCACCGCCGGCGCCTTCGTTTTTTGCACCCGCTTCGCCAATATCGAGCATACGCTTTTGTGCGTATTTGTCGCCCAAAATGTCCATTTGTGCTTTGTCGGCTTTTGCTTGTTGCAACGCCTTGTAGCCTGGGTCGTCTTGCGGAATGTTGAGCGATTCGATTTCAAATTGCTCGATGGCAATGCCAAAGCGTTCAAACTTTTTCACTAAAAGAGGTTTAAAAGCTTCCTCTATTTTAGAGCGTTGCGTGTTGATACGGATAATGTCGATATTTTGTTCGTGTACCACCTGTGAGAGCATCTCTTCGATATCCGAGACGATTGTAGAGAGCATAAGGTTTTGTATGCTTTCGGTTGTCGTTTTTCCCTGTGTACCAATGACTTGCTTTACGAAAGTACGCGTGTCCGCGACGCGAATACCGTATACGCCAAATGCGCGTAAATTCGTGATGATTCCGAATTTTGGGTCTTCAACCTGTATGGGAGTTTTTGTTCCCCAGCCGATTCCTTGAAAAATTTGCTTAGAAATAAACCATACTTCTGCGGCAAATGGTGTATCTCCACCAAAAACCTTGTTTACAAATTTTTCTAATAGGGGAATGTTATTCGATTTAAGAGTATACGTTCCGGGACCAAATAAATCGTGGACTTCGCCTCCTTTGAAGAAAATCGCCTCTTGCGAATCGTTAACGATAAGTTGTGCGCCCCAGGTAATTCCTTCGTCAGGAAATTTCCACGCAATGTCGTCGGGACCGCCATTAAACTTAAGTCTATCTACCAATGCCATAATTTAATCCTCCACATAGGTTCTTAAAAGATAGACTACCATATACCATAAATCGCCTGCTTCTGCCATTATTTTTTTATTTTTTGCTTGTTGCTTTACGGTTGCTTTAGTTTAAGTGCGTGTGCAAGAAGCAACAGCCGTACCTGCGGGTGATACCTTTATAGAACACTATGAACGGAAAATCCATAGCCAAAAGCAACTTATTGAGCTTTCAAAGGCCCTCAACTCTAATTTAGATTTACGTTCGCTTATTGACTCCATATTAAACGTAAGTTTAGCGCAAAGCCGATGCCTTCAGGCAGGTGTCTACCTTGTTCCCGAAGTCGATTACCACAGCCTTGTCCTTAACGAAAACTTTATTGGTTTTGAAATTGCTAATGCAAACGATTTTGTTATCCCGTACAAAAGCGATTTGGTAAAACTGCTTGCAGGCCACCCAACCCTTCTTACCCTAAAAGAAATTAAGGAAATCGCCGCAGCCACTGCGCATTCCAGCTTGGCGGAAGTCGACTACCAAGAAGCAATTTTACAACTTTCGCAACTGAATGAAAACCTTCTCCTCGTACCACTTAAAGCCAAAGGGCGTATAAACGGTATCTTGGTTATGGGGCCTAAATCCGATGGAGAAGCGTATTTAGCCGAAGAAAAAGCATTTCTTTCCGATTTGGCGTCTCTTGCGGCGATTGCGGTCGAGAACGCACGGCTTTACGAGCTTGCTACTGTCGATATGATGACAAAGCTTAAAATCCACCATTACTTCCAAGCGCGTTTACGCGAAGAAATGGACTCTGCACAAATAACTAAAAAGCCCTTGGGACTTCTGCTCACCGATATCGACCATTTTAAAAAGTTTAACGACACGTATGGGCATCAAGTAGGAGATCTTGTCCTTAAAGAAGTTGCAAAAGTACTGATTAAGACCGCACGGGGTAGAGATACCGCAGCCCGTTACGGTGGCGAAGAATTTGCAATTATTGCGCCTGGCAGAAGCCTCGAAGATATGCAAAAAATTGCCGAAAAAATACGCGAAAGCATACAAAAGATGCGCGTCCCCAACCCCACCGACAAAGGCGACGAAATTTTGAAAGTAACAATTTCGATTGGAGTAACAGTTTTACGCCACGACGAAGACCAAGAAAATAAAGAGATTATTGAACGTGCAGATAAAGCACTTTACGCCGCCAAACACGGTGGGCGTAACAGGGTCGAGGTACTAAAGTAGATTAGCGGTTCGCATCTTTCATCATCGCCGCTAAACCTTTTTTCTGCAAAGTGCGTAGCGCACGCGTTGAAATATTGAGTGTAATAAAACGCCCTTCTTCAGGTAAAAAAACGCGCTTTTTTTGTACATTGGCTTTGAACGTACGGCGTGTTTTGCGGTGCGAGTGGCTTACGTTATTCCCGAAGCGGGTTCCCTTCCCAGTTAATTGACATGTTCTTGCCATAGTTATCTCCAACGTGTTTAAAGACTGTGAAAGGCTATTTTATATGAACGAACACCTTGTAAAGCATAAGTGTGGTAGAACTAGGAACAATCTACTTGACCGCGCACACAATGAACCTTGCTTAAAAACTCCATGCTCACCATCGTTGTCCCCATCTATAACGAAGCGCCACATTTGTTGCCTTTTTTGGTGCGACTCGACGGCGTTGAGCTTAAAATCCCAAAACAAATAATTTTTGTCGACGACGCCTCGCTCGATGCTTCGCTTTCTATCTTAAAAAATTTTTCTTTTCAAACCCCCGTAAAAATTATTGAAAACCCGATAAATCGCGGTAAAGGGTATGCCATCCGCCTTGCTCTCCAGAAAGTTGAGACTCCTCTTGTACTTATCCAAGACGCGGACATGGAGTATAACCCCAACGAAATAAATTTTCTAATCGGTGCGATGCGTGCCGATATGCCATACGCAGTTTTTGGTAGCCGTTATCTTAAAGGAAGAAATCCAAATGAATCGCGCATACATTTTTTTGCGAATTTTTTTTTGACTTTTATTTTTAATTTTGTTTACCGTACGCGCTTAACTGATATGGAAACGTGTTACAAATTGGTTCGCCATGCGGATTTACAACGCATCTGCTTAACACGCGATGATTTTGGTATAGAACCTGAAATTTCTGCAAAACTTACCCGTAGCGGTGTAAAAATTTTAGAAGTATCCATTTCGTACAGAGCGCGTAACATTGCCGACGGTAAAAAAATTCGTTGGTGGGATGGAATTATTGCACTTTGGCTAATTTTTTATTTTCGGTATAAATCTTTCCGCATCGCCAAACCATAATACAGTCCTGCGATTACATTTTCCGCTTTGTTGAAGGGTTGACCTGACATTTACGTATTTTTATCTGAATCAATCTGCTAATCATGGTACAAATTACTCAGACAGCCCAAATACACAAAGTACTCAATACTCTCATGGGAAAAAGGCCGTGTTCTTTGCTTGTTGGTTCCGATGAACATCCCACTGGATTTATTTCTTACACAAACCTAAGCACCGGTCTTGAACTAAAAATACGTACGCAATTTAACGATTCTCCCAAAGAAAGAAAAATTATCTTGCGGCACAACAACAAGCGCATTACAGTTATTTGTCGATTTATTCTACGCAACGGCCCTACAGAAATTTTGGGACCTCAAGCGCTTGAAATTACCGACGATGTAAAAAAAATCGAAACCCAAAGCCTTGTTTCTACTCCCTTTTCGCTTTCAAATTTAACGTCTACGCGCGAAATTGCGCATATAATTGAAACAAATCGAAAAAAAGTCACAAGCTATGTCTTGAATTTTTTCGACGAAGAACTCAAGGGTTTAGCCCCTTTCCATAGAGTATACCTCGCCATGGGGATTGCAACCGACGTTAGGCTTCGCCATTTAATCCGTAATCCGCGTATTATCTATTTTAGCCCCGACCCTCCATCCGGTTTTAGGCCACAACAATTTTTTCCTCAAAATATTTATCTTGCCGAAATTCAACGCAGTGACCTTAAAGTACCTTTAGACCTCAAAGGCGAAGTAACTATACCAATCCTTTATAGGCAAAAACTGCCGATTGGGTATGTACAGGTGAACACGCCGCGTTTTGTCGACGATGCAGTATTCCAAGCGGTAAAGAAAATAGCCGTCGCCATCGAAGCGCAACTGCGTAAAGTTGGGCTTGCTTTCGAAGAAGCGCAAACTCTACCCATTGCAAGGCTTGACACAAAAAATCTTGAACTCGAAATATCCGATCGTATTTTATTACGCCACTTTCAGCCCAATTTAAATTTACTCTTTCGTTTACAAAAAGGAAATAACGTACTCGGGCATTTTACTGCAGTGGTTACGGATAGCAGCAATTTGGGCGGAGGCAAAACGCGCGCTACGCTTGAATTCCAAGAGATGGATGCAATGGCAGAGCTTAATTTAGAAGAAGCGTTAGAAAAATAATTTACTTATTTGCTAATTTCGCACAAATTTCAAGTAAAATTTCATGGTCTTTCACGAGAGCCTCACGGTGTGAAGAGGCGATTGCTTTTGCAATACTATTTGCAACAATCGGTACTTTTACATCAACCATTACCGTGTATTCACGTACGCTCGATACAGGTGTCACCACGGTATAGGGACAAACGGCGGTAATTTTTATTTTGTCAGGTATATACTCCGACTCCATGGTAAATTTACTCAAATAAGTTTCGGTATTAAACACATTTGTATCTACCATCTCGAGCATTTTTTCTGGAACCATTTTTTTTACGATATCTGGAATTGTCGACCCGAAGCGTAAACGCCGACGCGTTATAATAAGTGGACCTTTTTCTTCAATACTCAAAAGTTCTTGGGAGTTCAATCCTGGTTGGCGCTCGATATATTCAAACCGCTGATTACGCGCTTGAAGCACGGTATCGAGTGGATAAGGAAATTCTTGCCGTAATTCGTATCGCATACTTTAATCCTTTTTAACGAGGCTGAGCGTTTTGCGCCCTAAAATAACTATTCCAGGAACAAGCGACGCAAGTGCGCTAATCGCCACGGTTATCGCATAGATAAGAAAACGATCTGACAGTTGAAGTTCGAGCTTCAAGTTCAAAAAATCTGTTCCTGATAATTTTGTAAGCCATGGTAAATCCGCCAAATGATGCTGCAACAGTCGGAGCGTCGGTTCCGCAAGAGAGAGAGCGAGAAACGAATGGAAAAACCCCCACAAAGCGCCTTCGATTGCGAGCAAAAGCCAAAGAAAAAACATCGACGAGCCAAACACAAGGTACAAACCAAATTCATACCGGTTTTGCGTTGCTAAAAGAGCGAAAGAATTCGCAAGCGAAATCGAGGCTAACAAACCTAAAACAAAGGCGACAAGAACAAAAATTAAATCGATTTTTTCAAGCGACTTAAGCACCGTACCAAAACGCTTCGTTTGCTCTGGAACGCGTAATTTCTCGCGTTGTGCCGCTTTAATGACGGCAGGTAACGATTTTTCGTTTACAACTTTTACAAAAATTTGGTCGTAACTATTAAGCGCGTTTACTTGCTTTCTTTCGCGGTGTTTTTTTTGCACCCAGTCTAATGGCACCCCAAGCGCAGAGATTATTCCCGCTGGAGCAAATCCGCAAATAACGAGAAGTGCGTCTTCGGTTTTACTCCACTTTGTGCCAACGATACTCTGCCCTAAAAGAGCGCGTAAACGCATTCCAACGACATCACGCGCGTTAATATTAGGAAGGCCGTTAATCATCGCATAAGCATACATAATTTCAAGGTATGTTTCAGGAACAACCACCGGAATTTCGTCTATAGTCTTGCCGTTTTTGTCGACAACTTTTTTTCCCGCATACGGAGCACGGCACCGCATAAGGGGTTTAAGCATTGCCGCGGGAACGCCTTGAAGGACAAGATCAAAACTAAAACCCAACTGCGAAAGAATCAAATCTTCAAACCTTCCAATAGCGGGTTGCTGTAAAAGCTGTGTCGCTTGTACACTAAGTACAGCGCCATCTGCCCATTTTTTTGCGCGTTCTAATGTTTTAGAGGTAATTGGCATTAGAATATCTTGCTCTTTACGAAAAAAATTCCATCCCGTGTTGGTTTTTCCCATTGCAGAAAGTTCTGGAACCAAGCGCAATGTTTGCGCAGGAAGGCTCGATTCCATTTTTTCACGTAGCATCCGCTTAATTGGGTTAAGAACGCCCAAGATGGTAATCACCACAAGAAGAGAAACAAAGAGACCTATAGATGAAAAAAGATTACGAAAAAAATGCTTGCGAGCAATAAAAAAAATGAGATAAGTTCTTCGCACTAAAAAACGTAAAAAATTCACTTACGACCTCTTCGTGCTACTTTTTTTTTGTCGAAGTCAAGGTGGCCATCGTGAAGCCGTAGCGTCACATCCGCTCGGCTCATGATATAATCGCTATGCGAAACGCAAACAAGCGTTAAACCTTCGCCTCGCAACTCTTCAAGAAGGCTTACAATTGCAAGTTCCGTTGTGTGGTCTAAGTTTCCTGTAGGTTCATCGAGAAGTAGCACCGGTGGGTTCATCCACAACGCTCGCGCAAGAGCGGTGCGTTGCGCTTCGCCTCCGGAAATTTGTGTGGGATAAGCTTTGGCGCGGTGGTCAATCCCTAGTTTTTGCATGCGTTTCAGCATTTGCGTTTTATCGACCTTTCGTCCTGAAAAAAAAGCAGGGAAGCGTATATTTTGTTCTACCGTTAAAAACGGAAGCAAACGAAAATCTTGAAATAAAAAACCAATATTGTTTTTACGAAACTTCCCTAAACCAAATTCGCCAATTTTTCCGTAAACGCGTTTTCCGCCAAATAAGTATTCTCCCGAAGAAGGCCTCTGGAAGCCACCCAAAATATAAAGAAGAGTACTTTTTCCACTCCCCGATTCGCCCGCAATAACGGTAAATGATTTTTGCGCAATATCGATATTAATGCCGTCCAAAATTTTTCTTTTTCCATACGAAAACGAAAGATTTTTAAGTTCAATTAATTTTTTATTCATGGTGGCTATCCGTTGAAACAGTTCCGGGAATTTCGTAGATACAAATATTTTTATACGCTTGAGCAGCGACAGTATTGTAAAGGCAAATGACCTCTGTTTTGCGGCCACGCTCGATATTAAAAATTACTGAAGAAAGATGTTCCCGCAAAAGAAATATACCGCGCCCATGCGAATCGTGTAGCCCCATAGGTAGCCCCGTTTGGGCATCCGCAGTTAAATGGCGATGTAGACGAAAGAGTATCTCTTTTTGTGTGAGCCTCCCGTGCGGATCCGCACAAAGAATAATTATCCATTCGTCGCAAATACCAAATTCAAGAGTAAACCAATCTTCTTCATCGAGAATAATATTTTGGTGTTTGTGCAAAACATCGTCGTGTAAACTTTTAGTCTGGTATTTAAATTCTCCCGTATCTTTAAGCGGAGCTCTAAAAATTGCGTTTGAAGTGATTTCATCTAAAACAAGTTTAATAATCGCTTCGGGAGCTTTCTTTTGGACTTTAAACTGTGCCGCTATGCGTTCCGAAAAATCGCTACGCTCAACAAGAGAGCGAATTTTTGTAGAATAAAGAATATGGTTCTCAAACTGCCGAGGAAAATTTTTTAACGCCACTTCTTGCACTTTAAGGTTTGGAAAATACCGCGTTACCCCAAAAATATCTCCCGTTAATATTTTTTCTACCGTCACTTCGATTTCTTTAAGGCTCATCCGGCCATGCTTTGTAAGTACTTGTGAAAAACCATGTTCGCGTATCGTATCGATAAAGTCGTTCACATCGTAAGAAGTAATAAGTACGACGGATATTTCTTTGCGCAATTTACGCGCAATTCTACCTAACTCCAAGCCATTCATCTCTGGTAATTTTATATCTGTAATAAGAAGCCGAATATCGCTTTCTTCCGCAAGGATATTTAAAGCTTCTTCTGCGCTTGATACAGCAACGACATCGTAACGGGCAAAGAGAAAATCACGGATTGCAAGTTGGATTGATTCTGCGTCTTCTACAAGAAGAATACGGCCTGCTGTAGAACTCGAACCATCGCCAAAATTGAGTAATGGAGCAGACATCGTATTTACGGCGCAAGAGGTAGCTTTAGCGTCACACGTGTAAACGGTGGTCGCGACGCAACCGAAATACTCCCACGGTGCTCATCAATGATTTTATGCGCAATGAAAAGCCCTAAACCACGATTTTTTTTTCCTTTGGTTGTGTAAAAAGGTTCAAAGAGGCGCGAAAGACTCTTTTTAGGTATCCCGCCAGCGTCGTCGGTAAATTGTATGCGTACCAATTTTTGCATTTTTTTTATGCCCACCGATAACTGTACTTTATCAGCAGTGGGTTTTGCCCCCAACGCGTCCATAGTATTGCAAAGTATATTTTGCCAAACACGCCATAGACGAGAACTATCACCAAGAACAAACAAAGGTTGCGAAGGCTTTATGTATTTTACTTCAAGCCTATTTTTTTCTAAAAGGATATGTTTTTCAAGCGCTACAGTAAGCTCTTCTCCAATATCTAAGCGCTTAAGCCGATATGTTTCTCTCTTGTTGAGTGTCTTTAACTCTTCTAAAAGGCTGGTTGCTTGTACTAAATCGTGATCGATATTTTGTACAAGCTTCTCCACAGCACGCGAACAAGAAAGGCGGCGCAACGCCTGTAAAGTTAAGTTGATTCCCGTAAGGGGGCCATTTAAATCATGCGCTATTGTACGCACGAAAAGCTCGAGCGAATCGAGCTTTGCTTTAAGAAGCCTTTCTTGCGAACTATGCCTCTCGAAAGGCTTTTTATTTTCGGATGTGCCTATAGCGCCTTAAAAATTAGTACCGCAGAGATTTTTTTAAACGGTTGATTGTCTCTACGTCGCCATTTGAAGCGCCACGTTTTTGGAATTCAAACGTGAAACGAAAAAGTTTTTCAAAATAAATTAAATTTTCGATATAAAAATCGCGTTTAAACTTAATTCGATTTGGATTTGTTGGATCGTTTTCAATATCACCCAACTTTACTTTGTAGTCGGGAGATTTTTCCGCTACCTCTACAGATTTATTATACGAAGTCGCTAGTTGAATCTCGTTCGGATCTCCTTTTGTTGGGTTTGGGTGAGACACTTTTGTATAATATTTATACTGTTCATAAAAATTTTGGTCGTCGACGATTGTTTTTATGTGCGATAAATTATTTCCGTTAAAATACAGCCGCATTGTCTTTGCAGCAGTACCAACCGGACGCGGAATATTAAACGATTGCGAATTAAAAGTATATGCAACAAGTTCAATATATTCGCCGTCTTCGTCCTTACCCGTTGCAAAAATTGTTTGTGTTGGCGTAAGCTTCACTTTAGGTGCAATTGCACGCAAAGTATGCATCGCTTGAAGGCGTTCGGCAAGCGCTCGGATTTGGTCATCAAGACGTTTTTCTGTATCTGCCAGTTCTGTAGCCTTTTGGCTATCTTTACCTGCCTTAAACGCCTCTTCGATTGCGCCCAACGACGCTGTTAGTAAAGCAATTGCTATAACGCTCAGTATTTTCTTTATTGTCTTCGGCATGTACCTTCTCCCTTAGTCTAATAATCCCCTCTGTCTATCGACCCCTGAAAGTGTAAACTGAAATTCACCATCAAACTTTTTTTAAAATATTTTTTTACAAAAAAAATGTCGTAAATACCGTTAGTTAATCGTCGTTTTTGTTTACCCTTCTTTCTCATAAAGGTGCAAGTTGCGCTTTGAGCCAGCAGGTACGGGTAGCGTATCTCCTTTATGGATTGGAGTCTGTTTTTGCGCAAGCATCGTGCGTACATAGTTGGGTAGCGCCATCAGTGAATGGTGCGTATCTTCATTGTAAAATTTAAGCTCTCCCAATTGGTGCTTGTTGAGTCTATCGAGAACTACATCCTTTGCAACGGTAAGCGGGTCAATTTTTTTACTTGCAAGAGCAAACCCCCAAAGCGCACCGTAAAGCGGCACATAATTTGTCATCGGACGCACAACATTAAAGACAGATTTAAGCGTCCAATAAAGTTTGCCGAAAAGTTCGGGACGGGTAATTGGAGATTCTATATGCAAACTCAACACGCCTGTGTCGCTCAAAATTTTTGAAACCTGTTGATAAAATTCGTGCGTATAAAGTTCAATCGAAGGACCAAAGGGGTCTGTTAAGTCTAAAAGTACTTGGTCAAAAACTTCTTTAGTTTCAAAAACGTATTTAATTCCATCTTCAATACGCAACTCGAGCTTTGGGTTAGAAAATGCCCCATTACTAATATTTGGAATATATTCTTTGCACGCTTCAACGACATCGCCATCGAGTTCGACCATTACAACTTTTTCAACCGTTTTATATTTTAAAAATTCCTCAGCCGCGCCACCATCGCCACCACCAATGACTAACGCTTTTTTGGGGCCGTCGATGGAGATTCCCCCCACATGTACTAAAGGCTCGTGGTATAAGAATTCATCGTTATCCGAAGTTTGAAAAACGCCATCCAAGCGTAACATTTTGCCGTGCCGAGGAAGCTCGTGGATTTCCAAATCTTGGAATTTTGTACGTGTTTCAAAAAGCTTTTTGGCTGAACGAAAAAAGTACCCCATGTCGGGGTTTAGCGTCTCGACAAGTAAATCTTCGCGTTTTACACCGGCCATGCGGCATATTGTATTTAAAAGACGCTGCGCACAGTAAAAGAAGGGCTTCTATCTAAAAAATACAATTATGGGTTTACGGTGTGAGATGAATACTAAGACGAAAGAATGTCTAAGTGGATTCCAATTTTGTTTATAATTCTTACCGCTCTTTCGTGCTCAAGCCGTTTCGTAAAAAAAGAAGAAGTGCAGAAATTTAGCAAAGACTACGAAAAAATTTATTTACTCAAAAAGAAAATCGAAGTTGGAAATTTTGAAACACTCAATGAAAACGCCAAGGTTCGCATCTATTTTAAAACAACGGGAGACTACATCTCTGTATATGCATACCCCTATTCGCAAAACCGTGAAGAAGCGGTTGGCAAAAATATTTTACAATTTTTTGATACAGATTTTCCAAACAAAAAATTTGATCCACAGGTGCTAAAGGAAAAGCTCGCTATGCTCATCGAAGAAGACACAGGTAAGCCGCAAAATAAAGCAGCAAAAAAGAAAAAAGCAAAAAAGAAAAAATAAACAGGATAGGAAATGCGAATTGGAATTTTTGGTTTAGGTACAGTTGGCCAAGGTTTGGTTGAAATAATGCGCCAGAAAAACTGCGGTATTGAAATTGCCGCAGTCGTCGACCGCAGCTTTGCAAAGAAAGCGCAAGTATTGCAAGGTATTCCCGCAAGTGCAGATAAAGATCTTATACTTAAAGATAAATCGATTGATACGGTTGTTGAACTTATGGGTGGTATCGACGATGCGCTTTATGTCGTACGTTCGGCAATTGAAGAGAAAAAAAATGTCGTAACGGCCAACAAGGCTCTTCTTGCAGAACATGGCTACTCTCTTTTCCATTTGGCCGAACGCACGCAGGGCGGACAAATTTTGTACGAGGCTGCTGTCGCAGGCGCAATCCCCATTATCCGTAACATCGAAACAATTTTTCGTAATGAACAAATTACGCGCCTTATGGGAATCATTAACGGAACAACCAACTATATTCTCACGCGTATGCGAAAAGACAACATGGGGTACGGCGACGTGCTCGAAGCTGCACAAAAACAAGGCCTTGCAGAAGCAGATCCGACTCTCGACGTTGGCGGTTACGATGCACAACAAAAACTCGGTCTACTAATTTCTCTCGTTACAGGTAAATGGGTCGAGGCAAAAAATATTCCCGTGCGAGGCATTACAGAACTTTCCAGCCAAGATGTAATTTGGGCAGAGCGTTTCCAAAACCGTATTCGTCTCGTTGCCGACTACAAACAAGAAAATGGGCAACACTATATGCATGTAACCCCTGCGCTCGTCGACGAAAGAAATGTGCTCTACGATATTGAATACGAAAATAACGCCATTCTCTTTCAAGGTGAATACTCGGGTGAACACCTTTTCATGGGGAAAGGTGCGGGAAAATTTCCAACAGCATTTTCTGTCTATTCAGATCTACTCTACCTAAAATCTGGCTCTGCCGCTGCTGCAAGGAAATTTGCACACACCCCCCTAAGCACAAATTACCTTTCAATTGGCGACATAAGCGATACAAGTTCTGCTTTTTATTTACGCCTTCGCGTAAAAGACCAACCTGGGGTTTTAGCGGCAATCGCACAAATTTTGGGAAACAACGCCCTTTCAATTGCGTCGGTACACCAAGACCACTCTGCTGTTCAAGCAGGCGAGGCAGATATCGTTATCCACACGCATTCAGCAAAAAGGAATAGTTTTTACCGTGCACTACAAGAAATAAAAAATCTTAAAAATTTTGTACTCCACCAAATTTATCTACCTGTACTCACTTAACAAACTCAAGATGGTTTAGGTGTTTAACCGAAATACACAATAGGCAGTAAGCCCAGTACTTATGCATAGAAAAATTGCTCTTAGTATTTTTTTATTATGGAGTGTATCATCTCTTACGCCATCTTTAGCAAAAACACCTGAAACCATCTGGGTTATGCACGAATTTTTTGGTGGTACGCTCTGTACGAGTTCGGGGGATGAACGCGAATTTATTCCGCCAGGGTTTGCAGAAGCAAAAAAACTATTTAAGAAAAGCAGCGTTGCTATTTACCGCGAATACTTTCGTGACATCGAAGAGTGCCAAGTGTGCTTTAAATGTGCGCGGTATAGACGACAAATTTGGTTTGAAATTTCTTTAGACCAAATAAAGGTTGTTGAAAAATTCGGATTTACTCCCGCAATAAATAGCCCAACGCAAGAAGAGTACACCGAGTTTGAAAACGCAAAACGTTTTATCCCAAAAACGCCAATGCCACCCTAAAATTTACGGACTTTACAAAATATTTTTAGACTATAGCCACTTTTTTTTCATAAAGAAAAGCACCATCAAAACAGCAAGGCCTCCCATGCCGACAATTGTTTTCAAATAGCCGTAGTAATCTTCCGTCATTGGAAGATGCTTAAAATTCATCCCAAAATACCCTGTGATTAAAGTCAATGGAAGCATTATCGCCGTCATAATCGTTAAAATACGGATGATGTCGTTTGTGCGCTTTGTCGAAATTGTATTGTACGCTTCAACCGCAGAGGTTATAGCCTGTGAAATTCCATCAATAATATCAATAATTTTTAACGCGTGGTCGCGTACGTCTCGGTAAAACGCTTCCGAAGCCTCCGAAAAATCTTTCATATCGTACAAATGGATTTCATCAAAAATATCTTTATGCGCCAAAATAAGTTTTTTGGTAAGCGCGAGAGAAGATTTAAGTTCAAAAACTGTCGCAATATCCAGTTTTGCACTAAAAGTTAAAAGCAAATCTTCGTTACGCTCAAAGGCAACGTCGATATCGCGTACGATGTGTAACGTGTGGTCAGTTTCTACGTCGAGTATTTTATGCAGAATAAATTCAGGCCCTTTTTTCAAAAGCTCTTGGCACAATTTTTTATCGGCAAGCAATGCATCGATAGTATTACGCACACCTTCGGAGACGGTAATAATTGTATTTTTTGTGAGAATAAAATTGAAATCTTTGGTGGATATATAACCGCCGGTTAAATGAACGCCGCGAAAGCAAAAGTATGTATAGTGGGGAAATTTTTCACGCTTGATACGGTTTGAAAGGTTAAAAATATCTTCGACAGTAAGTGGGTGTATATCGTAACGTTTTAAAAGATGCACTAAATCTTTTTCGTTTTTGGGGTAAAGGTGTACCCAAGCAGCACGTTTGCCAAAAAGTGGAATCCCTTCTTCCTTGGTACGAAATTTTTCATGGCTCTTTAGCGTAACAATATGGTGTTCGTGCCAATCTTTCTTGGGTGCCCCTTTAGCGGCAGAAGGTCTTTTCTTAAGGCTAAGCCACGACAGGAAACGGTACGCCATATACTTTATTCCAGTTATTGTTGTAAAATTTTTTCTAACGCATCCACAAGTTTTTTATTTTCTTCTGGAGCGCCAATGCTTATACGCACGCAATCAGCAAAAATCGACTTTGGGTAGTAGCGTATCAAGAGTTTATACTCCCGCAACCTTTTTGTAATTGTCTCAGCATCCATTTTAGGAGGAGCCTTTGCAAGCAAAAAATTTGCGCGCGATGCATACACGATAAAACCTAATTTTTTGAGTGCGGTATTCAAGAAAATATGCCCTTCGGCAACTGTCGATAAAATTTTGTGGCTCCACTCTACATCTTCAAGCGCAGATTTCGCTAAGCGTGCCGCTAAAGCGTCTTCGTTGTACGAATCTTTATGCGCAATAAGCCCTTGCATAAGACTTATATTCGATGTAGCAAGATACCCCACGCGCAAACCTGCAAGCGCATGCGTTTTAGAAAATGTACGCGTTACAACTAAATTATCAAGTTTCGGGACAAAAGGAAGCATCGTCGCATCTTTTCCTGCAAAGTCGTTATACGCCTCGTCGATAACCCAAAGCTTAGACGAGTTTTCTATAGTCTTGCGGAGTATACTCGTGTCTATCAACTCTCCTGTAATTGCGTTGGGGTTTGCGAGAAAAACAACATTAGCGGTAGATTTTTCAAGCGCGTCTATATCGACACCGTACGGCTGATTTTCTCGTGCAACTGGCGCAACTTCGTGGAAAATTCCTCCGACGTTTTTCACAAGAGTTTTGTAAAGGCTGTACGTTACCTTTGGAAAAGCCGCCGCACGCGTAGAATCTAACGATGCACGGCAAAGGAGCGCCAATGCTTCGTCGGAACCATTAGTAACAAGTATGCACGATTTATCGATTTTTAAATAATCGGCAAGCGCAGAAAGAAGAGGTTCCCCCATGGGATGGCTATACTTACGCAAAAGATTATTTTCAAGGCTTAGTTCCCGCATTTTTTCTGCAACCTGCGGCGAAGGCGGCAGTGGGCTTTCGTTGGTGTTGAGCTTAATCCACCCTGGTTCGTTTACTTGTTCGCCTGGAGTATACGGTGACGCATTTTGGGTAATGGTATTTAAGAAGCTACGCTCCATATTTATTTCCTTATAATGAAATCCGCTTCAATCCCAAAAGCTTCAACAACTTTTCTAAATCGTCGAGCGAAAAAAAATCTACTGTTAAGCTACCACTTTTTTTCTGTGGGTTAAACTTTATTTTTGTGCGCATACCAATATGCTCCTCAAGCCTTTGTGCCAAAGCGCGAATATTTGCATCCGACTTAGTTACTTTAGTATTCTTTTTTTCTTCTTTGGGTTGTGAAATTTTACGTACGCGTTCTTCAATTTCGCGTGCGTTTAATCCTTGCCCTGTTACTATTTCTTTAAAAAGTTTTTGCTGCACTGCCTCGTTTTTTACCGCTAAAAGCGGACGCGCCTGCCCTTCGGTAAGCCTTCCATCCGCAATTGCCGCTTGCATAAGTTCGGGCAAGTGGAGGAGGCGCAACCTATTTGCGACTGTCGCACGGTTTTTTCCCACACGTTCGGCGACATCTTCCTGTGTAAGGGAAAAATCGGCCATAAGCTTTTTGTACACAGTCGCTTCTTCAATGGGGTCTAGTTCTTCGCGCTGGATGTTTTCAATAAGAGAGACTTCGAGAGTTTTTTGCCTATCGAATTCTTTTACAACACAGGGCGCTTTTGCATAACCCAAAGACAAAAGCGAGCGTAACCTACGCTCTCCTGAAATAACAACGTACACATCGCCTTTTTTTTGCACTAAGATGGGTTGCAAAAGTCCGTGCTCTTTAATTGTACGCGCCAATTCTTCAATCGCTGTTCGATCAAATTTTTTACGTGGATTTTCAGGGTTGGGTTTAATAAGGGCAATATCGATTTCTTGGATGCGCTCGCCTGCGTCGGTAAGCGCCGTATGGTCGAGTAAGTTCGACAATCCACGCCCTAAAACTTTGCCTTGTTTACTCATCTTTTTTCTCCCGTAAAAGCATATCTTTTGCGAGCGTCTTATACGCAATTGCGCCAGTTGATAAAGGATCGTACACGCTAATCGGCTGGCCAAACGAAGGCGCTTCGGAAAGTTTTACATTGCGTGGAATAATTACATCGTAGACTTGTTTTTTGAAATGCGTGCGTACATCTTGCACCACCTGAGACGCCAAGCGTGTACGTGCATCGAACATTGTAAGAAGAACGCCTTCTATAGTTAAAGAAGGATTAAGCTTTGTACGCACTAGTTGAATGATGCGCAAAAGTTGGGTTAGTCCTTCCAAAGCGAAATATTCGCACTGCAATGGAATAAGAACAGAGTCGGCGGCGGTTAATGCATTTATCGTCAAAATTCCTAAACTGGGGGGACAATCAATCAGCACAAAATCGTATTTTTCGCTTAACGTAGCTAAACGTTCTTTTAGTACAAAATCACGGTTTGCCGCATCGCGCACGTCAATTTCAAACCCCGACAGATCGATATTCGCGGGGATGATGTCCAACCCCTTCTCTTTTGTTTTTTGTATTGGCGCTTCTTTTTCTTCGCCTAATAACCAACTATAAATGGTATGTTTTTCTTCTGCAATTTCAAGCCCCAACCCGCTGCCTGCATTTCCTTGCGGATCGATATCGACAATAAGCACACGCTTTCCCTCTGAAGCAAGGTATGCTCCCAAATTGATTGTCGTCGTTGTTTTACCGACTCCTCCTTTTTGGTTTGCCAAAGCAACTATTTTCATAAGGTTACGCTTCTTTCTCTATAAGTTTATCTGCGCTGATTTTTTTCCAAGAACGTGGAAAGCCTTTTTGTGGCGGATTTACTTTTGCAAAAGTATAAAGTCCACGTGGCAGAATATTTTCTGCCGATGTAAACTTAACAAACGATTCAATTGAAAGTCCTAAATCCTCCAAGCGCTTAAACCCTACGTCTGTGAAAGGCACCATTTGAGACCGCCAGTAAAGCAATTTAGGGGTTTGGTTGCCTTCCTTTCTTTCGGCAAGAATATAGAGCGCAAGCTCCAACGAAGCAAGCACTTTACGAAAAGCGCGAAAAATAACAATATCGGCCTTTTTATCTGTGCCGTATTTTTTGGGAAAATCTTGCACCACGCCGTGGTAAATTTTTACATTTAACAATCCGAGTTTTTGCGCGGCGTTTAACGCAAAAGTACAGCGCTTTTCCTGTGCATCTATTAGGTGGAATGTGTGCTGTGGAAACAGTATTGCAAGCGGTATAGAAGGGATTCCCGAACCTGCGCCTAAATCAAACACGTTTAGTTTTTCGCTTTGCCACAAAGGAAACGCCGCTTTAGATTCATCGCTAATTGCGGGAAGTACTGCGTCGAAAATGTGGCGTGTGTCGATATCGTTACGGCCACAGTCACCAATAAAGCCACTGGGCATTGCTTCGTTAAAAAGTAAATCTGCATACGAATCTAAAAGGCGCAGCGCTTCCTTTGATAAATTCTCGTGGATGGGTTTATACGCTAACGCCGCAAGAGACACGCCGTAACGATTGCTTTATCCGTCGCCGCGTAAAGCGGGTTACTTCGCAAAAGTAAATTCACATATTCCGTTACATCTTCTGGAGCTTCTTTCGAACCGGTGGAATGCAAACTGATTTTCGTAGCAAGGTATACGCACAAATCGTGCCACGTTCTTGGAACTTCTTTTTCAATATCTTCAAACGACGTTGTTACTACATTGTACTTTTCATAAAGCATAGCGAGGGTATCGTAAAACGTGGATAAATCACACCCTTCCAAATCTATTTGGCTTAAAGCACGGTGCAGGGTGTGGTCAGAGGCTAAACGGCTATACGCAAAAAGCGGCGCTTTTTCTGCCCAACGAAAAAAATCTGCGCGGTGTGCACGCCTTTCTTTCGCGAGGCAATCGTAACTTTGGCATATACCTTCGCCGTAGAACGAAAAATTTTGCGGGTGTGGTAGGATAGATATTTGCGGATGCGGAGAACCTTGTGGATGGAGTAGACATCCGAAGCGCATGGAGGCGCGAGGTCGTAACGCGACAGGATGTCGCTCTATGTTACGAACCATACGCATGGATGCGTTGGGTTCGACGCTGGAATGGAGGCCATCTTTGCGGCGAACCATACGCATGGAGGCGTTGGGTTCGACATAACCGACAAAGGGGCACACATAAGTATCTTCACGTAGCCGCTGCGGCAGCGTGGTGGCCTCGCGCTCTTTACGAAAGCGCACAATATTCTCGGTGTTGGATAAATCGAGGGCTAAAAACTGCTGCGTATTTTCGGTAAGCCAGTTATGCCGCGCTTGGTTATCCATTTTGAGGTTAAAGATACCGCAACACGCACTACACGAGAACTTTTCGTCCATGCAAGGGTTTAGTGGCGGTTGGCTTGTTGGAATTAGCATCCTTGAATGGAAGCTATTCTTCTTCAAACGAAGCTACGTGGGCGTAACAACCTAATCTATTTTGCAATAGTCTAAAAGCCCCTGTTTGCCGCCTTCACGCCCAAAGCCCGACTCTTTGTAACCGCCGAAAGGCGATGTAGGATCAAATTTATTGAAAGTGTTAATCCACACTACGCCTGCACGCATCGCGTTTGCGATACGCATCGCCTTAGAGCCTTTATCTGTCCAAATGCCCGCAGAAAGGCCATACGGTGTATTGTTTGCCTTTTCAATTGCCTCTTCGGGAGTGCGAAATGTCATTACCGACAAGACTGGCCCAAAAATCTCTTCACGTGCGATACGGCTCGACGGAGTTACATTGGTAAAAAATGTCGGTTGAAACCAAAAACCTTTTTCGGGAAGTTTACCTGCCTTTTGGTGCATCACCGCGCCTTCGGCAACGCCAGAATCGGCGAGTTCGCAAATTTTACCCAACTGCATTTTGGAGTTGATTGCCCCAACGTCGGTATTTTTGTCGAGCGGATTACCTACGCGTAGGGTTTGCAAACGGCGAAAGAGCTTTTTCACTACTGTGTCGTGGATGGATTCTTGTACTAAAAGGCGCGAACCTGCACAACATACATGCCCTTGGTTGAAATAAATTCCATTTACGATACCTTCGACAGCTTGGTCAAGCGCAGCGTCCTCAAAAACGATATTCGCCGCTTTACCACCGAGCTCCATCGTCATTTTTTTACCCGAACCTGCAAGCGCTTGTTGGATTTTTTTACCCACCCCTGTTGAACCCGTAAACGCGACTTTGTTTACGTCTTTATGAGAGACAACTGCTGCACCTGTCGCACCAGCGCCGGTTACGATATTGACTACGCCGTCGGGGAGCTCGGCTTCTTGTAAAATTTGCGCAAGAAAAAGCGCGGTAAGCGGCGTTGTTTCCGCGGGCTTTAACACAACGGTATTACCACACGCAAGCGCTGGGGCAAGTTTCCACGCAGCCATAAGGAGTGGAAAATTCCATGGGATAACTTGTCCCGCAACACCCAACGGGGATAGTTTACGCCCAGGAAAAGCATAGTCGAGTTTATCTGCCCAGCCCGCGTAATAAAAAAAGTGTGCCGCAGCAAGAGGTACATCTACATCGCGCGATTCGCGTATAGGTTTTCCACCATCAATAGATTCGAGCACCGCAAGCTCTCGCGCACGGTCTTGCATAAGCCGCGCTATACGGTAAATATATTTTGCGCGCTCTTTACCCGGAAGCTTCGACCAAACTTTATTGTACGCGTTACGTGCAGCACCAACCGCTGCATCGACATCGGCTTCGTTTCCCTCAGCAACTTCGGCAATTTTTTGCTCAGTCGCAGGGTTTATCGTTGGAAAATATTTTCCGCTTTTGGGCGCAACAAACTCACCGTTGATAAAGAGGTTGTAGCGGGGCGCTATTTTGACTATAGACGAAGACTCGATACTTTCTGCGTATTCCCAAGCTTTACCAAATTGGATTATATCGTTTGACGCTGGATTATTTTGTGCAGCGGCTTTTTGTACAGCCTTTTGGGGAGTAGTTTTTATAGTAGTTGCTTTTTTCCTTGTTGCCATACTCTTTACCTCTGCTTATTTTTATCTACCGGCAAGTCGGGAAGGTTTAACGCCTCAATTGCTTCGTGGAGAAACATAACGGTAAAACGCGCTGTCTCGCGTACAGACTTTCCATGAAAATAATTAGCCACTTCTAAACGTGTATCCACGCTAATCGTATCGTCTTTGTTAAAGCACTTTGGGCCATTTGCTTGGATGTCTTCGTACACCGCCTTCCAGTATTCGTAAACCTTTTTCAAAAATATTCCGCCATCGAGCAAAAATTGTCTTTGTTGCCGCGTACGCATATCGCGCAATTGTGCTTTTGAATCTTCGCGTATGGCGCTGTGCATATCTTCAATTGTTTCGACGAGGATTTTCATTTGCCGTTTTAAACTCTCAAGAATAGTAAAATGAGAGTCACGTTCGGCAGACAAGGCAAAGTCGAGTTTAATTTTTCCCAATGCGGGATAAAACGTATTTTCCCAAGCGACAAGAACACTGCCTAACACATTGACTTCCAACTCATCAGAATTTGGGCCAATTTTCGCCATTGGCATTTTTGTAAGTGTGGGATACGCTTCTGTTAAATCTTCGAGTCCCCTTTTTCGGCCGTACGTTATCGTCTGCTGAGGATTCGCCGCAAAAAATTCATCTGCCGCACCAGCGGGAGCAATTGCATCAATTTTATCGCGAATCTTTTTTAGTTCTATTTTCGCTTTATTCGCTTGTTCTACGTTACGCGTCGTACGGACAATACCTTCGTACTGCCGCACAAGTTTTTGTAGAGTTAGGAGTTCAGTTTTTTGGGCTTCACTCAGTGCCATAAGGTACGACGTGTGTAGCGGCGCGTGTGTAAAGCAAAAAGGCATTCTTTAGTCATTGTAACGGGCGTTAGCACACCAAACATGGTATATTTGAGTAAGCACTTTTCGAGCAATTGCCATTCGCAATTTACCACGACTTTTTTTCTCCACTTTTTTATTGTACCATTTAGCCAATTCAGGATGAAAATTACGAAAATGTGTGACTGCTTGAATTATGAGTCCTATCGATAATTTACGCCCATATTTTGATGTTTTCTTTATTTTTATGCTTTCGTTTGAGCTGTCAATCCCCAGAGAACTACGAACCGACGGGTCTTACCCAGACGTCGCTACGGCCATGTAATCCGGTGCATGCTTTATACCAAATTACTTTTTAGCCATCCGCGGGTGAAACCAATTTTCGTTGGTAGGTCATCATAAAATTGAAGTACGCGTCTTGACTTCAAAAGCCAATACGCCTTAAATTTTCTTTTTCTTGAAAGCCATAAAGTTCAGCTATCGCCGCCCAAATTTTCTGAATTTCTTGCGAATTCTTGCGACCACTACGTTCAAGATTTTCTAATTGTTGTGCAAGTTCAATATGGCTGGCAATCAGCTTTCGCATTTTATTAAAAGTTCGCATGATGTCAATGTTTACAGAAATAGCAATTTCACTATTGAGTACACTTGAAAGCATCAATATACCATGTTCAGTGAAGCCATACGGTAAGTTCCGTCTCTTTGTCAGGTCTTTTGCGGTAACAAACTGTGACCGCAAATTCTCAAATTCTTTTGTGCTGAGCTCGAACATGAAGTCTGCCGGAAAGCGCTCAGAATTTCTCTTTACAGCTTGGTTTAGTGCTTTAGTTTCAATACCATATAATTCTGCCAAATCAAAATCGAGCATAACACTCTGGTTTCTTACTATATAAATTTTGCTGCGAATGGTCTCAATATCAGTGGCATTATATCATGTTTCGAACAAATAGACTTACTGTCGAAATATTTTCTATTGCCTATGTGGGAAAGAGGAGAGTCTGTTGAAAAACTCAGCCTTTACAACAGATACTTGTTTTTGACCAAAATTTTTAACATTGCTTATTTCTTTTATAAGCTTTTTGACATATATAGGCATAAGTGCTATCATGCTGTCTGATAG
>JABARV010000014.1:0-95663 GCA_019186965.1 Turneriella sp.
TTACCAGTACGTGCATGCGGCGAAATTAAGCCACCTAAAACGGTGTGTGTCTGGTCGCGAGAAGATATTTTGCGTGTGTGTGACGGCTTTTTCGATAAAGCGTATGGCTTGCCACTTGAGATTCTCGTCGGAGATGAATCTCAAGCTCTGTTTTTCCATAGCTAATCGTTCCAAAAATAGTTCCAAAGCAAGCCGTATAAATGCCGACATCGTAACCCTAAGTTGCATCGACGCTAAACGAACAAGTTTTTCATCCTCCCCGTAAAGGCACATCACGTGGCGATGCACTCCATCCGCTTTTTGTATTTCCGATTTCGTCACACCGTGCGCCTTCCTTAACACCGGTGTCCAGCGTAGATTAACTTTTCGCGCTAGACGCATCACGCAAAATCGCGTCACCGTCGAAAGCGTTTTTCCTCTGCTTGCTGCCAGCGCGATAATTCGTATCCACCGTCGCGTCGACAAATGTACTTCCAGCACATTAGTTATTTTAACGGGACGTTTTTCCAAAAATTTTGGTTGTTTTCTGCATTTCACTTTTTTCCTCCATATCAGGCGGATTGATTTCTGCGCAAATTTCAATCCGCCCTTATATATTAAATACCAGAAAACGCACAAATTTTCTCACTTTTACGAAAAAAAGACAATGTTTAATTTTCGACGGCATATCAAGATGCCCTGTTTAGCCGTATGCCTGCGTCTCGTGCGACAACCTCTTTTATCTTTGTAACGCTACTTTTGGACATTATCGGTTTTGGTCTTGTAATTCCCGTAATGCCACAGATGGTTGCAAAATTCACCACAAACGACATCGAGACCAACAACTGGTTTATGGTGATGACCGCAAGTTACGGCATTATGCAATTTTTCTTTTCGCCAATTTTAGGAGCGCTTTCCGACAAGTTTGGCCGCCGGCCTATTTTACTCATTTCTATTGTTGGCTTGGGTGGAAACTTCCTTTTGCAGGGAATTGCTTGGTCTATTCCCATTCTACTCATTGCACGTATTTTGGGTGGCATTACGGGCGCAAGTATTTCTGTAGGTAGTGCTTACATTGCCGACGTCACGACAGCAGAAAACCGTGCAAAGGGTTTTGGCATCCTTGGTATGGCGTTTGGTATCGGATTTATTTTGGGCCCAATGTTTGGTGGTCTTTTGGGACAATACAAACTGGAGTATCCTTTTTTTGCCGCAGCGGCATTTTCCCTCCTCAACGCACTTTACGGTTTTTTTGTACTTCCCGAATCTTTGCCAAAGCACAAGCGGAGTAATTTTTCTCTCAAAAAAGCCAATGCATTTTCGGCCCTCAAGGACTTATCAGAATTTAAAGGACTCGGGCTTTTTATCCTCGCTATTGCACTCACTAACCTTGCCCAGTTTATGACACATTCTGTGTGGGTAAGGTACACCGAAGTACGTTTCCACTGGACGCCGCGTGACAATGGTATTGCCCTTTTTTGCGTTGGTATTTCTGCCGCAATTGTGCAGGGCGGCCTTTTAGGCCCACTTGTCCGAAAATTTGGCGAAATCCGCCTTGCCAAAATTGGGCTTTTTTTTGCAACATTGGAGTTCCTTCTTTTTGGGTTATCCCCACACGGAGGGTATTTATTTCTTGTACTTGCGGTTTGCTTTTTAGCAAACGTCGCCGGCCCTGCGCTCCAATCGCAAGTTTCACGCGTCATCGCTCCCGAAAAACAAGGGATTGCTATGGGCTCTCTTGCATCGGTTGCGAGCTTAAGCCAGGTTATTGCGCCCTTTGTTGCGTTAACAATCCTTTCGCAGTCGATGAAAATCGCCGAAAAATCGACTATCTGGATTGGGCTTCCTTTTTTTACGGGAGCGGCTCTACAATTTATTGCTTTAGCAATTGCAATAATCTATTTCGTGCGGCGAGAAAATTCCAGCAGGGCTATGCCTGTGGCGAACCTTTAAGAGGGTGTTAAGAGCCGGTGGTGAACCTCTTAGTCCTCCGTGACTTGGGTTCACCACAAAGACGGCATCCGTGCCGGTGGTGAACCTCTTAGTCCTCCGTGACTTGAGGAGGAACAAAGTCCATAATGACAGGATGATTTTCTCCCTCGCCCAAAGCTTTGCGTTTAAAACTCAAACGTATATTGAGGTTGGCGATTTCATTTTCTTTACCCAGCCGTTTTGTATTTTCAATCGACCGCCAGTAATGGATAAGGGATTGTTTTTCATCGTCGAGCATTTCGTAAACCGCGCCAATGTTGTTTTCCACAATCGCAAGGTTTGAAAAAAGCCGCGCATGCTTTTCGTTCCCTGCATCAACACGGGGCACACGAGAAGCAAGTGCGCCGTACCTATCTTGCGCATAAAACAAGAGCCCCAGCGCCGTGTTTAAATATTTTTCACGGCGTACTTCATTTGCTTCTTCTATCGCCAGACGATAATAACAATGCGATTGTGCAAGGCTAAGGTTCGGAAGAGACGCTGCTTTTTCTGGCGCAATTTTTTCCCAATCGGCAAGAGCCTCACGGTAATTATTGCGTACAAATTTTGACCATCCGGAATAATAAAGTAAATCACTTTCCGCTTTTGTGCCTGCGATACCCAACCTACGCGCCTCGTCAAATTCTTGCTCGATGCGATCGAGTTGCGCCAAAAGCGCATTGGTACCTGTGTCAGAAACTGACTGGTACTTTTGCGTTTCTTTCATGCGCAGCCACGAATCGGCGTTTGCTAAATCACGTATGGTATCTAAATACATTGCTTTACCCAAATTAAAAGGAATGATTCCCACCGGAGCTTCCGACAAGGTTTCGTCGGCTTCGCTCTCTCCCAGTTCTGCCAATTTGTCAGGGGTACTCAACTCTTTTGCACGGCGTAAAAGTTCAATAGCGCCTGCGTAATCGTTCATCGCCATTAAAAGCTCCGCACGGTCGTTGAGCGCCATAAAATGGCGTGGATCGTAATGGAACGCGTACTCAAATTGTTTGAGAGCCATACGTATTTGGTTCTTATCTTTCGCGTAAGAGCGTGCACGCTGGTAGTAACCTTCTGCAAAACGAGAACCTTCGTGCTTTATTCCAAAAATATCGGTTTCGCTCGAATTAAAAATTGAAGTCAAGAGTTCATCCGCACGCGTTTTAAGCTCTTGTCCTGTAAGCATATTTTGTGGCGAAATGTTATATTTTACGCGAAGCTCATCGTTCGAAGGAAGGTCTATATAGAAAGCCGCTAAACGCGCTTTGATATACTGCGGCAGCTTCGCTTCCAGCTTTCGTCCACGGATGAGCGTGTGGTGCTGTATCACCAAACGGGGATCGTCGTTGAGTTTAAAGAGCTTAAGAAGAGATTTTAAAATTCCTGCGTGCGCAGTAACATTGTTCGGTTCTTTATCGATAATTTTTTTATAATAATCCAGTGCATGGTCATAATCTTTTTCGTTGTAATAAATATCGCCAATCCCCATAACTGCGCGGTCGAGCATTTCTTCTTTTTTAAACGCAGGCGCTTTCGGTTGAGCCATAAGAACGCGGCGGTAATAGTCGGCACCTAAGTAATTATTTTTATAAAAAGTTTTAGCAAACCGCGCCGATGGGTTTGCGTGAAAACCACCCAACGCTAAAAGGACTTGTGCTTCGTCTTTCTTATTATCAAGGCGCGAAAGAACATAAGCGCCTTTTTTGATAAGAGTAAGCGGCGTGCCGTTTACCGTAATCCTTTTATCTCCACTTGCGTAAGCGACAATCGGAACCCTTTTAAGCGTACCGAAAAGTTCTGCGCTCGAACGGACTTCTTTGTTTTCTACTTTTGCCACAGGGCCTTCAAGTTTTACATCAGCAAAAAGTTTGCCAAAAGCTTCAGGGTAAAGGCCTTTGTACCGGTATGCATCCGCGTATTGGAGGTACGCATAAGTGTCATCGTTATAGTAACTTATTGCTTTCTCGAACTGTAGCTCCGCTTCGCCAATTCCCGCACTTCCTTTCTGTAAAATGGTGTCGCGGCCTTTTGCGACTGCTTGGCGGTAAAAAAATGGCTTCAATAACCCAAAATACGTGCCCCCTAAAAGAACAAATATAGCAAACGCAGCAATCGCCCCAAAGCGCGTGAGCTTAATAATACGCTCTTGCCGTGCGAGGCCCTCTTCGGTATACTCGGGACGCGCCATAATAATCCGCGGGCCTTCGGCATCATGCGCTTCTTCGGAAATTTCTTCAACTTTCTTTGTATCGAGCCATACGCCAACTTCGTTTGCCGAGGCTCCTTCGGAAAGTAATTGTAAAAGTTCGTTGGAATCCGAAGGCTTCATGCCTTCGTCGAGAAGGGCATGGCTTAAACGGCGGCGTAGCGCTGTTGGGTACGAGCGAACAGTATCACGCACGCGGCGTAGCGTTTGGGGATCGAGCGTTGCGGCATCTTCAGCAGCAAGCGAAGAAAGGTCGCTAGAAAGCGACGAGGTTGCACCAGAATCCGTGCCTAAAGCAACTTCTGGGGAAAGATCGTCAAGAGACGGCGCACCAGAATCAAAATTAAACGCATCGTCTTGCTGCGCAGGAGGGGTATCGAAATTAAAATCATCGGCTGGCGCTGGAGTATCTTCTAAAGAAACCGGATCGCTTGCACCTGTTTCTGGTGCATCGAAGGTACCTGCACCAGCGTCGGGTAGAGACATGTCGTCCAAACCACCTGAACCAGCGTCGGGTAGAGACATGTCGTCCAAACCACCTGAACCAGCGTCGGGTAGAGACATGTCGTCTAAGCCACCTGAACCGGTGTCGGGTAGAGACATGTCGTCTAAGCCACCTGAACCAGCGTCGGGTAGAGACATGTCGTCTAAGGCGTCGCCAGTTGCTGTAGCCGGAGATAAATCTAAACCACCCAAATCAGGAACATCTAAAGGAGTATCTTGTACGGGGGTATCGCTTAGTGGGATGTCTTGGATTTCACCAGCAGCGCCAGGGGTATCGAAATTATCGATATCCATATTCATGACATCATCAAACTTTGAAAGGTCAGCTACAGGCCGTTTTGAAACGTCGGGTGCGATGCCATCGGTATCTAACACACCGCCATCTAACGCACCACTATCGGTATCTGTGGGAGGAATACCATCTGCGGTATCGACTGCAACTTCGCCTGGGGCTTTATCAAAAAATTGCGTTAGGTCTTGGATTGTTTTTAGTTCTTCGGGCGTATACGTAACTACGCTTTCTTCAGGGGTTTGTTGCTCGTTTGCCATGGCGTGCCGTATAAGTTCTCGCGAAGCTCTAAAGAATTTATCGGATTTTCCGAAAATAATTTGAGGGTTTTATGTCGCCTACTTTTCGTAAAGGTATATCCACAACCATAATTAGTGTTTCGTTACTATGGATAACGAACCTATACGCAGCGGAAGAGACGCCATTCGATTTGGCATCCGACCAGTTGGAACAAAACCAAGCGCATGAAACTGTAGTTTATGGAAACACGCTCATGGATATGCGACAAGCAGAAAAGCCGCATTTTATAACCCTCGTCGATACATTTGAATACGCACGGGGAGCATCGCTACAAGCGCGTGGAGTACTGTTTTCGTACCGTAACCGCGCTGCACGCGAAGTGCGCTTTATCGCCGACATCCCTGGTTTTCCTGCACAGGCTATGCGCCGCAATAAATACGGAGTTTGGACGTACTTTTACATTCCCCCAGAAATTGTCCATACAACGCCGCAGAAAAAAATACGTTATAAGTTTTGGGTCGATGGCCTTTACACGGTCGATGATACACACAACCAACACGAAAGGGATTCGAGTGGTAGCGTTGCTTCGGTATTCCATTTGCTCCACGACCAATTTGCCGAAGCAACCGGCGTGTTTGTATTAGATACTCCCGTAAACCATGGACGCGAAGTATTGTTCCGCATTCCAGCAGGTAGCGCCGAAACAGTGAGCGTTGCGGGCGATTTTAACCAATGGAATCCGCAGCGTGATTTCCTCACCAAAAGCGAAGACGGCTATTTTGAACTGCGCAAAGTAATTAGCCCCGGCAAGTACACTTTTCTTTACCGTATCGATGGCAAGCTGGTACAAAAAATAGCTACCAAATCTAGCCGCACACACCCAGTATACGGACGCGTCAATTTCCTCGAAATTAAATAGCGTTATTTTTAATAGCGCTAAAATTATCTACCATTTGCGGCGGCATTTCAGGAATAATGCCTTTGTTTAATTGCTGCAACGCATCTTGCATCCACGCAAAAAGCGCACTATGGTTTTTTATATAACGCGGCCAATACGGGTTTTTCTCTAACTTTTCCATAGACTTTCCCAAAAGACTAATTGCGCCATTTATTGCAACCACCTCGTACATCCGGTACGTCGCCATCGCCAGTTGTATTATACCATGCAAAAACATAATATAATCAGTTTTGTTTTCTTTACCGTAATACTCCCTGTAGTCGTGCCAACTGTGCTCCCACGTTTCATGTGCATGCCAATAACGGCGCTCGTTGAAAAAAAGTTGTCCTATACGAAACCCCGCGAAAGGAAAATTAAGATTTTTAATCGAAATGGACGACGCTGTTTTATACACGACTTTACCAAACTGCGAAAAACGGTTCTGGATTTTTGAAGCAAGCTTTTCGGCAAATATGCTTAGGCTGATAGACTCTTGCGATAAATCTTTGAGCCTCGTAATCGGGAGGTTTAATCCACAACTATAGATTTCTTTATAGTCGTTTAAATTATTGTTTAGGTTAATCGCAATACCGTGGTATACGGTGTTTTTCTTAAGCCCTAACCCAATAAACCCAATTTTACCCTCCTTAGTAAAAACTCCCGAATGAGGGGGATTTGTAAAAGCAAATACACCATACTCCCAAAGCGTTTCAATAATGGCGCCCTCTAAACGCCGCACGAGGGTTTCAAGCCCAGGCGTTTCACTTAAGGGTACCACAAAATAAACCACAAGCTGTCCCGGGTTATGCAAAGTTATGGACCCCCCACGGCGGGCCGGTGTTATTTTGAGGTTTGGGTTAACGATATGGTTTTTCTCTGTACGTAGACCCGATGTATATACCAAGGGGTGCTCTAGAGCAAACATAAACCCCTGTTTCTCTTCGAGCGCACGAGGAAAATGGTCTTCTAAAAGTTGGATTGCTTTCGGGTATTCAATATTTCCGAGGTATTTATATATAAGTTCCATTAACGCAAACAAGGCGTAATTTTATGCTTGGGGCGTCACTTACGAAAGAAGTGATCGCACAGGCTTCTTTCCCAATTTATATTGCGCTAAAACTTTACACCCTGTCTTCGCTTACATCATTTCGCCTATGCCCAACGATACTAAAAAACTCAGCATTGCAGAGGTACAAAAAATCGCTGCGCTCAGCAAGCTTCGCCTTGAAGGCGACGAACTCGAAAAAATGGCGCACGACTTTAATGGTATCCTTGGATTTGTCGCCGAAATCCAAAACGCCGATACCGCCGGAATACCTGCTCTCGACCATCCACTAGGCATCGTCAATAGCGAGCGTAGCGATACGCCTGTCGAATCCATTCCGCAGGAAGCAATCCGCGCATTTGCACCCAAATTTGAATCTGGTTTTTTTGTCGTACCAAAGGTTATCGAAACAGATAACTAATTAAAAACCTTGCTTTCTCCAGACGAATTTATCGAGTACCAAAAATTCCTCATCTCGGATGTAAGAGAAAAATTAATCCCTCAAACCATTTACACAAGCATAGTTACAAAAGACTTACGTGAAAATTTAAATATCCTTGATTTTGGTTGTGGGCATGGCTACGTTGCAATGCTTCTTGCTGATTTACCTTTGAAAGGGGCGCATATATACGCCTGCGATTGCGACGAAGAATGTTTGGATGTACTCTGGGGGCGTATCGCGCACCGCGAAATAAAAAATTTAACTGCTTTTCACATTCTTAACTACGCACAAATTTATATGCCGCAGTGGCTACCCAGCATAGACCATGTGTTTTTTTCATTTAGCGTTTCTGCGTTAGAACATGCGGACATCAGCCTACCGCAAATAGTAAAGCAAATGCCTGTTGGAACACAATTCCATTTCACCGATTGGCGCCCCGAAGCCACACATCCGCAATTGGATATTTTTGTACCTTCTGCACAGCGTATTTTTGTAAGCGATTTTAAAAACTTATTAGAGCACAGTGGGTTAAACGTACAGCAGGAAGCAAATGAAAAGCTACTTTACTACACAATGCGTGCGATTAAAACCTAAACGCCGTACCTGCCGCAAACCCCATAAGCCCGCTTGTTAAATCGACTTGCGCTTCGACGCCTATGTCGAAAACAAAAAGAGAAACTTCAAAACCGAATAGAATGCGGTGTGTAACAATCCGCGCTGCTTTGCGCTCAGAAATTTCAATTGTGCCTGTTCCGTAGGGGGTAGCACCAACAGTTAAATCGCCTTTAACGTCGAGCCCTGTGGTCATTTGCCCAATTTGAAGGCCAAGCGAATAACCAATAAAGGGATTAAAAAATTTAAGGTCATACCAAAACCGTGCCTCTGGGCCAACACCCAAATACTGCCAATTTGAAGAAAGGGTAGAGCTCATGTTTGCAAGGGACGCATTCCCACTTACAGATTGGCCATCCTGCTTAAAAGAAACACTCCCTGTGGTATAAGATACAAAACCCGCAATGGTAAATCCGGGTTTTAAAAAGCCGCCTTCCCAAACATGGTACCCTACACGTGCTCGGTATGTGCCAAACTTGATAACGGGTAAATCAGCATCGTTGAAAGATATAGGTACATTGGGGAAAAAAGAAAAGCGGATATCCCAACTCCGGGTGATACCAAAACCAAAATTTATCGAAATATTGGGCGCTGGTAAAACACCTGGAACAGTATCTTTGACGGTAGAATCAACGCTGTCTTTTACTGCATAAACCCGTGAAAAAGTTGTACCCATTCCAACGCCAACATAAAAAGAAGGAAACGCTCCCAAATTGTCGCGTGCGTTTGGCGCCGAAAGGTGTGAGGCAAAAGCCATTCCTTCACCATAATACTTAGATATTGCTGCCGCAAGGTTTGTATATTTTGCATCGAGCGCATTTGCTTCGTCAAGATCGGCGCCAGCAAGCCCTGTGAAATTTACTTTTGCAGCAAGCGTTTGTGTAAAAAAAATCGCAGATATAAATAAAAAAACAATACGGCAGCGCATTTGCATAGTTAGACGCCTCTACGCGTTAAATATCGACAATAAAAGGGATAGACTCAAGCATGGTTGGTTAAGAAACATTTTAGTATATTACGTAAATGAAAAAATACACTGTACTCCTCCAAAAAATAGCCCAATATTCGCTATACCTTATCGGTTTTTTTGTACTGAGTGCGTTTGTCAACTGGGTACAGGCGCCCAAGGCTACAAACCAAGCATTTGTGAATTTACCCGTTACAACCTTAGACGGAAAAGCGCACCTGCTTTCTACCGCGCAGGGTAAAACGACAGTAGTTTACTTTTTCGCCCCCTGGTGCACCGTATGCAAGCTTTCTATAGATGCGGTCAATTGGTTTGAAGGTAGTAGTCGGGTACAGGCTGTTGCCGTGGGGCTTGACTACGAAACGCCAAACGAACTTTTGCAATTCCAAAGCCGCGTAAAAGCTCCCATTTATGCAGGGTCTTCCGAATTGCAAAAACAATTTCAAATTGACCGTTACCCCACCGTGTATATATTGGATGGCAATGGTCGCGTTCGGCACACAATGGTTGGTTACGCAAGCCGTTTTGGGATTTGGCTTCGTACATGGCTATAATACCCATTATATATAAAGGACACAAAGTATGTTTAACCGTAAACTCCAAACCACGCTCTTTATTCTAGTTGTTGGCGCAATACTCCTCGTATCTGTTGGAGGTAAGCGTAGGGGATCAAAACGCCTTACTACGCAAGAAATTACCGCGACCATTACATTCCCAAAAAATTTTCTTTGGGGGACCGCGACGGCAGCCGAGCAATTGGAACCCACGGATGCAAGCGATTGGGCAAGCCTTGTACGCAAAAGTTACGCGGGTAAAGGCAATCCTGTTGCAAACGCCCCCATAAAAAATTTACATAAATGGAGTAAACCAGTAATCCAATACAAAACAGACCACGAAAGAAAATTGGCAACCGATGTTGCCCTCATGAAAGAACTTGGCGTTAACTCTTACCGTTTTTCTATCGCTTGGGATCGCCTTTTTCCTCGCTCCAACATGGCGCTACCCGACGCTACTGCCGTTCAGTTTTACGATAAGTTATTTGCTGAGCTAAAGAAAAACAACATTGAACCCTCGGTAACGCTATTCCATTTTAGTGCACCTGCGTGGTTTTTTGAAGCAAAAGATGGCAAAAAAGGGTGGGAGCGCAACGACGCGGTAGAGCACTTTTCCCGATTTGTTAAATTCGTCGTGGATAGGTGGGGCAAAAATGTACACGTTTGGTGTACACTCAACGAGCCGATGGTCTACATTTACTCGGGGTATATGCAGGGAATTTTTCCACCCCTTGAAAAAAGGCCCAACGAAGTTTCTATCGCGCCAGTCATGGAAGCGCTTCTTAACGCGCACGCAGCCGCTTACAAAATTATTAAAGATAGAGCGGCAAAAAATAAAATGCAGGCGCTTGTTGGCGTTACACAGCATACGCGCGAATTTGCACCGTACCGCAATTACGCGATACTCGACCGCATAATCGCGGGGAAAGTCGAGCAGGCATTTATTTGGGATTTCACCGACGCCATACAAACAGGCGTACTTAACATTACAAACACGGATATTGCAAAAACAATTCCAGGACTTAAAAGAACCCAAGATTACATCGGCATCAATTACTACGGGCGTTTCTATATTAAATCTAACATTTTTAATCCAACTAAATTTGAGGTTAAAAACCATGACAAAGCTGATACAAATGAAATTAAAAACGAACTTGGTTGGGCAGATTACCCCATTGGTATGAAAACAATACTCTTAGCCGCAGCATCACGCTATGCACTCCCCATTTATATCCTTGAATCGGGAACAGCCAACGCCGATTTAAACGACAAACTGCGGCAGCAGTTGCTTATTACCCACCTTGCAGAAGTTGCCAACGCGATAAAAGACGGCGCAGATGTACGCGGTTATTTCCACTGGTCTTTAATCGATAATTTTGAGTGGGCTGAGGGTTTTGACGCCCGTTTTGGCCTTGTCGCAATAGACTACGAAAACAACTTCTTACGTAAAAAACGCAAAAGTTTCGATATATACAAAAATATTATCCAATCGGGAATTTCCGCAGCTGTGTATAATAGCGCCGCTAAGGCGTATTTACCTTAACCCTATGGAATTTTTTTACGCCGTTATACTCTTTTTTGTTGGTCTTGGGGTAGGTATCCTTATTGGCCGATTAAGCGCCTCACGTACAAGCATTGTCGCCGCAACAGAAAACACCCTTTTGCGCGAACGCATCCAAAATTTAGAAGCGTCGCAAAAGAGCTTTGCAGAAAAAATCCAAGAGGATTTTAAAAATATTGCAAACGAAGTTCTCGTAGGGGGGTCGCGTAAAGCAAACGAAGACGCGCAAAAACAACTTACAACGCTTCTTTCGCCGTTACAAACAAAACTGGGCGAGTTCCAAAACCGCTTGGAGCAAAGCACGACAATCCAGGTACGCGACAGCGCTGCACTCAAAGAACAAATCCGTGCGCTTACCGACTTGAACAAAACTGTAAGCGACGAAGCAAAAAAGCTCGCAAACGCGCTTAAAGGCGATGCAAAAGCGCGTGGCAACTGGGGTGAAATGGTTTTGGAGCGACTTTTGGAAGTTGCAGGACTCGTTAAGGGTACACACTACGAAACACAGGTGACGCTCAAAGGCGAAGAAGGGGAATTTCGTCCCGATGTCATTGTGCGCTTACCCGACCAAAAAGACATGATTATCGATTCTAAAGTGTCGCTTGTCCATTACGAACAAATATTTTCCGCAGTAGACATCAGCACACAGGCAACCATGCGCGAAAAGCATCTTGCAAGTATCAAAAAACATATCGACGATCTCCAAAAAAAAGACTATTCCGCGCTTAAAAATATTAACTCCATCGACCTCGTTTTTATGTTTGTTCCCATCGAAGGGGCTGTTCTCGAAGCGCTCGCGGCAGATAGCCTTCTTTACGAATATGCGTTTAGAAAAAACGTCGTACTCTTAACTCCGGGAACTCTCCTTGTAACGCTGCGCCTTGTCGCGCAACTTTGGCAACAAGACAACCAAAACAAAAATGCTTTTAAAATTGCCGACGAAGGTGGAAAACTCTACGATAAATTTGTAAGCTTTGTTGAAGTTATCCAAAGGTTGGGCGGGCAAATGGAAACAGCAAAAAAAACTTACGACGAAGCTTTAAAAAAATTACACACCGGTACAGGAAATTTAATAAGCCATACAGAAAAACTGCGTGAACTGGGTGCAAAGGCGAAGAAGAAACTCGCCCTGCAAGCAGAGGCAGAAGACGAAAGCGATTAAAAACTGCTTGGTTTGTCTAAAAAGTCACCTGCGACTACGCAATTGTAACTTCTTTGCACAAATACACATCTTGTATTGCATTAAGAAGAGCTACGCCTTCTTTAAGGGGTTTTTGGAAAGCCTTGCGGCCAGAGATAAGCCCCATTCCCCCTGCGCGTTTATTAACAACGGCTGTAGTAATCGCTTCGGCAAGGTCGGTTGCCCCTTTCGATTCACCACCAGAGTTGATAAGCCCCATGCGTCCCATGTAGCAGTTTGCCACTTGGTAGCGCGTTAAATCAATAGGGTTATCGGTAGTTAGGTCGGAATAAACTTTCGCGTGGGTTTTCCCAAACTTGAGCGCATTGTAGCCGCCATTATTGGTTGGAAGTTTTTGCTTGATGATGTCTGCTTGGATAGTTACCCCAATATGGTTTGCTTGGCCTGTGAGGTCTGCACTTGTATGGTAGTCAACCCCGTCTTTTTTGAAGTCATTGTTGCGTAAGTAGCACCATAAAATTGTCGCAAGACCTAACTCGTGTGCACGCTCAAACGCTTGCGCTACTTCCACAATTTGCCTGTCCGATTCGTGGCTTCCAAAATAAATTGTTGCCCCTACTGCAACAGCGCCCATTTGCGCCGCCTCTTCCACTGTACCAAACATAATTTGGTCGTATTTATTGGGATACGACAAAAACTCATTATGGTTAATTTTTACAATGAAAGGAATTTTATGCGCATATTTGCGGGAGACTGCTGCCAACACTCCGTATGTCGACGCTACCGCGTTACATCCACCTTCGATGGCAAGCTTTACAATATTTTCTGGGTCAAAATAGATGGGGTTGGGCGCAAAAGATGCTCCGCCCGAATGTTCAATCCCTTGGTCTACTGGTAAAATGGAAACATACCCTGTGTTTGCAAGGCGGCCATGCCCGATAATCGATTGCAGCGAACGCAACACATTGTTATTGCGGTTTGAAGCAGCGTAAATAGTATCGACAACATCTGCCGAGGGAAGGTGGAGCGACTCTTTTGGAATCGTTTTGCATGTGTGTTTAAGTAAACTAGCCTCGCTCCCTAAGTTTTTTTCAATTTCGCTAATTGATATTCCCATGGTGGAGTGTCTGTTTTGAAGACAACCTGTCAACGGGGATGTAATTCGGCACCGTTTTTAAAGGAATAAAAAATGAGGAACGACGCACTCACCTTTCTTGCCGGCGTAGGTTCACTTTTCAATTGGGTTCATGAAACTTTATGGAAGCATCACTTCGCCGTTTGTGCGCCGCCTGCGTTTTGTGTGCAACGAGCTGGACGTAAAATTTGATTTTGTCGACACCGCCACCGACGCGGGGCAAGCCGAAATGCGCACTAAAAACCCGATTTGGAAAGTGCCGTGCGTTGAGGCCGACGGACAAATCTTGTGGGATAGCCACACCATCATCGAGTACATTTCCGAAAAACACGTAGGCCATCCCAAGCTGTTGCGCACCCCGCAAGGCGCAGAAAAATGGCGTGAAAAGAATTTGGTTACCGCCGCCGATAGTTGCGTTGAGTCGGCTATAAACGTCTTTTATTTGAACAAAGACGGCGTTAAAGTGAACGAAGTGCCGTATATGGTGAAACAAAAGGCGCGTGTGGCATCCATCCTCGCATGGCTTAAAACCCAGCTTCACGACAATTATTTCACCGCAGAGAAAAAAATCGGCCTTTCCGAACTCACGCTGTACTGCATTCTCGACTGGATGCGTTTTCGTGAAATGTACCCCGTGAACGACGACGCGGCGCTGAAGGCATACCTTGCGTTCCATGCCAAGCACCCCAGCATCGCTCAAACAAAATTGCCGGGGTGATTTAAATACACCCCCTACGCACGCCGATAATTTAAGCACTGTGCATAAACTAAAATTGGGAAAGTATTTATTTTTTTTAGGCACGGCGCTTTTTGCCGATTCGGGAAGTGAGATTGATCCCGTACACAACGTACTCATGCACATTGGGCTTGCAATCCTCACATCAGCGGTTCTCGCGTATTTTGCCTTTCTCACTAAGCAGCCCGTGATTTTGGCGTACCTCGCCGCCGGTGCGCTCTTGGGCCCGAATTTTGGTTTAGGACTCGTTCAGCGCGAAAAAGACATCGCGACTATTTCTGAAATTGGTTTAATTCTACTCCTTTTCATGATTGGTATGGAAATCGATCTGAAAAAGATCAAAGCGTCGGGAAAATCGCTCATCACCTCGGGAGTGACGCAGTTCGCCATCAGCGTTGCGTTGGGGTTGGGATTTTTTGCACTACTGGGTTATTCACTCAGTGGAAGTAAATACGATCTTTTTTATTTAGCGGTGTGCTGCGGTATTTCTTCGACCGCCATCGTCGTCAAGTTGCTTTATTCCAAGTTTGAGCTCGATACGCTGTCGGGGCGTTTGACGCTCGGCATTCTTGTCTTTCAAGATATTTGGGCGATTATCGTTTTGGGTGTGCAACCCAATTTAGCGAACCCACAAATTTTAGACATTCTTTTGACGTTTGCCAAAGCAGGCGCGTTGGTGGCCATAAGCGTCGCGATGAGTAAGTACGTGTTGCCGTACGCGTTTTCGCGCATCGCCAAAATTCCCGAGCTTGTGCTTCTAACGTCGTTGGGGTGGTGCTTGGCGGTGTGCGCGGCGGCGTTGGCGCTGGGGCTTTCTCTCGAGATGGGCGCACTCATCGCCGGTGTTTCGATTTCAACGTTTCCTTACAACCTCGACGTGATTGCAAAAATCACCACGATGCGCGATTTTTTTATTACGATATTTTTTGTTTCGTTGGGGATGAAAATCCCGCACCCGATTGAAAATTTATCGCTCGTGGGGATGGCGTTCATCGTGGCGCTTTTTCTCATCGTGGCGCGTTTCTTGTCGATTTACCCCGTGCTTTTCTCTCTCAAGAACGGCAACAGGGTGAGTATCTTAACTTCGCTCAGTTTAGCGAACATGAGCGAATTTTCATTGGTGATTGCGGCGTTGGGGTTGGCATCGGGGCACATCGACCAAAATTTACTCTCGATTATTATTTTCACGTTTGTCATCACGTCGATTTTAGCGCCGTACATGATTAAGTACAACCACCAGATACAGCTTTTTCTGACGCACTATTTAGAAAAATTAGGTTTGCGAGACAAAGCAAAATTTGAAGAGCCGCCCGCATCGACGCTCGACAAAGAAATTGCCATCTTGGGTTTCTTTCGCGTCGCCAGTTCGTTGGTGTTGGATATACACCGCGAGAAAAATGAAGATTCGTTGAAAGATAAAATTGTCGTCGTCGATTTTAACCAAGCGGTGCACGAAAAATTGCGCGAATATGGAGTGCCTGCGGTGTACGGAGACATTGCGCACGTCGACACGCTGCACCACATTGGACTCCACGACACCAAAATTGCCGTTTCGACAATCCCCGACAATATTTTAGTCGGCACGAACAACACGAAATTAGTAAAGCAAATTCAAGACATTGCGCCGCACGCCAAAATCGTGGTTACGGCGGAAAATCCGCAAAGTGCGCTTAAAATGTACGAAGCGGGCGCCGACTATGTCTTTTTACCGCGCATGTTAGCCTCGCAGCATTTAGTACCTGTTTTGCGCGATATGCTCGCTGCAGAAGACACAAATGCCTCTTCTAAAAGCGCAAAAGAAGCACAAAAGAAAGCGAAAGCACGGTTAGAAAAGTTGCGAGAGGCAGAAATAGCGCACCTAAAAATGCGCACTGAAATTATTCGTTAACGGGGTTATTTCTTTCGCGCCGTTTTTTTAGGAAATATTTTACTACAAAGTAAAGTATGCCCAACCCAATAACAATCAGAATGCCGTTTTCGACACTTCGGATAACTTCTACCGCATGGTGGATTTGGTCGCCAAAAAAATAACACGAATACACAATTGCGGGAACAGAAATAAGCGCTGCAAGCCCATCGTATAAAAAAAACGCCCGAAATGGAATTCCCAAAGCCCCTGCCGATAAAAACACCAAAGAACGCAAACCCGGCATAAAACGCGCCGAAAAAATGACCTTGTTTCCATGGTGTTGCAGACGGTGTTTAACCACTTCGACGCGCTCGGCGTGCATAATTTTGGCCATCCACTTCCATTCAAAAACACGGTAGCCATAACGCTTACCAATGTGGAACATTGCGCCGTCGCCTAGCATAACACCCAAAAGCCCAACGGCAATCATCACATACACGTCGGCTTTTCCATAGTACGACATTAACCCGCCCGTGATAAGCGTAATGTCTTCGGGGATTGGCAATCCAAAACCGCACAAAAGGAGCACAACAAAAACCAATAAATAACTATAAGGTTCGTGGATGGATTGAATCCAGCCGACTATAGCGTCGACGTTAAACATGATAGCGGGCGTTCGTGCGTCTTTAAGGCGGCGTCAATATTTATACACTACCTTCTTTTCGGCGTGTCGCTTAGTATATTTATGTCGCATGGCAGAAGATATTCCGCGACCACCATACTCCCGATTTAAAGCTTTTTTATTCCTCACTGTTTTTGCTTTTGGAGTCATTTGGGCAATTGCGCATTTCACAAACAATAAACCCAAAGGCCAAGATACATCCGCCTTACAAAAGGTAGCACAAAAAAAAGAAAACTTAGCAACGAAAGAAAGCGCTCCCCTTATCCAAGGAGAAATTCCAGAAGCGTGGCGCGACGATGTAGGAGTACCCGTTCTTTGCTACCACCAAATAGTTTCAGAAGAAGAATACCGTAAAAAACCGACACCCTTTGCAATTACAGCGGAGGAATTTACCGAACAAATGGAATGGCTCCATGAAAATAAATTCTACACCATTTTACCCGATGAACTTTTAGCGTATACCAAAGGCGAAAAGAATTTAGATTTCAGTAATGGAAAACGCCCTGTCGTTTTAACTTTCGACGATGGGAATAACGATTTTGTGAACTACGCCGAAGCACCAATGAAAAAATACGGATACAAGGGTGTGCTCTTTATTTATCCAACATACATTATGGCAAAACCGCGTAAAAAACGCGCACTCACTTGGGACGAAATTCGTAGGCTCGGTAAAGAAGGCCATGCGGTAGAAAGCCACACGATGTGGCACCCTAACTTAAGTACAATGACAGACGACGAACAACGCGCACAATTTAGAGACTCAAAAAAAGCTCTTGATAAACACGCTGGGGTAAACGTGAAGCACTTGGCATATCCTTTTGGGGTACATACATCAAAAAGTGCGGAGCTTTTACGCGAAACAGGCTACACCTCTGCGTACACAACTTTTAACGGGGGAAACCAACGCGGAGAAGATCCCTACCTACTGCGCCGCTTTCTTATCGTAAAAAGCGATCAGGGAAAAATTTTTGCACAAAAAACTTTAGCACGCTCTCTACCCTATAGGTTTGAAAACTTTAAAGGAGGAGATATTCTCGAAGGAATGCGCGACTTGCGTTTAAAAATCCCCAAAAACTTAGATAGCTCGCATCTTAAAGTTCGTATTTTTTCAACTGCGCAAAAATTTGAGTACGTTCCGCAAAGTGGAATCTTAACCGTACACGCAATTCCCTCTAAAAAAGCATTGAGCGTTTTAGAAGTAGTTTACAAAGAAAGCGGCATTGAATATCGTGCATCTGTTCTCTTAAACCACAAGCGCGATACTTTATTGGCGCAGCACGTTTCTGGGAAAACAGAAAAAAACACACAGAACAGTAAAAAAGTAAAAAAGAAAAAGCGCAAGAAAAAACGTAATTTGGCAAACAACGATTAAAATGGCAAAAAAGGTACTTAAAGAATCTTTTCACGTAAAACCTAAAAGTGCAAAAGAAAGCAAAGCCGATTTTTTTGTCGTTCCTGAAAACAGCAAACCTAAAACAAAAGAAGGCCAAAAAGTTACCAATTTTAAAATCCCTTTAGGGGGAATGCCTTTGGAAAATAAAGTTGGCCTTAAACTTATTGGGTACCGCCTAAAAATGCTGCTCGCAAATTCACCCGATAGCTGGGAAGAAATTAACCGCGAAGAGCACGGAACTTTTACTCGACTTTTTTTACAATACCACATTCCTTTGCTTATCCCGTTTTATATTTTTTTTACTATCCGCGAACTTTTACATTACGTAAATTTTACGCTTTTTATCCGCCACACACTTTTAGCTTTACCTATCTTTACAGTAGTTTACGCAGGGTATATTTTTACTTTGGGACTAATTGCCGAAGAAACTGCTGAAATTTCTGGAGGGCGTTTTACTCCACAAAGCGGCATGCGGATTGCTATTTTTTCCTCTTTAATACTCAGTTTTTTGTCAATTACTGCGCTTTTACCTATTGTGAAACTTCCCTTTATTCTCCTTGCCCTCTTTTGGCATTATAAACAACTTTTCCAAGGGGCACGTACGCTCCTCAACATTAGCGAAAACCACTACAAAATATACCGGCTAACCCATCTTTTAGTGTGGGTACTTTTGGTTTTTTTAGGGTTTTTGCTCCTAAGCGTGATGAGCTATATTTCGTCCAAACTGGGCCATACAACAATTTAAAGACACTTCAAGTTTTACGCTTCCACGCTGTTAAGGTGCGACAAAACTCTACAATTCTTTTACCTCAATGTCGGTTTCGCGCAAGAATAAAATTCCGCGTTCGATATCTTGTGGGGTACCTTCGATTTCAAGGACGACGGTTCCGTTTCGGTTAGGCCCCAGGTTTGCTTCAATAATGTTTGTTTGTAAATTATATTTGGTTACCATCCGAAACACAAAAGGCTCTTTGACTCGATCGGCAGGCACCTCTAAGTGTAACCTTTTGAGCATGCTGCATTGCGGCCTATAGCGAAGCGATTGTCAAGGATAATTGTAAGACGCTAAAGGGGGTTGTAAGAGCCTGTGCTGCAACTTGCTGAAGCAAATTTTTTGGAAAAAAGTCTATCCTCGCTTATCTATATTATGTGAGTTCTGAAAAGAGGTTTTTTTCAAAAGAAAGTTTACTGTATAGCTATTTACCTTAAATAGGTACAGAATCTCTGTTAATTGTTTACTCTAATTTTAGCGTAATCTTTGATTAGGCTATTAAAAGCTATTTCAAAGCTATCCATAAGTGACAGGCTCGATTGTGCAACGGTGGCTCTAAGTTCTTGATACTTTTTAACGGCTTCACCCCAAATAGCGTTTTTGTCACCTGCTTTTGCCCAACCTGCTTGTTTTATTAAAAAGTTAATAGCAACAGTATCAACAATTGTAAAAAACATGTTTGACCTTTCTGTTGAATTACCTTGATATATATTTACTTCTTCTAATTCTGCAAGTTCAGACCAAGTTTCAGTAATGACATCTCTGTCAAAATGAAACATTATTTTATCTCGAATATGGAAAATTAAATTTCTATAAATTGTGCCTTTGGAGTACCTATTAAGTTCCGTTTCGAGACTTTGAATAGCCTTATCAGGTACATGATATTTTCTATAATTATTTGCTATTTGCTTATCTTCAACATTCTTTATTATTTCAGCCAAGTATGATGCTCGTGTAAAAAATATTTCAGTTGCAAACTTTTTATGTTCTAGTGATTCGTTATTTTTACCCTCTAAGATATATTTACCTTCTGCCATAATCGTTAATCTTAAATGATTTATTAAGCGAGCTGTTTGAATTGCTAATATGATTTTTTCATTAACATCATCACCTGAACAAAAAGATTTTTTAAAAGGGTTCTCATTAAACACTAGATTTATCTTAGGTTCATTATTCACATCACTTCACCACCAACTTTGGCAGGCTGTTTACAATTTTTACAGTTTCAACACTCACGGTAATGACTCGTTGAATGTGCTCTAAAATATATTTGGGGTTGTTTTCGGTTTCAGTAGCCCACAGGTTAGCATCGTTGACGATACCTGATGCTTTATCGGTTGAAACACAGTAGCGTTCAACCACCCAGTCAAGGGCTGACTTGCCGTTCACAATATATTCTTGTGATTCGAGGGGTATATCGGTGATGGTGATGTATGGGTTATATTTAATGGTAGTTTTATCAAGCCCTGCATGGCCGCTTTTGCCTGGTATTTTACCATAGCTGAGTTTGGTAACGTGGTAATGCTTGTCTTCAACATTCTTGGGTAGCTCAATTTTGACTGGGTATTTTTTAGCGGATTCATAACCCACATGCAATTTACCCAGTTCTTTACCTGCCTTTACAAAATGCCAAAAATCGGCGGCGGCTTTAACTAACGGTATTCGCGGCAACTCTTTCGATAGGTTGTCGGCATACTTACTGCGGTAGTCGGGTGAATGTAATAAGCAGTAGATGTAATAGAAGATGTCCTGCTTTGATATTGCCTCACCCCCTCCGCTACGCTCCCCCTCCTCTCCATGCTGGAGAGGTGGCCGGGGGGTGAGGTAATACTCCTGAAAGTGTTTCACCCCATCATCGGTTATGGCATCACGGCGGTGGTATTTGCCATAGTTTGGTTTGAGTTGCACATCATCGCTTTCAAATAAACTAGTTTTGGTGTTTGATTTAGATTCAGGTAATTCATATAGATATAGCGGAAAGCATTGACCATTTGCAATTAACTGTATGTCAGGAATAACGGAAGTCATTATTGTTGAAAACTCTTTTGGTGTACCTACTCCTGTTACACAAATAACTAAATTCTCGACCGAGCTATCAGGGAAGATGTTGGGCATTTGCCCAACACGGTGATTTAGAAAACTACTGTAATATAAAGACTCCTTTGTAAATGGTCGATAGAGTCCATTTGCAATATTTTTTTTATCAAACGGTTCGTAATAATTACGTGATAAATTATCAATTAGGCTACTTGACCAACTAATTTTTGTCGAATTAGTATCAATATAATCTTTGATATTTTTTATATTACTTTTCCCTTTTATAGTCTTTAACTGGGTTTGATAAAACATGAGCATATTCTTAATATTTTTCGTAAGTTCTTTTATTGAAAAGTTATATACCCAAGCGTCTCGTGCTGTTTCTAAGCCTCTTGAATAATTCTCAAACAGCACCTTAGTGGCTTTATCTTTCTTGTTACCAATTTCAATAAAGTCATAATAGCTTTCATCGCGTTGGTTCACCCAATCATGGTATTTATCAGGCTCGATGATTTGCCAGCCATTGGCTTTGCTAATGCCATCGACACTACCAAAGTCAGCGATTTTCTTTAGTTTTTGTTCGCGAGTTAAGTAATCACCAATGTCGTGAAAGTAAATTTTTGCTTTGCTCATATTAGTTCTGCTTTAATAGTTTTTTAAATTCAGCTTTGCTTGGTAAAACTGTTTTGTATTTGCTAGCGAATATCTGCTGGTTGTCTTTGGGTAATGTAATTTCAACCAGCATGTCGTTTTTATCACGACAAAGTACAATCCCTATGGTTGGGTTTTCGTCTTTAAGTTTAACGAATCGGTCATAGTAGTTAACATACATTTGAATTTGGCCTAAATCTTGGTGCTTGAGCTCACCTATCTTTAAGTCAATTAGTACAAAACAACGCAGTATTCTATTATAGAAAACCAAATCAACGTAAAAATGTTTTTCGTCGATGGTTATACGTTTTTGCCTATCTACAAAAGTAAAACCTTTGCCGAGTTCTAATAAAAACTGCTCTAATTTATCAGTAAGTTTAGTTTCAAGTTCTTTTTCAGTATAGACAGTTTGTTCAGGTAAACCTATAAATTCAAGAATGTAAGGGTCTTTTATTATATCTTGAGGTTTTTGAATTACATGGCCTTTTTGTGAGAGTTCTTTAATTTTCTTTTTATCTCGGCTCAAAGTCAGTCTTTGGTATAAGCCTGAATCAAATTGACGTTGCAACTCACGTACACTCCAACTATTGGTAGTTGCTTCAATTTCATAAAATTGTCGCTCGTTAAGGTCGTCGATACGCATTAGCTTTAAGTAATGCGACCAGCTTAGGTTAAACTCAGTCGGTTGTGCTTGTTGAATTAGTGAGTCTGGGTAACTCTCCCCTTTTGTCAATTTCGTCAACACTGTTGACGAAATCTTTGGTGAAGAATATGCCCTAAAGAAAAACCTCATTCTGTCAAGGTTCTCTACTGAAAACCCCTTGCCAAACTGTTTGGTCAACTGTTTCGATAATTCTTTCAATACTTCTTTGCCATACTCAGCCCTTTCGTTACCTTGTTGCTCATCTTCCACTATAATTCGGCCAATTTCAAAATAGGTATGCACCATGGTGCTGTTGACACTGCGAACGACTTGTGTGCGAGCTTGTTCTAAAAGTTCACTGATACGTTCATAGAGGGTGCTTTTGTTCATCTTATACACTCTTCTTCTTCACAAACAAGCTAATCGCTATGGGTGCACGGCTACCGCTACCAAATATTTTACCACCTTCTTTGCGAGATGTTTCACCAGCAGTTCTTTGGTTGCCTCTTAAGTGAAATATATAAATGCTGGTAAATTCTTCTTCTAAACATTTACGCAAGCCATCCATCGCATTGCCATCAATCCAGCCAGCATTGGTGACCATGCCCAATATACCGCTGTCACCAATTTTATCGCTGGCCCAACGAATGGCACGAATGTATGAATCGTATAGGGCATTTTTATTGGTGCCAGTTGAATATTTTGCATAGGTGTTTGCAATCCGACTGTCTAAACCTTCATATTTTACATTTTGGTTGTTGTCATTCGCACTTCCTTGGCCACTTGAGTAAGGTGGGTTACACATAATCACTTTTATATCTAATTCTTTTTGGCGATTACGGCGGTCACTGTTGTCAGCTAAGTACTTGCTGATTTCATCATCTTTTTCATACATCTGAAAAGTATCCGTCAGCAAAATACCTTTGAAGGGTGAATAGGTTGCACCCCCCTCACCCCCTGACCCCCTCTCAAATTTAGAAAGGGGGGTTGCTTTGGCAATCTGTTGTAAAACTTGTAAAGTTTTGTTTAAAACTTCATCATTAGTAAAACGAATAATGTTTATTTTATACTGTTTAATAATTTCTGTTCGTAACTCATCGTACTTTTGTTGATCCGGATTTTTATGATGATTACCGTCAATTTCAATACCGAGCTTAGCTTCGGCACAATAAAAATCGAGAATAAAATTTGCCTTTAGCGGATGTTGTCGCCGAAATTTTAGATTATTGAATTGCCGATTTCGTAAAAACTGCCATAATAGCTCTTCTGCATTGGTTTGATTTTTTCTCAGTTCACGAGCATGTTTTAATAATGTGGTCGCTATATCCACTTCAACTGTACGAATGTTTTGTGACTGCTCCCCCTCTCCAGAATGGAGAGGGGGCTGGGGGGTGAGGATTAAACTATGGTATGTCGATTCGATGTTAATGGCAGCTATGTAATAGGCGAGCAAAACAATTTCATTGGCATGAATTTCATTTTCATACTTATAGGTGAGCTTGTCTTGGCTAATCAATCCACTTTGCAAAAGCCTTGTGATGAACGTACCAGTGCCGGTAAAGGGGTCTAAAATATGAACACCTTTAGAGCCAAGTGTTTGGTTAAATTCTTTTTGTAAAAGGTCATTCACACTGTGAATGATAAAGTCAACCACCTCAACTGGTGTATAAACAATACCCAGCCTTTCTGTCATTTTAGGGAAGGCACCCCTAAAAAACTTATCATAGAGCTCTAAAATTATTTTTTGTTTACCCTCGGCATTGTCGATGCCTTCAGCTCTGAGCTTTACACTGGCATAAAACTTATCAAGCGACATTGACTCTTTGCTTAAATTGTGTGATTGCAATATCTTTAAAATTTTATCCATCGCTTTCGACACTGGGTTTTCATTAGCAAAACTCACTTTGCTAAACAACGCATCAAAAACAGGCTTTGTGATGAGGTGCTGCGCCAACATCTCTATCACTTCTTGATCAGTGATAGCATCGTTTAAGTCATCACGCAGTTCATCGACAAACTCTTGAAATGCTTTTATTTCTTTGGTTTTGTTTTGGTTTTCTAAAATAGCTTTGATTTGGTCTATATGGGTGTTGGCTATTTTAGCAATGTCACCTGCCCATTCTTCCCAGTGACGACGGTTGCCTACCTTTTTAACGATTTTAGCATAAATCGCTCGCTCTAATTCACCGATTTGAAATTCCAATACCTGTTGGGTGTCTTCCTTGGGTTTCTTAGGCAAAGCGCCTATAGTCTGCCCACCGAACGCACTATTCACTGTTGATTTATCTGTTGAGTGACTTTTTGCAGTGGGTACATGGTCAGTAACGGCAATGACTTCCATTCGTGCCAAGTTGGGGCCTACTAACTCCATCTTGTTCACCATGGCATCAAAACGGTCATCGTGAGAACGCAACGCTTGTAATACCTGCCATACAATTCGATAGCTTTTATTGTTGTCTAATACTTCATGCGGCTCTTTGCCAGCAGGAATGACGATGGGTAAAATGACATAGCCTCGTTTTTTACTAGGGGCTTTTCGCATAACCCTGCCTACGGATTGCACTACATCCACTTGGCTTTGCCTGGGTGATAAAAACAAAACTGCATCAAGGGCTGGTACATCCACACCTTCTGACAAACAACGAACATTGCTTAAAATTCTACAAGTGTTGGGGTCGGTTTTCTCTTTAAGCCAAGCGAGTTTGGCTTCTTTTTCAGTGGCGTTCATGCTACCATCAATATGTTCGGCTTGGCAGGTAAGGTTAGCTAATTCAGGCTCACTTTCAAGATAGGTGTTGACCACCTCTTCAAACATTTTTGCAATTAATTTTGAGGATGTAACATCTTGAGCTTTTGAAAACTCTATTCGCTGACAAAAAGCTACCGCCTTTGTCATAGGGGCATCATCGTCACCTACCTCAGCACCGTGTTTTGATAATGCTTTAAAGCAACCAATGATTTTGGCCGCATCATCAACTCGTAATTGATTATCTTCATCAGCTAATAACTTTTGAAGGCGACGGTTTACGTGGGCTTCATCTACTGCTAACACAATGACCTTGTAATCTACCAGTAAATCCTGGGTTACCGCCTGTGAAAATGTGATTGTGTGAAACTCTTTACCATAAAGCTTTTCATCATCCATGGAACAAAGCTCTATAGTACCTTCTTCTTCGGCTTTTGCTTTAGCCACATCACCAAAAATTCTTGGGGTAGCTGTCATGTATAAACGCTTCTTACCCTTGATTATCTTTTGGTCATGCACTTTGATAAAATGGCTTTCGTCTTCACCTTCAAACTTAGCACCAGTGGTTCTGTGGGCTTCATCACAGATAATTAAATCAAATTCAGGTAACTTAAAATTCTTTTGAGCATCCGCTAACACTTGAATGCTGTGGTAGGTTGAAAACACAACTGTCATCTTTTTAGGGTTGTGTAATGAATTTACTCGACGAGCTAATACTTTGCTTTCTGTAGTAGCAGGGTAACTTAATTCATGTGAAAATGTTTCAACCTTTTCATCACCCTTATTTCTCTTTTTGCCAATTTCTGAATCGGAACAAACAGCAAAACTTTGAATGGGTATGTCACTTTCTTGTGTCCATTCAGTCAGTGACTGCGACAACAAGGCAAGACTTGGCACCAAAAATAAAACCAAACCATCCGCACCTGCTACCTTTTCAGCAATTTTCAAACTGGTATAGGTTTTACCAGTACCACAAGCCATGATAAGTTTTCCACGGTCTTCACTTTTAAAGCCTTCTAAGACATCAGCAACTGCTTTTATTTGGTGTGGCCTAAGTGTTTTCTTTTTCTTTAGAACGATTTCTTTTTTGGTGGGGCTATACTTCGACCAATCGATTAAACTTTTTTCAAGTTCATATAAATCTATTTTGCTAACCGGTATTGCTTGCCCCATGAGAGCATTTTCAGCTGGCTCTGACCAATTATTTGTGGTGGTCACAATATATCTTGCAGTAAAAGGCTTTTTACCAGAGGCTGTGAAGAAGCTATCAATATCTTCTTTTCGTATCACATGATATGGCTTGTAAAACTTACATTGAATCGCATGAAACTCTTCACCACCAGAAGCACCGGCATTCACTTGCGCTACTAAATCAATGCCAATATCCAGTGCAGTAAAACCATATTGCTCACCATAGACCTTTGCCCAGTCAGAGAACATGTAAACCTTTGAATATAAATTGCTAAATTTAGGTTCGTTCTCAAAGTAACGCACCATCAACTCTTCAAAGTAAGTTCCCTTTTCACGTTCTGTTTTTGCAGCATCTTGGAACGATGCTAAGAGTTTCTGTAAGTCACTCTTCTCTCTCACAAAAGTTTCTGTAATATTAGTACGACTATTTTGGGTATTTGCTGGCTTTGGCATAGTTATTTTATTTGGGCTTTTCGGTTTGCATGGTCATCTACTGACCACTCCACTTTTCAGGCTTTATTTCTAATGTCATAAGTAAAGCACAATTGGGGAGCGATGTTTCGGCAGGTGATTGAAAACAGAGAAAAACAAGTGATATTTCATTTCAAATGAAATATATTGTAAACATGACTACTGCAACAGACCCTAACATCAGGTAGTATCCCGTTGAAGAGCAAGAAATTTTTGTACGCGATTCGCTTAAAAAGTTAAAACCATTATATAATTTTGAAATTCTTATATTCCCCCAAGCGGTATCCTGTTATTTTTTCAACAACGCTCGATATTTTTTCTTTAAGGGTAACCTCAGAACGGCTAATATCGAAATCGAAGTGCCAATTTTTTTTATGGATACGCTCTCGCATTACCAAGGGATGCGTTCCTTTAAAGTGGGCAAGCGAATCAATGTTTGAATAATCAAACGTAACCGTTGATGGAATATTTTTTTTCATCCACGCATCGTCGTGCCAATACTTATGGAACGATTGTTGTTTACGCATTTGTGCATCCGGCGGCTTAACCCAGCCGTAATGGTAAACACAGGCACCTATTTCTTTTACAGATAATTTTTTATTATCATCTTTACGAAACCCTTGTGCGTCTTTATAGGAATATATTTTTTGTTCAGGCTTTAAATACCAACGCGGAGGGCGTACAATACGAACCTCTCGACGGTACCAGCGCCGCGAAGTTCCAATATAATCGTACGAACCATAAAAATGGCGGTACTTGAAAAGTAAACCATCGACGCGGATATCGTCGCGATATTTCTCTGCTGCTTTAAGGATTTTTTCATAGTCTTCTTCGTGGAGGACTTCATCCCCTTGCAGGTAAAAGGCCCAGTCGGGCTCGGTGTACTCCTGTGCAATTTTATCGATTTTTTTTACACTGGTTTGTGTACCGATAGCATCGTACGCCTTTTGCGTTTCTTCGGCGAGAACATGCCCTCCTTCTCGTTTAGTATCGTCCCATATTGTTTTCAGAATATGTATCTTCTTTTTATCAATTTTTTGTACGTACTCCAACGTCTTGTCGTCTGATTTTCCAACGGCGACAACTATTCCGTCGACAAGCGGCAAAAGTGAACGCAATGATTCAGCGATGGGGTAATCGTACTTAATTGCGTTACGGATAAAAGAAAAGCCAACTATTTTCATTGTCCCGTATTATGGATAGAGACGCCGCGTGAATTAAACTATGGAGAGCCGCGTGTTATCGATGACAAGACAATTTTTGTAGCGTTTGCCGAACCTTTATTTGCATAAAATTCTATATGCGAAAAAATCTCTTTTGGAAACACCATGTTGGATAATACAACTTGCCCGTCTAATGCAAAAACTTCAATGGTGGATTTATCGACAATAATGTTAAAATCTATTTTGTCGTGTCTCCCGATAAAAACTTCAGAAATTGTGAATAAGTTCTTTTTTTTCGCAAGCCAAACCTTCTCCATCTTGCCACGGTCGACTAAAATTACACCCGTTTTTCGGTTATACGCTACAACCACCGCCTCATCTGCAGTTTTGAGCATTACGCCAACTTCTTCGGCGGTGATTTTTGAAAACTGTGACTCCAGAACAAAGCTACTTTGGTTTAAAGGAATTCGTATTTTTTTTTCATCCAAAAAAATCTTATCTATGCTTCGAATTTTTCTTTTGTATTTTTCGATTTGTGGCTCAGGAGTTTGTAGAATTCTGTAATCTCCGTTTATAGACAAAAGAGATAGTTTACGCGGCACAGACATCGTTCCTTTCCACGGATATGTAGGCAAAGAATTTGCATATTCCCAGTTGTTCATCCAGCCTACGATTACACGGTTTGCCGGCGGTAAATTTTCCCACGAGATTGCCGCGTAAAAATCGTAGCCGTAATCAAGAATTTTGGCATCTCCTGGCGACGGTTCTTTTTTAAAATTTTTTCCGTCGAAGTCTCCCACAAAATATTGCATATACGAACCTCGTACCGTTTCTGCAACCGAAGTCAATAAAATCCATTTTCCATAGGTTGGATTACCAACGGTGGGAAGATAAAACAGGTCGGGGCATTCCCAAATTCCTTCGGAGGATTTTATTGCGCTAAAATCACTTAAATGTGTCCAATTGATGAGGTTTTTTGAAGCATAAAAAGCTATTTTAGAGGCGGATGGCTTTGCAACAACCATTATCCACTGCGCTGTTTTATGGTGCCAAAAAACTTTTGGATCCCTAAACGACCATGAATTTTCATCTATAACTGGATTATCTCTATACTCGACAAACGAAAAACCACCATCGTGGCTTACCGCGAGGTTTTGCGTTTGGTTGAGTAGTGTCCATTCTGTGTATACGGCAATTAGGCAGGCGGAGTTTTTTTTACAAAGCCCACTTGTATTTTGTGAATCCCAAACAGTGCTCCCAGAAAATTTCATTCTTGGATAGATTGACCCTTTTTCACGTAAAACAATCGGTTTTTCTTTCCAATGGTATAAATCTTTGCTTATTGCATGTCCCCAGCTCATGTGCCCCCAATCGTTACCAAAAGGATTATGCTGAAAAAACATGTGGTAATTACCGTTTAGAAAAATTAAGCCATTGGGGTCGTTAATCCAATTTTTTTGGGAAGTAAAATGGATTTGGGGACGTAGGTTTTCTGTGCTTTTTTTCTCTTTGCAATAATTTGCGGAAAGTAAAACACTACAAAGAAAAATTGCTCTGTTTATTCTTCTTTTAAACACGCCGGCTAATTTTCTCCTGAACTAACGGCAAGGCAAGCAAAATGAGGTTTTTTATTTTCTTTAAAATTATTGACTTTTCTGCAAGTTTTTACTGTTAGTATTCCTCACAAAAATTCTTACTCTTGGAGGTAAAATGGGAGTAGCTTCACTAGTTTTAGGGATTGTATCCCTCGTTTTTGCGATAATTCCAGTATTCTGGCCTATCGCATGGGTCGGTGCCATTTGCGGTATTGTTGGTTTGGTGTTGGGTATCCTTGCACGCAAGAATCTTAAAGCGGCAAACCAACCTACAGGCGCTGCAACAGCGGGTTTTGTAATGAGCATCATCGGCACAATTTTAACCGCGCTTATCTACATTGCATGCGTCGCTGCGGTTTCTAAGGCGACAAAGGCTTTGAATAACCCTGAATTTGAAAAAGCGCTCGAAGAAGCAGCCAAAGATCCTGAAGCAGCAAAAGCTTTAGAAAATTTAAAAAAGCTGACAAAATAAACACCTACCACCACGTTTAAGAAAACCGGCTTTACAGCCGGTTTTCTTATTTATGCATCCAATTTTATTCCAAATCGAATCAGCAAGACTGGTGCGCTCAGTCACCACTTATGGTGTGATGGCAGTCATCGGTATTTTTGTAGGTGCTCTCCTCATTATACGCATTGCCAAAAGCCGCAGCTACAGTGCTTTTGACTTTACCAACATCATCGCTCTCCTTGTTGTGGGGGGTATCGTTGTTTCTTTATTTACTCATTTTTTAATTTTTTTACCCGAAAGGCTCAGAGCCCCCTCGTTTTGGGAGATGCCGTGGGGCGTGGTGAGTTGGGGCGGTGTTGTCGGTGGATTTCTTGCCGCACTCTATGCCTCGCGTGCGTGGAAAATCCCCCTCTTGAGGCTGGGCGACATAGTTATCCCCGGCGTCGCGCTGGGGTTTGCATTTGGCCGCATTGGTTGCTTTTTTGCAGGGTGTTGCTACGGCCTCCATTACGACGGCCCGCTGCATTTAACCTTCACGCATCCGTTGGCGCCGGCGGCGGTGGAGGTACAACCACTTTTCCCGATTCAACTTTTATCAGCGGTATTACTTTTTACGTTATGCCTTATACTATTGTGGGTTATCAAAAAGCAATGCGCCAAGGGTATGGCCGTCGCCGTGTACGCAATACTTTACAGTATGGGCCGCTTCACGGTTGAATTCTTCCGCAACGACCCGCGCGGCGTTTTTTTGCATCTTTCGGATGCGCAGTGGTACTCGATTTTTTTATTTTTAACGGGCACTCTCCTTTGGCGGTATTTGAAATTCCGGCAGATTCAAGGTGAAGAACTAAAGACTTGACGCAATTACAAATACATAGTTATGAACGCTTCCAAATAAAAATTTAAAGGAGATTTTATGAAGAAAATTTTAACTCTTGCTCTAGCGGTGTTTTTTGTGTTTGGTGCATGTAAAAGTGACCCAAAAGCAGAAATGCAACAAATGATGACTTCGTATATTAAAGCGATAAAAAGCGATACGGAAAAACTTAAGGCGGCAAAAAACTCAAAAGAATTTGCTGTAGGAATAACCAGTTTAACTGCAACACTCAAAAAAATGAGCGCTGAGGGCAAAGCATTTGCTAAAAAATATCCGGATCTCAAAGGAAAAGAAGCACCCGTTGAATTAAAAACTTTAGAGACTGAATTTACGAGCACAATGCGCGCTGCTATGGAAATCGTTATTGGTGGAGTAAAATACATGAACGATCCCGAAGTTAAAGCAGCAATGGACGCTTTCCAAAACTTGAAAAACGAATAGGATTATATCCTATCCTTAAATTAACCCTTCAATAAGTACAAAGGGAAAATATGGTTATTCAAATCAACGAAGCTACCCGCGTCTTTGGAGATAAACGCGCAGTCGACAAGGTTTCCTTAGAAATAAAGCAAGGGGAACGCGTAGGAATTCTGGGGCCAAACGGCTCTGGTAAAACGACGCTCATCCAACTGGTGCTGGGTTTTTTAAAACCCAGCGAAGGGAGTATAAGTATCGACGGAGTTTCCACGTGGGAAAATCGCTTTCAAATCCGTCGCCGTATCGGCGCACTTATTGAAATTCCGCTTTTATACCCTTTGCTTTCGGCTCGCGAAAACTTGCTCTTTTTTGCACGCTTTACAGGCGCACCGCTCACACGCGTTGACGAACTTTTAAAGCTCGTTGATTTGAACCCTGAAGAGAAAAAACCGTTTAGCACATTTTCACTCGGCATGAAACAACGGCTGGGGATTGCACTGGCGCTACTTAATGACCCCGAACTTTTAATTTTCGACGAACCCACAAATGGCCTTGATCCTGAAGGTATTGTGCAAGTGCGCACCATACTTAAAGATATTACAAAAATGGGTAAGTCGCTCATTTTGTGTAGCCATTTACTTTCCGAAGTAGAACAAATTTGCGATACTGTAGCTATTTTGCAAGAAGGTAAGATACTTGCCAAACGTAATGTTAAAGCGCTTTCGCGCGAAGGTACTACATTCCGTATTGTTTTACAAAACGCTAAAAACGCTAACGGGGTACTAAGCTCTCTTGGGGTCACTTCACTCGAAAATATAAGTGAGGACACACTCCACGTTGTGCTTGATAGCTCCGTAAGTCCATCCGACTTTTTAAAAAATATAATTGAGAAAGGTTTAAAAGTAGAAGAGTTTGTACGTTTAAACGCGGGACTCGAGAACTTTTTTATGAATTTAATCGAATCGCAAAAAGGAAAACAAAAATGAGCCCTAATGTGTTTAGTGAATTTTCTGCCGCCTTTGGCGCAGAGATAAAAAAACTCTTAAAGCTCAAAATACATATTACATTCCTTTCGGTGACGCTTCCACTTATGTTAATAATTATGGGTATCGAAGCAATTATGAGCCAAAACGCCCCTAGCGGCAGTACACAAATTACACCTGCCAACGCCGATGTAACATGGAAAATTTTTCATTTTTTTTCACAATACTTAAACCCTTTGGTTGTCGCCCTTGTGGCAGCTTACCAAGTGGGAAAAGAATTTGAATGGAAAACATTCCACCAAATACAGCTTAAAGGACAAACTCCACTTACCTACGTTTCGTCGAAGCTTGCGGCGCTTTATACTCTCTCGACCGGCGTGTACTTGGCACAGATTTTTGTAGTTATTGTTTTTTACATTGTGCGTACGCTTTTACAAAACCAAAGTATCGACATACCGTTTACGCAAATGTTAGCCGACACTCTTTTTTATTTTACTGCGCTACCTATCGCGCTCATGGTCGCAGTGTTGACCGCCTCGGCCTCGATGGGGATTGTTTTAAGCTTAGTTTATTTACTCGTACTTGAAATGGTTTTTTTTCCGCTTGTGGGAACTCTTTCAACCGCGTTAGGGCATCCCAATATTGCAACTGTGCTTAGTTATTCTCCAATGAAACTACCTGTGCAGTTAGTTGAAAATGCGGCTTCTTTGGGGGAAGGCTTTATTTTACTTTTTGCAAACGTCGCGTTTGTCGCTTTGGTAAGTTACATCGCATACCTGTCGCTCAAATGCCGCCAAATTGGATTGATTCGGTAGTTTACACATTAACCGATCACACTCATATTTTTCCACTTGCCGCCGACAAAGCGGCGCCAGAAAATTACTGCCTGAGTGATACTAAATACTGCCGCCGCGCCCCACGACCAATATAATCCACCTTTGAGGTTAATCAGAAAAAAACTGGGGATGACCATAAGAGGCCAAGGCAAAACCAATGCCAAGATAGTGACAAACTTTGTATCGCCCGCTCCTTTAAGTGAAAATGAAAAAACAAGATTGATGCTGTCTGAAACGGTAAAAATTGCGACGAATACCAAAAGATAAGGCACCATTACGCTCACCTGCGCCCATAGCGTGGCGTTGTCGTTGTTCTTAAACCAATTCATATAAAACTGCGGAAAGAGCAAAAAGGTAGCGCCAATACATACGATATAAATTAGCGTCACTTGCCATCCCGCCCACACGGCGCGTACGGCCTGGTCGCTTTTTTTCTCTCCCAAAAATTGCGCGAGAAGCACCGCGCTTGCCTGTGCAACGCCCATCGCGGGCAACACCGCTAGCATCATTATTGTCACCACAATAGACGAGGCGGCAAGAGCCGCGTCACCGCTAGCCATGCGACCGACAAAAATTAAAAACACGCTAAAAGCAAGCCCTTCGAGCGCCCATTGCAAGCCCGCTGGCACACCAAAACGGATAAAGCGTTTCATAAGCGGAGTGTCCCATGTATACGCGGACGCCAAACGGTACTCGCGGCGCTTCTTGTCACTAAACACAAGAAAAAGACCGTAGAACGCCGCCATTGCCGTCGCAATCGCCGTCGCGTAACCCGCACCAGCGATTCCCATTTTAGGAAATCCCCATTTGCCTAAAATCATGGCGTAGTCGAGTATTGCGTTGGCGACAAGACCCACGCCGTTAATTTGCATAATGACCCGTGTGCGCCCCAAACCCGTAAAATAACCGCTTGCCGTTGCGACAAACGCCGTGGGCAACGCTGAGAAACACATGGCGACAAAGTAATCGACTTCGAGAATTTGTGTCGAAGCGGGATGCCCCATGAAAGTAAAGAGGGGTTTTGCAAAAGCGATAAAAGCTAAAAAGAGGAGTCCGCCGATGAGACCAACATAAAGCGATTGCCATACCGCAGGGCCAATCATTTCGTCGCGCTTTGCCCCGAAATACTGTGCAACAAAAGTAGTCACATAAGATGCTGTTTGTTGCAATAACGCCATCGGTACCCAAAAAACCCCCATGACTGCAATCGCCGCGCCCATCGCATCGGTCGAGTAGTCGGCCAAGAAAAGGCGATCGATGGTCATCTGGATATTCCAAAAACTGTTGGCGACAATAAGCGGCCACGCGATAGAAAGAATCGTGCGCCAACGCGCCGTGCGGCTTTCGGGAAACATACAAGTGGGTATGGTATTGTAAGCTCGACAGGGCGTAAGTAAAAATGCCTTGCCAATGCGATCTATTTTATGGAAATTATCGTATGCATCGTATCCGGTATCTTGCCGTTTCTTTACTCGGTTCGGGTGCAATCTATGCATGGCAAACACCGGCACCCGCCGCCAAAGATACGTTTTTTTATAATACCATTTTTCGGACGCAGGTTCGTTATAAATCCGCCTTACCTTTTTTTGAAACCAATTACCGTATTGAAAACGAGAACCAAGGCAATCCGCGCATCGACGGAACGGCAAACACATCGCCCATGGGGCTTACTGCATTTCGTCAACAGACATGGCATGCTACAATAGGCAGCTATTACAATGTTATACCCAACCTCATGGTAGGTGGGTTCTATCGCTATTCTATGGGCGAGCGGCACCGAAACGACTGGATTAGTAGCGGTTGGAATTCGGGTACGTGGGATTGGTTTTGGCTCAACACCAACAACCGACCCGATCATAGTTTTATCGGTGATATAACATGGCGGCAACTCTTACCTTTTTTGCCGGGAGAGAATTGGGTTTTTGAGCTAAAAAATCGCATACAATATACATGGTACACCGACGACAGGTATGCCGCACGCGACAACTGGGGGCAAAGTTCGGCAAATGTTGCGCAAACAAAATATATTTTGCGGCCGGGACTGCAGTATTTTTGGCTGAAAGACGACTCCCCTTTCATCACTTTTTTTCTACAATACGAAGCGCACTTTGCATTAAATTATGGTAATCGGCGTTTGGTTGAAAGCTGGGGCTACTTCGGTTTTTTTTACCACGTTACCGAAGCGGTGGCACTGGGTATAAATATCGCACGGGCACAATGGTGGTGGAGCGAATCCGATTCCATCAAGAATGTCCGTGCGCAAGAGATGTGTAATACAACCGTCGGATCTACCGCCGATACCGCATGCCGCGGTATTCAATACACTGCAACGCAAAGGGCGTTTGTCCTCGGCATGACTGCAATGATGAGATTCGATTTTACCCCCATTGAATAAAAGGAGTATCCATGAAGACATATACCATATTCGCCATCGCCGCCTCAGTACTGCTTGCTACGGGCTTACACGCCGAAACAGGTAAGTTGGCGTTTGTTATCGGCAAAGTCGAAGTCGGCAAAAGTGATAAAACTTGGCATAAAGCTCAACTGGGTGAAACGGTAAACCAAGGCGATTTCATCCGCACCGGCAAAGACGGTACGGTTGTCGTCCATCTAAAATCGGGAGCGACTCTTAAACTAAAGCCTAACTCGCACATCGCTTTGAGCGAGATAGGCGATGCCACGACCATCGACGTCAATGCGGGTTCGCTTTTTTCTAAAATTGATAAGCGAAAGGCAGGACAAACGTATCGCATCCGTGCGCAAACATTGGTTGCGGCGGTTCGCGGTACGGAATTCTTTTTTGCGTATGGACGAAAAACAAAATCAAAGTCAGACATGTGGCTTTGTGTCAATGAAGGCAGCGTGCATGTGACTGATTCATCTTCGTCCAGTGCCGTCGATGTAAATAAGGGCGAAGGCATTATCGTGCCCGTCGGAAAATCGATTCCCAAACCTAAAGCATACTCGTGGACAAAAAATCTCAACTGGAATATGGAGCCTGCGCAAGGTTCGGTCATAGACAAGACAAACTTACGTAGTGCGTACAACGACTTACTCAAGAACAATTATGATTAGCTGTGGCGCCTTTTTTTGAGGTGCCGTATGGTTGGTTTACGCCAGCGCACTCCATTCAGCCATAAGCGTATCGAGTTCTTTTTGCAAGCGTTCGCGTTCGGTGCTTTTTGTGCGTATGTCTTCGGGGGAAAGGCTTTGCAACGCATTGCCGTCGGCAAAGAGTGCATCAAGTTTTTGGAGCGCTTCTTCGTGCTGAGCTATACCCGCTTCGAGTTTTTTAATTTGCGTTTGCAGTTTCCCCGCGTCGCTGCGTTGTTTCTTGCGTTCTTCGTACGACAGCGTTTCGGTGGCGGTGGCGGCCTCAGCTTTTTGGCGCGCCAACGTTGCGGGAGCGATTTCTTCGTCCACGTCGTCGAGAGCGGCAACGCCCGCGTTTAACTCTTGAAGCCGTCCGTCTTTAAGTTCAAAGACGCGATCGCACACGCGTTTAATAAAGCTACGGTCGTGGCTCACCATAAGTACAGTACCTGAAAAATTGCGCAATGCTTCTTCCAACGCTTCAATCCCTTCGATGTCCAAGTGGTTCGTAGGTTCGTCTAAAACAAGAAAGTTCGGTTTTTGGAGCATGATATCCGCAAAAACATAACGCGCCATTTCTCCACCGGAAAGTGCGCTGAGTGGTTTTTTTTGTTCATCCCCTTCAAAAAGCATGTGCCCCAATGCTGTACGTACTTCTTTAACAGGCTTTGTCGAATGTAGTTCGTGCAAGTGTTCGTGCATGGGCTCCGTCAACTTGCGTAATTCATCGTGTACCTGCGCATAATACCCCATTTTTACTTCATGGCCAAAATGGACAGTACCGGAAAGAGGCTTCAATTCGCCCGCAATAATTTTGAGTAGCGTTGTTTTTCCATGGCCGTTGGGTCCAATAATCGCCGCTTTGTCACCTTTGCGTAAAAGAAATTCGGCATGCGAAAAAAGTGGATTATCCGAGAAACGTATCGAAACGTTATGGATATTTAAAATATCGCGTCCCGGCTCTCGTTCGTAATTAAAAAAGAAGGATGGCTTGCGGCGCGACGAGGGAATAATTTCTGGAATTTCAATTTTTTCCACTTGTTTTGCACGCGACTGTGCTTGGCGCGCTTTAGACGCCTTCGCACGAAAGCGGTCGATAAATTCTGTAAGTTCGGCAATTTTTTTCTTCGCCGCTTCTGCTTCACGTTCTTTTTGTTCAGCAGCTAAAAGGCGGGCGCCCACAAAACGTTTATAATTCATATTAAAAAGAGTAATTGTCTTGTAGTCGACATCCAAAACTTGTTCTGCTACCTCTGAAAGAAATCGCCTGTCGTGTGTGATAAGAAGCAACATTCCATGGAATTCATTTAATAAAAATTTTTCAATCCATTTAATTCCCGGCATATCTAAGTGGTTTGTGGGTTCGTCGAGCAACAAGACATCACCTTTTGCAAAGAGTGCACGCGCTAAAAGAACGCGCATCATTTGCCCGCCTGAAAGTTTGTTCGCAGCAATTGTATGCAGAGCGTCGCTAAGACCCAACCCTGATAAAAGGCGTGCAGCTTCAGACGCTGCACGGTAGCCATCGCGTGCGCGGATTGTCTCTTCGACTTCTCCCGCATGGATGGGGTCTAAATTTGGGTCTTCGCGTTCTTGAAGAGCCTTCGACAAAATTTCGTCTCCTGCAATAACAATCTCAATTGCTGTTTCATTTTTTTCTGTAGGAAGGTTTTGCTCCAAATACGCAATGCGCGTTCCTTTTTGGATATCAATTTTTCCTTCGCTAACGTGTTCGCGGCCAACAAGAACTTTTAATAGTGTCGATTTTCCAGAACCGTTGGCGCCTGTAATTGCATAGCGTACCCCTGGGTTAAGTTGTATCGATACATTTTGGAATAAATCACGTGCGCCAAAAGAGACGCCAACATTTTGTAAAGAAATCATAATTGTGAAACCATATTCTCCCAAAAACTCGACGCAGCAAAACGTGCGTTTAAATCGTACGAATCGGCAATTGTCTCCGCAACATCGGCAAGGGTCACGCGTGTTCCTAAATTTGCCTGCCTACGCGGGCGAAACATACGCGAATAGACAAGTAGCGGCACATATTCCCGCGTGTGTTGAGTGCCTTCTGCTGTAGGATCGTTCCCGTGGTCGGATACAATATACAGCATGTCTTCATTTTCCATTGCTCGAAAAATTCGTGGTAGGTGTTGGTCAAATGTTTCGAGTGCGTCGATATAGCCTATTACATCACGGTTATGCCCGTAAAACGCATCGAGATCGGGAAGCGTTGCGATAATAAAGCTCTGCCTATACTGGTTCATGTTTCCTTCTCGGATAACTTCGTTTAAAATCTCTAAACACTCGGCGTTCGATTTTGCCTCACGCGCATCGGAAATTGCAGCTCCCTCCACTAGTTCTGAAACTTTGCCAATTGTATATACGGGAATACCCGCATCGTAAAGGTAGGTTGCGAGTGTGGGTTGTAGGGGAGGCGATTGGAACATCGCTTTCGGCAATGATGTATCTACGTCGAAATGTGTAATATCGCCTGTAAAATAATGCACGTGTAAACGACCCACACCCAATTTAGATAGCACCTCCCATGCGTTGTGTCCAAGAAGATAAAATTCGTCGGGTTGAAATTTTTGTGGGTGTACATAAATATGAACCAGAGAATCGTCCGTTACTAAAAGAATTGGCGAGCCTGTTTCTATATGCAACTCGCCAAATTTTGTAAGAAACGCTGCCTGCACATCGTTGGTATTTCCGAGAAATGTTCTTCCTGTAGCTTCAGTAAGCGCTTGGAGAATATCGGTAGGAAGTCCCTGCGGATAAGTCAAAAATTTTTCTTCCTGAAAAACTCCTAATAGTTCGCGGTGGCCACCAATCGAATCATTACCTTCGTTACGTTGGGCTACTTTACCGTAAAAACCAATCGACTCTTCTTCACGCGCCAAGTTTTTAATGTATGTTAAATTGGTAATCCCCATGCGTGCCATATTAGGAATTTTTAGCGGTGGCCTTACTTCGGAGATATGCGAAAGCGTATTTGCTCCACGCTTTCCATAAAGGTAGGCGTCGGGCTGCTCACCCACACCAAAACCGTCGAGGACAAGTACGATAGATTTTCCAATACCTAAAGCCACAAATTTAATTAAAGCGTTTTATTGCCCAATGTATTTCTTTTTCGCCGCGTTATGTTCTTTGTACGTCTTTGAAAAATAATGCGCGTCGTCGCCTTTAAGGACAAAAAATTTATAGTCTGTTTTTTCGGGATTTACTGTTGCGTTAATCGCTGCAAGCCCGGGAGAACCAATGGGACCTGGGGGTAATCCCTTTACTTTATACGTGTTGTACGGTGAATCAACCTCAAGGTCTTTATAAAAAAGACGCGCTTTAGGTTTCTCAAAAAGGTATTGTACTGTTGCACACGATTCTAAAGGTTCGCTGTCGCGTAGTCTGTTATGGAAAACCGCAGCGATGAGTCCTCTTTCTTCTTTAAGTTTTGCTTCGCGTTCAACAATCGACGAGAGAATTACAGCTTCGTGGATTTTACGCGGATCGGTCGGGAAATTTTTTACTGCTTTCACTTTATCAAAAAAGTGGTCAATCATGTGTTCGAGAATTTTTATTTTAGGATATCCCGGCGGAAGAAAATACGTATCGGGAAAAAGATAGCCTTCTACAGATTTCGCGGGAATTTTATATTTTTCTAAAAGAGTTTTTGACGACGCATACTGTAAAAACTCTTCGCGAGAGGTGAAGAATTTTTTTTGGACAAATAAATCTGCGATTTGCCGGTTGTGTAAGCCTTCTGCAATAGTGATGCTAACAGTTTTTGTTTTACCGCTCGTTAGCGTCTGCGCAATTTTTGTAGCAGACATGCCGTCGTTAAGGTCGTATACACCGTGTTTTATTCGTGCTCCCTTGCCTGTTAATCGCATATAAAGTTTAAAGAAAAACACGCTGTGGATTAAATTTTTTTCTTTTAATTTTGTCGAAACCGATTGCAAGGTGGCGCCTGAGCGTACAGCAAAGTCAGTATGCCTTGAGCCATCCGACACGGCACGCAAATTGAGTACTGTTATAAGAATAAAGAGCAATAGCGCTCCCATAACACTTAAAACAGCTATTACATACGGTTTACGGATTTTATGCATTGTGTCTTGCAGCATTTGGCCCGATACAATAGATTGACATGCTGTAAAGCTCCATGAGCATACTGCATGCGACTTATAACTTTATTGTTTTTCTCATTCTTTTTTTTCTGCAAAAATCCCGTAAAAGCAAATTCGCTCCTTAACCACTATGCACGCATAGATACACGCACTACAGGCACATACCTTTCGTTCTATGCGAATGCAAAAAAATATACAGTAAAGGCACAGCCCCAAGAAAAAATGCAGGCTTACTTAGCCTCTGCTTTTTTAAATTTCCCAGAAAAAAGCTTATGTACAGACTGGGTTTGTGTAATAAAAACAATTGAGTCGCTCGATAAAAAAAATTATTCTCCTTTATTCCCTTATGCGATTTTCCACTTAGCAGCCATTGCAGAAATTGATTCAGACGACCAAACAGCTCTTAAGATTCTCTCTTACGCACCTTCAAGCACCACACCACTTAATCGGAAAATTTCTCTTCTTAAAGGCCGTCTTTTGCAACGTACAAATTTAAATACTGCTGTTGAACACTACCGCGAGCATTTAGAAAAATTTTCCGACGCTGAATCGTTATACTTTGCTGCAGCCGCATTTGAAAAATTAGGAAAAAGGGACGAAGCGCTAAAATGGGCATTTAACGCTCTGGAAAAACCAGAAGCGGATTTTCCTTTTTCACAATCGGGTATTTTAATTAGAAACATTTTGCACCAAAAAATCTATTCTCTTGAAAAAGAGAACCAGCGGATTCGCCTTATGGAGGCGCTCCGTGTAGCAAAAGATAAGAAGAGCGCTTTAAAGCTTTTTGACTCACTTAAAAATGCAACACTTAACGGAAGTGGCATACCTCTGTTTACCCACTACGCAGCGCGGCTACTTATCGACAAAGCCCGCATCGCTGACGCTGCGCACATTATTGAAAAAAATCAATCTGACTTCTTTAAAGAGGAAAATGAAAAAGCAGTTTTAGATGTATGCGAAAGATTGCTTAAGAAAAAAAAATACCACACAGTTGAAAATTTATTTTCCCAAAAAAAATCAACAAAGGCAACCTTGCAGTGCCAACTACGTAGCGCACTTAGGCAATCAAAATTTAATAGTTTAACTCGTGCTATAGCTGCAGAATATATTAAAAATTTCGATTCTACATCTACGCTTGCAGAGCGTATTTTTTTGCGCTCGTGCCTTCCTGATACACAAAAGCACAATACTGAAATTTCTATAACATGCCTTGAAGAGTTACGCAGCTTAACCCAGGAGAACAATGAGTTAGGTGCAGGCGCAAGATACTATTTAGCCCGCGAATACGAAAAACAAGGCAACATTAAGAAAGCGCAACAGGCAGTTTATGAAATTGCATCACGCTACCACGACGATTTTTATTTTTACAGACTTTTTGAGAAACCCCTAAGTGCACAGAAAAACTTTTTTGAAAAACACCCTCCACGCTCCGAAAATGAACGTAAAATCTTTAACGCGCTTTCGAAGCAAGACTTGGCTATCGCATCTCCACTGGCTCTCGATAAAAATTTGGTCGATTTAGAAAGCGCCATAAAGGAGCGCATGCAAAATTTGGACGAAACACGTACTTTAGCACTCCTTCTTTTTGCTGCAGAAAGCAGAGAAGAAGCACGTGAATTGCTTCGCGATGAAAACCGCGCAAATGTTTACAAAGACCTTATCGCCATGGGGAGTATCGCAGAAAAACCAGATATTGCACTCCATGGAATACGTTTTTATTTGCGTGACAAAAAAATAAAACCATTTATTTTTGAAATCCCTCCTTTTTTACGCGACGCACTTTATCCACAAATTTATAAAGCGCCTATAGAAAAATATGCAAAAATGCGTTCGTTAGACCCTGCGGCGGTGTTTGCTCTTGTAAGGCAAGAATCGCATTTTTTTCCTGCCGCACGTAGCGCCGCAAACGCGCAAGGACTTATGCAACTTCTACCCTCGACGGCAAAGCTTGTTGCACAAAAAGAGAAAATGCGCCATTACGCGCTTTACGAGGTAGAAGACAATATTCGCCTTGGCACACGCTTTATGCGCGACCTTATAAACACCTACTCAGAAGATTTTGTGGGGGTCGCTATTTCGTATAACGCAGGACCCGGCCGCTACGTTGCATGGAGAAAAAAATTGAGTACCGACGCGGATATTTTTATCGAAGAAATTCCGTTTCAAGAAACATACAACTATGTTCGTGTGCTTTCTACCGATCGTGTAAAATACGAAGCGTTACTTAAACAAAAATGAACACACAGAAAATTTATAAAGCGGCACAAAAAAGTGCACTTTTTAAAAAACTTAGCAAAACCTCTCGACAACGGCTTATAAAGCAATTTGAAATCCAGTGTCTTGCGAAAGGCGATTACCTTTTTCGCGCCCGCCAAAAAAGTAAATTTATGTATGTCGTTGCAGAAGGTAAGCTGCGGATAGAAAAACAAGAAACCGATAAAAAAAACTCAAGAATTACAAAAATTGTAACGCTACGTCCGGGTGATGTTGTCGGTGAAGTGGCGCTGCTCACCGATGGCAGGCACTCGAGCCAAGCGCGCGCAGCAACAGATGTTACTGTATTGCGTATTGGAAAAAATCGATTGCAAGAACTCTTGCGCCACCACCTGCCCCTTATGGAAAATTTAACGCGCATCGAAGCAAGCAGGCTACGCGAAAACATTACACTTAAAAAAAACCAAACAAAAGAATTGGGATTTATCCTGCACCTCTATTTCACAACCCCTTCCGACTTTGCAGCAGCAGAGCCTTCGACGACTTCTGTTTTAGAGACAAATAAATCTGGTACATGCCTTGTTCTTGATAAAAAAGTTTTGGTTGGAAGAAGCTCTGCCGCTTTGCGCAACATAATAAGTGCACGTTTGTTAAAATATCCATCCGTCTATTTAGCGTTAGACGCATCTAAACACGATTCCAAAACCCTGGCAACGCTTTTGCACATGGCTGACCGCCTTGCTATAACATTTTCAGAAAATAAAGAGATGGTCGAAAAAACTACAAATTTACTTTTACAAAAAGACGCACGCCAACATATTACGTCACAGAATATTTTTACAATCGCAGTACACCGTCCACTGCGAGAAAGTATGCTGCGTTCGCAAATCGAAGAACAACTTGGATTACCTATAAAATTCCGTTTAAATTTGGGCAACAACTACTGGGAAACCAATGACCACCGCGCAGTACTTATACAATGCCGCACAATTGCACGCGCAATTAGCGATGCTTCGCAAGGGATTGCGTTTGGTGGCGGCGGCGCACGAGCCTTGTCGGAAATTGGTGTCCTTTCAGAACTCGAACGCCATCATCTTGATTTCGACCACGTCGCCGGAACAAGTATGGGTGCGCTTATCGCAGCCCTTTATGCACAAGGGCTTACAAGTCGCGAAATTAGCGAGCGCTTTCGTAAATACCTTCCCGACGATAAAGGAATTTTAAGCTACAACCTCCCTTTTATATCATTTTTTCGCGACAAAAATATTAACCGAATTTTACGGCGCCTTTTTGGTAAAACACGTTTTGAAGATTTACCCAAGCCCTTAACCGTAATCGCGGCTGATTTACTTTCAGGCACCGAAGTACGTATCGAAAATGGATTATTGTGGCGTGCTATACGTGCAAGTTTAAGTTTACCTGTAATTTATCCTCCCGTTAAATATAAAAAATTTTATCTTGTCGATGGCGGCACAGTCAATAACATCCCTGGAAACGTTTTACGTGAAAAAGGAGTTAAAAGCGTTTTAGGCATAAACGCAACTCCACTCGAAGACGACACGATTAGAGAATATTTTTCTTCAACAAATCTATTGCAACTATTAAGGCCTGGCCAAGAGTTTTGGCGTAACATTAAGAGGTTTGCAAAAATGTTGTGGCTTTTTTTCACACGCCCACCCATTCTACAAATTGCTAACCGCGCAATGATGCTCGAAGGTTCGGAGCTTATTCGGCAAAAGATAGATGAGTTTGATTTACTTTTAAGCCCAAACGTCGCAAAATTTGGACTTTTCCAATTTGAAAGACGCGAAGAAATTATCGATGCTGGTCGCAAAATAGCGCACGAAAAAACGGCAGAGATAAAAAAATTATTTAAAACTTAAAAGTAAATCTACCGTTTCTCAAAATATTTATAGCTAATTGATACGGGCGCGTTGCATGGTGAAATCTTGACCCGAAGAAAATTTTTCGATTTCAAGCATTGTTTCCCGCGTTGTCTCCATTTTTGTGGTAATTGCTTCTACTTGTTTTGCAATCATTTGTGGATCAAAAACTTGTACTGATTGGTCACGCAAATATTTTAGCGTCTCTTCTACCATTTCAACTTGCGCAAGCAATTTTTTCTTGTTACTTTCGGCGTCGTTTACCATCGCCCCACGCTTTTCGATAAGTTCAATACGTTTTTCTAAAGCATCGCGCGTCTCCGCTGGTGCATCCGCGGAAAGCGCTGCAAAATCAGCTTTTAGTTTTGCAAGTTCTGTTTCGTGGTTATTCCCCGCTGCTTTTTGCATGTCGTCTAAACGGCAGTAGCTATTCAAAAGACGTACAAAATTTGCTTCGAGTTCAGAAAGTCCAGAAAGCATCGCTTCACTCGACTGCACAGATGCCTTGCTGTTTTGCCGCGTATTTTGTTTTATTTGCCGGATTAAATCTTCCGCTGTGGACATTTTAGACTTCATGGGAGAACTTGAACCGTAGATAGCGTTTCTTAATCTGCGTGTTTCATCTTTTTCCTTTTCGCCACCTTCAATAGAATCAACAGCACGTTGGAATCTTTTATTTGTTGCTGCACCAAAAAGGTAAAGCGCCTCAAGGGCAAAAAGAACAGGATAAAAAAGCGCATTTGACCATGTTAAAAAAAGTCCTGCAACCAAAGAAATAGAAAAAATAAGTAAATTCCACTTATTGATTAACGCATGCCATAAATAACTCATTGGATCACCTCTTTAATTACTGTAGCTGCAAGTTTTCCGTCGTACTCTCCATCGTGGTTTGCCTTTAGGTATTTCATTGCATCCCCAATATTTTTTGCTCCCGATTTTTGGACTGCTGCTTTAATAGCTGCAGCATCCATTTGCTGTGGAAGATACGCCAACAAGACCGACTTTTCTGTTTGGAATTGTGCGCTGCGTGTTGCGTCTAACTTTCCTTGCGCTGCCAAAGCCAAATTTTCTTCGACTCCTTTGAGGAACTGCCTAACAATTTTAAGTACGTCGGCGTCGGTAACCGCACGGTGTCCATCGTCAATCGCAAGCGCCTTAATTTGCGCAATTGCGGTTGTAAGTACGCCCGCTTTTACTGTGTCGCGAGCCTTTCGCGCCTCAAGGCTCTCCTTTTGCATTTTTTCGAAAAGCATAAGTGAAAACTCTGTCGCAAGTAACGGTGTCAAGCGTTAAGAAATTCCTTGACCCTTCATATCCACAAACTCCGTTGCAGTGTGGTTTCGCATGTGTACTTTGAATCTTCGCTTTCGCGTATCGCTTTGGAGGCTTTTCGCGAACAGGTGCTTTTTTCTGCAATTGAAGATAAGCCAGCAATACGCCAACAAAATATTGACGAAGAGCATGCTGTTGTTTGGTTATTGAGCGCAAAAGGCCTTACAGAGCACTCAAGCCTTATTTCCAATTGGTTGCAAAAATACCCACAGCACCGTTCACGTATAATTGTTTTATCCGACCACGAAATTTCACAAACAAATTTTTTCCCATTACGCGAAGAACAAATTAGCCTCTGCCTTCCAAGTGCTACCCCAATGTCGCATGTGCGTAAAGCGATTGAAATGCAATTGGCGGCAACACATGCGGAATTCGATCGCCTCAACTTACAAGAAAGACTTGCAAACAGTTACATTGAAATCCGCCGTTTAACCGCAGTGGGGCAAGCCCTTGCAACAGAGCGCGATTTCGACAAACTTATTGAGCTTGTGCTTAATTCCGCTATCGAGCTTACAAGCGCAGATGGTGGCTCTATTTATTTAAGCGAAAAGCACGGAGAAAACTCCGTTGCGACACACATCCGGTTTAAGAAATCTGCACTGCAACTCGATGCAGGCGAGTTTCTTTTGCCTATCGACAAAAAATCTATCGCCGGTTACGTTGCGTTAACTGTTGAGCCCCTCTTAATTGACGACGTACACCATTTACCTAAAAACGCAGACTACAAATACAACAGCGAATACGATAAAGCGCATAACTACTACACAAAGTCGATGATGGTACTTCCAATGAAAAACCACCACGACGAAGTTACCGGAGTTATTCAGCTTATTAACCGAAAACGCGACCCCGATTTAAAACTTACCCTTGAAGACCTTAAGGGCGAAGCTGTCCTCCCTTTTACACGAAAAGATTATTCGCTCGTAAGCGCAATGGCAGGCCAAGCCGCTGTCGCAATTGAAAATAACCAACTTATGCGCGACATCCAAAATCTTTTCGAGGGATTTGTGCAGGCGTCGGTAACTGCAATCGAACAGAGGGACCCTACAACTAGCGGGCATTCGTTCCGCGTCGCCGACTACTCTGTGCATATTGCGGAAGCGGTTAACCGCGATACATCCAAGCATTTTGAAAATATTCGTTTTACACGTAACCAAATCCAAGAGCTCCGCTACGCTTCGCTTTTGCACGACTTTGGTAAGGTTGGTGTTCGTGAAGATGTACTCGTTAAGGCAAAAAAACTTTATCCTGAACAGTTAGAACTAATCCGCTGGCGTTTTCATTATATCCGCAAAGAAATTGAAGCAAAGCTCCTCAGAAACCTTACACATAAAATGAAAAAATTGCCCCCCGAGGCTTGGGGCGAAATCGAAGCTAAGTTCCAAATCGAACTTGAAAAAGAGCAGCGTGAAGCAGAGGAAATGTTTTCTGCAATCCTTTCTGCAAACGAACCCACCGTACTTGCCGAAGGTTCGTTTGAATTTTTGAAAAAAATAGCAGAGAACAAAATTAAACTAGCAGAAGACAAAGAAATGCCTTGGCTTACAAATAAAGAACTTGTAATGCTTTCTATCCGCAAAGGTACTCTCGACGAAAACGAGCGCAAGGAAATTGAATCACACGTAACGCATACATACAACTTCTTAAAACAAATTCCGTGGACGCCTAACTTGCGTTCAATTCCCGAAATTGCTTACGGGCACCACGAAAAACTAAACGGCGCGGGATACCCTCTCCACCGTGATGCGCCACAAATTTCGTTACAAACACGCATGATGACTATCGCCGATATTTACGATGCCCTCACAGCATGGGATCGCCCGTATAAAAAGGCAATCCCCGCAGAGAAGGCGCTCGATATTTTACACATGGAAGTAAAAGACGGGCACGTCGATAACGAACTTTTACGAATTTTTGTGGAAGCAAAAATATTTGAGCGCTTAGACGGGTTACGCGCATCATCATTAGTAGGTGGGTAAAACCACATTACACAACAAATTTTATTTTAGAGAGGTTCGTCCGTCACTATATGGCAATTACGGCAACGCGCTTCGTAAATATCGTGCGGAAATTTTTGTAAACTTTCGGTAAATAACTTGCTCTGCGTAAGCTCTTGTGAAGTACCAACGGTGACAACTTCGCTGTGGAAAGACGCAGGAGCGTACTCGGGTTCGCCAGCGCTGTTTATCCCCACAAGAGAAAGTTTTTGGCTGTGGTGCGCCTCGGCGCCGCAAACAACACAAATCGCGGCAAGCTTTAAAGACTCGTGCGCAATCGCCAAATATTCGCCTACCGTACGCGCCGATTCAGGAATTGGAAAAGGTAGGCGCCGGTAATCTTGGTCAAGCAGGGAAAGAATTACGTCAACGCCTTCACGCGTTAAACGGCGGAGTACATCTAAAAGCCCTGCATCGAGAAACTGCGCTTCTTCAACCGCAACGATGTTTGTATTTGTCATAAGCGCAGATAAAATATCCCGTGCGCGTGAAATCACGTGCGCTTCTTCCCCTACTTGGATAGATTCAACCGCGCCTTCGTCTGTTTTTTCTGTAGCGTTTTGGAGGACATGCCCCGCGTTTGCTAAAAAATGCGGGAGTACCTGCGAGGCATGGTAGCGGTTGTCGATTGCGGGTTTAAAGAGCTGTACTTTTTTACGCGCAATTTTTGCTCTACGCACACGCCGGAGCAACTCTTCGGTCTTTCCCGAAAACATGGGTCCGTGGATTACAGTAATTTTTCCTTTACTCGTGTTTTTATTTGTTGTTTTCAATTTTCGTAAAACCATGTTCCATGAACAGCGCCTGCCATAAGCTTACGCACAACTTTTATGTCTTTGCCTGCGGCAATGCTCATTATTTGTCCAGCGTTCAAAATTTTCTCTCCTGCTTGGAGTTTAGTAATCATTCCTCCTGTGCCGCCTTCTGCAGCATCTCCCGCTGCTTTACGGATATCTGGTGTAATGCGTGGAATATGCCGTACAGGATTTCCATCGCGGTAGAAAGCATCGACCGAGGTTAAAAGTATTAAAAGCGATTTCGGGTAGAGTAACGCAATGTGTGCCGAAAGGTTGTCGTTATCCCCCAGTTTGATTTCTTCGTTCGAGACTGCATCATTCTCGTTGATAATAGGCACTGCTTTCCAATCGAGAAGTTGGTTGAGTGTTGCTTTTAAGTTTTGCAGGTGTTTTTTATTTTCAAAATCGGTACGTGTAACCAAAATTTGCGCGGCAGCTAATTTTTTTTTACTAAAAGCAATTTGGTACGAATCGATCAACAGGCTTTGCCCTAAAGACGCCAAGGCTTGTTTTTCGCCTAATGTCGCATGCGGTATTTTTAAATTATTGCGTTCTTTAAGGATAACGCGGCCAAACCCTACTGCACCACTCGAGACGATAATTACCTTTTTACCTTGTTTTTGTAATTCTAAGCATTCACGTGCAATTGCGCGAAAATACGCAAGGCTACGTTTTTCGATATGTTCGGTGAGCACACTGGTCCCAAATTTTAAAACAACATGCGTTACGTGTTGTAGGCGTTCTTTAATTTCCATATTTAAACTTGGTGCGTGCGTCGACGCGCAATTTCTCGTGCCGCGCTATCGTATTTTAACAGGCCGTCGATAGAGTTTATATCGAACGCGCTGTACGGGGCAGCAAGTGCGTACTCTAAGGTATCTGCAATTTCTCCAAAACGTATATTGCCTTTAAGATACGATTCAACAGCGACTTCGTTTGCTGCGTTAAATACTGTTGGATAATATTTTCCTTTTATCCCCGCTGTACGTCCCAATGCGTATGCACGGAATTTTTTTTCGTCAACAGGAAAAAACTCGAGCGCGGGGTAGCTATTGGGATTTTTTAGTGGAACGCTAACTTTTGGGTTTTTTGGATAATACATTGCATACGCAATGGGATAGCGCATATCGGGTTGGCTTACGTGTTGCGAAAGCGTTCCATCGGAATACTCAACCATTGCGTGCACATAACTTTGCGGATGGATTACCGCCTGTATTTTTTCATACGGTAACCCAAAAAGAAAATGCGCTTCGATAACTTCAAGCGCCTTGTTTACAAGTCCAGCTGAATCGACAGTTATCTTTTGCCCCATTACCCAAGTTGGGTGGTTTAACACACTTTCTTTGGGTGCGTTTTCAAACGCATCGCCCGCTACTTGTAAAAGAGGGCCTCCGCTTGCGGTTAAATACGCACAGCGTATGGAATCTAAAGCAAGGCTTTCTTTTGCGGTGGGAGATAAAAGGCGCCACAGGCTCGAATGTTCCGAATCGACAGGAAGAATTTTCGCGCCGCTTTTACGGCACTCTGCGTTAATTACATCTCCCGCAATTACCAGACTTTCTTTGTTCGCTAAAAGAATTGTTTTCCCACGCTTGGCGCATTCGTACGTGGCTGTAATTCCCGCAGCGCCAACGATTGCAATAAGCGCAAAATCAAAATCTAAATGGAAAAGGGTTTCAAAACTTTTTTGGGTGTCGGGAGAAGATGTTGAGTAAGTATGATTTACACCGAACTCGGTCGCAATCCGCCTGGCTTTCGCTTCATTCGTATGGTAAGTGAAACCAACAAGTTCAAAATCGTCTATGTGTTGGCGCAAAATATCAAGCGTAGAGTCTCCAATTGAACCCGTTGCGCCAAAAAGAATAAATTTTCGCCGCACGGTACTAAAGACGATGCAGCTCTTGTACTATATAAAAATAGTAATACGCAGCAGGAATCGTTATAAGCATTGCATCGAGTAAATCGAGCACTCCGCCATGGCCGGGGATAAGCGTGCTTGAATCTTTAATTCCCGCATCGCGTTTAATGAGCGATTCGGCAAGATCCCCCACGATAGAAGCTAAGTAGACAACAATGGCAAAAATAGTAATTTCAACAACCCCATATTGGGGCACGTTAAAATACGCTACAGCAACACGGTAAAAAATATGCACAAGAATGTTTTGTAAAACACCGCCTAAAATATACCCTTCGTATGTTTTGTTGGGGCTAACGGCAAAACCTACTTTATGGCGGCCAAACGCACACCCCATAAAATAGCCTCCGGTATCGGCCATTGCAGTTGCCCACGCGACCATCCAAACATAGAAAAGGCCGTTTTCAAGCCCATAAAGCAAAAACAAGTGTGAAAACGTAAACGGCAAGTACAGTATTGCTAAAGTAAAAAGCGCTATTGTAAAAAAAGAATTTTCTACTTGATTTTTGAGTAACTGTATTAAAAGGATGAAAAAAAGGAAAAGGAAAATAAGTCCGCCTAAAAATATATAGTTGAGCTTAAGCAAATCCAGAGCTTTTTTTAAAGAAGCGTCAAAAAGCGGCGCTCCGGGGACATAATACGTAGCTTGCCATGCCACATACACAAGGGTTAAAAGAAGTACTGTACAGGTCACCGCGAGTTTTTTTGGGATTTTCGCGTTGATTTTCGCCTCGGCCAAGCCATAAAGTTCGAGTATCCCCAAAATCGCCGCAGTTAACGTAAAAGCGTAAAGGAGCACCATATACGCGCCTTGGTACGAAATAGTAAAAATAAACGTACCTGCGATAAGAACGCCCCAAATTAAGCGCTTGGAAGTTTCACCCATTTGGAGAGAAGAAAGATTTTTATTCAGGGTGTCAACGAAGTGAAACGTGCTGTACCTTAGTTTCAACCTCGATTTTTATCGACGGTGTATCTTTATCTCCGTTTTTGGCTCAATGGATCCTCTAAAAGGGCAGCGCTCGCATTTTCCCAAGCGTGCCGAATTAACACATAATTGGGTAGTTGTCGACGCCAAAGATAAAATTTTGGGGCGCGTTAGTACGCAAATTGCAACACTCCTTATGGGTAAAAATAAAACAAATTACCAACCAGGACAACTTGTGGGCGACCACGTTGTAGTCATCAACGCTTCGCAGGTAAAACTTTCTGGAAAAAAAGAAGAAACAAAAGAATATATTTGGCACAGCCGCTACTACGGCGGAATGAAAACACGCCCTTATAAAACCCAAATGGAAATAGCCCCCGAAAAGGCCGTTCTTTTAACCGTAAAAGGTATGCTTCCCAAAACTAAATACGGTAAAAAGCTCCTTACCCGCGTTCGTGTGTTTGCAGGCGCAGAGCATAACTTGCAAGGCCAAAAGCCTGCTGCAAAATAGGATAGAAAATGGAAAACCAGACAGAAAAGAAAGAAGAAAAAAAGAACGAAGCTGCCTCTTTGGCCGAATCGATGACACGCCGTAAGGTTCTTTTGAAAAAAAATCCACAGGTAAAGGCACAATCAAAGCGCGTGCGTAAACCAACAGACCAATTTGTAGGGCGTCGTAAAACTTCTGTGGCACGCGTCGCTTTAAAATCTGGTTCGGGTAAAGTAACCATTAACAACCGTGACATCAACGAATACTTTAGCCGCTCAGACTTACGTGCGAGAGTTCTTACTCCTTTTATTGTTACCGAAAAATCAGGCCAATACGACGTAAAAGTTACTGTCTACGGTGGTGGCATCCGCGGCCAAGCTGAAGCTATTTCGCTGGGGATTGCGCGTAGCATCGACCGGAACGACGAAACAGTGCACTCAAAACTAAAAGCGGCTGGCCTTTTAAAGCGCGACCCCCGCATGGTCGAACGCAAGAAGTACGGCTTGCACAAAGCACGCCGCGCAACCCAATTTAGTAAGCGTTAATTTAATTTTTTTACTAACCTGTCGTTAAAGACAATTTTGAGTTTTGCTCTGGCGTCTTTAATATCAGGTTCGTATACGGCGTTGAGCATTTGTGTACGTAGATCGTTTTCTACTTTCCACGCAACGTCTGTTAATTTCACTTTCTCCAATGCTCTTTTTATGTCGTAAAAACGTACAATGACAATCCCGTCGCGCCCCAAGTAAGGCTCAGGTTCTTTTATATCACGCGAGGCCATATCTAAAATAAGGCGATCGTAATAATTACGGGCTTCTCTTTCATCCACACCACGTTTCGGGTTATACCCTTTAATGCGGTGTGGGCGTGCGGTTTGGGCAAACTTTGGAGCAATTGCATACCTTGCCGCAAGTTTTTCAAAATCCTCTCCTCTTTTAAGTTTTTCAAGAATTTCATCGGCATAACTATCTTCTGCGACTACGGTATACGCCGCTTTTACCCAAAGTACATCCGCGAGGGTGTTTTGCATTTTAAAAAAATGGTCGTAAACTTCTTTAGGTTGCAATGGAATTTTTTCCATAGATGCTGGATAGATTCCTTTGCCTGCTTTGCCGTATAACACTTTTAAGTAAAGAACTCCTACGCGATCGTGGTCGTACCTTAACAATTGTTTTTCATCGGCGAAATACTGTTTAACCATCTTGTCGTAGATTTTTTTCTCTAAATACGCTTTAAGAGCGTCTTTCATTGCTGATAAAATTCCTTGGCCGCGCAAGTGGCGCACCTGATCGTAGTCTAAAGGTGGCATCAACATTTTTAAATCGGAGAAAATTATTTTTTTACCTTCGTACTCAGCGACTTCAAGCGCATCTACTTCTTTACCTCGATTCACAAGGTCGCCAAACGCTTGCGCAAATTGTTTTTGATCGTATTTTAAGCCTTCCGCGGCAAAAAGCATTTCCCAATTAAATTTCTCTTTATATTTTTTTTGCCAATGTACAATTGCAGCTTTTCCGTACCGTGCTTGTTTTTGGCGAAACATGTAATCAGCGTACGAAGGGTCTTTTTTTAATCCCTTCTTTGTGGCTAAACTTCCAATCCCATCAAGGTCGGCTAAATCTTCAAGAATTGCTTTGTTACGCGCTTGCGGAGTTTCTTCATCCTCAAACTGGTCTTGGTAGTATACATCGCGTAAAAAATAAAATGTTCCACGCGTAAGCTCTCCCCCCGAGTAATGGTAGACAGTGTTGGAACAACTGGCAGCTACTATAGCAAAAAACACCAAAGAGAAAATTTGAAAACAGAATTTTTTGTATGTGGATTTTTTAATCATATACGCCATTAGTTGACCTCGCCCATGCATTAAGCGGCGTCGCCAAGCACTTTAACATATGAAAGATTTTATTGCCGCCAAATTATTTCCCAAAGATGGCGATCTAAATCTTCGAAATATGCAGCCATTCCCCATGCATAATGGACTGCCTGCCCACACGGAGTACCGCCTGCATCGGCTACATTTTTGAGGATACGGTATGCATCGTCACGTGTTGTTACTGTCGCACTTAAAAGGGCGGTAAATTTTTCTGTACCAAACTCTGGCGATGCGCCTGTTGGTTTAAGTATAGAAAGAAACGCTTCATGTTCCATAAAAAAATAGAGCGTGCTCCCTATGCGTAACGACACAACGTTATCTTCAAAATCTACATTCTGTGTACCAAAAACGCTACGGTAAAAAGCAACTGAACGTGAAGCGTCGCGCACAGGAAGATTGATAGCAGAGTCAACAAACTGCACCGCAGCAATTTATCACAGGTGTAGTGTGCGTGGCAAGAGAAAAACCAATTATACGCAAGAGTAAAGCGCATGGCAAAGCGCAATAGTCTTGTCGGGACGCAGTTTGTAATCCATCTTGTTGCAAACATACCCAAACGAAAGCTGCGTCTTGGGGTCTGCAAACGTGAGCGAACCACCCATACCTGTGTGCCCAAAAGTTTCTGTATTAGGCGAAAAAAGATGGGTTTCTTCCTTTAGAAAGCCCAAATTCCAACCAAGCCGTTTTTGCAGAACACGATCGTAACGGAGTGGATTTTCATAAGTCAAAAGCTGTACCAAAGAAGGATTGGCAAAATCGGCCTTTCCTTTTTTTCCACCCGCGGCAAGTACATCCATAATTGTTGCTAACGCACGCGCATTTGCGATACCGTTTGCCCACGCAAGCTCTGCTGAACGTACCTTAGGTTCGTTAAAAGCACGCAAGCCCAAGTCTCCCATGGAAGGGTTTGTGTACGCACGTTGGATAGAAGTATCTCCCGAGATGAGCGCACGTGCAATACGCGCCTCCGTCGTGTCGCCTTTGAATGCATCGAGCGCAACCATCGCGACGCGCTCAAACGCCGACACGGGATACACCGTTGCGACGGCGTCTTGTTTTGAATCTGGAAGGCCAATGTACGCATCGACGCCTAATGGCTTTGCAACTTCACGCGAAAAAAAAGTTCCAATACTTTCTCCCGTTACTTGCTTAAATAGTTCAGCGGCGTACGCGCCCCATGCCTGCGCTCCGTACCCTTGTATTTCCCCTGGACGTGCGACGGGCTTTTGGTAAATTAAAGCATCGTACGCTTTTTGTGGATTGTCGATAAAATCGTAAATACTAAGTTTTCTATCGAGCGCATAAAGTCCTGCACGGTGCTCGAGTAATACCTGGCATGTAATATCGGTTTTTCCCGACAATGCAAAATGTGGCCAATACGAAGCTACAGTTTTTTCATAATCAAACTTTTTTCGCGTAGCGAGGATGAGAAAACAAAGAGAAGTTAATGCTTTAGTTACTGAAAAGATAGTTGCCAGAGTATTTTCACCCCAAGGCTCTTTTGACTTAGTGTCTTTAACTCCACCCCAAACATCTACCACCTTTGTTCCTTTGTGGAATACACATAACGCTGCGCCGTAATCTTCTTTTGTGTTAAAATTTTTCTCAAACGCTGCAACGAGATTTTTAAAGCGCGAATCCCATTCTCCATGTACCTGCATACCGCCAAAACCAAAGGTAGAGAGTAAGCGTCGAGCGGAGCTACGTTTAGCTTAAAAAACTTGTAGGGTACGCGCCCAAACTTGTAGCTATACTATAAATTTTTGAACTTTATTTTAGTCCTTTCGTCAAACCAATATGAAACGAACAACATCCGCTATTTTTTTCTTTACTCTACTGCTTACGGAAATACTCAATTGGGGTTGTTCCCGTGTAAAAGAAGAAAACTCCGCAACACACGAAAGTGCGCCAACGCCAGTTATCGCACCCGAAAGAGAATCTCGGCCTAAATTTGCTGATAAAATAAAAAATAATGACGTTGAACCACTTGTTGAACAAAAAGCAGGGCATGCCGAAACAATACCATTGGGTCCTATATTTAAACCAGCATCTATCGATGAAAGAAATTTGGAATACACCGCAAACCTTACGTACCAAATTAATGATTTGAAAACAGCCCGTACTTTTTTCAGCCAATGGATTCCCCGCTATGGTTTTTTAGTAAGCGAAACGACTTCGGGTTATGGTAACGGCTACCTCTCCATACAGGTAAAGGTGCGCAGTAGCCAACTCTACACAGCGCTCACTGAACTTGATTCTATCGGAACGTTGGCTACAGAGCAAATAACTGCAGTTGACCACACGGGAAATTTTGTATTTCGCCAGCTGCAAGCAGCGCGAGAAGAAATCCGCCTGCGTAGACGAGCACAGGCACGCAACGAAACAGGAACGCAATCGCGTAACTGGCAGATTACAGAATCGCTTTTGTCATCGAGTGAAGATAAGGATTTACAGCTACGGATGGAAGAGTGGCGGCTTAACGACCGCGTAAAGTGGGCGACAATTTCGTTAAAACTCCAAACGCCGGCCGCGACGCATACCGCGCCGATTGAAGTTCCACACTTCCGCAACGCTTTTATCGGTATACTGAACATACTCTTGCAAGTGCTTTACGTGTGTATTTACCTTATACCGCTTTTACTTATAGCATGGGGCGGATTAAAGCTTGCGCTGTGGATTTACCACTACCTACAAAACACCAAAAACTGCAAAGAATAATACGACGATTCGAATTGAGCTATTTTTATAGATTTTTAAGAAAAATTTTCTTAACTTTTAGGAAATAGTTAAGAGAAACTTAATGGGTGTTGGAGTAAATATTGAAAATAGCGAACCACCATGGCAAAATTGTATTGCTGTGTGCTTTAAGTGCGCTCAAAAAATTGGTGCGGTGGATGCCGATAAAACCCAGTTACGTGTCGCGCTAAAATCTCTTGTTGCAGAGCGCGGGCTTAAAGAGCGCGTGCGTCCTGTCGACTCTTCGTGTTTTGATATTTGTCCCGAAGAACGTATTACAGTAATCCATTTTACGCGCAACGGCGTAGACGCGACGACTGTAGATTCCAAAACGACGCCACACGAAGTTCTTTCAAGATTTGGTTATTAAAATAAAGTTGTACTGTGAAAAAAGCTAAAATTTTGATTATTGAAGATAGCGAAACAGTTGCGTTGTTACAAACCACTCTTCTTGAAAAAAATAATTACGACGTAAAGCATGCTGCAACAGGACACGAAGGTTTACGGCTTATTTCTGCATGGCAACCAGAGATACTTCTTTTAGATATAGTTTTGCCAGATACAAACGGGATTGAAATTTTAAAAAAAATTAGTTTTGAGCCTCCTGAAAAACGTCCCGATGTAATTGTACTTTCGGGACACGACGATCCCGAAATTACCTTCGAATCGCTACGACAAGGCGCGGTAGATTTTATCCGCAAACCATTCCACACACAAGAGTACCTTTTACGTGTTTCTGCAGTCACAGAATTACGCCATTACCGCGAAGCAAACGAAGCGCTTAAAACACAATTAGAACACGATTTACGTAAACTTAGCCGCTATTTTTCCCGAGATTTAATCCATGCAATTTTAGACGGAACGATTTCAACCAAACCAGGGGGAGAAATTGTAACAACGTCGTTACTTTTTTTTGACTTGCGCCACTCCACAATGCTAGCGGAACAAATGGGGCCACAAAAGTTTTTCCAGTTTTTGAGCGCTTTTTTTGCGGATATTTCCGATTTAATTTACAGCTGTAACGGAGTAATTAATAAATTTACAGGCGATGGTTTTCTTGTAACATTTGGGTTGCGAAACTATAATGAAGACGCTACGCGAAAGGCCATCGACTGCGCTCTTAAAATTCGTGCACACATTAAAATGTACAATAGCGTTCGCTCCAAGGAGCTTCCTGAACCAATTGGTTTTGGTATCGGAGTTACAACAGGAGAGGTTTTCGCAGGCAACATTGGCAACGTACATAAAATTGAATATACAATTTTGGGTGACCCTGTAAATTTAGCGGCACGCTTAGAAAGTATGACAAAAAAAGCGCGCCTCGATATCCTTATCGATGAAAGAACACGCAAAATTTGCGGCGATGCGCTCAAAGTAAAACGTTTACAAACACGAAATGTGCGCGGAAAAAGCGAAGAAGTGACGATTTATTACCCTGTGAGTTATTAAAGAGGGTGGATAATGGCTACGTTAGTAGCTATTACCCACCCAAAAAAATTCTAAATTTATTGGTATTTTTACGCGCTATACGCGTAAAAACACCAAATTATTTTTGCGGAAACTTGTTTTTGTTGAAGAGTTCGTCCCGCTTTTTGCGCTGCTCTTCAATGCTGTTTTGCATTTCGTCTTTCTTTTGATCGGTGCCTTGTTTCATTTCTTGAATTTTGTTCGTTGTTTCACCTTTTTGGGCATCAATTTTTTGCTGCGTTTCTGCCTTTTTATCTTGGATCATTTGGTTGTTTTGATCAATAATTTCTTTTACTTTATCTGTTCCACCAGCCCTCTCGAGGGCTTCTTTTTGGAAACGGATTGCATCTTCGAGCATCTGCTGTTGCTGTGCACGCGCATCGGCAACTGTCGTAAATTGTTTCATTTGTTCGAGAGTCGACGCGTCAATTTTACCTGAAGAAACTGAACCAGAACCATCTACCTGCGCTTGTTCACCAGCGTTGATTGCATGCTCTGCTGCACCCGACTGAACCGCGACACGTCCTTCGGTTACCGCAACCTTGCCGCCACCCTTGTCGTCGCTTGATGTCATAAATTCAGTTCCACGTACCCCCGCCACAACGGTTGGAGTTTGGATTGCAAAACTCGAGTGTATACCTAACTTTGCAACCTTCGCAAAAACTAACCCACGCTGCAAATAAAGTTTATCGTTTTGCGCACCATCTGCACTTGTTGTTAAAGTACGCATTTCGACCGTTGTGTTTTGATCTACACGTACAACAATTCGGTTAGGGAGGAGTAAATCTACAATCGATTTAGCGCCTGTAATAATGCGATCATTTTGGCTTACCAAAGCACCTTTTTTCGCTTTTACAGTCCCCGAAGCATTTACAATATTCGCATTTTGTCCAGAGACAAAAACAACCGCAACTGCGTGTGGCGTTGCTTGCGCTGGAGGCGTCGGTTTTTCTTTACACGAAAACACCAAAAGCACAAGAAACGCAATAGATAGCTTTTTCATCATGGGACATTTTAGCCAACGCGGTTGCCGTTGGCAACCATTTTGGAATTTGTACAAAATGGCGCGGGCGCGGACTGCTTCCAATTCTCTGCTATCCTCATTGTTCGGCGCACAGGAAGTGTTTAAACAGGTTGCATGGAGAGGTGCTTGCGCTAATTGCTGTGCTGCTTGTCGAAGTCCCGTCTCCCACGCGCCCATTTCTGCTCGATGAAGAACTCGCCCATGTAGGACCCAAACTGCTTGGATAAACCGTTGAAACAATACAGCCGTCTGAAACAGATGCACCCGAACTTAATCCTGTCCAATACTGCACAGATGAATTATGTACAGAGTTTGTAAGCGTCGCCGGCAAAGCACCAAGGGCTGTGGTTGTACCCACAAAATTACCATCGGCGCCGCGGTAATACTTTGTATTTCCCAAAAGAACCCAGTCCGTAAAGAGGTCGCGTTCGTAAGTAGGATCGTAAACAACAGGTGGACCAGGATCCGAAACAACCGCGCTTGAAGCATCTCCTAAAACGGCTTTGTATGTACCCGCTCGTGGCTTTGCTGAATCCGCATTGCAGACGGCGTCTGCGGCCGAGCTCCCGCCAAACGAGCCATTTTTGGTTGAATTACTTACAAACAAAAATTTTCCCGAATCTATATTAGTATTAGTTACCAAAACATCGGATGGATTGATCCCATTGTAGGCAATATCGCTGCTCGTTGCGGCTGCTGTGACAATACTATAGCCGGTATTGCCATCAAGGCGGTTATCTGCCACGCCCGTAACCGTCACTGTTTGGTTAGAATTCCAATTGGCGGTTGTGAAAGTGAGACTTGCCGGCGACACAGTTCCTTCGCTTATGTTGCTCGACGTGAGCGCAATCGTCACGTTGGCTGACGGCAGGGTATTGAGCCGCATATTGAAGCTTGCCGTACCACCTGCTTCGGTCGTGACGAGGCCCGATGTCGCGCTGAGCGTGAAACCTGCTATATCGTTGTCGGTGCTCGTCATGGCGACGTCGGGCGCATCGAATCCATTATAGCTGGTGTCTGCACTCACCGCAGGCGCAATAACAATCGTGTAGGCTTTGTTTCCGTCAGCGACCAGTTCATCGACACCCGTCACGGTAACAACCTGCGTAATGTTCCAGTTGGCTGCCGTGAAAGTCAACGTGCACGCTCCGGTTGCGACAGTACCTGCATTGTCGCAGACACCAGTTGTACGCCTAATTCTGCCCTCATTCTCGTCAGAGCTTGTCAGCGAAATGGTCACATTCGCCGACGGCTGCGCCTGCAACACAACACTAAACTGAAAATTGCCAGCGGCTTCGGATGTACTTCCGCTCGTGGGGGTCACAGCCACGGCTGGTAAATCGTTGTCGGTGTTAGTAACCAAAACGGCGGATGGGCTTAAACCATTATACTTGGCATCAGAGCTTGCGGCGGCAACGGGAAAAAAAATAGTATAAAGGGCATTACCGTCGGTGCTAAGATCATCTTGACCGACGACCGCAATGTCCTGTGGCTGATTCCAGTTATCTGGCGTAAATACCACCGTGCATGCCGTAGTAACGGTGATGCCATTCACTGCGTCACAGGCTCCCCCTAGTGCCCGCAAGCGTCCCTCGGCTACGTTGCTGCTCTGCAGCGTAAGGGTGACATTCGCTGTCGGTTTTGTACGTAGTTGGATTTGAAAAATAGCAATATCGCCCGATTCGGTCGTAATCAATCCACTTGGAGTTGTAATAACCCCTGGACCTTCCACGACCACGCCAAACTCGGCGTCGAGGTCAAATGGTTTTGAGCACCCTGCAAAGATGAGGGCGATACTTATCGCATAGTTAAAAATTTTTTTCATAACCGTAAACCAACTCCCATAGTAGTGATTATATTGCCAGAAACAGATCCCCTAAGAAAACTTGTTTGATAACTTGCCCCCAGCTCCCAACTGAGAGAGCGATTGATTTGCAAACCAAACCTCAACCCCGCAGAAGCAATCGGCCCAAACAGGGCGCCAGAAACTTGAGAGATATTTTCTCGACTACCAACGGCAACAGGTGGATTTTTAAGTCCTAAAAAATCAAACTTAAATGCCGTGTAATTGAAACCTCCCCCGACGAGTGCTGTCGCAAAAAATTGCTTAAACCGATAAATTTGATAACCCAGCCCTGCTTCGAGAGTACCAGCGTATCCGCGTGCCGAACTTTCTGTTGTTTCGTTAGTTACTGGAAAGCTAACATTAATAAATTGCGCATTAAGCTGTGCATAGCCTATTAACCGATTGATTTTGAAAAATCGATCGCGACGAACCTCAACTCCCGCGATAAATCCACCGAGGTCAGCAGGTAGTATTCGGGCACCGGTACGCAATTCTCTGTTGCTGCGCAGCGCTGCGAGGGATGAGTTCAGGTTGTAGCCTGTCAATATGCTAAATTGTGTCATACGTACCGGTGTGTACTGGTCGAAATCGTACTCACCCTTATTGGGAAGCACAGCTTTTGCCTCTTGGACGATACGCGAAGAAAACTTATCGATAGACGTAAAAAGATTACTGTCGACCAGCATTTCGCCGACGATACGTTTAACGAGGATTCGTTTTTCCACATCTATAATGAACACTTCTAGCGAAATAACCGCAGTTCCATACCCCTTGTCACGCTGCCGAAATCCCCCACTAAGCACGACGTCTTGCCCTGTAAGCAAACCCAATTGTAGCGCCACGTTTTTGTTATGCAGATCTTCTGCGAAAATAAATGATGCATCGCGCATTTGGCTTGCAACTTCTTGCATATCAGGTTCGACAATTTCGTATTTTTCGTGGAGGTATTTACGTACGCTGTCTGTTAATGAAACCTCAAGATACTGGAAATTGGGGTCGCGGTCAATACTGCGAAAATCGAGAATAAGTATGCGTTTTGCAGCAAAAATGGCTATAAAACAACCAGAAGCGAGAAAAATCGACAAAATGCGCACAAATTTGCCAATGGCAGAATTCCACATGCCATCCATACGCACTACCCCCTAAATTGGTGCCAGTTATTTTTACTCGATTGCCAGCTAAGCACGTAAACGATCAGAAATAAATACAAAAATGTGGCATCTCAATACCATCCAAACCGTATAATTCCGCAATGTGCAAACACGCAATTTCGTGTTAAAAAAAGGAGAATGATTATGAAAAAAACACTACTACAAGCCGCCTTGGTTCTTGGTTTGATGCCAGTTTCTGTTTGGGCAACTGATGTCGCTAACCAAGACAGTAAAAGCTATGTGATTAAGGTACAAGGCGAAGGTAACCTTAGTATTTCGGAACATACCGTTTCACCCAACGGTACTCTATACGGTTTATGCGGATACTCTTTCTGTAGCTTCGAAATTCCAGGTAGTAAGATAAACGCCGACAAAGGAGACCGTATCACAATTAGGAATGGAAATCTAACCAAATAGCTATTTATTCGATGCGACGGATTACAAAATCTGTGGAATCGGAGATAAATAAATTTTTTCCATCAGAGGTAATGCCGATGGGTTCGGCAAAGCCTGCGTTTCCTGCTGCGCCACCAGTCCCAATTTGCGTCGTTGTACGTGAATCCCAGCCTGAAAGCGCAGCAGTGTAACCTGTATTTAAATCAATTTTCCAGACGCTGTAGCATTCTTTATCTGTAGCATAAAGGAATTTTCCGTCGATTACAATATTGCGCAGTTTTTTGAATTGCGCAGTAGAACCCAAGCCTTCGACGCAACCCCATGATCCAGTACCCGCGAGTGTTGTAACGTTATAAGGCGAAGCTACGATATCGATTACTCGTACGGCTTGGTTAGAGCCTTCCACAACGTAGAGTTTGCCGTTGTAGTATGTAAGACCGTGTGGAATATTGAAAGTTGCACTCGGCACTGGGCCATCGGTGCTCGTCGCAACTCCTGTTCCTGCAATAGTTGATGTCGCGCCACTTACTGGATCAACACGCCGAATGCGGTGGTTTGAATAATCCGCTACATAAAGCCACGTACCATCGTACGTGATTCCAATAGGATTATTAAACCGCGCTGTAGAACCTGGCCCCACTGGAGCCTCGGCATAGTTACAAGTAAACGCTGCACCCGCAAGTAACATTACACTATTATCCGATAAGCGAATTTTACGGATTGTGCAGTCATTGAAGTTTGTTGTATAAAGATACTCACCATCGAAAGTTAGTCCGTCGCTACCCGAAGAATTTACCAGCGTAGTTACTTCGCGCGTCGAAATATTGATACGCCTCAATGTACCAACCGGATTCGATTCAAGCAGGTATATGTACGTACCGTCGGTGGACATTTGTGTGGGCGCAAGAAATCGTGCGGCTGCGCCAAAGCCATCTGTAGCCGCACTTGCTCCGACAAGGCCTGCAAATATTTCGCCGTACGTAGTATCGACAGAACCAGAAAGGGATAATGTATTGATGATAGAGCCTCCAACCAGTGGACCGTTCGACGAACCGTGGGTGCAATGGGCTGTCACAACAATACCGATACTGCCGGCAGTGCCGGACGCATTGCCCAGTACACAATACTGTCCAGGTGTTGTTGGATGCTGCAAAATAGATACTGCATAGCGCTTTCCGCGTTTTATTCGCGTAGAAAACTCTGTGGCACCATTGGTATTTATGCTAAGGATTTCTCCCTGTAATTTAACTTTTAAACCCACACCAAGCAAACCAACCGTCGCAACGCTAACCTTCACAAAACGGTTTAAGCTTGCATCGGCGGCATCAAGGAATTCAGTAACTGCGGTATCGGAGCACCGCGAGAAAATAAACAAAATAGTAATAAAAATTCTTGAAAGAAGAGGTCTCATAAACGATACTCGACACCTGCAAGAATACCGGGTAAAATCAACGGGTTTAGTTTATCGTGAAAGTAAGCTACACTAATTGATAAGATAAATAGCATTTGTCCGGTGAGGTTACGCCGTAACGCCAAATAAGATACAGCAGCTGGAATTAGCGCCCGTATAGTTGTGGTATCGGTGATACCGTGCGTGTACGCCCCACCAAGAACAAGCCCCATTGCGCTCGTAAAAGAAGCAAAAGAATAATGCGAGGAATACTCTACGCCTGGCAAAACACTTAAAAGGGTTAGCGACATTTTTTCTCGTTGGAAACGTAAAGCGTCTATACGCACAATGGCGGAGATTCCCGCGACAAGTTGGCGTTGGAGAGAGAGAGAGAAAGTTGGCGCAAATCCTGCAAAGTCTACTAACCGGCCCGTAGCAAAAATAGCTCCCACTAAACCCGTAAATACGAATCCGTTTTTCTTATCTAAATCCGTAGGGTTGCTTTCTTGTATATGCCGAACAAGTGCCTTCTCAATCGGCACGCTGGTGACCAAGTTTGAAAGTTTCACGAAATAGCGAGTGTTATCTTCAGAAACATACTCTGCGTTAAAAATATCCTGACTATCGTTGCAAAAAAAATCATAGCGCTTTCCTTGTTCTAATGCACCGAGCGAGTAAACCACCATTATATATATAGCGACAAGGCTACGCACTAAGCCACCAGGCTTTTCTTGGCCAAGCACTGCGTCAAGAGAATCATTTTCGCTAATTTACCGCTAACGCAAGTGCCTAATTCTCGCAATTTCTTCTCGGTTAAAGCGGAGAACCTGCCCACCTGTTGCAGCAGCACGGATTTTTACCGAACTTTCGTCTTGAGAAACAAGGGTGCCTCGGAGAACACTACCTGATTTTAGGGTAATTGAAACCTTGCCGGATTGCAGCGTTGGTATCTGCTTTGATTGGATAATTTTTTCAATAACACTATGAGGTTGGAAATCACTTTGTGAAAAATCTTTAAACAACGTTTGTCCTCCAACGCCATACATGCCCATTTTTTCTTTTCCAGCTTCATTTGCCCAAAAGGCTCCACTCGGTACAAGGTGTGATTTTCCAGAAGCTATAATTTTTACGACACCTTCATCCACAGCTAAAAACGAATGCCCTTCGTTGCAGTGTAAAATAAATTTTGTACCGATAACCTCGAACACCACATCGGGTAAGAAAATCTCTACTTTGCTTAAAACGGCATTAGGATGAAAATTAAACTCCGCAGAAAGTGTTTGTGCTTTTATTTGTAACCGATTACCAACTACGCTTTCGCTAAAATTTGTCGCCGATTTTACACGAACACCAAGAGCCTGAGAATAGTGCAATTCACGATTGTGTAGAGATGCAGATGACGCGATAACAACTGTAGCCGATTTATTTGTTGTCGGATACTGCCGCAAGAGATACACGACACCGATTGCAACAAGCGTCGAAGCCGCTACTGCAATTGGTGTATAAAACTTTTTGGATCGAAAGGTTTCTATTTTTATTGGCTGGTTTTGGCTTAGAATATTTTGGCGTAGACGCTCGAAATCTGGCGTTTGGGTAAGCTCGCGATGCTCAAATGCCCGCAATAAAGGGGAGCCTGCATTAGGCGTAGAATTTGGCGAGAGATCAATAAGCCGATTTATATCGTCGTAATTATCGCGTTCTATACCCACTTGACTCCCTTAACTTTACGCCATAGAAACCCGTCTGGTGCCAATTTTTTTCCACATGCCTTCGTTGTTTATATGAACAAATCATAAAAAATCTTGCATCTTTTGCTTGATATGTTCAACATAACGCATCAAGCTGCGTTTGGGTATTTTGAGTATCTCTCCGATTTCTTCGTATCCCATTCGAAAATCTACGCGCAATGTAAATATTTTCACATACCGAGGATGCATACTTGAAAGGCGCTCGATGATCGTGTCACGCAACATCCGCGCATCACTTTCTGATTCATAGTTTCTGTAATCGATTTCATTTTCGGAATATCCTGTATTCTGTAACCGTACATGTTTCTTAATATAATCGATTGCAAGGTTGTGGCTTATACGAATTAGAAAAGTTTTAAATCCTTCGCTACGCCCTGAGTCGGCTTTTTGTAAAAATTTTATGAAGGTTTCCTGAAGAATTTCTTCAGCGACAGCAGTATTATTTACGATACGCATCACTGCGTAATACACACTTTTGCTATGTTGCTCATACGCATGATTAAACTCTTCTTCTGAGAGCACATACCATTTTCTAAGCACCGGATATTAAGAAAATACTTAAAGTGTTGGAATTTATGCACGAGGAAAAAATGATTAATTTACGTCTTTTGCAAAAGTAGGACCGTAAAAAATAAATCCTGTGTAAACTTGCACCAAGTCTGCACCCATTTCGATACGCCGCCGCGCTTCTTCGGGAGAAAAAACACCACCCGATGAAATAACAGGTATTTTACCGCGTGTAGTCTTTAGCGTTTCTTTAAGGTACATACGCCCAATACTTGCCAAGGGCTTTCCAGAAAGTCCACCACCAAAATTTTGTAGCCTTTCGGGTAAAGGTATAAGTGAGTGGTTTGTTGTAGTGTTTGTTACAATAACACCACCCGCACCACCTTCGAGAGCGGCATCCAAAGATTCCTTGTAAAGTTTAAGAGAAGTAAAATCGGGAGAAAATTTAACAACGATGGGGCGGGGTGAAACCGACACACATTTTTCTACAAGCGTACGGATTGCTTTAGCATTTTGCAGTAAACGCAAATGGGGAGTGTTTGGCGAACTAACATTGATTGCGATGTACGACAAATGTTCACTCATGATGTCGCCACGCAAAATGTCCAAACAAAAAACGTAATCATCCGCCGCTTTCTCTAAAGGTGTTTCTTTCCCTTTACCTAAACTTAAAGCGGTTTGGTAGGCGGGATTCATTTGGGTAAGGCGCTTACGCAAGTTTTTCCATCCTTGGATGATACCTGGATTATTAAACCCCATTTTATTTATAAGCACTTCGTTTTTGGGAATGCGCACAAGGCGTGGCCGTGGATTTCCTTTTTGCGGTTTTGGGGTTAAACTTCCCGATTCGACAAAACCAAAACCGAGTTTATAAAGATATTCCGGCGCATGCGCAAATTTATCAAAACCAGCGGCAACACCTACGCGTGAATAAAATTTTCTATCAAAAAGGACAAAACTATCGCGGTTATAAATTTGTGCGTCACGAATAAAAGGCGAAGCCATACGCATGAGTAAATCCACCGCGCCGTGCACACGTTCGGGGTTTAACCGAAAAAGAAGTGGTTTGGTAAGTTTGTAAGCTTTTTGTAACACCGCGTTTTATCGTAATTTAAAAACGCTATTGTTGTTTTTCTGGTACGGTACTTGTACCTGGCACAGGAAGATCTCCACCTAATTGCTTCATCACCTTGTCGCCTTCTGTCATGTCGTAAGCTTGTTTTGAGGTGCGCCCTACGTCTTCGTTTTCCAGATTATGGTCGGCTTGTAAAAGATCTAAAAATCCCTGCGACTGTGCATGGTGGCAATTACACATTTCTCCTCCAACGCTGCGCCTTTTTCCGTTAACTGTAATTGGATCGGGAATCAGTGTTCCTGTAAGGTTTTCGGGTTTGTCGCATTTGGGGTTGGGCCACATTCCTGTGTACCGGCACACGCCACCTGCGTGTACGCCTTTGGGTAAGTTTTGGTCAAAAGGTTCCGGTAGACTTCCACGTGCGTTATACACATCGCGCATAAACGCACCCCACACAGGGGCAACCATACTACCGCCCGAAATCCCGCGCCCTAATGTCATGTTACCGTTATCCATACCAAACCATACAACTGCCGCCATATCGGTTGTATAACCGCCAAACCAAGCGTCGTTAAACCCGTTGGTTGTTCCTGTTTTGCCAGCGCCAGCGCCTTTATAACCGCCATCAATGCGGATAGCCTGTGTGGGCGTTCCCGCGTTGACTACATTTTCCATCATTTTACGTAAAATAAACGCGGGGCCTTCTTCAACGACTTGAATTTGTCCGTTGCGCCGTTTAAAGTTGAGCGCCTGCATCACGTCGTTTTCAGGGTGCGCAATCACGTTACCGTCTCTATCCGCGACGTAAATAATCGCGTGTGGAATAATGTCCCTGCCTTTGTTACCAATAATTGCATACCCTAAGAGTAGCTCTGCCGGCGTAAGCTCGCTTGCCCCTAAAGAAAGCGACGGGTTGGGTTGAAAACGCGACTCAGGAGCTTTAGTAAGGCGGCTTATGTAGTTAATAATGGCGTCTGGCCCCACAAGGTCGTAAATTTGCACCGACACAAGGTTAATCGACGCCGCAAGCGCACGGTACGCCAGCGCATAGCCGCTAAAACCAGAACTATAGTTTGCAGGCGCCCATTGCTCACCGCTGGGGGTTACGTTCACAAGCGGCGAATCGACAAAGCCCATTGCATAGTGGATTGCCCTCGCCTCCAAAGCTGCACCGTATACAAAAGGTTTAATCGCCGAACCTGGTTGGCGACGCGCCATTGTGGCTCTGTTAAATTGGTCGGAAGATTTAAATTCGCGCCCACCAATCATGGCGGTGTAGCGCCCTGTTTTCATGTCTAGCCCAAGAAAAGCGCCTTGTACACGCAAGTCTTCACGGTGTTCTCTATTTGCCGACATGAACTCACTCGAAACTTCGTTTGAGGTACGTGCAGGCAAAACAAGCGAAACCAACTCAAACGCATCAGCGGCATCTTCTTTGAACTTTTTACGGAAATCGTTACGTAGTGAATACTCGCGGCGAATACCTGGAATACCCACAATGTTCCCCATTGCTAAGTACGTCGATAAAAGCGAACCATCGATTCCACCCGAGGTATATTTGTTTTGGTTGCGGGCGATGGGGTCGAGCTTTTCAAGCGTTGGTAAAAGAGCGCGTTCGGCAGATTTTTGGTGGTCTAAGTCAAGGGTTGTGTAAACTTGAAGTCCCTTCGAGTACACCACGTCTTCGCCATAAAGCGCAATGAGTTCTTGCCGCACGTATTCGGTAAAGTATGGTGCGTTGTTTATTTTTTCGCCAAAAATAGTTTTAGAGGGCGGCGTTGTAACAATTTTTTTCCAGTAAATGGGCCAAAACGTGTTGTAGAGGTCATCCGCCTCTTTTTTGGTAATATACCCTACCTCAACCAACCTATTGAGAGAAACTTTATTTTTTTTGTACGCTTCGTGTGGCGCACGGAAAGGCGAATAGTTATGCGGCGATTTGGGGAGCGCAGCTAAAATTGACGCTTCCATAAAGTTGAGCTTTGAAACAGGTTTATCAAAGTAAAACTGTGCGGCCGAAGCGATACCGTACGCACCATGGCCAAAATACGTTTGGTTAAAATACATTTCGAGAATTTCGTCTTTAGTAAATGCTTTCTCGACTTGCAGCGCCAACACTGCTTCGTAAATTTTGCGGTAAAAAGTACGCTCGCTGTCGGTGTAGAGTCCCTTCACAAGCTGTTGTGTAATTGTTGAGCCGCCGGCAACAATCCCACCTGCACGTAAATTTTTGAACACCGCACGCAAAATACCTTTGAAATCGATACCAAAATGTTCGTAAAAATTTGAATCTTCAATTGCTAAAAACGCCGCAATCACTGGACGGGGAATTTCTTCGAGTGTCACTAATTTGCGTTGGTGCCGGAATAACTCCGCGATGAGCCGCCCTTTTTGGTCGTAAAGGCGTGTTGGTATCGTGGGGCGAAAAGACGCCAAACGGTCTAAATCTCCCGTTTTAGAATGGATACGAAAGTGGATAAACCCTAAGAAGAGCCCGCCGAAAAGCGCAGTAATAAAGAAAAGATATACCGCAATTTTTTCAATTTTTGCCCACCAAGGCAAATTTTTCAAAGGGGGATTTACTCCATTTTCGTACGACTGCACAGGAGATTTTCTTCTTTAGGTATACGCCGGAAAGAATTTTGTGGATTGCATGAAAAGACAAACGCCCAAGAGCCTGTGCGCTAACCCGTGTAGTGTTTATGAAGAGGCAATTTTTTCACATTATGTCACATTAGGGGATAACTACCTCTTATTATGTCGCATGGAGGGATAACTATCCCTACGAGTGATTTAAGTAAAAAAATTACCATTTTTTTTGAAAAATTGCACTTTTTTTGAAAAAAGTGAGAAAATTTTGCGATTTTCTGGTATTTAATATATAGAGGCAAAAATGACAACATTAAAAATAACGTTTACACTTTCTGCACCCGCTCGGCGTGCATTGGGGACACTCGAAACGCCCAAACACCTCGAATACATCGCAGAAAGATTTTTTGACAAATTACAAAACGAACGCTACCGCAATTTCGCCGTACAACCCACGTACTACACGACTATCTACGGTGTGCGCAAGGCGTACCCTGTAGACGAAAGCAAACGAGAGCTTAAAGAAAATTATCCTGTAAGGTTAACCCTCAAAACTTTTGGAATTCTCAAAAAATTGGAGCAACGCGGATTAAAATTTACATGGCTTATGGAAGAAATTCTTTACTATGGTTTTTTGCACGGATTGCTAAAGTAGCAAGAAACTTATGCGATAAGTAAAATTTATCTATTTGTTCTTTCGCTTTTACTTGCTGTCACCTGTTAGGGGTATGGCGTGAAAGAATAATGTTTAGGAAACCTCGAAAATTACTGAAGCGGCTGTATATAATTTGCGTTTTTTTAATACTTTGTGCCTCTGCGGCAATTGCATTAGATGATACACCTACACTCACTCTTACCGATACACAAGGCCGCTATTTACTTTCGAAGCATATTAAAATTTTAACAGACCCTTCTGGGTTACGTACAGTTGAAGAAATTCTCGAAAATAAAAATACAGAAAAATTTATTGCAAACAAGGCAAAAAATCCTAATTTTGGATATACCGACGCCGCTTATTGGGCGCACTTTTCAGTAACTAATAAATCAACTTTAAAATCGCAATTTTATTTAGAAATCGCTTATCCTATGCTTGATTTTATAGATTTTTATCAGGTACGTGATAAAAAAATTGTACACCACCTACAAGCGGGGGATCGCCTACCGTTCTATACACGTGAAGTGCAGTACCATGAAATAACCTTTCCTATAACGCTTGAACCTAACCAAACCAACGATATTTATTTGCGAGTAAAATCGACAAGTTCGCTGCAATTGCCGCTTACGTTGTGGAGTTCAACTGCGTACGCTAGCTATATTTCACAACAGAGAACATTCTTGGGACTCTATTATGGCATGATGTTAGTGATGGTGTTCTATAATTTTTTTCTTTTCATTTCTGTGCGGGATAAAAATTATTTGTACTACGTTATTTTTATTTTAGGATATTTAGTCTTTCAATTTAGCCTTAACGGTTTAGCGTTTCAATACCTTTGGCCTCAATACCCTGCGTGGGCAAACCTTGCAATACCATTTTCGATATTTTTGGGTGGCACTCTTGCAAACCAATTTACACGCTCGTTTTTACAGCTTAAGAAAAACACAAAGCGTTTAAATTATATTTTTATTACTCTTATTTTTTTAGGTGGATTAACAGCTGCCGTTACTATTTTTTTACCTTACAAGATAGCAATCGTTGCTGCAATTTTTTATATCTCTGTAAGTACCTTTTTTATGATTACTGCTGGTATTGTTACATTTTTGAAAAAATTTCGTCCTGCACGGTTTTATATTTATTCGTGGGCTGCATTTTTAGCGGGAATCATCCTTTATGTTTTAAAAACTTTAAGCGTACTGCCTGTTTTTTTTCTTACCGAATATGCGATACAACTTGGTTCAGCTATTCAAGTTGTTCTCTTAGCGTTGGGTCTTGCAGACTACATCAACACGCTGCAAAGCGAACGCAAAGATTTAATACTCGATAAACTGGAATCTCGTTTACAAATGATGGAATCGGTATCGCGCTTTGTACCAGAACGTTTTCTTGAATTTTTAGGTAAAAAAGATATTTCCGACATTTCTATAGGCGAAGCGACACAGCGCGACATGACGCTTATGTTTGTCGATATTCGAAAATTTACCACCCTTTCGGAAAATATGACTGTTGAAGAAAATTTTCATTTTCTTAACGCTTACTTACAGCGTATGGGGCCGTCGATACACAGTTATCGAGGCATCATCGATAAGTTTATTGGCGATGCTATTATGGCGCTTTTTCCCGATGACCCTGAAGATGCATTGAAAGCTGCAATTAGCATGATGCAAGAACTAAAAACCTACAACGAGCACCGCGGCAAAAGTAATTATACCCCATTACAAATTGGTATAGGCCTACATTTTGGACCACTTATGTTAGGCACGGTAGGTTCTTCTGACCGTATGGACACAACCGTTATTGGCGATACGGTTAACCTCGCTTCGCGCATTGAATCGGTTACAAAAATTTTTAGAACACCAATTGTTCTTTCTGACTTTGTTTATAAGAAATTGGCAAACCCAAGCCTGTACCACTTACGTGAAATCGATTCGGTACGGGTGCGCGGCAAAGAACATCCCGTTGTACTTTACGAAGCGATGGATTATTTGCCGCCTCAAGTTTTATCAAAACGTATTGAAGCATTTCCCTCGTTACAAATGGGAATGTTTTATTACAAAGCAGGCAGTTTTAACGAAGCTAAAGTTGAATTTGAAGAGTGTGTTAAAATAGAACCAAACGACCCAATTCCACTTATGTACATACGCCGTTGTGATAAGCTCATTAGAAATCCGCCCAGCGACAAATGGAGTGGAGTAAGCCGCTTTCAGTAATGTTGCGTTTGTGGCTATTGAATTGTGCTCGCCGCACTATGTTCGCGCTTAAGTGACGCACAGTTAATAATGAATTTCTTATGAACTTACGCGCAAACAACATCACGAAACTCCAAAAAATCCACTTCGACGCGCTCGTCGTGGGTGGCGGCATCAACGGTGCAGTTTCGGCGGCGGCGCTCTCCGGCAAGGGGGCAAAGGTGGCGCTCATCGACCGCAAGGACTTTGCATCGGAGACGAGCCAAGAATCCTCGAACCTTGCGTGGGGCGGGATTAAATATTTAGAGTCACTCGAATTTGGTTTGGTGCGTAAGCTGTGTAAATCACGCAACCACCTTATTAAAAGCTATCCCTCGTCGGTGCAGGAGATCCGATTTTTTACAACCATCGAAAAGGGATTTCGTTTTCCGGTGTGGTTTATTTGGCTTGGTACTTGGTTCTACTGGCTCATTGGCAATTTCTTTACCCGCCGCCCTCGTTATCTTTCGCGCCGTCGCATCCACAAAGACGAACCGATTATCAACACCACAAACGCTGTGGGTGGCATTGAATATTCTGATGCATACTTGCACGACAACGACGCACGTTTTGTTTTTTCATTCGTGCGTTCGGCGATGAATAACGGCTGTATCGCCGCCAATTATTTAGAAGCGCTTAGCGCAACGCGCAGCCACAACCAGTGGCATGTGGATGCAGTCGATACGCTATCGGGAAAAAAATTGAAAATCACGGCTGATGTCATCGTGAACGCGTGCGGTCCATACGCGGATATTTTTAACGCACACGCAAGTGTTGAAACCAAACACCAACATGTTTTCTCTAAAGGAATCCATCTCATCGTCAATCGGCTATCAAAAGAAGCGCGGGTACTCACTTTTTTTGCGGACGATGGCCGTTTGTTTTTTGCCATCCCCATGGGTGCAAAAACTTGCATCGGCACAACCGACACGCGTATGCCATCGCCCGAAGCGTACGTTACCGAAGAAGACCGCGATTTTGTTCTAGGGAATATCAACAAACGGTTGAAGCTGGATAAGCCGCTCACCCGCGCCGACATCATCGCCGAGCGTTGCGGTGTGCGTCCCTTGGTAACCAAGCGCAACACCGATGGCGGCAAAGACTGGATGCAGATGTCGCGTAAGCACGAAGTCGAAGCGAACTTCGACACACAGTATATCACCATCTTTGGCGGCAAGCTCACCGATTGTTTAAACGTGGGCGACGAGGTGTCCGAACTTGTCGAGAACATGGGGATCCATTTGCGCTTCGGCAAAAGGCGTTGGTACGGTGAAGGGCACGATTCGGTGCGCGACGATTTTTTCCACCAAGCCAAATTGATGGACTTGGATAGTTATACCGCCTCCACCTCGCACGAAAAATTATCGACGCGCTTTTGGCGGCGCTACGGGTCGCACGCGTTGGAGCTTTTAGAAAAAATACGCGAGAACCCCGAGCAGGCGGAAATCCTCATCGAAGGCGCGGAGTACACGCGCTGTGAAATCGAAGAGGCGGCGCAACGCGAAATGGTCACCAAGCTTGAAGATTTTTTACGCCGCCGCTCCAAGATTGCGCTCGTGATGCGCAAAGAAGAAATCCGCATGGCAAAAGGCATTCATGAAACGTGCAAAATTCTTTTTGGCTCTCAAGCGAAAAAAAAGTACGACGAGTATTTTGCAAAGTCAGCAGGTGCGATAGGAAAGAAGAAATCATCCCGTTAAGCGCAATGCGGATTTTTTCTTACCTAAAATAAATTTTTGTGATTTTACAATTTTTCCATCCACACACAAAATATCGCCGTCAATTTGGACGGCGATATTTTTTTGTGCCTCAATGGTTAGCTCGGGCGCAAAAAAAGTTTCTACTTCGTTGAAATGTAAATGCCCTCCGTCCTTCGCGGCTTGGATAATTTTAATAAAGCGCAAAAGTGGCGTACGCCGCACCGCCACAATCTGGAATGCTTTTTTGAAGTACGATGCTTCGGGCGCAAAAAGCAATCCGCCCGCCCAATGCCGAATTTGGCTCACCAACACCAACGAATATCGACCGTGCCGTGTTTCGTGCTTCGTGCCGAGCGAAAGAGACACCACATCGCGACGGAAAAGATGCCCCACGAGAATACACAGAACGCCGACGGTGTTTTGTAACGGGCGCAAGAAAGGCAGCACACGTAAAATTTTGCCCACCCAACGGTTGACAAAAACGCCGATACCAAAATTCGCTTGGCCGATAAAATTTTTTTGGATGCCTTGCGTTTTAAGAAACCCCAAATACGCGCTTTGGTTTTGCGCCGTATTTTCGCGCAAGTCTAAAATAATGTCGTTCACAGAACCGGCGGGAAGAAATTGTAACACGCCTTTGTAGTTTGCCGCCACCAATTCTTCGGCGGCAATCGTGAGCGAGGAGTCACCACCAACAACTGCGATGCGTTTAAATTTTTTTGCAAGCATTCGGGTGTGTTCGCGAAAGTCGGCTTCGCTTGCGGAGGTATATTCGCTGGTGCGCACTCCTTTTTGGTGGAGTGCGTCGCGGTGTGCAGGCCATTTTTTAAGCGACAACCCGCCCGCCGAGCTGGGGTTAATTAGAACGGCGGTGTGCTTTTTTGTCGGCATTTTCTAAAGTGGTAGTTAAAATAGTTTGTGGCGACGGCAATTATTAAATACCTAATTTTTCTTTACAAAGTAATATGCTGGGGTTTTATTCGTCCTTGTGATAAAAGGAGCACTCTATCTATTATTCTTTATTTCTTTGCTTTTTGCAAATCTATGTTTCCTGTTTTCTGATAACACGAATAAAATTGTTATTTTTTATAATCCGCAAATTAACATACACACCATTATTAAAGACGGTATACTAAGCCGCTTACCAAATGCACAGCCCGTTGATTCACGTGAGATAAATAATACTTTAAGTGATTGCGACTCGCAAAAATTACGCGCTATCATTACCGTTGGAAAATCTTCAACAGATACAGCGATTTCGTTTTGTAAAAAGACACCAATAATTTTTACTCTTGTTAGTGCGCCTAAATTTTTAGGATACCAAAATTATACCAACGTCACAGGTGTAAGCCAAGATATACCCATGGATACGTATTTAGAAAACTTACAGTCTTTACTTGCAAAGGGTACAAAAATCGGTTTCGCCTATCAATCCGACGAAAGTAATTACCTTACTTCTGAAATCGAATTTATTGAAAGTAAATACGGTATAACAAGTATTCGGCGCAAAGTCTCTTCACTGAAGGAATTAGGTCCTGTACTTGAAAATATGGTTCTTGAAAGAAAAATTCGCGCTTTTTGGATGGTTCCCGACGCTCTTTTTAACATGGCTGCTTTCCAAAAATTGGCAAAACTCTGTTACAAACATAAAATTTTGCTCATCACTTCTTTTCGTCCCTTGGTGCGCGACGATGGCGCGGCATTTGCCATTGCCCCTAGTTATTTTTCATTAGGAGTACAAACAGCGGCTCTTGTGCGAAACGTAATGCATTCAAAACAACCTTCGGATTTCGCAATCGAATTACCCGAAAAAACAGGAATTTACGTCAGTGAAAAGATTATACACGATTTTAACCTACGCTTACCAGACCGTTTAAAGTTTCGTCAACGGATTTCTGTGCTTATCGAAGAAGGCCAAAACGCATACAAAGAACAAAAATATGCTACCGCACGTGCTCTTTTTTTAAAAGCCTTACAGTTAGATAGAACAAACACTGAAGCACAACACTACTCACGCATGGTGGGGGCACAGGTTGCTTACCAACAAGCACGGCAAATGCTCGCTTCGGGAAACAAAGCAAACGCCGTGCTGTTACTTATGTCGGCAGCGAGTTTTGTACCCGAAGCTCGCGATGAATTGGTACGCACACGAAATAGCTTAAGACACAATTTACCTAGCCTTGTTCAGGCTGGCGAAAATGCATACAACAATAAAAAATACAAAGAATGCATTCAACAAATGACTATCGTGTTGGCCGTCGATCCCGAACATAGGGTCGCACAAGCATACATACAGAAATCAAAATCACGAATGAAAGCGATTAAAGCAATAAGGTAACTATGCGTATAAGAGTTAAATTGGGTTTAATTGTAATTTTGATTGCACTTATTGCAGCAATACCGCTTTCATTTTACATTTTGCATAAAGCTGAACAAGAAAAAATTGAACAAACAATTAGTTTTGGTAAAATTAGCGCATCGCTCATTGCTAAAGCCGCAAAAGAATCGTATATAAAAGAAGGCGGTGACCCTATCGACGCTGGTATTGAAGCACGCGACAACATCGCTATTTTTAAAGACCAGTTTAAAATGGGTCTCGCGTTTACACAAACGATTCTTTTAACAAGGCGCCACAAGGGAGTTATTTTATCGCAACTTGCAAATAGCGATTTATTACACGACAATAACACAATCGAAAAATACGTAAAACTTTACCAAAGTAGAGAAGCTTTACCTCTCACTGAACTTGAAACCTTGCAGAAAAGCGCTGAATACCGCGATGTACATTGCGAAAAAAATATTTCAGAGATTTGTTTTTTTGAATTTTTAAACACAAGTATTCAAGTCGATCCAGAAACAGGAGAAAAAATTCCCGTTGTTTTAAGCCACTTACTATTCTCAAAAAATTTCGTACTTGCTCCAATTAGAAAACTTAAAATTTTTGTACTTATCGCTGCTTCAATCGCTGTGCTTGGTTCAATTTTTATAGGCTATCTTTTTAGCCGCAGTATTACACACCCTCTGCAACGATTAAAAAGTGGCGTCGACGCGTATGGTGAAGGCAATTTTGAGGCACGCGTCGATGTGCGCTCTCGCGACGAATTAGGCGAATTGGGCGTAGCGTTTAACGCTATGTCTGAAAGAATTGCTGCCCAAATCAAAGAAATCGCCGAACACCGCGATCACCTTGAAGAAAAAGTCGAAGAACGAACACGTGAATTAAAAAATGCATTTGAAAGAATTACAAGTTTAAAAGAACAACAAGACGGGGATTATCTTTTAACTTCGCTTTTAATAAATCCCTTAGCAAAAAATACAAGTACAGCAAAAAATATCAAAGTAGATTTTTACACTAACCAAAAAAAGAAATTTCAATTTCGTAAATGGGCAGGCGAAATTGGTGGCGATATTAGCATTAGCGCCGATTTATTTTTTATACACGAACGGCGAAAAATTCCGTATACGTTTATAATCAATGGCGACGCTATGGGAAAATCTTTACAGGGCGCTGGTGGTGCAATTGTATTTGGTACTGCAATACAATCCTTAATTGGTTCTGCACAAAAAGATGTTGCTATTGCGCAACCTCCAAACGCTTGGCTTGTAGCTGCATTTAAACAACTCAACAATATTTTTCTTCAGTTTGAAGGTAGCATGCTAATGTCAGCATGTTTTATTTTGATAAACAATGTAACTGGAAAAACATATTACATTAACGCAGAACACCCGTTTGGAATTCTCTACCGTTCAAATAAGGCTTATTTTTTTGAAAAAGAATTAATGAGCCATAAGTTGGGTACTGCTTTTGAGTTTTCACAAATTGAAAAAGCGCGAGAGTTCACGCTCAAAGACGGCGACATTCTCATCGTTGGTTCCGATGGGCGTGACGATATTGAGCTTGCGTCAGAAGACGACTACAAAGGTGAAGAACGGCGCAAAAGCGCACGTAACATTAACGAAGATGAAACGCTAATTTTGCGGCGCGTTGAAGAGGGTAATGGCAACTTGCCACAAATAGCCGAATACCTAATGAAAAGTGGAACACTAACTGATGATCTTTCATTCGTCCGTATTGAATTTACAAAATTAGCGGTAGATAAAAAAGCAAAAGAAAAAACGACGACTGAAAATCTTGTGTAAAAACTAAAGGAGTCATTTATGCGCCAAAGTTTAAACTCGTATTTTTTTTGTTACTTACGATACGCTATAATAGGATATTTTTTATTTTTATGTATTGGAAACCTTTTTGCAGCTTCTGACGATTTTGATTTTGACGTAAGTGATTCCGACAATAACCAAATACAAACTTTTGATAACGAAAATACTTCTTCCGCAGCATTCAAGAATAAAAACAAACCAGATTTACAAAAAGAAAAAATTTCTACTGTCGATGTTTTCAATCTTTTGAAAGAAGATACAGTTGAAGCTGCATCAAAATACCAACAGAAAATTTCGGATGCCCCCGGCAACGTTACCGTTATTTCAAAACGGATTCTCTTAAGCTTTGGTTTTCGTACCGTTGGCGAAGCGCTTAGAACTTTAAGTGGATTTTATGTTTCTAACGGCCGTGATTACGAATATGTGGGTGTTCGTGGCGTTTCTTTTAACGGCGACTACAATACGCATATTCTTCTACTTATAAACGGGCAGCGCGTCAATGAGTACGTTGCTGGGGCAATGTACGTTGATGAGGCGCTTGGTATCGACATAGATCTTATTGATCGTATCGAAGTTGTGCGCGGCCCTGGATCAACACTCTACGGTACAAATGCCTTTTTTGCCCTCATTAATATTGTCACTAAAGATCCAAAAGAATTAAAAAATTTAACGCTTTCGGGTGAAGTTGGTTCGTACCAACGTTACAAAACTACAATTATTGGCGCTGGTGAAGCTGGTGACTTCAAGGCATACGCACACGCGGCATGGTTTGATTACAAAGGTCCACAAATTTATTTTCCTGAATTCAACGGTCTTGTTATTGAAGGAGCATCCAACCCAAGTAAATCTAACCTCGGTGGGATTACTTCTGCCGGCGCCGATTTTGAACGCAAGGTGGAAAGTAGCGGCGAACTCAGTTATAAAGATTTCACTGCAAGTTTTTCATACATGAATCGCTATGCTGGTGTTCCCGATGGTCGCTATGGAATGTTTTTGGACGACCATAATTCGTACAACCACGACAAACGTTTTATTGCCCGCATGAAGTACAAGTACGATGTTTCTCAAAAACTTAATTTTGATACACGACTTTTTTATAATAACTATACATTCCGCGATAACTTAATTTATATTCCTAATTTTCTCGATAACGGCGATACAAAATTTACCGACACATTAAGTGACAACACAGTTGGCACAGAAGTACGCGCTGAATTTATTCCGTTTGCTTCGCTACGCACTATCACAGGTGCTGAAATCCAATATTCAAAAACACGCAGCTTTGTTACTGGTAACGCCAACGATATCGATATTCCTGTTGAACTTTATAACTACGCCGCTTTTACACAATTTGCATACCAACCCAAGCATTGGTTCGCACTCATTAGCGGTTTGCGTTTTGATGGCTCAAGTGTCTTTGAGAAAAATTTTAGTCCACGCGTTACAGCAATTTTTCATCCCAATAGCGAATCGACGGTCAAGCTTATTTATTCTACAGGTTTTCGCAACCCAACGCCGTTTGAACGTTTCTTTGCAGACCAAATATCGCTTGAAGCTAATAGTAATCTCGGACCAGAAAGATTACAAAACGCAGAAATTGTCTATGAGCATAGACTCGCCGAAGGACTTTCTCTACAAAGTGCCGCCTATTCAAACCATATCACTAATTTACTTGTGCAAGAAACAAACCCCGATACTGGTCTTTTGCGATTTATCAACAAAGGAACAATTAACATGAACGGTGTCGAAGCCGGATTTACATACTTAACACTTTCGGGATTTCGCATCTTCGCCAACATTACCTACAATGAAAGTTTCGAAAAATGGATTTTGTCCGATTTTTCTACAGGACAACGGGTATGGCTACCCAATTCGCCGCAATACACAATGAACACTGGGTTTTTAGTTCCGTTATGGAAAAATTATTTAGCTGCTGCTGTAACAACGCACTATATTGCGGAGCGAAAATCGTTTGAAATTATCACTGACGATGGTTCTGGACCAGAAACGCACAGTAAAATTTTTCCAGCGTACTATTTAACAAATGTTACACTATCGCTTAAAGAGGTAATTCCTCATTTTTATCTTTATGCATCGGTATACAATCTTTTTGATGAACACTATAGCGATCCCATTATTGGCGACGAAGGAGTACAAACCTCGTACGATTCAGGCGGTAACCCAGGAAAAAAATATGCGCTTTTAGGTATACCGCAAGACGGACGCACATTTCGCATAAAGCTTACTTTCCAGTTTTAGTGAAATAAAAATTACTATAAAAATTTTAATTCACGCTCAAGATGGGTTACAAAAATTTCTGTTGAAAGTGTATTTTCTCCATTTTTAAATCCACCCCACACTGCGTTTAAAATTTTCCATTGTTTAAGAGCGCGACGCCTTTCGTCTAAAGCGCCTGGCGTGCGAATTTCACCGGTAAGGGAAACTTGCCCTGCTATTGCGCGGCTTTTTGCAAGCGGTTTTTCTAAATAACTCGAAGCCATCGATGCTAAAAGAGCTAAATCGCCAGCGGGCTCTACAAGCTGAGTACCGCCGTTGACACGAACAAAAATATCGCACTGTGAAAGTTTAAGTGCACAAAATTTTTCGAGTATTGCTGCAATTAAATGGATGCGCGAAAGTTCGATATTTTCTCCAATGCGACGGCCATTAGCAAACCCTGTCGGAGTCACAAGCACTTGTATTTCAAGCGGTAAAACGCGTGTACCTTCAAGCTGCGGAAAAAGGCAACTTCCTATACCACCAATTTCTTGAACAGGAAGTAGTGAATCAGCATTTTTTACTTCTTTGAAACCACTTGCCGTCATCTCAAAAATAGCGACATCACCTGTAGCGCCAAAACGATTTTTCACCGCACGTAAAAAACGGTAACGCGTTGTTGGGTTTTGTTCAAAATAAATAACAGTATCGACTGCGTGTTCGAGTAATTTAGGCCCAGCAATTTGTCCGTCTTTAGTTATATGCCCTGCTATAATAAACGCAACCTGATGTTCTTTTGCAAACTCTAAAATTTTTTGTGTTACTTCGCGTATTTGCGTCGGCGAACCTGCAAAACCTGTGCGGTTGTCGGTAAATGTTGTTTGTATGGAATCTAAAAGAACTACATTTGCTTTTTTCTCACGTATATAATGTAAAATTGCGCTTATACTATTTCCTTGAATAAGGTCTATACCATCTTTCAAGCCAAGCCGCGTAGCACGTGATTTTACTTGCGCTAAACTTTCTTCTCCAGTAACATAAACCGCATTTATATTACGCATTATCTCAAGAAGAAGAGTCGATTTTCCAATCCCTGGTTCGCCGCCTATTAAAATAACCGCACCAGGTAAAATTCCTCCGCCTAGTATTGTATCAAATTGGGAAAGGCCTGTTGGAATCGCGGATACAGATTGAATCTGTGTTTTTACTGGTGTTGTTTTTTCAAAATTTTCAGTATTTTCAAAACGGCTTTCACTTAAACTATTCCACGATTTACACGAAGGGCATTGGCCAAACCATTTTGGAAACGTATCGCCACACTCGGCACACAGATAAGAAATTTTTTCATGCTTTTTTTTTTGCATTTATTTTCTTAATTAAAGTTTGTGATTATAGATTTTAAAGTATAATAAAATATAATACCTAAAGTTAAAACAGGAAGGGATATCCAAAAAATTTCTGTAATTCTGTGTTGTGTGCGAAAAGGAGTTTCCCCATCGTTTTTGTTGTGTTTATTTTGTGATTTTACGATGAAGATAATTAATACAACTTGTACTAAGATAAAAATTATTAAACCTGCAATGCTAAAAATATCTTTTAAATAAATCATAAATTTTCTTTTTTAGCGTATTTGCGTTTTTCTTTTATCCATATTGTTGTTAAAAAAATTAATAATAGCAAAAAAGCGGTAATTCCACCTAACCACATTACATTAGAAGCAACCAAATTATATTTGCGCTTTGTAGCATCAAATGCATAAATAGTAGATAATACTCTATCGACTATTGTTTTAGATATTTTTCCACTTGATGCTTCTAAAACTGCAAGCCTAAAATTTGTAGGTGAATAATCGATATTATAAATATACCGCATAATTTTAAAATCTGGTGTAACAAAAATTAAAACCGCCGGATGTACGTAAACACCACCGCTTTTATCTGCTGGCCCACTTACTTCTTTAAGATATTTAAATCCAATAGTTTTTGCTATTGTGTTTATTGCATCTTGCCTTGCTGTTAAAAAACGCCAGTACGCTTTATATTTTGCTATATTTTTATCATTTACAGCAGAAAGTTTTTTTAAATAAAAATTTTGTTTCAGTTGTCCAAGTTCAAAATTTTCTTTAGGGTCAAAACTATACGTAACAATAATGTAATCTTTTCCCAAAGTGTAACGCGATTTTTTCTCAACATACTCAAGTAAAGTATTTAGCGTAGTTAAACACAAATTTGTACAATTATAATACACAGGAGACAAGATAATTACTTGATGCCCGTTTGAAATATCTTTTAACTGGACTGGTTTTCCCGTTTCGTCGAAAAATTGCATCGCTTCAAGCGAAGCCCCAATTTGCTCATTTATTGTTACATCGAGTGTTGGCTTTTTAGGGGTAAGGGTATCGTCAGCAGGCGGCAAATCGGCAAAAATTATAAAAGAAAAAGAGAAAAAAAATGGTATAAAAATTTTTGCAACAGCGTACAGATTTACAAAGCGACGCATACTGGCAGTTTGAATTTATGTGTCAATGTGTATTGTGTTAATTAGTTTATGAGAAGATTTTCCACTCTTTTATTTTATATATTATATAATAATCTATATATAGTAATAATAATAATAGCGTGGGAAAGTGGAAAACTTTTTTATAAAAATAAATTAAAGAAGAAACAAAAAAGACAAAAAACTACAATTGCTATTTTTTACACATTTTAAAATGGTAAAAATTAGGAACGTAATCTACTATTTTAACTTTGTGGAAAAAAGGAAAGAAAGTGGAAAATTGTGGAATTTTTTGATAAACTTTTATACTTGCACTTATTCTTTAAGCTTTACGCCACCTCTCTAAAAAGCCTCGCTGTACGTATGCAAAAAATAACACGTTATACGATACTTTTGGCAGCATTTTTATCTACAGCTGTTTGCGGCGGAGGGCCAAATGAAACGCTAGCAACATTTGACGGTGGTAAAATTACGCAAAAAGATGTTGAAAAAGATAATGCACAAGAATTCTTTGAAATCCGCCAAAAAGAATTTGAATTGCGCCAGCAGGCTGCGTACGAAAGCGCACGCGATAAAATTCTTTCAATAGAAGCGAAAAAACAAAACCTTACAGTTGAAAAATATTTAGAAACAGAACTCCAAAAACGCCGTGGTGCAGAAGTTACCGAAGCGAGTATAAAACAATTTTACGATTTGAACAAACACCGTATTTCCATGCCTTTCGAAGCGATTAAAGACCGTATACGCCGACAATTGGTAAACAATAGAGAAAAAACAGCGCGTGATACCTTAACAGCTGAGCTTTTTAAAAAGTACAATTTTAAATTTGCGCTTACTGAACCCGAAGCGCCTAAATTAAATTTAGTTAATGATGGAAAACCATACTGGGGAAAAGCAGATGCAAAAGTTGTTATAACCGAATTTTCTGATTTTGAATGTCCATACTGCCGCCAAATACAACCCGACGTACAACGTTTAAAAGCAGAGTACGCAAACAAAATTAAATGGGTGTTCCGTAACTTTCCATTAGACTTTCATGCACAAGCGATGCACACACACATCGCGGCAGAGTGTTCAGGAAAACAAGGTAAATATTTTGAGTTCCAATCGAAAGCATTCCAAATTCCCTACGAAGGCCGCAACCTGGATTTATCTCCAGCGCGGCTCGAAAAAATTGCTGCAAGTATTGGGCTTAATATGAACGCGTATAAGCAGTGCACTTTAGACAAAGATGGTTCTCTACGTGCAGATATAGAAGCCGATATGCGTTACGGACAAAAAGTTGGCGTAAGAGGTACTCCGACAATTTTTATTAACGGTGTTCTTTACCAAGAAGGGCGTGACTACGAATCGATGAAGCGTGCAATTGATGAACTTTTAAAATCTTAAAAACACAATCTAATGCAGGTTATTGTTTTAGGAAGTGGCACTTCCACAGGAGTGCCGATTATTACATGTCCTTGCAAAGTTTGTACCTCTAAAGATCCAAAAGATAAACGTTACCGCGCCTCGCTACTTTTCCAAAGCGATAAGGGTAACGTGCTTGTTGACTCTGGCCCCGATCTCCGTGAGCAAATGCTCCGTGAAAAAATAAATGCTATAAACGGCGTTCTTTATACACACTTCCATTTCGATCATTTAGACGGACTTCCCGATTTACGCCCTTTTACTTTTGATACCAAGGCAGAGCTTAAGTGCTATGCAAACCCCCAAACACACGAAGTTATTTTAACGCGCTACCCTTACATCCGCAACAGCGCAATTTATAGTAATGTTCCTCGTATTAGCCTTAATATGTACCCTGGCGATGAAGAAAAAGGATACCGTGCAATCGAGGTTGCGGGTATGGAATTCCAACCTATCCGGCTTGTCCATATTCCCCAGGCTGGGCTTTTAAGCACAGGCTTTGTGGTAAATAAACGTTTTGGTTACCTAACCGACTTTAAAGAAATAAATCCCGACGACGAAAAATATTTGTATAATTTGGATATTTTATTTTTAGGTTCGCCAATTGATCATCCGCACGTTTCGCACATACAACAACAAGAAGCGCTTGAAATTTTTACACGCTTTAAAGTTAAACGGGGAATTATTGGGCATCTTTCGCACCAATATTTACACAGTGAACTGCTGACAAAATGGCATGGCTACGCCGAGCCCGCATTCGACGGCATGCAGATTACTTTGTAAAATAAAATTTTTTACCCTTTTTTTGTGCATCGACAGCTTCGCGGATTTCCCCTGTGCTCATACAAATTCCCTGTCCCGTAGCTTCTGCTTTTAAAAGTTCTTCGAGCGTACAAGATTTTCGTAAGTACGGTAACGTTAGGCGGATTGACTGCGGCGATGCGTGTAGTATGTCGTTGATGGTTAAATTTAGTGCAGCGTTAATTTCTTCGGTAGAAGCCACCAAGTTAAAAAGAGGACGTAGCCGAGGTTCCGAAGAAGAATAAATGCGTCCGGTAAGAAGCATCTCGCGAATAAGAAGGGAATTATCGCCGTGCGCGTGTAATTCTGACGCCATACCAGGATTAAGCCCAATGCGTGTGAAGTTCATACCAACTTTAGTTCCCGAAACAATAAAACGCATATCCGAGTGGAGCGCTAAAGAAAATCCAGCACCCACGCATGGCCCATTAATGTAGCTAATTGTAGGTAAAGGTAAAGTGAAGAGCGTAAGGTACGAATTATAGAAATCAAGCATCGCGGCAGAAGATTCTTCTTTAGTGAGTTTAGTGAGCGAGAGAAGGTAATTTAAATCGCCCCCTGCGGAAAAGGCGCGGCCTTTACCAGAAAAAACAACGACACGCGCATTTGTTTTTTTAATAATTACACTAAGTTCGCGTGCGCCTTTAGCCATTTGCGTAGTGAGTGCGTTCAACTCGTTAGGGTTGTTTAAGTACACACGGCAAAGCCCGTTTTCTTCGAGCGTTGCTACAAGTTGGTTTTCGTCGTAGAGTGTTTGCATGGTTAATTCATCCAACTAATCCGTTATGCCGTAAAAGCGCATCTATTGTTGCATCGCGCCCACGAAAATCACGAAAAACTTCGCTTGGATGCCTAGAGCCTCCTAAAGATAAAATTGTATCGCGGTATTTTTTTCCAAGTGCAGTGGTTGCGTTTGTATTTTCAAGCCCTGCTTCTTCAAAAGCAGCAAATGCATCTGCGCTTAAAACTTCAGCCCATTTATAACTGTAATATCCTGCAGCATAGCCACCCGCAAAAATATGGCCGAAAGAACACAGGAATGCATCTTCTTCTAAAGGGTGGATTGTTGTGTATTCTTCGGCAATCTTTTTTTGTATTTTACGCACGTCTGTTTTACTTTCGTAATTTTCGTGTAGTTCTAAATCTAAAAGAGAAAAATAAAGTTGGCGTAGCATTTGCGATGCAGACATATAATTTTTTGCTGCAACAATTTTTTTAAAAAGTTCTTCTGGTAGTTTTTCATTGGTTTCGTAATGTCCCGAAATTTGGTCGACGACATTTTTTTCGTACACCCAATTTTCCATAAATTGGCTAGGGAGTTCAACCGCATCCCATTCAACGTTGGCAATACCAGACGCTTCGTATTCATCCACACGTGTAAGCATGTGTTGCAAACCGTGGCCAAATTCATGGAACAAAGTTTCCACTTCATTAAATGTCATTAGCGAAGGGGTTGTACCTACAGGTGGAGTTCCATTGCAAATTAAGTACGCGACAGGTAGTATTTTTTCTTCCTTAGAAACTTCGCGTTGGCGGCATACATCCATCCAAGCACCGCCACGCTTTTCGCCAGAACGTGCGTAAGGATCTAAATAAAATGAAGCAAGACGCGTTCCGTCACTATCAAAAACATCGTAAAAGGATACATCCGTATGCCAAAAAGATATTGGAGCTTCGTGTTTTATAATTTTTATACCAAAAAGTTTTTCTGCAAGCCTAAAAAGCCCTGTAAGAACTTTGGGTAGTGGAAAATACGGGCGCAGCATTGCATCGGTAAAATCAAAAAGTTTTTCACGCCTTCTTTCTGCGTAGTAAGCAACGTCCCAAAGCGCAAATGGTTCTTTTAACCCTGTTTCATGCGCAAATTGTGAAAGCGACTCTGTTTCTTTTTTTGCTACCCCTTTAGCTACGTGTGCCAAGTGTTCAATCATACTCCGAACTTCTTTTGTCGAATGTGCCATTTTAGACGCAAGCGACAGTTCGGCATAATTTTTAAATCCTAAAAGTTTTGCCATTTCTGCGCGGAGTGTTAAAATTTCGTCAATACACGGCCAGTTATTCCATTTTTCATAAATACCAAGACCGTTTGCGCGGGTTACGTTGGCTCGGTACACTTTTTCGCGTAGTGTACGATTTTTTGCATGCTGTAAAAATGGGTAGTAAGAGGGAAAATCTAACGTAAGAAGCCATGGGCCTTTTTCGGCTGTTGCGTCAGGATAGCCGTTTGCTTTGGCTGCGGCGCTTGCCATTCCAAGCCAGTTTTGCGGTAACCCTTCAACATCGCTTTGTTTTTCCATAGCTAAAGTGAACGCCTTTGTTGCGTCGAGTAATTGGTTTGAAAATTCCGTCGAAAGATTTGCAAGATTTTGTTGTATTTCATTAAAACGTTCTCGCTGTTTTCCTTCAAGAGAAATTCCCGAAAGTTTTGCATCCCGTATTTGTGCTTCAACAATACGTACACGTGCAGGTGTTGTAAGTTCGTGCGAAGCATTTTTCTGTAAATTTTTCCAAGCGTTGTAGAGTTGTTTGCTTTGCGCTATTTTCAGTTGAAAAGCAACCATCTCGTTTTGTACTGTGTCGTGTGCTTCCCGTAAAGGTTCGCTATTTTTAACACCCAAGAGGTGGTTTACTACAGACCAAACACGTTCTACACGGCGCGTGAGGGCGCGTAAAGGAAGCACAAAATTTTCCCAAGTTGGATTTTCTAATGTTTCTAATTTTTTAAGCCCAAATTCAGCAGTAGCCAACGCTTCACGCACGGCAGGAACAACGTGTTCAGGCTGTATTTTTTCAAAATCGGGTAAATCACCTTGGTTGAGTAATGGGTTTTCTTTAGTCATCTTCTGTGGGCATTCTTTGTTCTTGAAACGCTGTGAAAACGATACGTAGAATTCACACCCTTCTTTCTTTACCTGTCATCTATCTTCTGCCAACTGTCTCCATCTATGGCAGTACTTATTACCGAAAAAACCCGTATCATTGTCCAGGGGATTACAGGCAAAGAAGGCTCTTTCCACACAGGCCAAATGGTAGAATACAATACCAAAGCAAAAGTTATAGGCGGAGTAACCCCGGGAAAAGGTGGCCAAAAGTCTGAGCACGGCCTCCCCATTTTCCATAGCGTTAAAGAGGCGGTCGAAAAAGAACAAGCCAACGCTTCGGTAATTTTTGTTCCACCCGCATTTGCCGCCGACGCCATTTTAGAAGGTATCTCGGCTGGGCTTGAGCTTGTAATCTGCATTACAGAAGGTATTCCCGTGCGCGATATGTCACGCATTGTTGATTATATTCGCCATTCAAAGACAGTCGTGGTGGGGCCAAACTGTCCAGGGGTAATTACCCCCGGTGTAGGGAAAATGGGTATTATGCCAGGGTTTATCCACACTCCAGGAACCATCGGCGTTGTTTCAAGATCGGGAACTTTAACTTACGAATCTGTACACCAGCTTACCCAAGTCGGTTTGGGACAATCAACGTGCATCGGTATCGGTGGAGATCCTATTATTGGCCTTCCCCACTTACAGGCGGTAAAACTTTTAGCAGAAGACCCTGCAACCGAGGGTATCGTTATGATTGGTGAAATTGGGGGTAGCGCCGAAGAAGAGGCGGCAGAGTACATTAAAGCGCATGTAAAAAAACCTGTCGTGGGCTTTATTGCGGGACAAACTGCTCCTCCAGGACGCCGTATGGGGCATGCAGGAGCAATTATTTCCGGTTCTTCTGGAACAGCACAAACGAAAATGCAAGCGATGAAAAATGCAGGTATACACGTTTGTGAATCGCCGGCACAAATCGGCGAAACAATGAAGAAAGCGCTTAAAAAGTAGATTTTCCAAGCTTAATAGATTACATTAGTCTCGATGGCTGTTAAGCGCATACTTACAATCCAAGACGAACGCCTTTACCAAGTTTCAGAGGCTGTCCAAAAGTTTGATAGCAACCTGCGCAACCTTGTGCGTGATATGTTCGATTCTATGGCCGCCGAAAAGGGGGTTGGTCTTGCGGCTGTACAAATTGGTGTTCTTAAACGTGTGCTTGTTATAGACCTTATCGAAAAGGGATTTATTAAAGGGGCTTTTGTAAATCCACGCCTTCTTGAAGCATCCGAAGAAATGCAAGACGGCGAAGAGGGTTGCCTTTCTGTCCCTGGACTTTCGGCGGAGCTCAAAAGGCCGCGCTGGGTAAAAATTGGTTATCAAGATTTAAGTGGAAACGAAAAAACCGTCGAAGGAGAAATGCTTTTAGCGCGTGCTTTTTTGCACGAAATGGACCATCTCGACGGGAAAGTATTTGTCGATAAACTCGAGCCTAAACTCCATAAAGAACTTTCGGGAGATATCGAACGTATCAAAAGGGGACTTCGTGTAGAGCACCCCGTCGAGCCTAAGTACCGTAAGAAAAAGGCATCGTAACTATTCCTTTATCCCACCAGCGTTTTCGCTGCGTTTATAACTTTATCGATATTAGGCAACACCTTGGGTTCAAGCGAAAAAGTATACGGCATGGGAACGTCATCCGCGCTTACAAGAGAAACGGGAGCGTCGAGTTCATCAAACGCGATTTCTTGTATATGGTGCGAGAGCCACGACCCGTAAGAGGCAACGGGGGTACCTTCTTGTAAAATTAGGAGGCGGTGCGTTTTCTGCGCGGCTTTAAAAATCGCTTCTGAATCGACAGGTTTAAGGGTACGTAAATCCAAAATATCTGCATAGATGCCTTCTTTGCTCAGGTTTTCCACAGCTATACGGGCAAGATGGAAATTGAGCGACCAAGTGAGGATGGTAAGCTGTGCAGGATTTTCTGCTTCGTAAAGTTTAGCTTTACCCAATGGTATTAAATAGTCTTTATCTTCAGGAAAATCGAGAGTACCTTTAACTGCATAAATTTTTTCGTGTTCTAAAAAAATTACCGGGTTATCTAAACGTACAGCAGTTTTAAGAAGCCCCCGCATGTCCCCCGCAGTTGAGGGTGCTACAACAAAAAGTCCTGGTGTGTATGCGTAGACACCCTCTAAAACCGTTGAATGCTGCGCGGCTAAACTTCCTCCAGCGCCTTGTGGGGCACGAAAAACAATCGGGAGCTTAAACTGGCCTCCCGACATAAAATGGATTTTGGCGGCGTTGTTAATAAGCTGGTCTATCGCAACAAGAGAGAAGTTCCATGTCATAAATTCAACAATGGGGCGCAGTCCAGCCATTGCAGCCCCAATAGCAAGACCGGCAAATCCAGCTTCGGCGATGGGAGTATCAATAACGCGGTCTTCGCCAAAGCGTTCCATAAGGTGTTGCGAAACTTTGTATGCACCGTTATAATGGCCAACTTCTTCACCGATGAGAAAAACGTCGCTGTCGCGTTCAAGTTCTTCGGCAAGAGCAACATTTAACGCTTCACGTACCGTAATTTCTGCCATAAAGCCTTTTGTACAAAAACTAATCGCGGGGCAAGCGGATAATCGATTTTGGTAATTCGGTATACTCTTTGGGCGCAAGCGCATCCAAGGAGTATGGACCTAATTTTATACGCTTAAGTGCGCGTACGTATACTCCAAACTTTTCAACAACACGGCGTATCTCGCGGTTTTTTCCTTCTTTGAGGCTGACTTCATAATGCGCAGGTTTATCAAGCCCTGTTATTTTTTCAAACCGAAGGCGCTCTCCTTTATCGAGCACGCCTTTTTCAGCTTTTGCCATTTCTTCTTTAGAAAGGGGACGCGACGTGTGTAGGTGGTATACTTTTGTAACGCCAAACTTAGGATGGCTTAAATTATAAATATGATTACCGTCCATAGATAAAACAATCAGCCCCGAAGAGCTAATGTCGAGCCTACCAGCAAAAAACCATGCTTTGTATTTCGGGGGGAGTAAGTCGTAAATAGTTGGTAAAGTTTTTCCGCGAATTTTTTGTGAACGGTGCGAAGAAACGACACCTGTAGGTTTATGGAAAAGAAGTACATTTTCATTTTGGACAAAGGGGATTTTTTTTCCATCGACAACAAGCGAAAGCGTGGGTAGTGCATTTTCAGGAACGCTAAAATTAAGCGCAGTTATACGTTCGCCGTTTATACGTACGTCGTGGGTCTCTAGGTAATTGGCTGTTTGCCTACGGGGAACAAGACCTGCACGCGCTAAAATTTTTCCAATGCGTATAGTTGTGTCTTTTAACGGCGGTGCGTCTCTATTCACGGAGCGCTTGGTGCGGGAGCTTGGACTCCTTCTTTATTTTTTTCTTCCAGCGAGCCAGGGTCTTTGTCGGCGAGATTAAGTTTGTAGTCGTTTTTACCCATGGTTGCTGTAAAAACGAGGGTCTCACCAATTATTTTTGCTTTTATATCCGTCATCATTGGCGCTTTGATGTCTTTAATGAGAATTTGTGCTTCAGGGCCGTTGAAAAGAATTTCATATTTACCTGTTTGTGTTTTGGCGCGGTTTGTACCAAATTCAAGGTTTCCATCGCTATAGAGGGCGACAAAATTGGGAGTAAGTTTTCCTTGGATTGTCGCAGCCTCCCAACGGCCGATAATTGCCGCACGGAGTTTTTTCTCAGCGTTTGCTTGTATTTCTTGTACGTTCCCTTCGTCGGATTCAATGGCAAGCCCAGCACCGTACGCCCATCCCGTAAGGCCGCCGGAATTTGTAACTTTGTACCAATACGCATGTTTTTTTCCAATTTGGACACTATCTGCGCTGCGTTGTACAATTTGTACTTGTTCGCCGCGTGGAAGGCGGGCTATTTCCACAGCAGTTGTGTTGGGAGCGATACGTAATTTTAAATCGGCCGCCGTTACGGTTGTAGTTTTAGTAAGTGCTGCCTCGACAATTGCAGCTTCTTTTTTGCAAGCAGTAAAAAATATTGTAGCAAGTAAAAAAGTAGTGATAAACCTATTTCGTAAAGTTTGGCGGTGGTTGGTTGTTTTCTCCACTATTCCTTTTTTTATCGTGCGCATACTTTCGTGGATAAATTTTCGAGTGGACGAGTCAAGCAATGTGGGGAGATTGTTATCTAACAATTTTTTAAGAAAATTCATTTAACCTTGCGCATCGAGACACGAGAAATATTTATAGAAGAAGGCGACGCGGGCAAACGCCTTGACCTTTTCTTAACGTCGCGTTTTGGTAAATTTTCCAGAAACGAATGGCAAAAGCGTATCGACGCACACGAAATTCGTATCAACGGGAACATTGCGCGGGCTGCACGAAAAATTAACCTTGGGGATACGGTAGAGTTTAGTTACTCGATGCGTGACGAGCCCGAAGTAGATACAAATATTTTGATAATATACGAAGATGCAGATTATCTTGTTATCGATAAACCAGCGGGACTTCCAGTACACCCTTCAGGAATCTATAAAACGCAAACGGTAACAACACTCCTTGTTGAGCGGAGCCTTCTTAAAACGCCGTATTTACTCTACCGTTTAGATAGGGAAACGAGCGGAGTTCTTGTGCTGGGAAAAAATAGGAAAGCGGCAGCAGCTTTCCACCGTATACTGCGTGCTGGACTAATTACAAAAGAGTATGTAGTCGCAGTCGAAGGGTGTGTTGGGGGTGCCTTTGATGCCAAGGGGTTTATTTTTCGCCTTCCCGATTCACGCCTGCCCCGCCAGCGGTTTTATAAAGAAAGTACACCCCCCTCGACAGCTATGGAAATCCAGAGCTGCCACACGCGCTTTACTCCTTTAAAGACGATGCACGAAACAACGCTCCTTAAAGCAGAGTTATTTACGGGTCGTATGCACCAAATTCGGGCTACACTTTTTTCTTTGGGGTATCCCGTAATTGGCGATAAACTCTATGGGGTTAACCCCAATTTTTACTTCGATTTTGCGGACAACACCTTAACCCAAAGCGACTGGAAAAAGCTTCGCCTAAAACGCTCAGCGCTCCACTGTAAAAAACTTTCGCTTAAACACCCAGTAACAGGAATAAATTGGGTTCTTCAAACGGAAATTCCTAAAGATATTTTATCCATCTTTTAAGAACCCCTATACCCGTCAAAATAAACCACAATGGTTTTCCACATTTGTGGAAAAGTGTGTGGAACACCATACGCTTTATGTCACTTTATGAAACACGAATTATGTGCCCTTTTTGGAAAAGCTTGAGTCATTTTTTGTACATTATTTTTAATCTTTAATAAATTCCACTCGATTTTTTTTTAAAGCGCCCGATATATCAAAATACAGATGCATTCTATTAACGTAAGCAATTCTACCGTGGGCGGTTTGTCTTCCTTGCCCAGTAAATCTTCGCCAACGCGTGTAAAAGAGTCGGATTCTGCATTAAACGATTTTGCAAGCTACCTTTTAGCAGCTGCCCCAACCCCAGCGCAAACATTTACTCCACCTATAGAAAACCGTATAGATACAAAACCCCCTACAGGGGAAAAACCAAGCGTTACCGATAAAATATACGATACTGAAAAAAGTACGCCACAACTGCAAAAAGCAGGGGCTGCGAAAACAGAAGCGGTAAATACCGATAGAAATACAGCTGCGGAAAAGCAACTTTTTGAAACGCTGGGGATCAATGCAAAAACACAAGGTGAAGTTACATCAACAGCAGTTAAAAAATTGGGTAAAGAGGCTCTCCACGCCTTAAAAAAAACTGAACACCCTAACGAAGCTATAAAAGTAAACAACGCATTCCATAAAAGCACGGCTATACAATCCACTTTGGCACAGCTCCAAAAAACACCCGACACGATTTTATTAAACAGCGATGGGTTACGGCGTTTGGGCGAAAAGTTGGGGCATCTTTTTTTAAGCAAAGTAGAAGGAAAACTTAACGAAAAAAAAGATGTACACAAAAAATTTTCCGAAACCAGTACGCCAACATTAAAAGAATGGAATTCAACGTTTAACGATACTTACCGTGCACAAAAAGCGGGTGAACCCAAGCAAGATTTTTCACGCGCCGCTAAAACACGCGTTAATTTAAGTAAAAACACACTTGTTTCACGTGAAACACAAAACCAAGACACAGCAGAAAAGAAGATAAATAGCGTATTTACAGAGGCGAAGGCAATTTCAAATAACGATACGTTAAACACCCGCGCCGGAGTTACAGATGCGTTGCGCTTAAGCGAATCGGCGCATACCGTGCGTAGCACAGAAAATATACGCACAACGCACGAAACAAACCCTGCAAACGCGCTTTCACGCCAATTAACCGATATAATTTCACGTGCGCGTGTTCTTGTAACGGACAACCAAAATGCACAGTTTAGCGTTAAGCTTTTTCCACGCGAATTAGGGCGTATGGAAATTGACCTAAAGATGATAGAAGGCGAAATTCGTGGCAAAATCGTTGTACAAAGCGAGAGCGTAAAAAGCGAGTTGCAAAACTTCCTAAACCAAAACAATAACGCAAGTAGTTTTGGCGACGCAAATTTAAACCAAGTAAATATCGAAGTGCAAAGCGGAAGCGCACACGCACAAAACTCTGAAAAATCTGCAAACGAACAAGAAGCGTTGCAAAATTTAATTACACGCGTGGCAAACGAAGCGTACGACGCCTCTTTACCACAAACACCTAAAACAATGGGGCTTTATGCCTGAGATAAACAACATACAAACCCAAGACGCCGATATGGCGCGTTTGCGTGAATTCCAGCGTTCACGGCAAAAACAACCTGTGCCGCACAACGGGAAAACACCCCTTGTACGCAAGTCAGGTTACGACGCGCTCGACAAAAATAGTTTTTTGAAACTTTTAGTAACCCAACTTTCTAAACAAGACCCCACAAACCCAATGAACGACCGTGAGTTTATTTCGCAAATGGCGCAGTTTTCGTCGCTGGAACAAATGAATAACGTAGCCAATTCAATGAATAAATTGCGTGCGTCGCAGGCGAGCAACCTTATAGGGAAAATGATCGAAGGTAAAGATTTTGTCACCGAAAAACACCTCCAAGGCATTGTTACATCGGCAATTTACGAACCCAACGGGGATGTACTTCTTAAAGTGGGTGGGCGTTTTACAAAATTCGACGATGTCACCTCGGTGACGGAAGTGGCTCGGACGCCCAATGTTTCACGTGAAACATTTCCGCCAATCCAGACGCAAATAAATGCGGCGCAAGCGTCAAAAGCGTACGAAGCAAATCAAGTAGTTGCGCCCCAGCCGGTAAAACAAGCGCAAAAAGGCGAGCCTACAAATGCAGGGGAAGCCCAAAAAAACACACAACCAAGCAGAATCGCAGTCGAGGCCAAGGTGCCGAGCGCAGTCGAGGCCAAGGTGCCGAGCGCAGTCGAGGCCAAGGTGCCGAGCGCAGTCGAGGCCAAGGTGCCGAGCGCAGTCGAGGCCAAGGTGCCGAGCGCAGTCGAGGCCAAGGTGCCGAGCGCAGTCGAGGCCAAGG
>JABARV010000014.1:95673-144346 GCA_019186965.1 Turneriella sp.
GCCAAGGTGCCGAGCGCAGTCGAGGCCAAGGTGCCGAGCGCAGTCGAGGCCAAGGTGCCGAGCGCAGTCGAGGCCAAGGTGCCGAGCGCAGTCGAGGCCAAGGTGCCGAGCGCAGTCGAGGCCAAGGCCATAAATAAGCAAACAACGCCAAAGGGAGAATAAAAATATGATGCGAACACTTTACGCCGGTGTATCCGGCCTTAAAAACCACCAGGTACGGATGGATGTTATCGGGAACAATATCTCGAACGTAAACACAAACGGCTTTAAATCGGAACGTGTTACCTTCCAAGATATGATTTCACAACTTATGTCGGGGGCCTCCGAGCCGCGCCAAAATGTGGGTGGAGTAAACCCAAAACAAATCGGTTTGGGTTCAATGACTGCTTCTATCGACAAGCTCATGCACCAAGGGGCATTCCAAACAACTTCAAAAAATACCGACCTTGCAATATCAGGAGAAGGTTTTTTCATTTTAGCAGACGGTAGCAAAAAGTTTTATACACGCAATGGTAATTTTGACGTTGATAAAGAAGGTTGGTTGGTGAATCCCGCAAATGGTATGCGTTTACAAGGATGGAATGCGACCAAGTCGGCAGATGGCAGAATGGGAGTAAATACCGCAGCAGATACAGAGAACTTGAAAATTCCCCTTTACCAAAAAGAGCCAGCGAAGGAAACAAGTTTTGTGCGCTTTAAAAGTAACCTTAATTCTTCGGTTGAGGCAATCCCGCAAGGGGCGTCCGACGCAGACCGTGTAAAAATGATTATGGATCCCGATCCCGCAAAACGCCGTGGGCATATAACAAGCATCAACGTATTCGACGACCAAGGTGTTGAGCATACGTTAAAAATTTATATGTGGAAATCCGACACGAACAAATGGACAGCTTCTGTTGCGATGCAAGGCGCAGAGCAGTTATCTGTTGATGTAGCGGGCTCAAACGGGCAAAACACACAGGTTGCAGGAAACACCCGGATGGTTTTTGGATTTTCTCCCGATGGAAGGTTAACCTCAGTATCCGACGGTGCAGATATGCGCAACCAAGACAACCTTAACGCAACGGTGAGTTTTCGCCTTGCGGGAAACCCTGCGGTTAAAAACATAGAACTTCGCCTTGGTGAAGCAGGCCAAGTCGACGGCATCACCCAGTTTTCCTCGGCGTTTACTACAAAAGCGGTTGAGCAAGACGGTTACACCATGGGTTATATGCAAGCTTTTGAGATTAACGACACCGGTGTAATTACAGGGGTGTACTCCAATGGTGCAAAAAATACTTTAGGACAGGTTGCCCTTGCAAATTTTGCAAATCCAGAGGGGTTAACAAAATCGGGACAAAATAATTTTGTCGAATCGATAAACTCGGGAGCTGCGCTCGTGGGTACTTCGGGTATCCAAGGGTTGGGCGGTATTAACGCGGGCTTTTTGGAGATGTCGAACGTCGACTTAGCCGACCAATTTACCGACATGATTGTAACCCAACGTGGCTTCCAAGCAAACTCACGCAGTATTACGACAGCAGACCAAATGCTCCAAGAATTGTTGGGCCTTAAACGCTAAATAAATTGACACTACGGATTTATATCTGTAGTGTCAATTGGTCGATAATACTCTATGGCTAATTCGAGCTTTGTACCCAAAACTGTCTCTAGACTTAGTTCTAAAAAACTAGTCCGTCTACAAATTAACGCCCTTACAAAACAAGGGCGTAAAGATTTACGCGACGTAATTCTGGAGTTTTTTGAAAAGGAAAACCTCGATAAACAGCATGTTTTGCCAATCCACTACGCAATTGTAGAACTTGTTTTTAACGCACTTAAAGCAAATGTAAAATTTGCCGCATTCCGCGAAGAGGTACGTAAAGAACTTGGCCGTTTTGAAAGCACCACTATTGATAATTTGTTACAAATAGTAATCAGCGAACGCGCATTACGCGAGTTTGCTGCGACGCGCATATTGCCAAAGCTTTTGCGCGACCAAGTGCAAAAAATTTTCGACATCGAAGAAAAGTACCGTGCAGGTATGTCGGAAAAGCTTAACGAGGCCCAAATTGAGTTGTTGATTAAGTTTCGTAATTTAATACGTTCTCTTAATGCAGATGTCACGCTCACCATTAGTGCAAACTCTGAAGAAGTGCGTATTGTCGTTCTCAATACTGTGCCGATGCTGCAGCGTGATTTAGAGCGGATACACGATAGCCGCATGCGCCACGCAAAGCTCCACAAAGAAGGCCGCGGTGGAGAGTTTTTTAGCTACGAGAATATGGATACTACTGAATCGGCAGGGTTTGGGATTGCCATGGTAGACCAAGGATTTTATAAGATGGGGATTGATCCTTTTGAGCACCTAAAAATTGACGCTAAAAACGCGGAAACCTTAGTTACTTTAGTTTATCCGCGTAGCGCACTATCAAAAACAGAGTAACGGGATTAATCTTCCCCTAGCGCCATCGCTTTTGCTTCTTTGGCTCCTTTGGAGTACGATAAACCAATAATTATAATCCCCAGCGTTACGTATGCAGCAGCGATACTATAAGGGGTTGGCCCTGCGGCGTTGAGTGTAATTTTCCAAGGAAGGTACATATCGCCGTCAATTTTGATGGAGTGCATGAGGCCAAAAAGCGATAAGAATGCACCCACAAAAAGGTATATAGCCGCTTTAAAAAATTGGTGGTCGATAAGTTTTGCCGTAAAAGCCCCCCAGACCATCGCTGTGACGATAAACCCGTTTCCTAACGCCACGATGGTAAACCACGAATCCTGGAATGCGCTTCCAAAAAAATCTAAAGAAGGTTTGAGTTTTGCTGCTGTTTCTATAGAAACCTGAGCTAAAGACGAGTACACTGTTTGTAGTTGAAGGACAAGACCCTGCATTTTAATTTTAGCTAAGTATGGCATTGCGGGTAAAATTGCCATCGCAACCGCCATTGCATGCCGCTTTGGGGTGGCGTGGAACGATTGTTCGACAATATCGATTCCCACAAAAATAAGGATGGGCGCCAACGCAGATTGAGGAAGTAGTTGCGCTAGAAAACTAATAAAACCCAAAACTCCACCCAAGCCAATAAATAACCCTGTTGCGAGGGTATACCCTGCACGGCCCCCCATTGCTTTATAAGCGGGATGCCCAATGTACGGTGTCGATTGGGCGACACCACCTGTTATTCCCGCCGCTAAAGTTGCAACAGCTTCGGTTAAAAGAACGCTACTTGTGCGGAAGGAATCCCCCGCAAGGCGTGCGCTTGCAGTGACGTTGATACCGCCTATGACGGTAAGTAGTGCAAAGGGGATCGCCACGGGTAAATACGCAAGAGCTTCTTTAAAGCCTCCCATAAATTCGAGAGTTGGTACAGGGAACGCAACGATAAATTTAAGTGAAATCTCCGGTCGATGCACTAAATTTAACGCAGATAAAATATAGAAAATTACGGTTCCAGCAACGACAGAAAGAAAAACGCTTGGGACGCTAAAAGGCAAACGAACCTTTGCAACCAATGCGTAGATGATGATGCCCAAAGCAACCATACCCGCAACAGGGGTTCCAAAAACATGCTCTAAAGGTAAAAGGCCTAAAAGGGCGATACCCACACCCGCCAAAGAACCTAAAAGCCCCGCTGTAGGGATAAGTTTCTCTACAAGATTTCCAAAAAAAGAAAGAACGAATTTAACAACGCCAATAATGATAAGCGTTGCCATCCCTACTTTCCACGCGAGCATCCCTGCGGCGTGTGCATCCATGCCGGAATTTTTGGCGGCAATAAACGCTGGACCAATAACGGCAAACGCGATACCAATAGTCGAAGGAGAATCTAATCCCAAAGGCATCGCTGTGACGTTTGGGTTTTGTGTCCGTTTTGCTAAACGGAAAGCCATTGCTGTATAAATGAGGTCCCCCACCAAAACGCCAAACGCGGTTCCGGGAAACATTTTTCCATACACAAGGTCGGAAGGAAACCCAAACACAAGGATTAAAATTTGCGCAAGAAAAACAAGGTTTGTAACGTTGTCGAGCATGAGACCAAAAAAAGCGTTTAAGTCGCCAATCCCAATCCAACGGTAACGAAATTCGGATGCTGTAGTAGTTGCCATGTGGTAGTATGTTAAGCCTAAAACGTGGGTCAACAAAATTAGTGTATCGGCAAACTTTATGGTTGGTGCACGGATAAACACCCTGCTAAAACCAAAAACTCTTGCCGTTTTCGAGGAATTTACGAGAAAGCCCCATGTGCCAAAAAATGGAAAGCTCTAGGCAAAGTTTATACCACGCTTTAGCGTACGCAGCGGTGGTGCTATTTATAACTTTTTTTTCCCTTGCGTGCTCGAGTACAACAAAGCGCCTTGATGTAGATAAAGATATGCTCGCCGATTCGGGTGAACTAACACGGCAGGAGCTTGAAAATGCGGCGGATAATCTTGCGAAAAAAGTAGCAACACACTTTACGGCACACAAACCTAAAGAAGGGATTTTTGTCGCCTTTTTACCTACAAAAAACGATACGTCGGATCAACTACCAGTTCAAGTTTTTGATAACCGGTTGGTCGACGGCTTGTTAGGGGCGAAAATCTATACTGTGCGTGTCGAAGATCGTAGCAAAGCCCTCTCTGAGATTGCTTTTGCACAGACAGGCGCTACAGCAAACGGACTTTCAGCAGGTAACATGAAAAGCCCGAATTTTTTTATCCAAGCCGATATTACAGAAAATATTTTCCGTAGCGGTGGCGATAGAATTGTAGAGCAAACGCTAAATTTTGAACTACGTTCGGTTGAAACACAGGTTGTTGTGTTTAGCGACCGTGTTGTTTATCGTAAGAAGCCGCGCAACCAACAGCGTGGGTTAACTTGGTGAAAAAAGCAGCGTACTTTTTTTGCACTTTTTTATTTTGTTTTTCCATTATAGCTTGTGCTGGTTCGTACGCCAAAAAAATACGCGCAATTGAAGAAGCGTTTTACATAGGCGACATTGACACGGCTGTACAACAGATAACACCAATTGCGCAAGACGCTACTAGTCGTGACCGTTTGTTGTATTATATGGAAGCGGGGATTATTTACCGTGAAAAAGGCGACCTAAAAACAAGTAATGAAATTTTACTACGTGCGGCGCAAATGGCGGATGAAATCCAAACGAGCGTAACCGATTCCACAAAGGCATTTTTTTTAGGCGATCCAGAAAAAGAATTTCAAGGCGAGAATTTTGAACGTGCGTTGATACGCTACTATTTAGCGCTTAACCAAGCGATGCTTGGCGAACTTGTGGAGGCAAAGCGTACATTACGAAAACTCGATGCAGACCTTAAAGATATGAAGTACGACGATGCCCCTTACAAGCAAATTCTCGTCGCACGTTATTTGGATGCGTTAATTTCAGAAGAGTTGGGTGAATTTAACGATGCGCGTGTTCAGTATAAAAACTTGGAAAATTTTGGCGTCGATAGAACATGGCTTGCGCGTGAACGCTATATCCTTGCAGAAAAATCACACGATGCAAAAGATAAAAAGGCGTATAGTTTTGCAAAACCTAAACCTATAGATTTCCCCAATGCAGAGGGTGTTTCTAAAACAGGCGAGTTGGTATTGTTTTGTGAAACGGGAAAGGCTGCCGTTAAAGCAAGTCGGGGCAAGCTCATGAACGACCAAGAGTTTGTGCTGGCGTTACGCGCTGCTATCGAAATAGCGATTATAAGCGAAGGTAAAGCGCTTTCGGCGGCGAGCGTTATAGCGATGCTGGGGACAGCGGAAAATCCTATCGCTGAGTTTAAAGAACGCGAAACACTACCTGTACCCAATTTTTTTGTAAATGGTGTTTCGCTTTCCCCTCTTTTGACACTCACTAATTTTGATACAATGGCGCAAAAAAATTACAACGACAATTATTCGTCGTATATCAACAAAAACGTTGCGAGTTTGGCGACAAAAATTGTTTTAGGCGTTGTTGCCGCGCAGGCGCTTTCAAATTCGTTATCCAACAATAGTAAAAACGACTTAGTCGGAGTTCTCGGTTCGTTTGCTATAGGGGTGGGAACAGGCGCAGCAATTGCAGCAACAATTAAACCCGATTTGCGTAGTTGGCACACCCTCCCAGTGGAATTTGCAGTGCTTCGTGTTAAACTTCCTGTGGGAAAATACCAACTTCGGCCTGATCTCCCTTTGGAAAATTTAGTTAGCTATGGTAGCGATACAGAAGAAGTTGTAATCTCTGAAGGAAAAAAAACGGTTGTGTCGCTGCGTCTTTTTAAACGCGGATTATAAAACGCCGGTTATAGTATTTTCTAAAGGTAGGTGTATACTGTGCGGTATATTTAACGCTTCGGCAAGCGCCACCACTTTTTCGGTAGAAATATTCCCTTTAGCGCCAGGGGAAAAAGGACAGCCGCCGATACCGCCAGCGGAAGAATCGAAGCGCCGAAAATTTGCTTCGAGCGCGTAACGTACGTTAGCTTCGGCTCTTTGGTATGTATCGTGGAAGTGCCACCAAATTTTTTCATGCCATGGTTTCAAAAATCCACTTTGGATAAGTTGGGTTAGTTGTACCAAAGAGGCTTTTCCTGTGGTGTCGCCCAAAGAAATTTCGTCGGCATCGGCAAATAAAGAGGCGAAACGCGGTAAATCAGCCTCTGGATTTTTGGTGCCTTCGTATGCACAATCAAATACCGTCGAAATATAAAGCCGAATACGCATGCCGTGCCCGCGTGCACTTTGGATTAAATGTGCAATGTCGTTAATTGATTCGCTAACGCTACGGTTAATGTTTTTTTTGTTAAATGTTTCCGATGTCGCAGTAAAGAGTGCAACGTATGTACATCCAATTTCTTTTGCACGGGTAAGTCCTTTTTCGTTGGGAACAAGAAGAGAGAAGTTTTCTTGGTTTGCAGGATGTTTTTGCAAAAGTTTTGTATAGACCGCATCGGAATCGGCCATTGTGGGTACCAAACGGGGATTAACGATGGAGCCAACTTCTATTTTTGTGAGGCCGTGCGAAAGAAGGTTTTCAATAAAGCGAACACGTTCATCAACGGTTAAAATTTTGGACGCGCTTTGGAGGCCGTCGCGTGGTGCAACTTCGCAAATTTCGAGTGGGTATTGGCTCATGCCTGTGCCTTTTTACGCGCCCGCAAGGCAGCAAAAGCAATACCTTGCGAATTCAAATCGATATCCATATCGAGTATAGTTTTTCCATTAGCGTCAAGCGTAATTCCACGTGCGTTTAGTTCGTGCGCAAAATACTTCTCAATTTTTTCGCGTGCAAAAGAATTCGCCGCTTTATCGTCCATAGTGCTTTTATAGATAGCGTTAAAAGTATTTTCAATTTCATCAAGTGCCGCGCTTAACATTTTGCGTCCCAGCGGTATATCGTGCCATGCGCCAAAATGTGTTGGGTAAGCGACTTCTGCACCCGAGTTTAAAATTTTATCGTAGCTTATCCGTGCTTCGTGCGCGTCGAAATCTGTGGGCGAAGTTGAAGGAAAAAGAAACGGTGTTTTGCCATGCTGTAGCAAAGGGTATGCAATACCGAACGAATCGCCTGTAAAAATACTTTTAGAAGTTTTGTCGTTAATTACAAAGTGGTGGTTCGCATGCCCCCGCGTATAAATAAATTCAAGCTTACGGTTACCAAAGTTTAACACCTCTCCATCTGCCGGAATAACTATACGTTTTTCATCCACAGGCACGATATCCCCGTAAAGCGCTTTAAAATTTTCTTCACCGTAGACAGCCTGGGCGCTTTTCACTAAACGCGAAGGATCGATTAGGTGTGGCGCTGCACGGGGGTGCGCAACAACTACGGCGTTAGGGCATTTTTGTGCCAAAAGCCCCGTACCTCCCGCATGGTCAAGGTGTACGTGCGTTATAATAATGTGTGAAACATTTTCAGGAGTGTATCCGCAGTTTTTAAGTGCCTCTAAAAGGTACGGCACAGCATAGTTCGTGTTATTATCAATAAAACATGCCGTGTCGCCCGAGCGAAGTAGGTATGCAGCAGCTACTTTAGGCTGAACATAGTGGCAGTCGACGGTGACAATGTCTTGCATGCGCCAGAGAAGGTAGTTGCGGCAGAGGGTAAAACACTATGCGTGGTAGCCAATAAAAAAGTGTAATTTTTTTACAGGTTTTCGCTGCTAGTGTCGCTCGAAGAAAGAGTAAACACAGCTTGTTCGCCGGTACTGTAGTCTTCGAAAATATTGTCTTCGGTTTCGGCAATTTGTACATCACCTTTAACGACTTCTATACTAAATTTTGGATTTCCCACGGGAAGTAGTGCTCCTGATTCTTTAAAACGCAAATGGATATCGTTGTTGACGCCTTGCGCAATTTTTACCTTTGCTTTGAATGGGCCGTTTGAAACGACAAGCGATGTTTTGCCTTTGTATTTTAATTTGAAATCAGCCTCGTTGCCGTCGAAGGTGACTACAGGGCGAAAGATGTCGCCGTTTGATGCTTTAACAATACGCAACCTTGATCCTTTTGATAGAGTAAATTCGCCAATTTTTTTGCGCTTGCGCATAACGTTGAGAGATATAGCAGATTCTTTTGCGCGGATTTCGTTATTGAGGGCGCTTTTACCGCGCTCGTCTTCAATTCGGATTGAGTCGTCAGCGACATAACTAATGAGGGTGAGGCCTGCACCGATTGCGACTACAAAAAGAGCAGCGCGAGCCATAACAACCATTGTTTTTTGCGCCGCAGTACGTCCATAGGTGAGGATTTTTTGCTGCGTAGCTTTGTTTGCAGACCTGTCGGTTATGGGTTTTAGCGACGCAATGGTGTCTTTGTTGGCGTGTTGAAATTTTTGGATTTGCTCAACATTCGCATAGTTTGTAGGCAAAAATTCCTTAGCGCTGTTTATATAGCGGTGCGTGGTTATTGCAAAAATCTTTTCAGCAAGGGATAAAGTAGTATCTTTTGCGCTATGCATCTTTTTACTTATTTTTTGGGAGGCTTTTTTGTCTTTTGTTCCCATAATTTCCCTCTTATAATATATACGTAAATATCGGCATATCCGGACTAAAAATATCCCTCGGTATATCTCGCTTTAAAATTATGTCCCATAATTATTCAAGCTCAATTTTTTCAATTCCTAATTTTTTTAACTCCTGCTGTAAAAATTGGTAGAAAGCTTCGATACGGCGCCGCAAATGGCGGTCGGTGATTTCGAGGGTTGCAGCAATTTCTATTTTTGGCTTTCCTTCTTCCAGTAAATGGAGGAGTAATAAACCTTCTCCTTTTTTCCCGAAGTGCATTGCTAAAGAATGTAGAGTGTCTCTTAAATCGCTCCATAGGGCTTGACTTTTTCTTTCGGAGGGAGCTTCAATGCGATCGAATTTTTCTTCGGTAAAGTGGGTAAGTTTTTTTTGCTTACGGATATAGTCGATAGCGCGGTTGTGGCTTGCGCGGTAAAGCCAGCCCATCTCATCTGACGAACGAATTTTTTCTGCGCGTTTTTGGCCCAAAAAAGAAATAAATACATCTTGCAAAACATCTTCTGCTTCATCTTCACTCACAATATTGCGTACATATTTGAGTAGCTGTGATTTATGCTGCAAAAAGATTAATTCAACACTGTGTTCAACATTTTTTTCAGTGCTTGTTTCCAAAGTAGATGTAACCATTGTGTTATTCTCGAACAAGGTGCGCGACATATTCTTGGTTGCCCTTTGTTCCTTTGATGGCTGCCGGTGCAAGGTGTTTTAAACAGATATTTAATGATTGCATATTTTCTTGGAATGTTTTGAGTAAATCTTCCAAGCGATTCTTGTTACGCAAGATGCCTTTGTCAAGCAGATTGCGTTCCGTTTTTGGTAGTTCAAATTGTGGTTTAAAAAGTACAATTCCTTCGGGGTGACGATTTTTAGGAGTCAATAGTGAGAAGGCCTTTTTTATAATAGTATTAAGCGAAGTGAAAGAGACATCTGCCACGAAAGCTTCTATAGGTATGCGAATTTGTTGTATACTAAACTTCTTAAAATCAACGCCTTCAAAAACTTGTATACGCGCATCGCACCGCAATTTTTGGTGCAGAAGCCCTTTACCCACATCGACAGTAGTTACGTGTGCTGCACCATGTTGAAGGAGTACGTCGGTAAAACCTCCTGTCGATGCACCAATGTCGAGAAAGCTACGCCCTTGGATTGGAATTTGGAATGCTTCAAGCGCGGAAGCAAGTTTTTCACCCGCACGGGAGACATACTTTTTTACGCCACGAAGCCTAATTAAAGAGTTTTTGGCTATGTGCGTTGAAGGCTTTGTTACAGGAGTGTCGTTTACCAAAACTTTGCCTGCTAAAATTAAGCCATATCCTTCTTTTTCTGTTGAAACTAGTTTTTGTGCAAGCAGTGCTTCTAAAAGAGTCATGCTATGCGTTGCGATTGGAAAGGAATGCTGGTAGTTTTAAAAAAAGAGGTGAGTTTGGAAAAATTATTTTGGCTCGTTGTGTAAGTAGGTTTGTGAGTTCATCAGCGTATTGTTGTGCCCCATTTTTTCCCCAAAGAGCAACTACTGTTTTTTTGTTTTGTGCAGCGTCTTTGCCGGCAGTTTTTCCAAGTGTTGAAGAGCTTTGTGTGGCGTCTAATAAATCGTCAGTAATTTGGAAAAGAAGCCCTAACAACCTTCCCCAGTGGGCAACACGGCGGTTTAATTTTTTCTCTAAAGCAAAAAAGGGAAGCGCAATGGAGGCTTCGATAAGGCGGCCTGTTTTCATTTGGTGCATACGCATGGTATTCTCGCCTTGGCTTTCCATATCGAGAAATTGCCCTGAAACCATGCCTTGCGAGCCAACCGCACGCGCAAAATAAACAATTGCTTTGGGAAAAAGGTTTGCGCTCGCTAAAAATTCAAAGCTCAACGATTGCAAAAGGTCACCTACTAAAATTGCTGTCGCTTCACCGTACTTTTTGTGGCACGAAAGTTGGCCACGCCGAAAATCGTCATTATCCATCGCAGGTAAATCGTCGTGTACGAGTGAATATGTATGGAGGCATTCGACAGCAGAAGCGATACAAAGCGCGGCTTGGTAATTTAGGTTTAAAACTCGCGCCGCTTCTAGTGAAAGTACGGGACGGATACGTTTGTTACGCCCTGAAAGAGAGTAGAGTGTAGCTTCGCGTAAAAGTGGGGGAGAGTGTTTTAAAGATGATTTTTTAAGGAATAAAAAAAAATCCCGCTCGAAGCGGGATTTTAAATCTTGTAGCTCTTTAAACAAGACCCTAAACTAAGTTATTGTCCAGCAAGCTCGAGCCCGCTAAAGAAGAAGGCAGCTTCGATTTTTGCATTTTCAACAGAATCGGAACCGTGTACGGCATTTTCGCCTTTAGATTTTGCGAACAATTTACGGATTGTATTTTCTTTTGCTTCTGCGGGATCTGTTGCGCCAATAACGTCGCGCCAATGCAAAACGGCATTTTCGCGCTCTAAAATTGCCGCAACGACAGGGCCAGATGCCATAAAGTTGCACAGTTCACCATAAAAGGGGCGTGCAGCGTGGACGCTATAAAATTCTTGCGCTTGTGCTAAACTTAGGCGTACACGTTTCATTGCACGAATTTTAAAACCTTCGTCTTCAATTCGTGCAAGAATTTTTCCCGAAAAGCCAGAACGTACAGCATCGGGCTTTACCATAATTAGAGTATATTCTTTTTCAAACATGGGGTATAATTGTCTTTTTAGACACCGCGTCAACCGTGCTCGATTTATCCCAACGACTTTTTGTTAAATAACTTGACGCACCGTTAAAATTCGTCCGCTTGTACAACAATTGAACACATACGTTTCTTTTTCTTTTTTTGCGTAGTTAAAAAATAACGATAATGACTGACGAGTTACAACATAAGCTATTTAAAATAATTATAGCTAACCCACAAATTAGCCAAAGGGAACTTTCACAGCGCCTTGGTATCAGCCTTGGCAAAGCTAACTATTGCCTTAAAGCCCTTATCACCAAAGGATGGGTAAAGGCGCAAAATTTTAAAAATAATAAAAGTAAACTCGCGTACGCATACCTTTTAACCCCGAGTGGAATTGAAGAAAAGGCGAAAGTAACACTCCGCTATCTTAAACGCAAAATGCAAGAGTACGACGAACTCAAAGTTGCAGTCGAAGAGCTAAAAAAAGAAGTTAGCTTGCAAAAAATTTAATAGCTAATAAGCGATTGAAAGCATCTTTCTGGTATTTAACCCGTCGCAGATTCTCGCCTACGGTGTAGTGAATGCTGTAAAGATTTTGTTTTTTCATCGTTAGGTGCAATTTGTAAACACTCTTCTAAAATTTTTGTAGCACGCGGTATGTTACCTGTGTATGCATGTAAATCGACAAGCGCTTGAAAAGTTTTAAGGTTTGCGCCTTCGCGCAAGCGCACTCTTTCGTAACAATCGATTGCGCTTGAATACGCGCCCTTTTTTCGTAAAACCGGGCCCAAAGCCAAAAATGCGTCAGTATCTTCTGGAAAATTTACAGTGTATTCGCGCAAGGTATTTGTAAGCTCTTCAAGCGAGGCTCTTGATTTTAAGTTGGTAATTTTTTCACGGAAAGCGCGTTTCAGTGTTTGGAGATTAGGGGAACCTTCTATTGGTTTTGGGGTATAGGTGATTCGTAAAAGAGAAATGTCGTCGATAATTTCTCCAGTTTGTGTAAGCAAATCTATCGTCTTTTTTATATCGCCATGCGCACGGGTGAGTAAATTAACAAATAAAGATTCATCTTCGTTGATTTTCTTTTGGGTTTCGTCGGTACCGATAAATATATCGTCTTTACCGTCGGAACCCACCACAACAACATCGTTAGGTAACAATCGAATTATACGGATGCGTACAGAATCGGTTAAAACAGGATTTCCGATTTTTCTATAAATGACTGGTTCATCAATAAATCTAGCTTTTCCGTTACGTAAAAGAATAGGTGTAGGGTGTTCCGCGTTAATGTAAAAAAAGCAACCCGTGTCCTCTTCTAAAAGTCCAAGGACAGCGGAGACAAACATAGAACCCGTGAAACCCTCAAAAACAAGTTGGATTTCCCCTATTGCATTTTTTAACCAACGTTCGGGAGTAAATCCTTGTTCGACAAGACTTAATCGGCTGCGTTCGATAATTGCGCGCAAAATGGAGCCTAAAACTAAAACGCCTCCCGCGCCTTGGATAGATTTACCCATTGCGTCGGCGTTTACGATAAGTGTATATTTTTTATCGCGAAGCGAAATGCTGTGGGCAATGTTTAAGTCCCCACCAATTTCATAATCACGCCGTTTAAAAGAAAACCGCTTTTTTTGTTTGGCGAACATCTCTATGGAAAAATTTTGTGATTCGACTTTGTTTAAACTTAGTGGTTCAAGTAACAAGGTCGTTAAAAAATAATCACCGTCTTGCGCTTGCTTTAATCTTTGAATTTCTTCTAAGGTGTTTGTTAATTCGGATGTACGCTGCGCCACTTTATTTTCCAAATCACGGTAGCTAAGTTCTAAGTCTTGCCGCAATTTTCTCTCTTCCGATTCATCGCGGATTATAAGAAGGTAGCCAATGTTTTCACCAGCGCTACCCTTACGCATACTGCACGCAGCTTGGGTTTGGAGTATAACGCCATCGGTACGTAAAAAATCGATAGAACCGAAAAATCCTCCTTCGTTGTGGAGGGTGTTAATAAAATTATCCCAGTCGCGTGATTCTGGAAAAATTTCGTGTAGTTGTTTTTTGCGTATTTTTTCACCAAAAAGTTCAATAAATGCAGGGTTGCAAAGTACCATATCGCCGTTCATGTTGTAGTTTGCAATTCCCGAAAAGCGGGATGCGTTTAGAATACCTTCCATGTCACGCGTCTTGTTCAAATACTGCACGATTTGCTCAAAACGCATTTTATCTTGCATGAGTTTAATTTGTTGTTGGTAGTTTAAGTTTGTAACAATCTTTTCAAGCCGAGGATCGTTCAAATTTTGTGATGGAAAGAAAAACATATCCGATGAATGCTGGGTAGCTTCGAGCACCTTACGGAATTCTTCGGCGGCAATTGGTTCGGTTGTTTCAAGGTAGTCGTATTGCCATTCGGGACGTTTTTCTTTTGGACGCTTGTCATCGAGAGAGAGCCAGCTAAAATTATCAAAATGCCCGTTTTTCGTAACTGTAATTTCGACGCCTTTTCGTGCTGCTATAATAACGCTAGATTGTAGCGTAAAAAGCAGAAGTGCATTGTCATGCGCGTATTGATCAAGTTCTTTGAGTTTTTTCTCTCCGTTTTCAATTGCTGTCATTGCATCAAGAAAACGTTTGTCGTACGCTTCGTTGTTGAGGATAGAAAACGGGCCTTGTGAAAATAAAAAAATGTAATGGTGAAAACCGCTATACATAATGGGGTTGTCTACTGGTGCAACGGCAAAATCGCCTGCGTAGCGGCCTTGGCCTCCCATCCGCGCATTGGGCACGCGGTCCATCCACACTGTGCGTGGTATTACGTCGTATTCGAGTTGTATTTTCACGTCGGCTAAATACGCGGCAACCATTTGCACAAGGCTTGCGGAGTGGTCGGCAACGATACCTTTAAGGGTAAATCCTTTGGAATAACCCGCTTCGGCTAAAAGCTCTTTTGCCTTGTCGGGGTTGAAAGGAAAGACAGGCGTTTCTTCGTTGAAGCCAAATTGGCCAGAAGTACCAACGCAACGTTGCGGTATAGATTTGTCTTGTCCATGGATTTTAGCGAGCATGTAATTGTCGATAGCGTAGTTCATTGCTAAGCGCACCCGCGTATCTGCAAGTGGGCCGTTTTCAGAAAGCAAAAACCAATGGCTTAATGCAACAAGACGCGAAGTGATTTGGATTTCACTATGCTTTTCAATTAGTGGCGCTTGTACAGAATGTAAGCCGTAAACAAGATCGAGTTTATTTTCTGAAAGCGCTTCAACCCAGTTAGGGGCAGGCATAATTACAAAACGGAACGATTCAATTTTTGGGGCGGCCTTCCAGTAGTTAGGATTTCTAACGTACCGGATATATTTGCCGTGCTCCATCGAATGGAACATAAAAGGCCCTGTTCCAATGGGATGGTCTTTAAAACCACGAACACCGTGGCGGGCAAGCGCCTCTGGAGGTACAATATCCGAGAACATAGCAAGGCGCCACAAAAGCATTGCATCGGGAAATTCAGTAATTAGGCGAAAACGGTATTCATCAATCTTTTCGGCTTTCTTAATCGATCCCAAAATTCCCAATCCCGTGGGTGATTTATTTGCAGGGTCACGTTGCGCTGCTATTGTTGCAACTACAGCGTCGGCGTTGAGCTTTTCTCCGTTATGGAAAAGAATGCCTTCGTGTAACGTGAACTCCATTGTTAAAGGATCGATACGGCGCCACTCTTTGGCAAGCCCTTGTGTTAATTCGCCGTCGACGCCAATGCAGGTTATACTGTCATGGCATGCGGTAATTGCGGTATACGAGTCGGGGTCAAAGCCGTGGAAAGGATCAAGGGACGAAGGCTGTGCTGTAAAATAACCAATGCGTAAATCGGAACTCATACCGTTAGCCTATTTTAGGTGTTTAAAACGGCAAGGTTTTTTTGGTTTGCCTTTAAAGATAGCCGTTTACGGATTTCATCAACCAGCGTACGAAGCCTACCTTTATCAAAAAAATTTGCTAATCCATACACATGAATTTAACTGAAACAAAATCTCTTTTACGACGTAGTATCGCCGCAATTATCTCATGCTTTTTGGGGTTTTGCCGATGTTTAAGATATGAAAACCCAGACTATAAACGCTCCAGCACATGGTGTCGACACGTCTTTTATGCACGATTTAGTCGAGGTATTACGCGATACGTTGGCTGCACACCACGAACTCCTCCATTTAGAAAGAACAAAGCGTGAAGCAATCATTGCCCGCGACGCTAAAAAACTCAAGGAAGCCGTCTCTGCACAGGCGCAAGAGCTGTATCTTATCGACCTTCTTGAAACGCGGAGAAAAAAATTAATTCGGCAAAGTTTTGAGTCGGACGAACTTAGGCTCGATGAAATTATAGAGAGTGCATTTTTCACATCTGCAGAAAAAATCGAGCTAACACGCTACCGCGATGCGCTAAAGAACGCGCTTTTCGAGTTAAAACTCATTAGTGAAATCAATGCAGCGATGCTTGTCGATAGCCGCGACCTTTTTAAAACAATGGTTGAAACTCTTACAAAAAAAAGCGACGTTGGTACGCACGGAAATTTGTCACACGTAAATTCGGTAACGCGTCCGGTGCTTATCGACGCGAACTGTTAAATTGGAATATATTTAAGGAGGAAAAATGGCGTCGACGTTTATGGGGTTAGAGATTGCACGGCGAGGCATCGCAGTGCACCAACAAGCGCTCACCACTACAGGGCACAATATATCAAATGCAGACAACAAGCACTACTCGCGCCAGCGCGTCGATATGGAAACGATGCACCCTCTTTATGAGCCGTCACTTAACCGTGCATTAGGAGCTGGCCATTTAGGGCAAGGCCCCAAAGCGGGCGCGGTAGAACGTATCCGCGACCAATTTGTCGATAACCGAATCCATTCTACAGAGCAAATAAAATCGCAGTGGGAGACACGCGAGAAGTATCTACACCAACTTGAAGTAGTTTATAACGAGCCGTCCGACGACTCGCTCCGCGCACAGCTCGACCGCTTTTGGCAATCGTGGCAAGAACTTTCGCAATTTCCCGAAGAGATGAGCCACCGCGAACTTGTGCGCACACGTGGGCAAGAAGTCACATTCCGCATGCGTGACACTTTCCAAAAACTTTCTGACCTACGCCGCCAAGCCGACTACGAATTTGAAGTTACCGTAGGCCGCATCAACGATATGGGTACGCAAATACGCGACTTAAATGAACGCATCATGAAAGCGCAAGCAGTGGGAGATCGTCCTAACGATCTTATGGATAAGCGCGACCAAATTGTGCAAGAACTATCTAAGCTCGGCGACATTACTCTTGAAAAACAAGACCCTGATGAATTCATCGTTTACTTGGGCGGTGAAATGCTTGTACAAGGAAGCGTGCAGCATAAAATCCTACTTGCTGGAGATTCCTTAAATGAAGGGATGAAAAAAGCAACATGGGAGCACAATGGGCAAAAAGTGTTGTTTCGTGCAGGAAGCGCACAAGGGCTTCTTGAAATGCGTGATATCACTATACGCGAAAATATCGAAAAGATGGATTTACTCGCAATAAATCTTACCGACACAGTTAACGAAGTACACCGCGATGGTTTCGGATTAACTAAAGAAACAAATATAAATTTTTTCCACATTGACCCTTTATCGCGTAATATTCGAGGAAATTACGACCTCTCTGGCGACGGCGTCGACGACATAAGCGCAATTTTTAAAGTTGCTGGAAAAAATGCCCTTATGGCAGATCGTCCCATTGGCGTTGCAGGTACAATGACGTTCGTGAAAAACGATGCGGCGCACACTCCTGTGTACGTAACATACCGTCCTGATATGTCGCTTAACGATGTTATCCATGCAATCAACCGTTCGGATGCAGGCGTAGTTGCGTATATAAACCACAACAACAACCTTGTGCTCAAAGGGCGCGAGGCGGCGGATAACTACCTTACGAATTTTATGATTCGCCACATTGAAGATTCAGGAGAGTTTTTAACAGGATTTTCTGGACTTCTGCAAAATTCTGGCGCGGCGGGTGCGTTTGATTACCGCCGCACCGATGAAATCAACAAGTTACAATCGACGCTCGACAGGATTACACTTACCTCTGTTGTACACCCATCGGGTGCGATGCATCTTTCTAATGAAGTCGAAGGTAATTCAATGCTCATAGCTGCTGCTTTGGGCAAAGACATTGGCGGCACAGGCGATGCAAACATGGCCTTTGGCGCAAAAGATGGCGGCAATGCAACGCGTATAGCACAGGCGATGCGCCACAAACCTACAATGGTCGGCGAACACAGAAACAGCGATGAGTTTTACAACGCGCTTATTGCAAAAGTGGGGATTGAATCGAAAACCGCAAAAGAGCAAGTCGAGAACCAAAAACTCATACTTACAAATTTAGAAAATTTGCGGCAATCTGTAATGGGAGTAAACCTCGACGAAGAAATGGCGGCGATGGTGCAATTCCAGCATGGCTACAACGCTGCTGCAAAAATTATGCAAACAATGAATGAAATGCTCGATAGGCTGATTAACCACTTAGGATAAGGATAATTTATGATTCGCGTAACTAACTTAATGCAAAACAACACCATGATTTCAACGCTCAACCGCCACCAGCAGGCGTTTGATAAAACCGAGCGTGAGTTATCTACGGGTTCCAAAATTCAACTGCCCTCCTCCGATCCAGTTGCGGCGGCAAACCAAATGCTTTACCGTACGCGTTTAACCGAACTTGATCAATACGGCCGTAATATTGGGGAGGCTAAAGATCGCCTTAATATTATGGATGGCGAGCTTGACCGCGTGGGAGATATTTTCCAAAGAATGCGCTACTTAACCGTGCAAGCGGCCAATGGAACGAATAGCGGTTTCGAGCTTAAAGAAGCGGTCGCGAAAGAAATCAACCAGCACTTGCTTGCCCTCATCGATATTGCAAACAGTAAAGACGCCACAGGCCGTTCAATTTTTGGCGGTAGCGTTATAGAGCGCGATCCTTTTTTGCCGGTATACTCGCATTTACAAACAGCGGGTATTGACCAAGGAAACGCTGTTACAGGCGTACAGTACCAAGGCGATATTCAAGTGCAAAACCGCGAAATTGAACGTAACGAACAAATGGATATTACGCTTCCGGGTAATCGTGTTTTTTGGGGAACAAATACATCTGTTGCTTCCAATAAAGATTCCGCAGCGTATGTCGCCCAAGGCGACCAGCTAATTGCGATCAACGGAGTGCGTATCCAAATTTCTGCAGGAGATACGATAAACGATATTATCGACAAAATAAATACAGCGCCGGTTGAAGTACGCGCAAGCAAAGGTTCACAGGATGATTTAATTTTAACGAGCAAATCTCCGCACCAAATTTGGCTCGAAGATTTGGAAGGCGGTACAGTGCTGCAAGATTTGGGACTTATCGACGGTGCAAACCCCGAACCGCCTAATAATTTTGCGGCAACGGCGACGGTATCCGGCCTATCAATTTTTGAAGTTGTAATTATGCTACGCGACGACCTCATCAAAGGCGACACTAAACTTGTTGGCGGGCGCGACCTTGAAGCTTTAGATAGTGCTCTCGAAAATATTTTACGCTACCGTTCAGAGGTAGGTGCGCGGGTAAATAGGTTGGAACAGCACGAAAAACGCGTTGCATGGGACACAACATACACGAAGGAACTTCTCGCTAAGAATGAAAGTGTCGATGTCACTCAATCGATTATAGATTTAAAATGGCTTGAGGCGGTGCACTCGTACGCGCTACGCGTGGGAGCGGGAATAATTAAACAAACCCTTATGGATTTTTTAAGATAAGCAGAGGAAAATGATAAACGCTTATGCTTTTTGAAACCCGCGCATTAGGGAATATTGAAATTGAAGCGGCAAAACAGCTTTTTTTTCCAGAAGGACTTTTTGCGTTTGAAACCTTCCACCATTTTGCGCTTTTACCAACAAAATCGGGAAGTACCTTCCACTGGCTGCAATCTCTCGAAGAAGCGCGTCTTGCTTTTTTAATTACCCCTATTGCGGACATAACTCGCGATTATAAGCCAAACATCCAAGAGGAATATCTTGCTCTTGTCGAAGCAACAACGCTTGCGGCGCTTGAGGTTTGGGGGATTATCACTGTACCCTCGGGTAAACCCGAGAACATGACAATCAATCTACAAGGACCAATACTCGTTAACCGAGAAAAAAGACTCGGAAGCCAATTCGTTTCCGATAATCCCGAACACTTCGTGCGTACGCCACTTTTAGAGTTAGTCGATGCCACGAAAAAAAATAGCGAAAACAACGCACAAGGAAAATCGTAATGCTCGTTCTCGCCCGCCGCGTAAACGATTCGATTATGATTGGCGACTCAATTGAAATTGTTGTTGTCGAAATTAAAGGCGATCAAGTCAAGCTTGGCGTTAAAGCGCCTAAAGAGGTAAAAGTTTTTCGCGGCGAAATACACGCAGACATCCAAAAAGAGAATAAAGCAGCGTCCGAATCGCAACTACCTCCCGATCTCGATACGTTTATTCGAAAAACAAAAAAATGATTTATTCACTGACGGGAATCCCTACGCGTGTAGAACCATTTTTTGTCGTGCTTGAATGCCATGGTGTTGGTTATGGCGTACGCATTCCGGGTAGTGTTTACGATGCGATTGTCTCTGGTGGCTTTGATAACGCGAAAAAAAATTTTACTTTAGTTACTCGCAGCATTTACGCAGAGGATAACGCGCAACTTTTTGGATTTCTATCTGAAAAAGAAGCGGCGCTTTTCGATTTTGTGCGTTCGCTTCCCGGGTTTGGCCCAAGTGCGGCAATGGGAATAATTTCAACTTTGGGCGCGGATGTACTTTTAAACTCTCTCATCCACGATGACGTAGCATCTCTTGTAAAAGTTCCAGGGGTGGGCAAAACAAAAGCACAAAAATTATGTTTTGAAGCGGGTACCAAAAAAGCAAAACTTGAAAAATTGAGCGCTGCAGCTTCGGCAACAATGCGCACAAGCGACGAGACTGACGAACTTTTAACGCAGGCGCTTATGTCCTTAGGATATTCGTCAAAGGAAATCCAAGTCGCCACAGAAAAACTTAAAAATAAAGATAAACCAGAAAAAGTAACACGTGAGAACTTGCAAGAATGGATAAAACTTTTTCTTCAACAACTCTAAAATCAAAGGCTGTACGCTTATTTTTTCCCGAGGTATGTCTTGAGTGTAGAAAAAAAATTGCAGACAAAAATTTATTCTGTGAGGCTTGTCTACGCGAAAAACCTTTAAGTTGGCATCCTACTTTTGTAAAGGAAAACGAATTTTCACGGCGTTTTCTTTTAAGCTACGAAGGGGTCGGGAAGACACTTTTTAAAGCGGCAAAATTTTCCGAGCGCAGCCGTGCACGAAAATTTCTAATTGCCCATGCAAAAGAAGAGTTCAATTCTTTACTTACCCCTTCAACGTGTGTACTTGCCCTTCCCTCGCGGCGTTCCTTTCTGAGAAAACTTCTCAAAAAATGTATCCCAAGAAAGCAACTTGTTCTAGATGCATTTTTTATGCGTGAGAAATTGTTTAAACCAAGCGCAAACAAAGCTTTGAGCGCAGCGCAAAGGCATGCGCGTATCCATGGGAGCCTTTTTCTAAACACAAAGCACATCCCCATGGCAGAAAAATATCTTTTATGCGACGATGTTTTTACCTCTGGCGCGACGCTCGAGCGTGCAGGATATTTAGTGAAAGAAAACCTTGGCGTAAAAAGCTCTCAAATTACTCTCTGGGCTCTTATGTACCGCCCGCACGAAAGCGAACGCCTCGCTAATTTTTAATTCCGCGCCAGTAGTCTCCTTTGCGTGGCTTAAAATCTTCAGAAACGGTGTCGAGCATTGATACGTACGAGCGGTAACGAAATTGCGGAATATCGCCCGCTTCAACGGCATTCTTAATTGCGCACCCAGGTTCTTTTAAGTGTATACAATTTTCAAACCTGCAGGCATAAGAAGTAAAATCAGGAAAGCCCTGTTTTACTTCGTGCGCGTCGCGGTGGTGCATCCCAAATTCGCGTAGCCCGGGCACGTCGATAAGAACCAGCCCTGCTTGTTTTGGGTTAAAATAAAGTGCTGGATTTGTCGTTGTGTGCCTTCCTTTTTCGATAAGGCTTAGCTCACCCACGCTTTGTATGTCACCTTCCAAGGCGCGATTAAGTAGAGTACTTTTCCCCGTGCCCGACTGCCCCAAAATAAGCCACGTTCCTTGTATCAGAAAATTGCGGAGCTTCTCGGAAAGAGAAATTTTAACGCTTTCTCGAAAAACATGGATCCCAATTTTTTCATAGTAGTTAAAAATATTTTCAGTTTCGTCGATACGCTTTTTCACAAGATCGTATTTATTGACGATAAGCGCAGCTTTTGCACCCGCAATGTGTATCTCTGCAAGAGAGCGCTCGACAAAGCCTAAAGAAAAATCAGGAGATAAAATCGACGCCATTACAAGAACTCCGTCGACGTTTGCGGCAAGGCATTGCTGGCGACCAAACGATGCGCGGTGTATTGCGTTATGCCTTGCTTCGACCCCTGTGATGACAGCCGTTTCCAGATTTTTTTCGTCGTAGCTTATGGTTGCAACATCGCCAACGGCAAGGAGGGTTTCGCGTAGTTTTTTATACCCCACATTTTTTTCTTGGTAGTCGATGCGTAACTTTCCGCGTGTTTTTGCTTTAAGCCGTGGTAAAAAAATTCTTTTACCCTCGTGTTCGATGAAGGGGAGTATGTGGTAATACGCGCCAAAGATTCCTGCTATAAGCGCTCTATTGGGTCTATTTTCCACAGGTTAAAAGGATGCAATATACTTAAACACCCATTCCAGAAAATAATTTTTCAAAAAACAGTCTTCCGAATTTATGCTTAGAAAGTGCGTTATCTTTTTGTTCTTTAATTGCGCGTTCAGGATGCGGCATAAGCCCAAAAATACGTTTGTTTTTAGAAGTAACGCCTGCTATATCGTGCATCGCGCCATTGGGATTTTCTTTATAACGTAGAAACGCTTGCCCGTTTTGTTTAATTTCTTCCATTTCTTCAGGAGAACAAATAAAGTTACCCTCGCCGTGAGAAATGGGAAGATGAAAATTTTCTGGAAACGCCCCCTGCCAAAAGCCATCCGCCTTAAGGGGAGTCCATTCGCAAATATACTTTTGCTCTTTGTTGCGTATAAGCACCCCTGGCAAAAGTTTTGCTTCACACAAGATTTGAAAACCGTTACAAATTCCCAAAATGGGGCGCCCTTCTTTTGCGGCGCTGCGCAAGGAGCCGAGGGATTTCGCCTGCGCTGCGAGTGCGCCTGTACGTAAATAATCGCCGTACGAAAATCCTCCAGGAACAAAGTAAAAATCGTGGGTTGGAACAAAAGTGTTTGTGTGCCAAAGCACATCTACCGAAGCGGAAAAATCATCCCGCAATGCTTCGATAAGGTCGTTATCGCAGTTACTCCCCGGAAATGTGAGAACTGCAACTTTCATGGAGAGCTTTCACGAACGGTAAGTTCGCAGGTTTCCATTACGTCGTTGTAAAGCATGGAGTTTGCGAGGTCTTCCATTTTTTTCTTTGCGGTTTCTAAGGATTCTGCTTCGAGTTCAACCTCGATAATTTTGCCCACGCGAACAAGAGAAAACTCTTTTAGTCCTTTTTCAGCAAGGGTAAGCTGAACGGCTTGCCCTTGTGGTTCCAGTACCGACTTTTTAAAACGTACTGTCGCTGTGGCAAAATACTTTTTCATGCGCTACCCTATTCTAATCAATTTTTAATGCCGAGAATAATTTTTTCGATTTTTTTATACTGTAAAACGGTTTTTTCAATTATCTCCTTGGGCAAACGAGGCGCCGGCGCTATTTTATTCCAACCGATGCTCTCCACATAATCGCGGATAATCTGCTTATCCATAGTGGGGATTTCGCCTCCGTCGCGCATTGCTTTTTCGTACTCTTCAATTTCCACAAAGCGCGAAGAGTCTGGAGTAAATACTTCGTCGATAAGAAGTATTTTTTCATCTAAAATCCCAAATTCAAATTTGGTGTCTAAAAGAAGAATGCCTTTTTCTTTTAATTTATTTGCCGCAAAAGAAAAAATCTTTAAGCTTAAATCGCGCAGTGTATCAGCAGACTGGGGAATGCTACTTTGCATCAGAGCAAACGAAATATTCTCATCATGCCCTGTGTCGTTTTTTACGGCGGGTGTAAAAAGAGGGTGCGGCAATTTCGCGCCTTTTGGTAGCTTCGAAGGCAGCCTTTCGCCCGCAACAGTTTGGTTGGCAGTATATTCTTTGTATGCCGAACCCATAAGAAATGCACGTACGACGCATTCGAAATCAATGCGTTTTGTTTTGCGTACAAGAATCGACCGCTCTAAAAATTCTTTGGAGGAAAACTGTGGAGGCATGTCTTGAGGCGAGGTAGAAATAAAATGGTTTGGGATATTTTTTAAGAGCGAAAACCAGTGCGCCGATATGGTATTTAGAATTTTACCTTTACCGGGGATTGTGTCGTTAAAAACAACATCGAATGCGCTTAGTCTATCGGAAGAGACCAAAACGAGCTTGTCGCCCAAATCGTAAACGTCGCGCACCTTTCCGCGGTACGTGGGTGACAACATTGCGTTCGACAGATTAATCGACATTGCGCCGCTTGTAAAGGAGATCCTCAATGAGATAATCTTCGCCAATGCCTTTAACGGGAAAATCTTTGCGTAAAGGAAACCCCCGATAATTTTCGGGCATCATAATACGCCGTAAATCGGGGTGGCCTGAGAATTTAATCCCCATAAGGTCGAAAACTTCGCGCTCTGGCCAATTTGCCCCATCCCAGTAGGCAGTAAGAGACGGCATTTCGTCTCCCTCATCTACAGGCACATAAATACGCATTTTTGTCGAACGCCTTTCGGGAACTTGCGAACGAAAAAGATAAAGCATTTGAAAACGCTTTTGTTGGTTTTGGGTTAAATCGTGTGGAGATTTTAGAAAATCGACCGCTGTTAAATCGAGTAGAAAGTCGTATTGAAACTGGTCGTCTGTGCGTATAAAATCAACAAATTCCAAAAATTTTTCTTTTGCGATTGTGTAAGTTGGCATCTCGACGGTAAAAACTTGAACGCCGTCGCGCTCTAAAGGTTTTGCCCCGTGTGTTGTGTCGGGAGCTGTGTAGCCAGTAGGCCAAGAACATGAAATGACGGCAGATTTCCACGGAGACGCTTCAAAAACTTCGCGCTGTTTTTGGTAGAACCCTTGGTTCTTTTCAAAAATATTTTTTGCCGCAGTCACTTCTCCAAACTTAGGTGCACCCATTATCCACCTTAACTTAAGGATATACCCCGAAAATAAAAAACCCCGGCGAGCCGGGGTCTCATATTTAAATATAACTCTTCTCGCTTTTAGAAAAGACCAAAAGCGTAAGAGAAACCAAGATTAAACCGTAGTACAACGCCTGTGCCTGCTACTGTCGACAAAGGAATCAAAGCACGGAATTCTGGTTCAAAGTTCACAACGTTAAACGAATTGCCGATTGCAATACGAAGACCTGTACCCACCTGTGCGTAGAAAAGTCCGCCACCTGGGGCTACGTCCACCCAACGCGCATACTGGTATGCAGTACCGTCAGCAGGGTTAGTAGCTGTAGTAATACCTGGAGCGTCCCATTTAATTTGGCCACCCAAGAGTGCAGCGTAGTTTACACCGGCGCCAATCCACCATGCACGGGCAAACCACCAGTAATATTTACCGATAAAATCGACAGCAACATACCCACGTGTTCCAACACCGTTGAAAGTATTGCGTCCAAGGTTATCTGTATACGTTGTTAAAGGCATCCAAAGGTAACCTACACCTGCTTGAAGCCCCCATGAAGTATTATACCATTCTCCAAAAAACCACAAGCAGCTCATTGAACCATCTTTAGGTTCGATGTGGTAATCTACCGATGTTCTTAAACCAAGGCTCAACCACGAAAGAGCGCCTTCGCGAACAAGAACACGGTCTGGCGCAACAACAGTTGTTGTTGTTTCTGGAATTGTTGTCGTTGCTGTATATGCTTTCCGGGTCGTAATGGTTTTTATGGTAGACGTCGTTTCGGGACCTGTCTCCCCACCTACGACGATAGGCTGTGAGTTCCTCGGATCGGTGCCTGCTGGTTGTTGTGCGAGCAACACACCAGAAATTCCGACAGAGAGGAAAAGAGCAATAATCTTTTTCATTCAATACCTCTTTAGTTTAGAAAATGCGCAAATTTAGGAGTTTCCTCCGATTGCGCGAGGTTTGCACGGCATGCATACGGCGTCAATACTTTTGGCGTTTAAAATTAGGGTTTTTTGGATACAGGATTTATACTTCAGTCCAAAAACGATGGACGAAAAAACCCTTGAAAAACAGGATTTGTAGGCGTTGCATGCCAGTGTGTTTCGAGCAAGGCGCCTAAATCCGCAAATGTACGAATCCGTAATTCGTTACGGGTGTCGCCAGTATGATAAACTAAATACAGCTCCTCTTGCACACGCACAACAAGCATAACGTGCCGAATTTTTAGCCGCCGTGATTCAAAAAATAAGATATCTCCTGTTTTTAATTGGAGCTGTGTACGTTCTTTGCCCAAGTAAGTGGTATGGCGCACCAATCCACTTGCTGTAGTTGCACTTTTCATCCATCCTTGGCGCAACTGCTGCGCTTTTTTGTCCGCCAAAGCTTTAGGTATAGCGTACATTTCAGGGTATATAGTATAAAAGCTTTCGTTATGGTCCTGCAAGGCTTCCCAAAAAAGGTAACGAACCAACCCAGCACAATCTTTATTTTTGTTACCCCAGCGCGGATTTCTACCGGCTTTTTCATATTTTAAAACTAAGGGGGTAAATTCCTCGATAAACTTACGAAAATTTTCTTGTGAATCTGCCGGCAACTTTTCCAGTTGCGCTGCCCTCAAGGAAGCTAAACTAAAAAGAAAAGGAAGAGCAAAAAAAAGCCCCGCCAAAGCGAGGCCTTTTCGAAACAATCTGCGGGTTTTATTGCGCAGCAGGTTGCTCTGCAGGCGCGGGTGCAGTATTGCCACCCACGGGGCGGATTGTTGATTTTGGAGGATTGTCATCTACAATGAAATCTACTCTTACTGGAGCTGATTCGTTACCCACTTTATCGACTGCTTTTGCTTCGATGCTGCGTGGACCTTCAGTTTGGAAAACAAGACGTCCGCTATAAATTTGCCATTCTGCAGCATTATCCACTTTAACAAAAATATTTGCAACGCCCGACTCTGCGTCCTGTGCTTCTACAAGGTAGCTATTGTCGCGCCGTGCGTATTTTTTTCCGTCGACGTTGATCCAACGGTTTGTTGGAGTTATTTGTACGATTGGAGGAGTGTTTTCTACATAAAGAGAGTTGATAATCGCTAAATCGTCTGGACTTGCACCTTGTTGTGCAGATGCTGTAGTAAATCCGCTTGAATTTTCCGATTTATTTCCTAAGTTATCGATGGCACGGTATTTAAACTGTGCTGCACCTGCTTTATCAAGAACGATACCGTCTTTATATGGTTGCCAATCGGATCCATTGATAGAATACTCTACAGATTTTACTCCGCTGTAGTTATCTGTTGCACGAACTTCAAGTTTTGTGCCTGGCGCCAAATAGCGTTTTCCATCGATGACAACGGGAGCCTTGTTAAGGGCAAAATTCATGTATGGGCCTGAGTTGTCTATAGTCACGTTAAAGATGTTATCTTCTTCGCGGTTACCCACACGGTCGACCGAGCGGTATGTGATGCGGTGTGGACCTTCTTTATCGATGCTAAACGGATGCCCGTATACACTAAATTGGTTCGCATCGTTAATTTTGTACTCGATATAATCTAGCATAGAGACATTGTCTGTAGCTGTAAGCTCGAATCTTGCCTGCGAAGTTGCATAGGTTGTTTTACCATCGTTGAAGATACGGCCTACTTGGTTATCCGCTGTCGCAGTCGAGTGCGTTGCAGTATCAGCAGATGCTGAATTTTCGACCCGCGCTGGCGTTGTTGTGCCTTCGGTTGCGCGCTCCGCTTCATCGACCTTTTTTTCGGCATCTTGCGCAGCTTTATCAGAGGCATCAAGGCCGGGTTGCTGTAAGTCTTGCGCGACAAGCCAAGACGCCGAAGCAATGGCAAGCACAAGAGCTACTTTAGTGGTGCGTTTCATATTTAGTAACATTTTTTCCTCTCTTTTTGTGCAGTATTACAACCCTAAGGGGGTCACGCTTTATTATCGTCTCGTACTACATCGAGACTAAACTCATGCCCCAATTTCACTCTCATAATGTCAATTTATTTTATTATTTTTATAAAATTCCAAACTTAGGGGTATACGCAATTATTGCAGAAAAACCATTCGCATTGTATATTCTTCGGTATGCGTACGGCTTTGTTTATCCTCGCGATAGCTACAGAAAGCCTGTTTGCGCAAAATGCGGCGGCCGAGGCAAAACCTGTTTATCTTTACTACCTTTTCGCTGTTTTGGGCGGCCTTCTTTTAAATTTTATGCCATGCGTATTACCTGTACTTTCTCTTAAAGCGATGTCCATCGTCGATAAAAGCACAAAAGATACTTCGAACAAAAACGAAAAAACTGTTTCGGAAAAAATCCGACAAACGCTTCCTTATACATTGGGCGTAACCCTAACCTTTAGCGCTGTTGGTGGTCTTTTTCTAATTTTGCGTGCAAGCGGGCAGGCAATTGGTTGGGGATTCCAGCTACAAAACCCTGCCTTTGTTGCGGCAATTGCAATCCTTTTTGCAACGATGGCGTTCAACCTTTTTGGTGTCTTTGAAATTCGCGCTCCCGTACTTACAACCCGTCCCGCGCTTGGCGACATAATGACCGGAATTATTGCGGTTGTCGCTGCAACGCCTTGCACCGCTCCTTTTATGGCGAGCGCTCTGGGGGCTTCGCTTACCCTTCCTGCGTTTGCGGGATTTCTAATGTTTCCGCTTTTAGGGCTTGGGATGGCGTTACCGTTTTTTTTATTCGCGCTTTTTCCCAAAAGTGGAAAATGGATTCCCAAACCTGGCGCATGGCTCTTTACCTTTAAAGGCGTTTTAGGTTTTATGATGGCTGCTTCTGCGTTGTGGCTTGTGTGGGTTTTTGACGCCCTAACAGGTTCTGCGTTTTTACTCCTTACTGCGATACTTTTGGTTGCGTTCGCGCTCTACCTTTGGGGGCGTGAGCAAATGGCGCCTGCAAAAAATTGGGCGCGTGTACTGCGTTATGCGGCAATACTCTTGGCTCTCGGTTTTGCATTCCATTTTACATACGCCGGATTTATAACGAAAAATAAAAAAAACAATGTAGCCCAAGGATGGCAGCCTTTTACTATACAAGCGCGTGATGCGTTCATTAGAGAAGGTACTCCTGTCTTTATCGATTTTACCGCCGATTGGTGTATTACCTGCAAAGTAAATGAAGAAGTTGCGTTTACGAAAAAGACAATGCAGTATTTTACCGATAAAGGCGTTGCGCTTTTACGCGCCGACTTTACAAATTTAGACGATACCATTGCGGACGAAATTACAAAGCTGGGGCGTGCAGGACTTCCCGTGTATGCATTTTATGATAGAAAAGGAAGCGTGACTCTTTTACCGCAGGTTTTAACAGAAGGGTTAATAATCCGCGCCATCGATAGTGCAACCCACTAAACCTACAGTTTTTGTTCGCGCTCTTTCCGTTTAGGAGTGCCTCGAAAAAAGCGGCGCACCCCTTTCCAACCCGAACGCCATGCATCCCGTATGGGCGTAATCATCTCATCGTCTTGGCCCCAACCAATTCCACTCGGTTGGATTGCTCTTGGGAACACGAGTAAAACACCATGCTTTTGGAAGTATTTCTGTACAACATCTGGAATTTTATAAAGAACAGGCGTATCTGAAAAAGTTCCCTTGCGCGAAAGCACAACAACAAGAAAATCGTCGCTGGCAAGCTCGTCTCGTAAATAGGCAAAATTTTCCCAGTTATCAAACTCGACAAAGTCAACAGGCTTGGTATCTTTTGCCGCTTTGAGCCTACGCCTAATTTCTACTTCGATGTTTTTGGTTCCGTAAAAAACTGTACGTAGTCCTGCGCTCGTTGCTAGATTACGCAATCTACGAAACCAGCGAGAAAAACCATGGTTGCGTTCTGCATGCGGAGGTACCACGACGACGAGCCTTTTGTACGTTCCCAAAGGTTGTACGGGGTGGTACATATAGACGATGTCGCGGCTACGTTCCAAATAACTCTCGATAATATGCCCGATTGTCGAACGTGAAAGAAAAGTTTTCTTGTGGAATCCCGCCAAAAGCTCTTCTGCGCGTTTTTCTTGTGCTGCATGGATGAGGCCTGTTGTAACGTTTAAATCGACGCGTAAATCGCAAGGCAGCTCGAAACCGGAACCTGCCGCGTATTTCCCCGCTTGCTCAAGAAGCTTTCGGCTATGCTTTATTGTGTCGGAGGTATCTCCCGCTTCGTTTACAATATGGATACCCCTGACGATATCGCCTGCTTTCCGGTTTACCATTGCACTTGCCAAGTCAATAAGTTCTTTTGCCGCATTTGTTTCCGAAAGCGCAATTAGGAGCACACGTGCATCTTTTTCATCCTGTACGGTTTCGGTTGTTTGTTTATCTGCAACTTTTCGCGCCGCACGCTCGGTGATAAATGCAGCGACAGTGCATGTTACCAAAATCATTAAAATTGTTCCATTCAAAATATCTTCGCTTAAAAGGCGAATATCTGCGCCTTGTGCATCTTTCCCCAATACCACTTGGTAGCCCACCAAAACTGCAGCGAGTGTTGCTGCAGCTTGTGCATTGCTTAACCCAAAAATGATGCCACGTTCGGGAACGCTAAGCCGAAAAGTTTTTTGTGTAAAAAAAGCCGCTGCGTATTTACTCACCATAGCAATCGTCGTCATCAAAGCTGCGGTGAGGAGGGCTTTGGGGCTTATAAAAAATATTTTCAAATTAACGAGCATACCAACGCCAATAAGAAAAAAGGGAATGAAAAGCGCGTTGCCTACAAAATCGATACGATTCATAAGCGGCGAAGTACGCGGTATCAATAGGTTAAGCGATAGCCCTGCAAGAAACGCTCCAATGATTCCTTCGATACCTGCTGCCTCTGCGAGGAACGCACAGAAAAAGACAATACCTAAAGTAAAAATATACTGGGCAATTTCGTCTTCAATACGTTTGTAAATAAATCGGGCAATTCGGGGAATAACAAACATTACAAACGCGACAAAAAGCGTTGTAGAAATACCCAAGCGACTCCAAAAAACGCCGTCTGCGGTACCACGTGACATCCCAACAATAACCGCCAAAACGAGAAGGGCTAAAATATCGGTGATAACAGTCCCGCCGATGGCGATTGTAACAGCGACATTTTTCGTAATCCCATAACGCGAAACAATGGGGTATGCAAGTAGCGTGTGTGACGCGAAAAGGCTACCCAAAAGTATTGCCGCAGGCCAAGACATCTGCAAGGCGTACTTTCCCGCAAAGGTGCCCAAAGCCATCGGTATGGAAAAAGTGTATAATCCAAAGACGAGGCTGCGGTTGCGCTGTTTAACGAAGTCAGCAATATCTACTTCAAGCCCTGCAATAAACATGATGTATAAAATACCAACGGTTCCAAAAAGAACAATACTTGCATCGCGTTCCATTAAATTGGTGCCGTAAGGGCCAATAAGGACTCCTGCTAAAATTAATCCCACTACGTGCGGAATACGCAAACGGCGCAATAAAACAGGTGCAAGAAGTATAATAAAGAGGATTAACGAAAAAATAAGGATTGGATTTTTAAGTGGAAAGGAAAAGGATGATTGCAACATGGATTATCCAGAGAATAGCTACGGTAGTTTTATCATAACGTCAAGATAGTTTAAAGATAGTGCTTTACGGCCGCGCTAAAGAAGAGTCTTTTTGTACATGGCAAAAAAGAGCGTCTCAAAAGCAAAGGCATCCAAAACAACGATAACGTATAATCCAGCAACAGGTGAAAAGGTCGCTGAGTTTGCAAACACCGATTTGCGCAAGTTTCCACAAATTATGGAACGCGCACGTGCTGCGCAAAGCGAATGGGCGAAACTTTCGTACCGCGAACGCGCAAAACACGTATTGCGCATGCGTAAGTATATCAGTGCACACGCAGACGAACTGGCGCTTGCTGTTTCGCGTGAGAACGGCAAGTCACGCACCGATGCGCTCGCCACCGAAGTGTTGCCCATTTCTTTGGCGACAAACTGGTACGCTAAAAATGCGGCGAAGGTTTTGGCGGATAAACCCCTCAACCGTTCCAGTTGGCTTTTTTTCAATAAGAAATCAAAAATCGTGCGCGTGCCGTGGGGTGTGGTGGGCATCATCAGTCCGTGGAATTATCCACTTTCGATTCCGTTTGGCGAAGTGGTGATGGCGCTCATGGCGGGTAACGCTGTGGTCCTCAAAGTCGCGGGGGTGACGCTGTCCTCGGGGAAAGCGATTGAGGACATTGTTGCATCGGCGGGACTTCCCGATGGCCTTTTCACACACGTCGTGGGTTCGGGGAGCGAAGTTTCCACCGCGATGATCCAAAACGGTGTTGGTAAAATTTTCTTCACGGGGTCTGTGGCGACAGGAAAAACGCTGATGGCCGAGTGCGCGGAAAATCTGGTGCCGCTTTCGTTGGAGTTGGGTGGTAAAGACCCGATGATTGTTTTTGAAGATGCGGATTTAGAGCGTGCAGCCAACGGCGCCGCATGGGCTGGATACCAAAACGCCGGCCAATCGTGCGGCGGCGTTGAACGCATCTATGTGCATCATACAGTGTACGACAATTTTTTAGAAAAAATGAAAGCCAAGACAGAAGCAATCCGCCATGGCCAAGATGTGGATTTTAATGTCGAGATGGGCGCAGTGACCACGCCGTCGCAATACAAGACGATTGACACACAACTTAAAGACGCGCTTAAAAAAGGCGCGAAAGTGGTTGCAACCTCGAAACCGACGGCGCACACTAAAGGCGGTAATTTTTTCCCTGCAACGCTGGTAACCAACGTGAATCACAAAATGGAACTCATGCGCGAAGAAACCTTTGGGCCAATTTTACCCGTCATGAAATTTGATTCCGAAGAAGAGGCCATCCGCCTGGCGAACGATTCCACGATGGGTCTTACTGCTTCGGTTTGGACGAAAAACACCAAGCGCGCAAAAAAACTTGCGCCACGCCTTCAAGCGGGCGTCGTCACCATCAACGACCATCTTTACACGCACGGTCTTTCGGAAACCGCGTGGGGTGGTTTCAAGCAAAGCGGATTGGGACGCACGCACGGCGCGGCAGGGCTTGAAGAAATGACGCAACCGCAAGTCGTCAACTGGGACTTACTCACTCCCCCGCGCAATTTATGGTGGTTTCCATTTTCACCCGAAACGTACGACGCGCTTAAAGCCGCGCTCTATTTTTCATCGCCACTCAGCGCGGTGAATTGGGTGAAGTCGTCGCTCAAACTTTCGGTGTTTGCAATAAAAAAAATGTTTGGTAAAGGATGATGGCTTTCGTGGTCTGCGTAATTTTTATTCTATTAAAATAGGAAGACGTGAAGTAGAATCATGAAATTAAATAGTCCGCCAAACTCTAAAACGGCAAAACCGTTTTTAAAATGGGCAGGTGGAAAAACCCAGCCTATTACAGATATTGATCGTTCTTTACCCAAATTTGTACACAGTGATGACTTTATTTACATTGAACCTTTTGTCGGTAGTGGAGCTATTTTATTTTGGATGCTTGGACGATTTCCAAATCTTAAACGTGCTGTTATTAACGATATAAATGAAGATTTAATAAATGCTTATAAAATAATCGCGACTAAACCGTTAGAATTGATTTCACTTTTAGAAAGCATACAGAATGAGTATCACACATTAGAAAAAGATATATTTAAGAAAAAAGAGTATTACTATAATAAGCGTGGAACATACAACACACGAGAAAGTACTCCTTTCGGTCGGGTTTTCCGTTCCAATCTTTTTGTTCGTTCCTCACAAAAAGGATTTCCACTGCAACCCCTAACGCAATCAGCCGCATAATATGAATTTGGCTTTCAATACGAATTTAGCTCACGGATATGCGAGTAATTCACAAATCGCAAGACTTCTAACAGAAAATTGGGTTTTGCATAATTCGTATTGTCCGAGTTGTGGCGAAATTCCGTTGAATAAATTTGAAAATAATCGTCCTGTTGCTGATTTTTATTGCAAAAAATGTAGTGAAGAATTTGAGTTGAAAAGCAAAAGCGGAAAACTTTCAAATACAATTACTGACGGAGCTTATTCCACAATGATTGAACGAATAAATTCAGAAAACAATCCGAATTTTTTCTTTTTGACTTATACAAAAAATTAGACGGTCAATGATTTTCTAATTATTCCAAAGCAATTTTTTACACCTGAAATTATCACTAAAAGACCTCCATTAGCAGAAACAGCAAGAAGAGCAGGTTGGATTGGTTGTAATATTGATATTTCAAAAGTTACAGATGCAGGGAAAGTGTTTTTAGTAAAAAACACAAAAATAGTCAATCAACAAATCGTAAAAGAAACTTTTAATAAAACCTTATTTTTAAGAACAAAAAGTAAAGATGCCAAAGGTTGGATTTTAGACATAATGACTTGTGTTGATTTAATCAAAAAAGAAATATTTACACTTGATGAAGTCTATAGGTTTGAAGAAAAATTAAAACTGAAATATCCAAGCAACAATTTCATAAAAGATAAAATAAGACAGCAATTACAAATTTTGCGAGATAAAGGAATTATTGAATTTGTTGGTCGAGGAAATTATAAAAAATTAAATTATGAAAACATTTAAAATTGAGGTTCAGGAATTACTATCAAGAACCGTTGATATTGAAGCTAAAAATATTGGAGAAGCAATTGAAAAAGTAAATCAAATGTACAATTCAGAAGAAATAATTTTGGATTATAATGATTTATCAAAAAGCGAAATCATTCCTAATGATTTGCTTAATGAAAAGGAGGATTTAATAAAAGAAGTTATTCAGTATTTGTATCAAGATGAAAAAAAACACTTTGAGGAATTAGAAAAACCAAAGAATCACATTTTCTCAAAATTAGAACGATTAAGAATTTTAGTTGAATAACTTTTACCTCAACTTGAACATACGTTTGATATGGTCTTTGCAGATCCGCCTTACTTTTTATCAAACAATGGTCTTTCCATCCAAAGCGGTAAAATTGTAAGCGTGAATAAAGGAGCTTGGGATAAATCACAAGGGGGCAGTAGCACCACAGGAATTTCTGCTAATCTTGTAAATCGGCGATTTGTGGGAATTGATCAAGACAAGGATTTTTTAGAAATGAGTATAAAGCGAAAACAGGATATAGAAAATAAAAATACTGTAGAATTATATCGCAAAAAAATCTGGGTTATGTCACATTAGGGGGTAACTATCTCTAATTATGTCGCATGGAGGGATAACTATCCCTACGAGCGATTTAGGCAAAACCATATTCCGGCACGGAGTAAAGTACTTTATAATTGAAAAGTTGACACTTCATCAATTGAACTGAAAATTACCCGAATGTGGATTAAACGGAATATCGACACTATTTTAAAAAAAGAAGCGAAGTTACGTCCGGCTATACTTCTCACCGGAGTTCGCCAAAGTGGAAAGACATCGCTTTTACACAAAACTTTTCCGCAAGCGGAATTTGTGAGCCTTGATTTGCCCAGCTCGGCAGAAGAAGCTGAGTATTCGGGAGGTGAGTTCCTTAAAAAATTTAAGCGGCCTGTCATCATAGACGAAGTACAGTATGCACCCAAATTATTTAGGTATCTCAAAGCAGAAATCGATCAAAAACGTAACAAGCATGGTGTATTTTTCTTAAGCGGGTCGCAGCAAATGCCACTCATGAAAAATGTTTCAGAGACAATGGCGGGTCGAGTTTCCATTTTGCATTGCATGCCGCTTTCTATTAAAGAGTTATACGTTCATCTGAAACGCACACCCAAGAGAGCAGACGTTTTCAATTTTATTTGGCAAGGTGGTTATCCCGAGGTGTATAGTCGTCGTCTTGACATAAGTCGATTTTTTTCTGATTATACAGCGACATACCTTGAACGCGATCTACGACAACTGATTCAAGTACGCGACTTACGGCAATTCCAACTTTTTATGCGGTTGTGTGCATCACGCATTGGCCAGCTTGTTTCATCAAACGCACTTGCCAGCGAAGCATCGGTGAGTGTCAATACCGTACAAAGTTGGCTTGCCGCGCTTGAAGCATCGGGCATTCTTATCTTGCTCAGGCCGTATTACAAAAACCTCGGCAAACGTATTGTAAAGGCACCTAAACTTTATTTTGCTGACACGGGACTAGCAGCGTTTTTGAACGGCATTCAATCTGCAGAAGAATTATATTCGCTCAATATGTACGGACAGTTTTTTGAAAACCATGTTGTTTCCGAAGCATACAAGGCGATGCTGAACACAACAGGAATTCAAAATTTATTTTATTACCGTGACCATTATGGTAAAGAGGTTGATTTAGTTTTTGCAAAAGGTAGCTCGCTGCACCTACTGGAGTGTAAAACTTCAGAAAATCCAGAAAAAAACACGGCTGGTTTTATCGAAATTGAAAAACTTATTGGCCAAGAAAAAGTTCTTTCCAAAACAATTCTTGTGCCCGAACACGGGCGTATAAAGATACCTGAAACAGGCGTAACGATTTGTGATAGTTTTCATTTTGCTTATTGGCAAACTAACGGGTAATTTGAAATTCAATTTATGAAAAATCATCAATTAAACTGAAAATTACCCAGAAATAAGCTAATTAAATTTTAGAAACAAACAGCTAAAATTCTTGACAAGTTGGTGTATATAAGTATAGAGCGTGGTATGCGCCATGCAGCGGTTAAAAAGTCGTCTCTTCTTGCTGTAGTTTGGCTAATGGTTTTTGCACCACTTTATGCTGCCCCACACGCAAATAAGAAAAAGCCCGCTGTGGCGGTGTTGCGTTTCCAAAACGAAACCAAAAATAAAGGACTTGATTTTTTAGGCCAATCGCTGGCCGATTCTGTCGCGGCGCGTTTATCTAAAGAGAAGAAAATCCGTCTGGTGGAGCGTAATCATTTAGGTGCGGTACTCAAAGAAATGGAGCTGCAACAGAGTGGCCTTTTTGACGGCGACACCGTCAATTTGCCGATAAAGAAAATCCCCGCCGATATTCTTGTGGTGGGTGTTTATAGCGGCCAATCGGCAACGCTTCAGGTGAGTATCAAAGCCGTCGATGTGACCACTGCGTCGGTCATTGCAATGCGGCGGGCGACGGGTTCGGTGGATACCATCTTTAGTCAACTCGACGCACTCTTGTCCGAGTTTATCGCGCTTCTAACCGGCGAAGATTTAGCAGAGTTGACAGTCGCCACCGTGCCCGACGGCGCAGCAGTGTACCTTGACGGTAATTTTGTGGGAGAATCACCTGTGGTTGCACTCAAAACGACAAAAGGCCGACACACAATCCAAGTAACAAAAAAGAAATACAAAACCGCAGAGCAAGCAATTGATGTGGCAACCGATGAAAAACGTAAAATCGATTTGTTTCTGGTTGAGACGCTTTATACCAACCGTCCGTATGCAAGTATCTCTGGTTTTCTTTTTAGTCCGCTAAGTGGATTTAATAAATCTACCGCGTTAGGTACGGTAGGGATAGGGCATTCATTTGGTGATGCACTCATCAAGTTTGAGTTCGCTGCGCCTGCACTTAGTAGTTATACGTATTCGTACAAGGTGCCGTACAGCCAACTCGATGATACGCGTGAATACCAGTTTTATATGTTCCACATTGGTTTTAACTACCATTTTTGGGCTGGCGAGACGATCGCTCCTTATGCTGGACTCCAAGTGGGTTATACGCGTATTTTAGAAGCAGAAATAAATAAACCACTTTACAATGTTACAGAAGATGAGCGGCTGATCCACATCGCCACAGGTATTGCTATTTTGGGGGTAGATATTTTCCCTGCGTCTCGGTTTGTTTTTTTTTTGAAGGACGTTATTACCAATCGTTCAACGCATTAGAGCGCAGTGAAGTCACAAATATTTCATTTTTGGGTCAAGCAAACCTTGTAAACCGCCCCTTTTATTTACAGGCATTGGGTATTGGTGCAGGGTTGCGGGTGAGGTTTTAAATGAGAATAAAAATTTTGTTAACAAGCATTTTCATCTTCACCGCGTGTATCAACAACGCTGAAGAAAAAACTGATAACGACTCGCGGCAGAAGTCGTCGTCAACTATTCAACCACGCCCACTTTTTGTACAAAATAAATCGCGTGCAGACCTATTAAGTCCTCGCCCTTTACAGACGATTTCAATTCCACAAACGTTCTATTTTAGTGCACCGAATGCCTCTTATGTGTCGGTACTTATTTTTAACACGAACGTCGGTGTAACTGCCGAGGCTTTTCAATCGGGCAGCCTTGCGGGCAAGTGCGTCGCCGGAGTATCGTCGCTGGCAGGCCATGCGATGACGGGATCAACCGCACGATTAGATACAACCGCCAGTGCACTTACAAGTTTTTACAAGTGCTACGCTGCAAACCCAAACGAGCCGTTAAGTACAACCGAGAAATTAAGTAGCGATGATCTTTCCTCTGGCACATACTATTGGCTTGTGTTGGGTTATAACGAAAACCGCATACTTACCCATGCAAGCGGTTTGGAGAGATTTACAAAATGAAACATAGAAAATTTGTCCATTACGTGTTTGTTTTGTTGGCGATTTTGCTAACCATATACTCCAAGGATATTAATTGTAAATGCGAATTAGGTAAATCTACGCCATCAAGTTCATCAGGTACAACTCCTGCACCTATATCACCGTCTTTGGTGGTCACAAATAATTATGGCGTTGCTATCGCGTATGAACTCTGGCGCGGCACAAAACTCGAATATAGCGAAGGCACAGTATTGGGAAATGATTTAACGAAAATAAGTAGTTCGCTGTCCCTTGCAAATAGCGCCAGTTCGGCGCCGGTTACGGTATCGAATGGTACGTCGGTAATTTTAATTGTGGGCGTACAAGACGGTGCTGACTATGTATACGTCACGCATGCGGTGTTTAATTCGCTTACCGCAAATAAAACTTTTGTTGTTAAAACGACAGGGGAAATTCAATAGGGTAGTTAGAAAAAAGCTGCGAATACCGTCTGTACGACGGCACAGAAAATCGGAAACAGGCTACCTTTCCCCTTTTCATTGTTCACAACCTGTCTTTTTTAACGAAACTGTCGCATGAAAATTACAAATACAAACATGAAAGAATTGGCGCCGCAAGAGGCCGCAAGTCTAGGCAAAGTAATATATAAGCAGTACGGCAAGTATTTAGGTGATTTTGTCGTTGGGGAGACGTACGAACACCCTCGCGGCATGACAGTCACCGCTGGGATGATACAAGATTTCTCGACGACATTTCTTGAAGCAAACCCACTGTACCTTAACCTCGAATACGCTAAAGCATTAGGGCACAAGGCAATCCCCGCAAGCCCTATGCTTGTTTTTAATTTGTTGCTTTCATTGGGAGTGCAAAACGATTCCGAAAAAGCATACGCGAACTTGGGTTACTACAACGTGAAGTTCTTAAAAAATGTCTACCCTGGAGACACTATTACTTCGTTCACAAAAATCGTCGATAAAAAAGAGCGGGGCGAAGGTAAACCTGGTATTGTAACTATTAACACCGTCGGCAACAACCAACACGGCGAGCGTGTCGCGCAGTATATGCGTAAAATAATGGTGCCCCCTGCTCCACAAGGATACCAGCCACCCAAATTTATTCCTTCTAAAATAGATATTCCTCCATACCAAGATTCTGTAGAAATTGAAATACCCGATTTTGATGCGAAAAAATGGCCAACAGGCGTTACTCGCCCCGATACGTACTACGAAGATTTTAACGTTGGTGACATTATTGTTTCCCCCAACGGCCGGACAATTACCGATGAACACTTTGCTTGGACATACCGCGTAGGTAACACACACCCGCTCCACTTTGATAGACTCTATTCACAAGGAATGTCGGGAGCAATGAGTGGCGACCCTATTACCTACGGAGGTCTTGTATTTGCGTGGCTTTTGGGACTTTCCGGGCGTGACATTTCAGAAAACGCACTTGCCGATTTAGGTTACACAGAGGGTTACCACACGCAGCCTTCTAAATCGGGCGAGACGGTGTATTGTATTCACCGTGTGCTAGCGAAAGATGCCTTGGGCGCTTCGACTGCGTTCCCGAAGCGGGAGACCGAAGACGGTCGCAGCGACCAAGGTAGGCCCGTAGCAGGTGCGATTCAATTTCAGGTTATTGGCCTGCGCGATATGAAGCCCAAAGCCGCAATTGAAAAATATGGCGCAGATTTATTTATTAAAGAAAATAACAAAAAAGATTTGGGAAAAGAAAAAATACCTGAAAAGATTTTTGAGATTGAACGGCGCCTTCTTATCCGTTCGCGCTCCCAATTGGCTTGACCGCCTGAAACTCGTGTGTGACATAATACCGTGTGGACAAAGAGGGTATCCGTCACACTTGGGAGAGCACTCTTCGCGAAGAGGGAATCCACATTTTTGAACCAGGCGCTAATTTATTAGCGTTACCAAACGGTGTATCTTTAAACACAGCGGATAAATGGGTGTTGATTGAGACGCTCTGCGATGCGTTGTGTACACGCGAAAATCTCGATTCTGCGCTTACGCAAAAAATCAAAAACGAAATGCATGAAAGAGAAAAGCTCATGAGTACCGGAATTGGCGAGCAGATGGCAATACCGCATGCAGTAATTCCCGCCGCCTGCCATTTTATGACCGAATGCGTCATCATCAAAGACGGGCTTGATTTTGAGAGCATCGACGGTTCTAAAGCATTTATTGTAGTGATGCTTGTTGCGCCTAAATCGGCATTACAGGAACACTTGCAAATAATGGCGTCGATTGCGCGGATTTTCTACGAAGCTCCTACGCGCGAAAAATTTATTGCTGCGCAAACTGCCTCCGAGGCGCTACGCATTATCCGCGATGCGGGAAAGCAGTTTTCTGCGGATGGATAGCTGGGTGCGGGCGCGTTTTGTGGTACATGGCGAGCTTATTAACCGACACCATGGATAGTTCCTTGGGCCAAGCGGTAACTGGCGAAATTAAAGAAAAGCGGAATTTGTTCTTTTTTTTTAGAAAAGTGTACTTTTTTTCCTAAAAGTGAGAAAATTTGCGTGTTTTCTGGTATTTAATATATAGAGACCTAAAAGGTAGAATATCTACTTTAGGGTCAATATAGTCAATAGACCAAAGGAGACATAATTATGATTGACAATGCACAAAAAGATGGTACTCTCCCTCTTAGAATGAGCGAGAAAACACAAACAGCAGCGCAAAAAGCCGAAGCCGCAGAAAAAGCAAAGGCCCTCGATTCGGTTTTGCTGCAAATTGAAAAACAGTACGGGAAAGGCGCCATTATGCGCATGAATGGCGACGCGATGAAAGAAATTCCCGTAATTTCAACGGGAGCCCTCTCGCTCGATTTGGCGCTTGGTGTTGGTGGCGTTCCCCGTGGACGGATTATCGAAATCTACGGGCCGGAGTCTTCAGGAAAAACGACACTTACCCTGCACATTATCGCCGAAGCACAAAAGTTGGGCGGTATGGCGGCGTTTATTGACGCAGAACACGCGCTCGACCCTTCGTATGCACGTAAGCTTGGCGTCGATATTGACGAGCTTCTTGTCGCGCAACCCGACAACGGCGAGCAAGCGCTTGAGATTGCCGAATCACTCGTGCGCTCGAATGCACTCGACGTTATCGTTATCGATTCTGTTGCAGCCCTTGTTCCCAAATCGGAAATTGAAGGTGACATGGGACAAGCAACAATGGGGGTTCAAGCGCGCCTTATGAGCCAGGCACTCCGCAAACTTACCGGAGCAATCCATAAAACAAATACTGTCGTTATTTTCATTAACCAAATACGGATGAAAATCGGCGTTATGTTTGGTTCTCCCGAAACAACAACAGGGGGAAACGCGCTTAAGTTTTATGCAACCGTGCGTATGGACATCCGCCGCGTGGAATCGCTCACAAAAGGTGAAGAGACTATTGGAAACCACGTGCGCGTAAAAGTAGTGAAAAACAAAGTCGCTCCCCCTTTCCGTAAAGCGGAGTTCGATATCTATTTTAACCAAGGTATTTCGCGTGAAGCATGCATCATCGACGAAGGGGTAAATTTAGGCGTGCTCAAAAAATCGGGTACGTGGTTTTCCTACGAAGACAACCGTTTAGGACAAGGAAAAGAAAACGTACGCCAGTACCTCGTTGAAAATCCTAAAATAGCCGACGAACTCGAAGCAAAAGTGCGTGCCGCTTATGCCGATAGTAAACTGCAAAAGGCGCTCGCTGAAAAAGAAAAGTCCGCTAAAGACACAAAAGCGGAACCTAAAGAAGAAGTCGCGTAAAAATTGCGTGGGTAATTAAAGCTTACCGAAGAGGCAAGCGGCGCGGCAAAACCTGCCGCGTAAGGATAGGGTCGCTCTCCGGTAAAGGCCCAAGCGATGGCCTAGGGGGAGCCTTACCCTTGGGCTCGACCAAAATTCTTTCTTTTACGATTTTTTTTCCATTTAGCCCCACAGCCATAACGCCATTGTTGCGTAAAAAATGGTTCATTGATGTAAATTTTTGTGCCGCTTCGCCAAAAGATTTATACGCGAAGTGGATAGGGTAGTTTTGGCTTTTATAATTCCATGGATATTCTTGCATCATAAGGAGTGTCACACGGTATTCGTTGCCGTGGATTTCCATAGCTATGTGCGAGACTTTGCGTTCCCAAATTATTTTTTCAAAAAGGGTATCGTAAATTGGATATTTGTACCGCGCCTCAAATTCGTTACGGTAGTATTGGAGTTCTTCTTTACGGGTATTTTTTTCTGCGTAAAGGGGGGTCTTAGTTAAGAAAAATGCGGAGAAAGTTAAAAACAGGGTGTTAAATAAAAAACGTATTCGGGAAAAATCCGCCCCAAAAGTGCGATAAAAAGCACCCACATTCTATTTTCGCGATTATTCTTCAAAAAGATAAGCAAAAAGCAAATTGCCAGCGCCCCAAAAAATAAGCGCAGCGGCAAGGATAAGTGCATCGTACCTAAAAGTATCGAGGCGTTGCAAAAGAGCGCTTACACGGCCAGAGGCGGCGATAAGCACGGGCAAGCAAATGGGTAGAAAAAGTGCGGTTGCTAAAAAATTTTTTTGCGTACTATGCTGCGCAACTGCTGCGATTATTTGTCCCGCTGGGGCAAGCGCAAGCCCCAAGTAGAGGGGGGTTACAAGTAACTGTACAATAATCCAAGACGGAGGAATGTCTACAGGAAAAAAGAGGAAGTAGCCAACAAGACAAAAAACCCAAATCGGAATTTGCGCAAAATACGAAACAGAGCTTTTAGCCAAAAAAAGGTTGCTTAGTGAAAAACGGTGCATTGCGTAATAGCGGTACGCGTACGCATCGCTCTCCCATTGCGTTGCCATAAGTATAAGTTGCAAAGAGGCAATGCAATAGACGACGACGGGCAAAAATTCAAAACCGTGTGCTTCGTTACTATCCACAGGCATTCCAAAACGGATGAGAGCAAGAAGCGAAAGGGACAAAATAAACGCAAACGAAAGTCCTTTCCCTGTTAAGTAGAGCCCTGCTTCGTTTCGTATAAGCGCAAATATTTTTTTCATAGAGCGCACCTTCCATCCACAAGACGGATTGTCCGCGTTGCCAATTTTTGTGCGCGTAAGTGGTCGTGGTCAGAGAAAAGAATCGCAGCGCCCTGTAAGCGTAGGTCTCGAATAAATACTTTAAGCAATTCTTCACCACGCACATCGAGTCCTGTAAAAGGTTCGTCGAGAAAATAAACGTGCGCGTTAGAGAGCATTGCCCGTGCCAGTAGAAAACGTTGCATTTGTCCCCGCGAGAGCGCGGCAAGCGGTTTTGGTTTTAAAAAAGAAATTTGCCAATACGAAAGAACGTCGTCTATACTGAAGGTCTGTGGTTCCAAAAGAGCAGAAGCAAGTTCCAAATTTTTCTCTACACTAAGTGCGGTATATGCCATAGGGTAGTGTGCAACGAGGTGTGCGCCTACTCCTTCGGCAAAAATAATTTTTCCACGGTGTGCACGCAAAATTCCAGCAAGCGTTAAAAGCAGGGTCGATTTTCCAGAGCCGTTTTCTCCTTGGAGCGCGACAACCTCTCCTTGTGCAAGGTAACCATCTACTCCGTTGAGCGCCCACTGAGAAGAGTAGCGCCGCGCTAAATTTGTATATTCAAGGAGGACTTGCTTTGGATTTTCTGTGGTTGCCCTAACCTTCTTCGGCATATTTCTCCCAGCGTGCATTTAGTGAATCGAGTAACATTTTACGTCGCGTTTCAAAAGAAACAGAAAAGGTATTGTGGATTTCACGCGTAAGCGCTTTAACCCCGTATTCTCCAAAAAAATAGCGCAATTCCTTTTTCAAAAAATATTCTTCGCGTGCGCTTTCGTCAACGGCTATTTTTGCTTTTTCATGGATTAAATATTCTGCGAGTTCGTCAAACCCAGAGTTGCTAAGGGAGCTTGTTTGAAAAATAGGAGGAATACCTTCGGTTGATGCCTCAACGCGTCCTAAGAAATTGAGGCTTGCGCGCAACTGGTGGTAACTTTTTTTTGCAAGCTCTTCAGCGTCACATTTGGTAATCACAAATGCATGCGGAATTTCCATAACTCCCGATTTCATAAACTGGATTTGGTCGCCACTAAAAGGCTGCAAGGCAAGCAAAGTTATATCAGAAAGGCGTGCAATCTCAATTTCGCTTTGCCCCACGCCAACCGATTCTACCAAAACGGTATCGAAAAAATGCCGTAAAAAACGGCACACGCGGTATGTGTTGCGCCCAATGCCGCCTAAGTCGAGATCGGATGCCTGCGAACGAAAATAAGTGCGCTCGCTGTCGTGAAAACTTACGCGTGTTCGGTCTCCCAATAGAGCCCCACCAGAGATAGGACTTGAAGGGTCGACGGCGACAACAGCGATACGCCATTCTTTTTTTTTCGTAAGAAGCGAGTTTCCTAAATGTTGGATGAGTGTCGATTTTCCTGTACCGGGTGCACCCGTTAAGCCGACAAGAAGTCCCCGCGCTTTTTTAGGTAGCGCATTATCAAGCTCGATGCACTCTAAAGTGTCAGTAGGGTTTGAAGATTCGAACAAAGAGATAAGTTTTGCGATTGAAAACTTGTCACCTTGAAACGCGTTTTGGAGTAATTTATGCATGTATGTTTTTCTTTGTTGGTTTTACCGTTAAAAGCGCCACTCCAAAAATTACACAAACTGTACCAAGCATCTGCGCGGCGTTTACGTCTTCTCCCAAAACAAGATACGCCAAGTAAATCGTAAGTACGGGGCCTAAAGAACTTAAAATTGCAGCACGGTTAGAGCCTATGTACGCAATCCCCAAAGCGACAAAGAGCGAAGGAATAACAGTACAAAAAATTGCCATCAAAACAGTATAGTAATAAACCTGCGTGGGAAATCCCCAGAGTTTTTCATGCGTTATAGTCCCGTGGATAAGGATAGCCACCGCTGAAACAAGAATTGCAAAACTGGTAAATACCATGGGGGAGTAACGCTGTGCAAGTTTCTCTGTTGCAACAAGATAAATTGCGTAAGTAATCGCTGCGAGCACAATGTAAACCGCGCCAATGTGCGCTTTTTCACCAAGCGACGCTGCCTCGTTATGGTACGAAATTCCAATACCTATGTACGTGATAACAAGCGCAATAATTTCTTTTTTTCCCGCTTTTTTACGCAACCAAACAAGAGACATAAAAAGTACAAGGGTAGGATAAATAAAAAGCAAAAGCCTTTCAAAACTTGCGGAGATATACTCCAAACCAACAAAATCAAACCAGCTTGCAAAATAGTAGCCAAAAAGACCTACAAGAGATATGGCAAAAATATCTTTGCGAAATGCGGTGCGTGTTTCTCTATTTTCCCGACGGAAATACCATGCAAAAATAAGTGCATATAAAGGTAGCGCAAAAAGCATCCGTAGCGTTAGTGTGCCAAATCCGCTAATGCCATAACGGTAAGAAAGTTTTGCAAGGATTGCCTTTGCAGAAAATCCCGCTGCACCCAAAATAGTAAAAAGAAGTCCTGCTACAAATTTATTCTCGTAGCGAAGCGAGGCTTTAGGGGCCAACGCCGAGATCCTTACGCGTAAGAACCTCTTTAAAGAAAGTGCGACCCTGTGGCTTTATAGATAAAATTTTCTCGCGTATTGCTTCGAGAGGGATATTGTACTTTTTCATGAGCGCATGGTTGAGCGATATTTGCCCTACTGTCATAAATTGTATCAAAGAATCTGTAGCTTGAGCCTCTTTAGGCAAAAGAGAATCGACCGCCTCGTACACTTCTTCAATGGTAAGCCGTGCGCCGCCCGAAATTTCTGTAACCGGCGCGCAACCGTGGTCTGCGGTAAGCACTAAGGCGTAGTTGCCCCCATATTCCTTTGTGAGAAAATCTTGCATTGCGCCAATTTGCTTATCAATTTCTGCAAGGGTTTCCCGTGCCTGTAATGAATGGTAGCCAAATTGGTGCCCCACAGCATCGGCAGATTTAAACGAGATGTAGATTAAATCGGTAAAACCATCCTTGTTTCTTTTTTTGTTTAAAATTTCTTCACGGATAACGGCACGCATTAATTCACCTTCGAGTTGTGTTTCCGCAGGAGTTGCCATCAAAACACCCCAGTTTTTTTGTGCGCTTTTTCTATCGCGAATATCGTAGCCTTCGTAACCTTTTGGGTAGTATTTTAAATATGCAAGAAGAACATCGCTTGAACTAACAACCTTGGGTAACGTGTAGTAGCGCGTATCGGTAATCCATTTTGATTCGGAAGGATTTAACCAATAAATATAATTACTTGCGGCAATTGCTTTGGCGTCATTTGTAACGCCAAAGGCACCGTGACCGCCCATTCCAATCGCAGCACGAAGGGCGTACGACTGCGAAGCAACGATACTTTTACCGTGTGTTTCGCGGTTGAGTACATCGCCCAGCGTTTCTGCTTTAAGTTCGTCGGTGGTTACTTTGCTCTCGTCTTTACCTGCGTAAATTTCTTGCATGAGTAGGGTGTTTTTACCTGCTTCCTTTTTCATGCGGAAGAACGTATTTCCAATAACCGAACTTTTACGTGGAAAAGCTCCCGTACCAATCGCCATGTGTCCTACAGCAGTGTGTGCATCAAGGTGGCCTACGTGTGCATTCGTAAAATTTGTTGATTTAGCCATAAGAGAGTAAATGTGTGGCGCTGCGTCTTTATGCGTTGTAAGAAGTCCCATACCGCCTTGGTCAATAACCACAACAACGACAATATCGGGTTTTGACTTCTCGCCTGTTAAAATTGGAAGAGGTTCAACTTCAGAACCCGAGGGTTTTGCAATACCCATTACTTTTGCAAGCGTTGGAGAAATATGCTGCTGAAAAACTTCGGCTGAGTTACTTTGCGGCTGAAACCATTTTCCGTAAAAAAGAAGGGGAATTTGGGTGTCGTAGTCGTATGCTGTCGAGTGCGAAATACGTCCGACTTTCATCGTGGCTATATCGCCTTCTTCTTTATATTCGAGCGCTGGATTTTTTTTCAAATCTTCAAGGGAGCGCCCGTACTGTGCCAACGCAGCCACGAGCTGCTTTTTATTATAGCGGGCGGTGGCTGTTTTTTTAATCCAACTGCCTTCAAGGAGTGCATACTTTTCAGGTACAAAAAAAAGATCTATATCGTCGCGAACCGATCTTTTGTATCTTTCAACCCATGCCTTGTCCGCTTTTTGGCATGCAGTAAAAACGCCAACATTGGCAAAAAAAACAATACCGACAAAAATATAACGAAGCTTCATAGAGCCTAACAGTCTCATCGACAACTGGTGAAAACTTATTTTTCAATAAATTTTAGGATGTCTTTTTCTATAATTTTTGCTCCAGAGATTTGTACATTGTGCCCCGCGTTTAAAATAATTTTACACGAAGAAGAAACAAAGCGGGGTTCAATCTTTTTTGCATGCGTGTGCGGGGTTAGAATATCCCTCTCTCCGTAGAGCAAAAGTATCGGTGTTCGGATTTTTTCTTTAGGCCAAATAACTTTCGCGTGTATAAACGCTCGCATATATGCACGAGAATTTTTTAACGAGAGGGTCTTGTTTTTTATTTTTCCATAAAGAAGGCGCTTGGGGTAAAGGCTTGGGATAATATTCCCATAAAGAAGCTGTCTATCGCCATAAGGAAAAAGTCCTAAAAGCGCTTGGATGCGGTAATAAATAAACCCTAAAAAAAATGGAAAGCGTAATATGCGCTTAAGCTGTCCCACGTAGGGTGCGTAGTCGTCAACAGCGGCAAGGACAACAACACCCGCTATCAGATTTGGCGTTTGGCTTATTAAATCTAGTACAGCAAACGCCCCATACGAATGTCCCAAAAGAATTACACGCCGTATTTTGTATGTCTTTTTTATATGGTGGATAAACTCCGTAAGAATAGCGCGATTAGTCGCAATGGAAAAATTTTTCGTATCTGCAAGAGTACTTAAGCCATGGCCAAGAAGGTCTGGTACAAAAATATGGTATTTTTTTTCAAAAGAGGCAATCTGTGTACTCCACGCTTGCATCCCGTTTTGGTACCAGCCATGGACGAAAAGAAGAGCATCTTTTCCTTTGCCGCTTTTACGAAAATACATTGCTTCGTTGTTGTGTTTAAAATAAGGCATGGTGTTGGGATTAAGTCCGTAAATTCGTTGTACCGCTTACCTACTCCAGCGTACAAATAAAAATATTCGCCGCCAAAAATTTTTTAAAACTCCTCTCCACAAAGCACAACGTGTAACCTTTCAAAAACCACCTGCCGCTACGGCCTCAGTGGTGTGAAGAAACTGCAGCTGACACGCCTAAAAGCCAGCATTTCCTCAAATTTTACCCTCATTTTTGACCACTCCAGCACTTTTGGGGAATAGT